>NZ_BHZE01000057.1 GCF_003851885.1 Thermaurantimonas aggregans | reverse complement strand
TTATCAAATCGAAATCACTACACCCAAGACGAAAGAAACCATTAGCAAAGTAATCCTTTTAACAGAGGAGCAAAAAAAAGTAGCTTCAATCTTCAATTTTGGGTGTTAAAATGCGGAAGTCAGGAGGGTGGAAATTCCGTAAAACTCTCAGAAATGCGCAGAAAAAGTTTTAGTTTTAGTTAAAGTTTGAGTTCAAAGTTTTTTAAAGCGGCTGTAGGCCGCTGCCGCGTGAGGGATAGTAGCGGATATGAGCCGCAGCGGGTGGGCTGCAGCACACTGGGAGCGGCTGGCTGGCCCGAAGGGCAGACAACGCACCCAGGTTGTGATGCGCCCACGTGCAAGGCGAATATGAGCGGATAGCCCGACCCAGGCGAAGAAGGTGTCCAAAAAGTAAAGGACGCCTTCTTTTTTATTTTGATAAAACCCTTAATTGAAGTAAATTAGAGCCATCATAGACATTTTAAGTGAGGCGAGTAGTCTTTAAACAGCAACCCGGCAAA
>NZ_BHZE01000056.1 GCF_003851885.1 Thermaurantimonas aggregans | reverse complement strand
CCCCGCAGCTTTTCGCAGCTTGCCACGTCCTTCTTCGCCTCCGGAAGCCTAGGCATCCTCCGTGTGCCCTTTCTAACTTCTCTCTCTTCCGTTATCTCTTGCTCCTTGCCAATATGTCAAAGATCGTTTGTGGTACCAACCAGCAGGAATCGAACCTACTTCATCGTCGCCAGACGGTGCTCAACAAACAAGTGGAGGATAACGGATTCGAACCGATGACCCCCTGCGTGCAAAGCAGGTGCTCTAGCCAACTGAGCTAATCCCCCAATATATAAAGAACTTCAATTTTAAAATCCAACCACAGTACGCTGCACGTGTAAGACGTATCTGCTTTGTAGTCCCGCCCAGATTTGAACTGGGGACCTCTACATTATCAGTGTAGCGCTCTAACCAACTGAGCTACGAGACTGTAATGGAATATGATATAGTTAGCAAGAACAGAGGGGTGAAGAGGAGGGGAACGATTGATGTTCCGTGTTCTCTAAGAAGGAGGTATTCCAGCCGCACCTTCCGGTACGGCTACCTTGTTACGACTTAGCCCCAGTCACCGGTTTTACCCTAGGCAGCT
>NZ_BHZE01000055.1 GCF_003851885.1 Thermaurantimonas aggregans | reverse complement strand
AACAACAGCCACACACAAGACAGCACAGTTCAGATCAAACTCGTCGTAACAGCCGGCACCGGTTGTAAGGACTCCACCACCCAGACAGTGACGGTGTATCCAAGACCTTTAGCCCAGTTCAGCATACCCACGCCGATATGTGCCACTACAGCAGTAGCAGCCACAAACGCCAGCCAGGGCAAGGGGCTGAGCCATCAGTGGTATGTAAGCGATCCGTCTGTGCTGATCAGCAGTGCCACAGCAGCCGCGCCGACCTTCACCTTCCCCGACAATCAGACAGCCAATGCGATTAGCTACACCATCAGTCTGGCGGTGACTTCACAAGATGGCTGTAAGGACTCGGCCTGGCAAGTCGTAGTGGTCAATCCCCGACCGGTGGCAGCCTTTCAACTGCCGACGCCGGCCTGTTCGCCCGCAGTGTTGCAACCCACCAATCAAAGCAGCGGAAACGGACTGCAGTACACCTGGACCATCGCTCCGCCGGTGCCATCGACAGGGGTAAACACCGCAGCCCCCACCTTCGACATACCTCTGACCACCAATGACAGTGTGGTGTACACCGTCAAACTGGTAGTTAC
>NZ_BHZE01000054.1 GCF_003851885.1 Thermaurantimonas aggregans | reverse complement strand
TGACTTCCGCATTTTAACACCCAAAATTGAAGATTGAAGCTACTTTTTTTTGCTCCTCTGTTAAAAGGATTACTTTGCTAATGGTTTCTTTCGTCTTGGGTGTAGTGATTTCGATTTGATAAATGCTTTGTGCTATTTCAATGACTTTTTCTGCTGATAAATCTGATTTCTTTTGTTTTAGATATCTTTCTAATTCTTTGTAAATCTTATATGCCACAAAGTTTAAGCATATATGAGCCTCTATCCTTCGCTGTTTATAGTGATAAATAGGCCTGATTTTTAAGTCTGTTTTGGCAATTCTAAATGCCTTTTCAATCTGCCAAAGTTGATTGTAGTTCTCCAGTATTTTTTCTTTTGAGAGGGTACTGTTGGTTAAATATCCTTTTAATCCATCCCATTTTTGGTCTTGCATAATCTTTTCTGCATCTATTTCTACTTCCACGGGGCCTTTCATCGTTAAGAATTTGTTATACCCTCTTTTGTTGATGGCTGCTTTGGTTAGTTTGTTGTTTTTAATGAGCTTTTCAAGGCGTTTAATGCCTTTTTCCCGGTTATACCTATCTTTCTTTGCTCTTTGCTGTGAAAAGTTTACTATAAGCTTATAATCGCCTTTTGGTATCACGATGCTTTCACCGTCTTTAAATGAATGGCTAAGAATTTTCTCTTTACACGGCTGTGTTTCATTTTTCAGTCGTGCTCCAAGTATAAATTCATGTCCACAGGATGCTAATTCTTCTATATTGGCTTTTGACAACAACCCACTATCAGCCACTACTGT
>NZ_BHZE01000053.1 GCF_003851885.1 Thermaurantimonas aggregans | reverse complement strand
GTATGCTGAACTGGGCTAAAGGTCTTGGATACACCGTCACTGTCTGGGTGGTGGAGTCCTTACAACCGGTGCCGGCTGTTACGACGAGTTTGATCTGAACTGTGCTGTCTTGTGTGTGGCTGTTGTTGTTCAACGTAAACAGTGGATTCTCTGCTGTGGTGCTCTGCAGCTGTCCGTTCAAATACCACTGATAGCTCACCCCGGGCGATGAGGTATTGGCTACCTGTGTTTGAAGGGGTGAACATCCCGATGTGGGCACTGTAAAAGAGGCTACCGGATTGAGGATGGTGTACATCAATTGGGTTATCGAATCGGCCTTGCAGCCATACAGCGAGCTGACCACCAGCCGCACATACACCGTGTCTCCGTCGTTTACAATGGTGTGGTTCAAAGCATGCTGCCCTGTCTGAGTGGTGATCAGGTTGAAGTTCTTGTCGAAGATCTTCCAGGTATACACGGCATTGGCCATCGGATAATGTACGGCTTTGACCACCGAGGTGTCGATCTTAAAGGGTGCACAGTCAAATCCGTTTACAAGCTGTGCTTCTGCCTTGGCATTGGGCCGAACCAAAATGCCTTTTTGCACCGAATCTACACACCCAAAGGCATTGGTCACCTTCAGCCATACGGTGTAGAGGCTGTCCTGTGTGCCGCTGTTGGTAAAGACGACCGGAGCCGGCAAGGAGTCTGTAGAGGTCTGCCCGTTGCCGAAGTTCCACTGATGAATCAGTTGTGGTACTCCGCTTTGGTTAGAGGTTGAGGTGCTTGTGAAGGTAACCGCTGTGCCGTCGCACACCGTATCGGCCGATGTGGTAAAGT
>NZ_BHZE01000052.1 GCF_003851885.1 Thermaurantimonas aggregans | reverse complement strand
CTCTGTAACTTCCACTAAAACAAGGATTAAGACTGATTTAATAGATTCCGGCAGTTCATCGTGGGTCGCATCACTCTGTAACTTCCACTAAAACAAGGATTAAGACTTTTACATGCCTGATGAGGTTAAATTTTTTCTCTTGTTATCACTCTGTAACTTCCACTAAAACAAGGATTAAGACTAAAGGAAAAACGCTACCACAGCAAAAATGAATGTCAGATCACTCTGTAACTTCCACTAAAACAAGGATTAAGACCAGACGGTAACTGTTACTTGGTGCAAATTCCCAAACAATCACTCTGTAACTTCCACTAAAACAAGGATTAAGACTCCCAAAGAAATCTCCGTTGTATATTTCTTTGGGCATCACTCTGTAACTTCCACTAAAACAAGGATTAAGACATTCGCAACTAACGACCAGCTTTTTTGGGGAGTTGCGCATCACTCTGTAACTTCCACTAAAACAAGGATTAAGACATTTTGTAGACCCAGTGAAATACTGGGTCCCAGGTTTTATCACTCTGTAACTTTCCATGAATGCCGGCGAACAATTGTGAGCAGTAGCATGAATGGATGCAGACATCCCACAGGGATCGTCTGCACCACTAAAACAAGGATTAAGACATTTTGTAGACCCAGTGAAATACTGGGTCCCAGGTTTTATCACTCTGTAACTTTCCATGAATGCCGGCGAACAATTGTGAGCAGCAGTATGAATGGATGCAGACATCCCGCAGGGATCGTCTGCACCACTAAAACAAGGATTAAGACCTTTTATAGTCTAATTCTTTTTTTTCCTTGTTAGACATATCACTCTGTAACTTTCCATGAATGCCGGCGAACAATTGTGAGCAG
>NZ_BHZE01000051.1 GCF_003851885.1 Thermaurantimonas aggregans | reverse complement strand
CCTGACTTCCGCAGATTTTTTATTTTTTGCTTAGTTGTAATTATAAATATTTGTTATACAATGATTTATAAAATCCATTTTCGTCATTTTGGGTGTTAATTTTATTTAGAGGCAAAAATTTGAAGTGTTTGTCAGGCAGCTTAAGCATAAAAATGGCAGAATTTATATTCAGGCAGTTGAAAAATCTCATGGACGATATATTGTCAGAAAAAGTTTTGGCTCAGCTAATAATGAAAGTGAATTAAAATCTTTGATATCCAAGGCTGAGGATTGGATAAAAAAATATCAAGGAATTATTGAGCTTGACTTTGATAACGAAAGACTTCATTATGAACAAGTTCTAAATACCATCACATCGCATAGGCTTGTTGGGGTAGAGCTCATATTGGGTAAACTCTTTGATGAAATTGGATTTAATGCAATAGGAGATGTTCTTTTTAAAGATTTAGTATTATACCGCTTGGTGTATCCAAAAAGCAAACTCAAGACTACGGAATATTTATCTCGATTTGCTCAAAAAAACTACAGTGAAGATGAGATTTATCGGTACATGGATAAACTGTATAACACACAAAAAGAATTGGTTCAGCAAATCAGCTATCAACACACGCTAAAAATACTTCAGCAAGGCATTCAGATTGTCTTTTATGATGTAACAACCTTGTATTTTGAAACAGATCAGGAAGACGATTTTCGCAAGACAGGTTTTTCAAAAGAAGGTAAACATCAAAATCCACAGATTGTACTTGGGTTATTGCTCAGTGATGGAGGGTATCCATTGGCCTACGATATTTTCGATGGAAAGAAATACGAAGGGCATACGATGCTGCCCATTATCAACGGATTTAAAGAGAAATATGCCATAGAAAAAAT
>NZ_BHZE01000050.1 GCF_003851885.1 Thermaurantimonas aggregans | reverse complement strand
TGATGAAAATCGCTTTTCTTAACCTTATGGACAATGCATGCAAATTCTCACCCCAACATACATGTCAAGTAAAAATTGCGAGTATTCCCTCTAATGACAAAAATTCAAAACCCCAGCTCATCCTCCATTTTATTGATCAAGGTCCTGGTATTCCGGTCGATGATCTCGATTACATCTTTGACCCCTTCTATCGAGGCAAAAACAAACATTTTAGCCAAGGCACAGGCATTGGTCTTTCGCTCACTAAAAAAATCATTGAGCTTCACAAAGGCAGCATCACTGTACACTCCACGCCTGCAGGTAGCACTTTTACTGTAGAGGTTTAAAATGCTTGTTAATCGCAAAACTTTTTAAAGAATCCTTTTTTTAAATCAAAAAACATCACTGTACAACAGGCATCACGGTGTCAGACATTGCCTTGAGCAACGCCACTAATTGCCTCATTTCCGCCTTATTCAGTTGTAAAGGTCTGATTAATGGCGATTTTGATGGGTGGTTTTTACCTCCCAAGTTATAGTGCTCAATTACCTGCTCCATGAATTTAATGCTTCCGTCGTGCATATATGGAGCGGTGTACACCAAATTCCGAAGCGTTGGTGTTTTCATTTTACCAATGTCAGCTGAGTCTCGCGTCCGTCTGAATAGGCCAACATCAGCATACACTTCGTAAAGACCGATGTTATGAAACGAATAATTGGTCAAATCCGGCCCGTTGTGGCAACGTATGCACCCAGCCTTGCCTGTAAAAAGCCTCCAACCTGCCACTTCCTCGTCGCTCAAAGTGGGCTCTCCTTTATAATACCAAGCATCCCAACGAGAAAAACCTGAAATTAGGGATCGCTCGTAAGTAGCAATCGCCCTACTAAGGTGAAAAAAGTCGATCGTATCTACTCCGTAGGCCTTTTT
>NZ_BHZE01000049.1 GCF_003851885.1 Thermaurantimonas aggregans | reverse complement strand
AAATCAATTTTTTGAAATATCACTACCAAAAACCTGCTTTAAGTCTAATTCATTTTTTGTAACATTAAATACCATTTAAAAACTGATAAAAAAAAGCTGCCCTCTTTTAGGACAGCTTCTTTTTTTTGTTTTTAGTAAAAGGTTTATCGACCTTGTTCAAATCTGCGCATTTCTTCTTCAAAAGTCTTTTTAAATAGCTCGTAATTGTAATCGATTTTCAAGCTTTGGTCGCGTGTAAGGGTTTGGTAGTAGCTATCAGCGAGGCGATCAGCACTTAGTTCAAGAGCTACATAATATTTAAACACATTGCTGTTTTTCACCTTTGACGAGCGTTCACATACAGGAATTACTCCACGAAGCTCTTGATTGATTACGGTGCGTGCATTTTCTTCAAAGCGTTCAAGTATTTCCTCCTTGTTGTTGTATTCTGATGATTTAACATAGTTGTCGCCTACTACCTTCATTGTAGTACTTAGCATACCTGCCAGCTCGGCACGTGCATTGCTAAGAGCTTTGCGCTTTGCTGTATTTAGGTCCATACTTTCACCAAAGGAAAATGCTCTAAAGGTTTTTGCATCAGACTTGTATTCTGAGCAGGGCAACTTTACTTCCACTTCATCTGTTGGGAGGGGAACTTCTTTGTTTTTTTTGCTTTTACAGCCGGTTGCTATCAATGCTATCGATAAGCCGGCAAAAACGATTGCCGAGGTAAGTTTTCTCATCAGTTGGGATTTTTTAAGATTCTGCAAATGTATTAGGCCAATTGTTGTGCCAAAATTTTGCAAGATCAATGAGTATGTATTTTTTAAGAGAACAAATTACAGAATAAAAAATTTCGGCCGAAGACGATACCAAATTCTATTTTGACAAAGTGGAATTTAACAGACAATTTTTTGGTATTAAATCTCTTTCTAAGTGGAATAACTCAATACATTAATCAAATAACTATAAAAATGGCGAAAAACGGACCGGAATACTACCAACTCTTTAGAAATCCGATTAAGATTTCAATTTTTTGACGATTCTGGCCTGCCTGTTCGCACATTTTAATTTTAAGCCAATTTCATTATTTCTTTGAATTTACAAACATGTTAATGGCAGCTAATTCTCCATAGGTTTCAAAGAATTTTTTCATAACGGACCCAAACTTTTCAAGGCCACTAAATCCTCTACCTACTAACAGGGCTGAGGTACTTTTTACACTGGTTTCCCATTTAGTTGGTTTTTTTAATATGGCACTCCAAATGATTTGGGGTTCATTGGAAGGAATCATATCCAATTGTAACTGGGAATTTTGAAGAAATAATTACATCTGGTAATATTTTAATCATTCTGTTTTGTTTTTAGATTAAAAAAAGGGGTTGGGGTAATTTAATGAACTCATGAGGTTATCTCATGAATGTAAATTGGAGGTTATTAAAAAAAGAAGGTGTCCAAAAAGTAAAGGACGCCTTCTTTTTTATTTTGATAAAACCCTTAATTGAAGTAAATTAGAGCCATCATAGACATTTTAAGTGAGGCGAGTAGTCTTTAAACAGCAACCCG
>NZ_BHZE01000048.1 GCF_003851885.1 Thermaurantimonas aggregans | reverse complement strand
TCAAAAATCAATTTTTTGAAATATCACTACCAAAAACCTGCTTTAAGTCTAATTCATTTTTTGTAACATTAAATACCATTTAAAAACTGATAAAAAAAAGCTGCCCTCTTTTAGGACAGCTTCTTTAATTCTAAAAAAGAATCAACAAAAAGGCCTTTTATTATTCGGCCATAGCTGCTTCTATTTCTTCAATTTCTTTAGGAATATTGGCTGTAAGGTTTTCAAAGCCGTTTTCAGTGATCAAGATGTTGTCTTCAATGCGAATGCCGAGGTTTTCTTCAGGGATGTAAATGCCCGGTTCTACGGTAAAGACCATACCTGCTTCGATTGGCTTATGCCAAAGACCTACATCGTGTACATCGAGGCCCAAGAAATGTGATGTGCCATGCATGAAATACTTTTTGTAGGCAGGCCACTCAGGATTTTCGCTTTCTACCTCTTGGCGCGTGATCAGTTTAAGGTCGATCAAGACCTCTGTCATGAGGGTACCGACTTTTTTGTGGTATTCGTGCAGCATCACACCTGGACGCAGCCATTGCATGGCTTCTTTTTGTACGTACAGTACGGCTGAGTATATCTTGCGCTGGCGATCAGAGAATTTTCCACTGGCAGGGAAGCATCGCGTTACATCGCTGGCGTAATGGCGGTACCAGCACCCGACATCGAAGAGCACTAAATCACCGTCTTGCACTGTATCTGAATTCTTGATGTAATGCAAGATGCAGGCATTGCCGCCTGTTGCGATTATAGGTTCGTAACTGAAGCCAGAAGCACCCAAGTTGAGGTATTCGTGAATGAACTCTGCCTGCAATTGATATTCGGTAACTCCAGGTTTTAAGAAGCGAAGGATTCGACGATAGGCGGAGGTGTTAATTTCAGCGGCTTTGCGCATCAGTGTAATTTCTTCAGGATGCTTCTTGCTGCGTACATAGTGGAGTAGCGGATTGAGTCTACGATACTGATGTAGGGGGTATTCTTCTTGCAGCTTTAAGGCAAAGCGGTGCTCGGCTGTCATCACTTGCACGTCGCGACGTAGGTGCTCGTTGGTATTTAGATAGATGTATTCCGCCTCGGACATCACTTCTTTTAGGATTCGCGGCAGTTGTGACTTCCACTGTACATTTTGTATGCCTGAGAGCTCTCGGGCTTGGTCTTTGGTCAGCTTTTCGCCTTCCCAGCGGGCAATGTGCTCATTGGTTTCGCGCAATATCAGCACTTCTCTAAGGTGCGGTTGCACTGCATCGGGAAAGAGAATGACGACTGTTTCTTCTTGATCAACGCCAGTGAGGTAAACGATGTCTTTATTGGGCACATAGGGCATGGTGCCATCGGCATTGGTAGGCATTACATCGTTAGCTATCAATATGACGGCACTGCCAGCCGGCAAGTGACTAACCAAGTTCTTTCGAAGCTCGATATATGTTTCTTTTGATAGTTTGGGAAAAAACATGAGTTAAAATAATTATACATTCTAATCGGACAAACTTAGCAACAAAGCGGTATGAAAATACAAAGAAGGTGTCCAAAAAGTAAAGGACGCCTTCTTTTTTATTTTGATAAAACCCTTAATTGAAGTAAATTAGAGCCATCATAGACATTTTAAGTGAGGCGAGTAGTCTTTAAACAGCAACCCGGC
>NZ_BHZE01000047.1 GCF_003851885.1 Thermaurantimonas aggregans | reverse complement strand
GAAGGTGTCCAAAAAGTAAAGGACGCCTTCTTTTTTATTTTGATAAAACCCTTAATTGAAGTAAATTAGAGCCATCATAGACATTTTAAGTGAGGCGAGTAGTCTTTAAACAGCAACCCGGCAAATGCCCGGAGTTATTTCCCGAGAACATATTTGACAAGATTCCAGAAGATCATCCTGTGCGTTTGGTTGATAAAGTGGTAGACGCCCTTGATATCAGCCAAATATTGAAGAAATACAAAGGCGGAGGCACCTCGGCCTATCATCCGCGGATGATGCTGAAAGTGCTGTTTTACGCGTATTTATCCAACATATATTCCTGTCGGAAAATCGCCAAAGCCCTACGAGAGAACATTCACTTTATGTTCATATCGGGAAATTCCACACCTGACTTCAGAACTATTAATGATTTCAGAGGCAAAATATTAAAAGACCACATTAAAGAGTTGTTTGTCGAGATAGTGAAGTTGTTGGTTGAAATGGGGTATGTGAGCTTGGAAGTGCAATACATAGACGGCACCAAAATAGAAGCACGTTCCAACAAATACAGTTTTGTATGGAGAAAGACCGTAGAGAAGAACCAAGCAAAGTTGCAAGAGAAAATCAAGAGCATTTTGAACGATATCGAACAAAGTATCTTATCGGATAATCGGGAACGCAACGAAGAAAGCTTGCCGCAAAAGATAGATTCAGAGGCCTTAAAAGAGCGTTTGGCCGAGCTTAATAAAAAGCTCAAAGAGAAACCACAGAAGCAATCCAAAGATCTGGAGAAACTTCAACAGGAATACCTGCCTCGCTTAGAGAAGTACGAGAAAGACTTGGCAATAATGGGCAAGAGAAACTCCTACAGCAAAACCGACACAGATGCCACTTTCATGCGCATGAAAGACGACCACATGAAAAACGGTCAATTAAAGCCAGCCTACAACGCACAAATCTCCACCGAAAATCAATTCATTACCCATATTTCCATTCATCAAACTACTACCGATACAACAACTTTAGCATCACATTTAGAAGGCTTTGAGCAAGCCTATGGAAAGCAGAGCCAAGAAGTGGTGGCCGATGCCGGCTATGGCAGTGAAGAAAACTATGAACTAATGCAAAGCAAAGGCATAGAAGCCTATGTGAAGTACAATTATTTTCATCAGCAGCAAAAGAGAAAGCATAAAAACAATCCGTTTTTAGTACAAAATCTTTATTACAACCAAGAAGAAGACTTTTATGTCTGTCCCATGGGGCAACGCATGCATAAAATCAAAGAAGGCGAACGCATCTCAGATAACGGATATATCTCACAAATAAGCTATTATCAAGCACAACGGTGCGAAGGATGCCCGCTGCGATCGGCCTGCCATAAAGCAAAAGGCAATCGCATCATCGAAGTCAATCATCGGCTCAACTACCTGAAAAAGCAGGCAAGAGAAAAATTGTTAAGCTCCAAAGGGTTGTTACATCGAAGTAAGCGCCCTGTAGAAGTGGAAGCCGTATTTGCTCAGTTAAAAAGCAACAACAAATTCAACCGATTTAGCTTTTTTGGATTAGAAAAAGTAACCTTGGAGTTCCTGTTAATGGCCATTGGGCACAACCTAAGAAAATTGCTCTACAAAGGCTTTGCAAAAGCATCATTGGCCCTAAAAAAGTTGCTTTTGACTTTAAAAAATCACTTCAAAAATCAATTTTTTGAAATATCACTACCAAAAACCTGCTTTAAGTCTAATTCATTTTTTGTAACATTAAAT
>NZ_BHZE01000046.1 GCF_003851885.1 Thermaurantimonas aggregans | reverse complement strand
TTTGCCGGGTTGCTGTTTAAAGACTACTCGCCTCACTTAAAATGTCTATGATGGCTCTAATTTACTTCAATTAAGGGTTTTATCAAAATAAAAAAGAAGGCGTCCTTTACTTTTTGGACACCTTCATGCATTAAGTATTTTGTAAAGTCTGATTAAACATGCCAATCGTGTGGCTTGCGCCAGATGCTGGAAAGGATCAGTTCGCGCATGTAGAAGAATTCTTTCGGCATCTTGTCGTACATGGTTTCGAAGAGCTCTTGATGCGAAAGAATTTCCCTCTTCCATTCATCAGTGTCGATGCGCATCACTTCTTCAAACTGTTCTTGTGAATAGTCGAGCCCTGTCCAATCGATATCCTTATAACGCGGCATCCAGCCTATGGGACTTTCTACGGCTGACGTTTGACCGCTTGAGCGCTGGAAGATCCATTTGAGCACACGCATGTTTTGGCCGAAGCCAGGCCAGAGAAACTGTCCGTCTTTTCCCTTTCTGAACCAGTTGACAGCAAAGATTCTGGGCGGATTTTTCAGTTTTCGACCAAAGTCAAGCCAGTGATTAAAATAGTCAGCCATATGATAGCCTGCGAACGGAAGCATCGCAAAGGGATCACGGCGCACTTTGCCAATTTGACCGAAAGCTGCGGCCGTCATCTCTGAGCCCATAGTGGCGGCTGTGTAAACGCCAAAGTTCCAGTTAAAAGCCTGATATACAAGAGGCACGGTATTACTTCTGCGGCCTCCGAAGATGAAGGCCGAAATGGGCACACCTTCCGGATTTTCCCACTCGCTGTCGATAGCCGGGTTTTGACTGGCCGCTACAGTAAACCGGGAGTTAGGATGTGCACATGGCTCGCCTGAGTTTGGGTCATGTACTTGACCTTTCCAGTTGATTGTGCCTTCAGGCATGGGCCAGCCAATGCCCTCCCACCACACGTCGCCATCAGGTGTAACCCCCACATTGGTAAAAATGGTGTTTTTACTAATGGTAGCCATCGCATTCGGATTCGTGAGAGCACTGGTGCCAGGCGCTACCCCGAAGTAACCTGCTTCAGGATTGATAGCATAGAGCCTGCCATCTTTTCCCTCACGTATCCAGGCGATGTCATCACCTACGGTTGTCACCTCCCAGCCTTCAAAACCTTTGGGAGGAATGAGCATGGCGAAGTTGGTCTTACCACAGGCACTCGGAAAAGCTGCAGCTACATATTTTTTATTGCCTTCTGGGCTTTTGACTCCGAGTATTAGCATATGTTCTGCCAGCCATCCTTCATCGCGTCCCATCACTGATGCAATGCGAAGGGCGAAACACTTCTTACCAAGCAATGCATTGCCGCCATATCCTGATCCATACGACCAGATACTGCGTTCTTCAGGAAAGTGTACAATGTATTTTACAGTAGGATTACATGGCCACTTTGAATCTTCCTGACCTGGCTCAAGCGGAGCACCTACAGAGTGAACCGCCTCTACATACTCACCATCGGTGCCCAATCGATCGATCACGGCTCTACCCATGCGCGTCATCAGGCGCATATTTACTACCACATATTCGCTGTCGGTCACTTGCACTCCTATTTGAGATAGTGGTGAGTCGATAGGTCCCATGCAGAAGGGTATGACGTACATGGTACGACCCCGCATAGCCCCGTTAAACAAGGGCTGTAACGTTGCTTTCATTTCTGCTGGAGCCATCCAGTTATTTGTGGGTCCGGCATCTTCTTGTCTTAGGCTACAGATAAAAGTGCGGTCTTCTACGCGAGCTACGTCTGAAGGGTCAGAAAAGCATGCATAGCTTCCGGGGCGCTTTTCCGGATTGAGGGGGATAAATGTCCCTTTTTTTACCAAGGCATCGCACATAGCCTGATATTCCTCATCCGATCCATCACACCAGTGCACCCTGTCGGGTTTTAGCAGGTCTTGCATTTCCTTGACCCAATTGAGCAATTTCGTGTGTTTCACTTCTTTGGAATAGTCGCTCATTTGAATTGAATTAAGTTGAACAAATGTGGGTGCGAAAATAGAATTCCAGATGGCTATTCTAATTTTCGGGGGCTAAAGTAAAACCGCATTTTTAGTGATGTGGCTGACAATTGTCAATTATGCCAACTCTTACAAGAAAGTGTAAGAGTACTTAGCTGAATTGCTGTTTTTAGAATAAAGTAAAATCCCTGAATGCTCAGTACACTCAGGGATATTGTTAAAATAGGTTTTCTGAAAAATAAATTCTGACTAACTACCTTACAGCGAAGTAAAATTAAATTGCTTTTTTGTTCAGCAGTTGTTCGTCGATGGCTTTTTTGAAGATGCTTTTCGGCAGAGCACCAGGCTGCATCATGGGCAAGCCTTCCATTGGAATGAACAAAAAGGTAGGTATGCTCTGAATGCCAAAGACGGCAGCGAGCTCGTCTTCTACTTCAGTATCTACTTTATATATGTCGATTTTACCGGCATATTCTTCTGAAAGTTCTTCCAATACGGGGGCTACCATGCGGCAGGGCGCACACCAATCGGCATAAAAATCGATCAATGCAGGCTTATCGCCTTTGTATTTCCATTCAGTCTCTTTGGTATAGTCAAAGATGTTTTCTTTAAAAGCTTCGGTGGTGAGTTTTTTGGTTGGCATAAGATGTTAAAAATTTGTGCAAAGGACTTACAATTTTCCAATGAATCAGGTAATTTGAGTTACGAAGGGCACATATTAAACTCTTCTTAACAAAAAAGAAGCTGTCCTAAAAGAGGGCAGCTTTTTTTTATCAGTTTTTAAATGGTATTTAATGTTACAAAAAATGAATTAGACTTAAAGCAGGTTTTTGGTAGTGATATTTCAAAAAATTGATT
>NZ_BHZE01000045.1 GCF_003851885.1 Thermaurantimonas aggregans | reverse complement strand
GGTAATTTGGTATAGTCGTTAAGTCTTTGAACTTATATTTTAACTAAAAATGGAGACACCGATTAGATTTTCACAGATTCAATCACAGTTTTACGCAAATGCTTTTACGCACCCTATATCCCTTTTTAAATCCGACAAGCGGATTTAAAGAAGCACTTCCTCCCCATCTTTGTTGCCGTAGGCATAAGAGAGTCGCAGATGCCGACATAGCTCATATGAGCTTCTGTCGGTAGTAGACCAGGGTGAGTAGACTTAAGCAATCGTCAGCAGTGACAATAAAGAATATAAAACCAGTAGGTAAAAAAACAAAATCGGAACAAACAATCCAAACTACCGTAGAGCTCTAAAAACCTTTTAAGCAGAAATAAAACTCTTTCCTTAAATACAGCCAACATATTCCTTAAAAAAAATCAAACAACTCTCTTAATACACTCAAAATCTTAGCAGATCACCCTTAAAAAAATCATCAAAATTCAGAAATTTCACCCACAAACACTACACATGGCAATCCCAACTTTTAACCAATTACATGACTTAATCCTAAACCCATGAACAAAGAATTCTACCAACAGATACAAGACTTATTAAAGCAAGGGCATCTACATCAAGCACAAGAATTAGCTGAAAAAGCCCACAAAGAAGCCCCAGACGACCTATTTAACAATAAGTCTTTAGCACTTGTCTATTTATCAAAACTCGAAAAAACCAACGAAATACAAAACATATCCGAGATTATAACACTATCCGAACAAATCCTCTCACTTCAACTGCCAGAAAGCGACTTTTTACACAACCGGCATATATGGCTACTTACTCTGCACCTTTTCAAAATCACCACCTATCCCGATTTTAATTACAGTCAGCTCGACCTACTCTTTCAACTCATCAAAAAAATTCCCTACCAACGACCATCAAAAGCACATTCCTTCTTACTTTCTGCCATACTTACACACAGTCACACATATCCTCACACATACGAGTTACTCGAATGGTGGAATCTCAAAAACCTCCGCCCCGAAGATTACCAGTTACCACAAAACAAAACGGATAATATCAACACCTCCACCCAAAAAATAAACATCACACTAGCCGAACGCACTTGGCTCGCGTACACACGCCTTACCATCAATCGTCTCTCTATTACACCCCCCGATCACCCAGAACATACACGCCTTAATTACAAAGCTACACAACTACTCAACCGCCTTCGGCAAATAAACCAGGCAAATCCTCAACTGCAATACCTACCACTTTACCGCATAAAACTCGCACACACACTCCGCAAGCCCATAGATGCACAACCCGAATTTATAGCCTATGCTCGTACACGTCCAAAAGAATTCTGGATCTACTCCACCCTCGCCGACATCACTGACGACCCCGAACAGCAAAAAGCCCTACTCGCAATGGCCATACATTTAGCACCTAAACCCGAATACTCTATCCGAGCCCGAAAAAAAATCATTAAACTCTTTCTAAATAATAATTTTACCAAACTTGCAAGCGCTCAACTCAATAAACTTATCGAAATATATAATCAAAACAAAAACAAAAACTGGCGACTGCCCAGTGAAATACGCGAGTACCTCATGGCCACTTGGTACGACCCTACAATCGAAATCCCAGACCAAGAATGGACAATAGACTTTATACACGACGCAGCCACATTCATTTACCACGATTTTAAACCACTCAATGTCGCTATCGGAGCCCAAATAGGCAACAAAATCTACGAATACTTTGCCCACCAAACTCAACACGGCAAAGCACGCATCATAAATCTAACACCCATCAAAAACATAGAAGCAGAATACTTCAAAGCACTACTACACATTGACGAACAACAAACCCACATCGTCTTAACACAGCAGATACCCCTCCCTCAGCAAGAGCCGCCCATCAAAAACGTAGAAGGCCCAGTACAAATTTCACCAGATAAAAAATTTGCACTAATCAAACAAAAGTATTACGTACCTCCTCAACTTATTGAAAAACATCACCTTAAAAATGGTCAAAACCTTAAAGCAACCGTTTTACGCGCGTGGGATAACAAAAAAGAAAAATTCGGTTGGAAATGTATAAAAATAATCCAATAAACTTGCAAATGTTCATCACCAATACGAAAATTGCACTATACCAAATGTATAATTTATTCATGACAACTTTTGATAGAAATTGCTCTGTAAAGTTCTTTAACATACTGAAAATCAGCAAAATGCAAAAATACCTATCACTCTGTAACTTCCACTAAAACAAGGATTAAGACGTTTAGATAAATACCATAACCATCTGGCGTCACTCCATCACTCTGTAACTTCCACTAAAACAAGGATTAAGACACAAATAATTAAATCCCAGCACTTCGGCTGCCCAGATCACTCTGTAACTTCCACTAAAACAAGGATTAAGACAAAAAGTGCTTTGCCACTTACAGGTACAATAGCGTCAAAATCACTCTGTAACTTCCACTAAAACAAGGATTAAGACTTTACTGCGTCATTGATCTCAGTGTAATTTTTCATGACATCACTCTGTAACTTCCACTAAAACAAGGATTAAGACCCATTTGAAAGACATTTAAATGCATTGTCAAAATCAATCACTCTGTAACTTCCACTAAAACAAGGATTAAGACATTTAAATGCATTGTCAAAATCTGTTTGTAAAACTCATCACTCTGTAACTTCCACTAAAACAAGGATTAAGACCATCAATCACCTGCGCTATCAGTGAGGCATCAGCCGATCACTCTGTAACTTCCACTAAAACAAGGATTAAGACTTTGGTGAGGGGTGCAGTATGAAGACACCCCCAAAACGATCACTCTGTAACTTCCACTAAAACAAGGATTAAGACCAGTTATAGGGGAGAGTGATTGTGAGATAATATATAAAATCACTATGTAACTTCCACTAAAACAAGGATTAAGACACGTGTCTAATGAGGGTAAATTTTTTTTCTTGTTTCATCACTCTGTAACTTCCACTAAAACAAGGATTAAGACTCCGGCAATTCTTCGTGTGTACAGGGTATTATTACCCATCACTCTGTAACTTCCACTAAAACAAGGATTAAGACTATATTTCTACTGGTAACTCCCCCCAGTTATAGGGGAATCACTCTGTAACTTCCACTAAAACAAGGATTAAGACTGATTTAATAGATTCCGGCAGTTCATCGTGGGTCGCATCACTCTGTAACTTCCACTAAAACAAGGATTAAGACTTTTACATGCCTGATGAGGTTAAATTTTTTCTCTTGTTATCACTCTGTAACTTCCACTAAAACAAGGATTAAGACTAAAGGAAAAACGCTACCACAGCAAAAATGAATGTCAGATCGCTCTGTAACTTCCACTAAAACAAGGATTAAGACTGATTTAATAGATTCCGGCAGTTCATCGTGGGTCGCATCACTCTGTAACTTCCACTAAAACAAGGATTAAGACTTTTACATGCCTGATGAGGTT
>NZ_BHZE01000044.1 GCF_003851885.1 Thermaurantimonas aggregans | reverse complement strand
TAACTTTGTTCCATGCAACACCCACTTTGCGTTTTTGCACTTCGTTAGGAATTTGCCCCCTCAACCCAATCTCTCAAAGATCTACCCCGTCCTGAAAAAACGGGCTGCAAAGGTAAATACTCCTATCTCTTCTGTACAAGATATGAGAATGAAAATTTTGATAGAGTTATTAGTATTTAATCTTCCTTAAGGAAAAAGCGCGGTTAAGAAAGTATGGGAGTGGATAATTTAAAGATAATTATTTAAGTTTAAATATTTTAGCAATAGCCTTACCCAAATCATCCAATCGTTCGATCGACTCTGGCATCGATGGATTCTTTAGATTTAAATTATCATAACCATCCACACCGAGTTGAATAGGATACACGAGCAGGAAATTATTTTGGGTAAAATATTTGTTCAGATAGTGAGGTATTTTATTCATATTACTCTGGTAAGAGGGCTTATGTGGTCTGCTTAGCTGTATAATCAAGTTGTCATCTTGTTTTATATGTCTCGACAGGATTAAAAAATCATCCCAATCCTCAAATACCTCAAATTCGCAATTTATGGGCATTTTTTTGTTGATCTGCTTTAAATACTCCAGGGTTGTTTCACTCGAGTAGAAAACAATTTTGGCACCTGAATTTTTTGAAACGTTCCAAATCTTTTTTAACCATAAGAGAAACCCGAGTTCCTTTTCAGCTTTATCAGGAATGATCACTATATGTCTTTTGATAGTAGAAAGAGGTTGTTGGGGCTTATAGATGAATGTTGTTACGTTATTTTTTGCAAGGATTCCTTCAGCGAGATTTCCTAAAAAGTTTTTTGAAATGCCTTTGTTAGAATTAAGACCTAAAATTAGATCAGTAATTTTTTTCTCTTTAATCGTACCAGTAATGGCATTTACTACGTTTACGTCATAGCGAAGTACATCATTAAGCCGCACATCAGCTCCAGAGGCTGTTAAAACAGCTTTTTCTAATACCTTTTTAGCCATCTTATCGTTCAGCTCATCACTGCCTTCATGAACTACGGTAAGCGCGTGCAGCCCTGATTTGTTTTTATTAGCTTTAATCAATAGTGCCAGTTGTACGAGTTCTTCTACTTGATTTTCCTGATGGGTAGCAATAAGTATTTTTTCTTCGTCCGAAATTCCATTTTCTTCCTCTTGATTAGAGTCTAATTCGCTGATTGCAAGCTTTTGAGCACCTTTTTGAGCTGCAAATGACGCTATGGTGCAGGTAACTAAAATCATAAGAATAGTTCCATTTAACACGCTATCATTCAGGAGTCTTATCGGTTCGACTACTTGCCCTGAGGCAGCTGCTGCTTCTATTTCGCTCTTGTTCAAAATAATATTGTAACCCACCAATACAGCGGCAAGGGTAGCAGCAGCTTGTGCATTACTCAAACCAAAGATTACAAGGCGCTCGGCCACATTAAACTTGTATATTTTTTGAGTTAAGTAGGCAGCTGCAAATTTTGAAAAGGTAGCAACCACCACCATTACGGTGGCCACCAGCAAAGTTTCGTATCCTCTGAAAAAGACTCTGTAGTCAATCAGCATTCCTACTCCGATAAGAAAAAATGGAATAAATAGAGCGTTTCCAACAAATTCAATTCTGTTCATTAAAGGGGAGGTGTGTGGGATCAGCTTATTTAGTGCGAGACCAACCAAAAAAGCACCTATAATGGCCTCAAATCCAGCCACTTCTGCAAAAAAAGCTCCCAAAAATAGCAAAGCTAATACAAATATGTATTGCGATATGCTGTCGTCAAAATTTTTAAAGAACCACCGAGCCAACACTGGAAAACCTAGTAAAACTACAGCTCCAAAAACGAGAACTGATATAATCAGACGATACCAAAAATAACTATCAACAGATCCGGTAGTCATACCAGCTATCACGGCTAGAACTAATAGGGCTAATGTATCTGTAATTACAGTTCCGCCCACCGTGATATTAACAGCTCTGTTTTTAGTAATGCCGAATTTGCTTATTAAAGGATATGCCAATAAGGTGTGTGAGGCATACATACTAGCTAAGAGTATTGAGGTTAAAATACCAAATCCAAGAATGTAAAAGGCACTCAACGTGCCTAAAGTCATCGGTATTGAAAACGTGATGAGTCCGAAAACAATACTTTTACTGCTATTTTTTTTAAAATCTGCTAAATCTATTTCAAGACCAGCTAGAAACATTATGTAGAGTAACCCGGCATTGCCAAAAAGTATGATGCTACTGTCGCGGTCCATTACATGAAGTCCATTAGGACCAATAATGGCCCCGGCGATAATTAATCCGATTAAATGGGGAATTTTTAATTTGTTGAGCAGTATTGGAGCGAATAAGATGATGAAAAGAATTACAGAAAAAATGAGTACAGGGTTTTTTAAAGGCAGTGCAAAGAGTGTTTTTTGTATTAAAAATAGCATTATTGTAATCTTGTTTTTTTGCAAATAAACAAAGAAAAAGCAACTTTTTATGCTGGCCATAGTTTTTGGCCATTGTTTCCTTTAAAAAATTAAGTCCCTGTTAATCACCTAATAATATACTTTTGGCCGCCTTAGTTAGTGTCTATGAAATGTGGTATTGTTGGGCTTCCCAACGTAGGAAAATCAACCTTATTTAACTGTTTATCAAACGCTAAAGCCCATAGCGCAAATTTTCCCTTTTGTACCATTGAGCCTAATGTGGGTATGGTAAATGTGCCAGATCCCCGCCTTGAAAAGTTGGCTGAATTGGTTAAACCTCAGCGCGTAGTACCGGCAACGGTTGAAATTGTCGATATAGCCGGACTTGTAAAGGGGGCTTCAAAAGGTGAAGGCCTTGGAAACCAATTTTTGGGCAATATTCGAGAGACTCACGCCATTCTTCACGTGTTGCGTTGCTTTGACGATCCCAATATCATACACGTAGATGGTTCGGTTAACCCTATACGCGACAAGGAAGTGATCGATACCGAACTACAGCTGAAAGACTTGGAAACCCTTGAAAAGCGGATTTCAAAAATTGAGAAAGCTGCAAAAACCGGCGATAAGACTGCTGCTAAAGAATTCCACGTGTTAAGTCAAATTCGCCAGCTGTTGCACGAAGGGAAAAATGCCCGCGTATTTGTACCAGCTAATGAAGATGAACAAGAGATTGTAAAAAGCCTTCAGCTTCTTACCTCTAAGCCAGTGCTTTACGTTTGTAATGTGGATGAAAGCGCGGCAGCTAACGGAAATCATTGGGTGGATGCCATTCGCGAAATTACACAAAAAGAAAACGCTGGAGTTTTAGTATTGGCAGCTAAAATCGAAAGCGAAATCGCAGAACTAGAAACTTACGAAGAGAGAAAACTCTTTTTAGAAGAACTGGGACTAGAAGAGCCCGGAGTAAATCGACTGATACGTGCGGCTTACGATTTATTGGATCTTCAAACCTTTTTTACTGCAGGTGAAAAAGAAGTACGTGCCTGGACAATCAAAAAAGGCGATACCGCCCCCAAAGCTGCCGGCGTAATTCATTCTGATTTTGAGAAGGGATTTATTCGGGCTGAAGTAATTGCCTATGAAGATTACATTCACTACGGCTCAGAAGCCGCAGTACGCGAAGCTGGTAAACTTCGTATCGAAGGAAAAGAGTACGTGGTGAAAGACGGCGACATTATGCACTTCCGGTTTAATGTGTGATTTTTAATCCTTTAACTTTAAAAAATACTTTTTGGCACAAAGATTGTCCAATATTAGCAACGTTCTTTTCACCATAAATGTGCTTTTTTCATTTGGGTAAATTTTGTGTTAATCGCTTTAAGCCTCTTAGAAGAAGCTGTCCTAAAAGAGGGCAGCTTTTTTTTATCAGTTTTTAAATGGTATTTAATGTTACAAAAAATGAATTAGACTTAAAGCAGGTTTTTGGTAGTGATATTTCAAAAAATTGATTTTTGA
>NZ_BHZE01000043.1 GCF_003851885.1 Thermaurantimonas aggregans | reverse complement strand
CATTTATCAAATCGAAATCACTACACCCAAGACGAAAGAAACCATTAGCAAAGTAATCCTTTTAACAGAGGAGCAAAAAAAAGTAGCTTCAATCTTCAATTTTGGGTGTTAAAATGCGGAAGTCAGGGGGTTGTAATGTAGATCAACCGAGAAATCTGGCTAAGTCTGTTACAGTGGAATAATTCGGATTTGATTGAATTAAAGTGGATTTAAAACCTGGCATTGATCGCCAGGTTTTTTATTTTTTGTTTTAGAGCTGTTTAGCTTATTGGAAAAAATTTAGTAAAGTATAAACTTACTACTTTAAGAGGCTAAAACGCCTTGAGAAATTAAATCCATCTCACTTAGATCAATTTTTTTTGTTTTATCTAACTAACTTACTTTCAAATTTAATATCAAATCTAAAATCTGTATTTTTACCTTTGCAGGGCATTTAACAAAGAGCGATGAAAAACAAATATATCGACTTAATTGAGCAAACTTTTGATTGGCCTCAGGAAGAATTTAAACTTGAAGACGATACACTGCTTTGGCACAACATCAATTTGATGGACATCATTAAGCAGTACGGAACTCCTTTGAAAATAAGCTATCTACCCAAAATATCACAACAGATTCAAAAGGCCAAAATGCTCTTCAACGTAGCTATGGCTAAGGTGGATTATAAAGGAAAGTACAACTTCTGCTATTGCACTAAGTCAAGCCACTTCTCCTTTGTGCTCGATGAAGTATTGAAAAACGATGTTCACCTCGAAACATCCTCAGCTTTCGACATAAACATTATCGATGCCCTCTACGAAGAAGGAAAGATTGACAAAGACATCTACATCATTTGTAATGGATATAAAAAGGACGTGTATGTCGAAAACATTGCTCGGCTTATCAACAACGGTTTTGAGAATACCATACCGGTATTCGACAATATGAAAGAAGTGGATCAGCTCGATGCACTACTTGAGGTGCCATGTAAAATTGGCATACGCATCGCTGCCGAAGAGGAGCCAAAATTCGAATTTTATACCAGCCGGCTAGGAATTGGATACAAAGACATTGTGCCTTTTTACCTTGAAAAGATTAAAGACAATCCCAAGTTTGAGCTCAAGATGCTCCACTTTTTTATCAATACTGGAATTAACGACAATGCCTACTATTGGAGTGAGCTACTGAAATGTGTAAATGTGTATATCGAACTCAAAAAGCACTGTGAAACCCTTGACTCACTCAACATAGGCGGTGGATTCCCAATCAAGAATTCGCTCAATTTCCACTATGACTACGCCTACATGGCAGAGGAGATCATCGCACAAATCAAGCAAGCATGCAATTCAGCAGGAGTCCGCGAACCTCATATCTTCACCGAATTTGGTTCCTTTACCGTAGGTGAAAGTGGGGCAGTTCTCTTCTCCATTCTAGGTCAGAAAAAGCAAAATGACCGCGAAGCCTGGAATATGATTGATGGCTCTTTTATGACAACCCTACCTGACTCATGGGCTATTAACAAGCGCTTTATCTTGCTCGCTATTAACAACTGGTTTGAAGAATATGAGCGAGTGCTTTTGGGAGGCCTCACTTGTGATAGTGACGATTACTATAACTCAGAGCAGCACTCTAACGCCATTTACTTACCCAAATACAAAGAAGACCGCCCTCAGTACATTGGCTTCTTCCATACAGGAGCATACCAAGATAGCCTTGCAGGTTATGGAGGCATTCAGCACTGCCTATTACCCGCTCCTAAACATGTAGTAATTGACCTGGATGAAGATGGAGAAATACGAACAAGGCTCTTTGCAAAAGAACAGAGCTATAAGAGCATGATGAAGATTTTAGGGTACATGTAATATTTAAACATTTTTCGCTAAAAAAAAGGCCGGCATAAGCCGGCTTTTTTTGTTGTTAAAAATTTTTTAATGTAAATACATACAAAGTATGTTTGTAAAAAAATAAACCAAATGAAAAAGAGCTACTTACTGTCTATTTTGGTTGCAATCGCCAATACACTTCAGGGCCAGTACTATTACATCATTGGCCTCCAAAAAGGAAATCCAGGTAACTTAAATCCTGATCTAGAATATCCAGTTGGGGGCGGGTTAACTACAGGGTGGACCGTAATTCATGACGGCAATGCTGTCTCTGGGCCACAGTGGAGTTCTGTACGAAGCATCCCGTTTAGCTTCTCTTTCAACGGAAATCCAGTGACCCATTACAAAGTCAGTACATCGGGAATTTTGACATTCGATACAGCAGCCACATCACTTCCACCATATGGACGGCTCACACTGCCAAACTCGGGCGTGCCCAACAACTCAGTGTGTATTACTGGAATTAGCTCACTGGAAGCAAACGATAAAATTGTAACAAAGACCTTTGGCACAGCTCCAAATCGCCAGCACTGGATCTTTTTTACTTCTTACAGCAGCAATAATTCAGCGAGTTGTTTTACCTATTGGAGTATAGTTTTAGAGGAGACTACTAACAGAATACACGTAGTTGATCAACGCAATGCATGTGCAAGCTCGCTTTTTTCAGTCGGTTTACAAGTCAACAGCACTACAGTCATAATGGTGGCTACTTCGCCCAACTTGACGTCAAAAGCTCAAACTAACCCTGCACCTGACGACAACGAATATTACACCTTTATTTATGGCACTCAACCACAAAGAGATGCAGCAGGCGCTACAATTACCACAGCTGGTATTTTAGCACTCACTCAAGCACCTTTTACCATTAGCGGAACTTTTGGTAACCTAGGATCAGCTACCATCACAAAAGCCACAGTAAACTACAGCATCAACAATGGCCCAGCTGTATCTGCCACACTGACAAATTTGAATTTTCAACCTCTTACCATCGCTACCTTTAATCATCCGACAACTTGGAATCCTGGTACTGCAGCTAATTACACAGTAAAAATGTGGTTGAGCGGCATTAATGATCAAAACGACCAAAACAATGCTAACGACACCATCACCAAGGTGATTAATGTAGTGCCAGCACTTACCCAAAGAAGACCTCTGATGGAAGTGTTCTCTTCATCCACTTGTGCACCTTGTGCTCCGGCCAATGCTTCCTTTAAAGCCCTTATGGATCAGCAACCACCTGACCACTTCACCGTAATTAAATATCAAATGAGCTGGCCGGGTACAGGCGATCCTTACTACACGCCCGAAGGGGGCGATCGCCGAACCTTCTATGGAGTAAACAGCGTGCCCAACATGCAAATCGACGGAGGCTGGAATCAGCACGCCGGTCAGGCCACACAAGCAATCATTGATCAATTCAGAGCTGTGCCTTCTTTTGTAAACATCAATGCCACAAGTACGCGCAACGGTCAAACGATAAGTGCACAAATCAACGTCTCACCGGTTGCTAACTTAACTGGAAACATTCGCCTATTTGCCGCTATCAAAGAAACTCAAACCACTCAAAACGTAAAAACTAACGGAGAAACGGTATTTTACGACATCTTCAAAAAATTCATGACTCCCTCTACCGGGCAGGTGGTAACCAACTTAAATGCCGGCACGACTCAAACGTTTAACCTGTCTTACACCTTCAACGGCACATACATACTGCCGCCTAACGCTACTCAACCCGTTAATCATGCCACCAATCATACCGTTGAAAACTTCAACAACCTCCGCGTAGTCGTCTGGCTACAAGATATGACTACCAAACAGGTACTTCAAAGTACCCAAGCGACTCTTTCGATGGTGGGCATCGATGAAGTTGAAAGTAAAGTCATAAAGATTTATCCCAATCCCACAAAAGACCAATTAAACGTGGATCTTAAATCACTCACTGACTTTAACAAAATTCAGTGGAAAGTACTTCACGTAAATGGTCAGGTCCTAATGAATGGCAGCGAAACCGCTGATGCTAAATTGACACTGGATGTGAGCTCGCTTCCAACAGGTCTTTACATCCTTGAAATAGGAAATGGATCGCAGGTACTGCGCTCAAAATTCCAAAGATTGTAAAGTTTGATTTTTTATCAATAAAAAAGAAGCTGTCCTAAAAGAGGGCAGCTTTTTTTTATCAGTTTTTAAATGGTATTTAATGTTACAAAAAATGAATTAGACTTAAAGCAGGTTTTTGGTAGTGATATTTCAAAAAATTGATTTTT
>NZ_BHZE01000042.1 GCF_003851885.1 Thermaurantimonas aggregans | reverse complement strand
CACAGACAACTTCGAGGGTGGCTATTGCGGTGGGGATCACCTCTTCCCATTCCGAACAGAGAAGTTAAGCCCACCAGCGCAGATGGTACTGGCACTCCGCCGGGAGAGTATGTCGCTGCCCTCCTTAGCATTACATCACAAAACCCCGTTCCAAACGGGGTTTTTTTGTTTTCCACTTTAATTTTCGTATCTCTTTAAATGTAACATTGTTGCGTACTTATATAGTGCATGTTTTTATTGCATTTTTTTCTTAAGTGTAATTATGCATTTTCTATTATCTCCATGTATTCGCTTTCCTGCCAAGGCTTTATTTGTGTTTCTTCTCTTACTGTCCACACTGACTTCAAAATTGTATTGTCAAAATTATGAGGATGAGCTTACCCCAAATCCAAAAGTGGGCGCTTACTTCAGCGTTGTAACTCATCTGAAAGATTATGATTTGCACAAAAGAAACGTAGAGCTACTTCCTCTTCACAGCGTCGGTTTTCCGGTAGGTGTTAATTTCTGGATTGCGAAAAATTTTGCCTTTTCAATAGAATTTGTTCCAAGTGTCCGGCTGAATGAGCATGTAGATCAGGTCAACAATTCAATTACCACCACCGGTTTATTGTTTCATCCCGGATTTACCTACACTTTTTCTGACCATTACGGGTTTTCGGCAAGAATCGCTTTTGAATCTAATGGTCAGGTCGGATTTACCCCCGTAATTGGCAGAACATTTTATCACCTTAAAAATTCCAATTTTTCAGTGTCAATTCCTTTTCCATTCAGATTTGGAGGTAATCTGCCTACCACATTGAGCGTGGGTCTTCAATTAGGTTGGGGATTTTAATAATTGCTTATTAACGCTTTTGATTTTTTGAGCGGCTAAAAATTCAATCAGGGATTTACAATATGCTGAAAACATAAAAACCCCGGATTGGACGGGGTTTTTATGTTTATTATCAAAACACTACATAAAAACAGAAATCAACCTTCCATATATCAAATAGATGCAGTATCTAAGCTAATAAAAGGTTTAGCCAAGTATCATGCAGGTTGGAATTTTTGAAGTTCTGTCAGATTACTTTCAAGTTCTTCATCAGATAGGTGATGATCGGTAATTTTTCCTTCTAAAAAGTCATTATATGCTTGTAAGTCGAAATATCCATGACCACAGAGATTGAACAAAATTGTCTTTGATTGCCCTTCTTCTTTTGCCTTTTCTGCTTCGCGAATGACTTGTGCTATCGCATGGGTGGCTTCAGGAGCGGGGAGGATTCCTTCAGTACGGGCAAATAGCAGTCCGGCACGGAAACATTCGGTCTGCTGCAATGCCACAGCTTCAATCAGACCATCTTTCAGCAGCTGACTGCAGAGCACACTTGCTCCATGGTATCTCAGGCCACCAGCATGTATAGAAGCCGGCATAAAATTATGCCCTAACGTAAACATCGGAAGTAAAGGCGTATAGCCCGCCGTATCACCAAAGTCGTACATAAATTTACCTTTAGTGAGCTTGGGGCATGATGCCGGCTCTGCCGCAATACATCTAATCTTTTTTCCTTCTGTAAGATTGTATCGCAAAAACGGGAAAGAAATTCCTGCAAAATTGGAACCGCCACCGAGTGGAGCAATTACAATATCAGGAAAATCTCCTGCAATCTCCATTTGTTTAATACATTCTTCCCCTATGATGGTTTGATGTAGCAGTACGTGATTTAGCACGCTGCCAAGTGCGTATTTGGTATGCTGATCTGAAGCAGCCACTTCAATTGCCTCGGATATGGCAATGCCAAGACTTCCCGGATTAGATACATCCTTAGCTAGTATGTTGCGCCCGGCCTGGGTTCTGTCTGTGGGTGAAGCATACACATTAGCTCCAAATGTCTGCATGATTACCCTTCGATAAGGTTTTTGATTGTAGCTGACCTTGACCATATACACCTCGCATTCTAACCCCACCTTGTTACAAGCAAATGATAGGGCCGTCCCCCACTGACCGGCACCGGTTTCAGTGGTTAGTTTTCGCACTCCTTCTTTTTTGTTATAATATGCCTGCGCTACAGCTGTGTTGGGCTTATGTGAACCACTTGGACTCAAGCCTTCGTACTTGTAATAAATTTTTGCCGGTGTGTCCAATGCTTTTTCAAGGTTATACGCGCGAATCAGGGGAGTTGGTCTCCATATTTTGTATATGTCCAGCACCTGTTCCGGTATATCTATAAAACGATCAGTTGAAACTTCTTGCTGTATTAATGCCTCCGGAAACAGAGCAGCCAAATCCATCGGATTAATGGGCTGCTTTGTTTCAGGATGTAATGGTGGAAGGGGTTTATTTGGCATGTCGGCTATGATATTATACCACCTCTTCGGTGTTTCACTTTCGGGGATAAAAATTTTTTTTTCCATATCAAAAGCTTTAAGACAAAAATATTTTTAAAATAGACTTGATAATAAAAAATAAAAAATAGGTTATGAATACTTGATATTCGCTGTATATAATTCGATTGAAAAAGAATATTTATATCCATCTAATGAAACAGAGTCCATCATTAGGCTGAATCTTTAAAAACTGATTTTATTCGGTATTAAAGTGCAGAAATTCCTTTAAATTAATTAATGAATTAATTTAACGCGATCATCAGGCAATAAATAAATGATCAACTAACATTCTGCCTGAAGGGTCTGATAATTAGTCGAATCGCTCTTTGATAAGTGAAATAATTCCACAGCCAGTTCACAAAAACTACCGTTCGATTCCTGAATCCTACGATGTACATCAAGTGAAGAAACATCCAACCAAACCATGCCAGATACCCCTGAATTTTGATTTTTCCGATCTCTACTACGGCCTTATGTCTGCCTACTGTAGCCATGCTGCCTTTGTTAAAGTATTTAAATGGCGTTAATGGCTTGTTCTTCAACTTTCGAAGGAGATTTTTAGCCAATGCTCTTCCTTGCTGTTGGGCCACAGTAGCCACCATAGGGTGACCGTTGGGGTAGGCCTCATCGGCAGTCATGTATGCTAGATCGCCGATTACAAATACATTTTCAAAACCTTCTAACCGGTTGAAAGCATCTACCTTATATCGGTTGCCCTTTGCAATATAATGTGTATCTATACCTTCCAGCGTTTTTCCCATTACGCCTGCAGTCCAGATGACAGTATCTGTCTCTACCACGCTCCCATCGCTGAGCGTAAGAATACCTGAAGAGGGGTCATAGGCCGTAACTGAGGTATTTGTGAGCACATTTACGCCCAGTTCTTTCAGGTATTCCTCTGCCTTGGCTGATGATATTTCGCTCATGGCTGATAGCACTCTGTGTGATGCTTCAATCAAATAAACTTGCATCAGAGATGGGTCGAGTTCTTTGTAATCAGCTGGGATTACGTGATTTTTAATTTCTGCCAGCGCTCCGGCAGTTTCTACTCCAGTAGGTCCACCGCCCACAATCACAAAGTTTAATATGCGCTTAATTTTACCCGTATCGGTCTCACTCAGGGCTTTTTCCAACTCTTGTAAAATATCACTCCGAATGTCTAACGCATCGGGTATGGATTTGAGCTGCATACAGTGTGTTTCGAGCACTTTGTTGCCAAAAAAGTTTGTCTTAGCTCCGGTAGCAATACAGAGGTAATCAAAAGGTATATCTCCTACAGTGGTTTTTACAGTATTGTTTTTCAAATCGACTTCCAGCACTTCAGCCATGCGAAAAGTCACATTTGGCATTTTGCTAATTATTTTGCGCAACGGATATGCTATGGCGTCTGGTCCAAGTCCACCAGACGCCACTTGATACATCAGCGGCTGAAAATTGAAGTAGTTGTTTTTGTCGAGTACTGTAATGCGATAGGGCGATTTGTTCAGATGTTTAATCAGTTCCAATCCGGCAAATCCACAGCCAATGACGACAAGGTGAGGGGAGTTCATTGTAGGTCGATTTCTCGATTAAATGTCCATCTTTTTTTTGCTTTACATAGCTTATAAAACGTGAAAAAAGAATATCTTCCAAAAAAAGAAAAAAGAAGCTGTCCTAAAAGAGGGCAGCTTTTTTTTATCAGTTTTTAAATGGTATTTAATGTTACAAAAAATGAATTAGACTTAAAGCAGGTTTTTGGTAGTGATATTTCAAAAAATTGATTTTT
>NZ_BHZE01000041.1 GCF_003851885.1 Thermaurantimonas aggregans | reverse complement strand
TAAGGAGGGCAGCGACATACTCTCCCGGCGGAGTGCCAGTACCATCTGCGCTGGTGGGCTTAACTTCTCTGTTCGGAATGGGAAGAGGTGATCCCCACCGCAATAGCCACCCTCGAAGTTGTCTGTGTCAGTGATTTGTTTATGCTTTGTGTTTTATTACAGGTTCTTTTTTTTGACTGACACCAATTCGTTTTTGGCTTTTTCATATCGGCATGGGAAGCAGAGATAACGGACTCTCTGAGGAAGTTTACGGGTAATTAGTACTGCTCGGCTATGACATTACTGCCTTTACACCTGCAGCCTATCAACGTCCTCATCTCGAACGACCCTTAAAAGAAATCTCATCTTGGGGTGTGTTTCGCGCTTATATGCTTTCAGCGCTTATCACTTCCGCACATAGCTACCCTGCGGTGCAGCTGGCGCCACAACAGGTACACTAGTGGTGCGTCCGCCACGGTCCTCTCGTACTAATGGCAGCTCCCCTCAAATTTCTAACGCCCGCAATAGATAGAGACCGAACTGTCTCGCGACGTTCTGAACCCAGCTCGCGTGCCACTTTAATGGGCGAACAGCCCAACCCTTGGGACCTTCTCCAGCCCCAGGATGTGACGAGCCGACATCGAGGTGCCAAACCCCCCCGTCGATGTGAGCTCTTGGGAAGGATCAGCCTGTTATCCCCGGAGTACCTTTTATCCTTTGAGCGATGGCCTGCCCATACAGCGCCACCGGATCACTATGCCCTGGTTTCCCACCTGATCGGCTTGTCGGCCTCACAGTCAAGCGCCCTTATGCCATTGCACTCTACGCACGGTTGCCAAGCGTGCTGAGGGCACCTTTGGAAGCCTCCGTTACTCTTTTGGAGGCGACCACCCCAGTCAAACTACCCGCCAAGCACTGTCCCCCTTGATGAGGTTAGGCTTCAAACAACGAAAGGGTGGTATTTCAACGGCGACTCCACCATGGCTGGCGCCACAGCTTCTCAGTCTCCCACCTATCCTACACATCCGTTGTCCAAAGTCAATACTAAGCTGTAGTGAAGGTTCACGGGGTCTTTTCGTCCCATTGCGGGTACCCGGCATCTTCACCGAGACTACAATTTCACCGAGCTCGTGGCTGAGACAGTGCCCAGATCGTTACACCATTCGTGCAGGTCGGAACTTACCCGACAAGGAATTTCGCTACCTTAGGACCGTTATAGTTACGGCCGCCGTTTACCGGGGCTTCAATTCAGAGCTTCGCCTTAAGGCTAACCCCTCCTCTTAACCTTCCGGCACCGGGCAGGTGTCAGACCCTATACTTCTTCTTTCGAATTCGCAGAGTCCTGTGTTTTTGATAAACAGTCGCCTGGGCCATTTCTCTGCGCCCCAACGTCTCCGTCAGGGTCCCCTTATCCCGAAGTTACGGGGTCAATTTGCCTAGTTCCTTAGCCACGACTCACTCGAGCACCTTAGGATACTCTCCTCGACTACCTGTGTCGGTTTGCGGTACGGGCTGCTTACAACTGAAGCTTAGCGGCTTTTCTCGGAAGTACGTTTACCCTCTCTGTCTCATCGTCCGAAGACTCTGAGTACTATCACCTTCGGCACTAGCAGTGGATTTGCCTGCTGCCAGTTTACCTACAAGCTTTAACCTGGTATTCCGTCTCCAGGCGGAGGTGTCACACCTTCGTCCCCGCATCGCATTGTAAGCAGGTATCGGAATATTAACCGATTTGGCATCAGCTACACCGCCTTTACAACGATCTCGCCTTAGCTCCCGACTTACCCCGGGTTGATTAACATCGCCCGGGAAACCTTAGTCTTTCGGTGGGCAGGTTTCTCACCCGCCTTATCGTTACTTATGCCTACATTTTCTCTTCTGTACGCTCCAGTAAGCCTCACAGCTATCCTTCTCCGCATACAGAATGCTCCCCTACCTGCCCCTAACGGACAGCAAGGCTTCGGTGTATCGCTTATGCCCGATTATTGTCCATGCCAAACCGCTCGACTAGTGAGCTGTTACGCACTCTTTAAATGAATGGCTGCTTCCAAGCCAACATCCTAGCTGTCAATGCAGTCTGACCTCGTTTGAACAACTTAGCGATAACTTCGGGACCTTAGCCGTTGCTCTGGGTTCTTTCCCTCTCGGACCGTGACCTTAGCACCCCGGCCCTCACTCCTGTGTATATATATCAGCATTCGGAGTTTGTCAGGATTTGGTAGGCGGTGAAACCCCCGCATCCTATCAGTGGCTCTACCTCTGATATACTCTACCACAAGGCTGCACCTAAATGCATTTCGGGGAGTACGAGCTATTTCCCAGTTTGATTAGCCTTTCACCCCTACCCTCAGCTCATCCAAAAGCTTTTCAACGCTTACTGGTTCGGCCCTCCACTCCGTGTTACCGAAGCTTCAGCCTGGCCAAGGGTAGATCACAAGGTTTCGCGTCTGCCACCACCGACTATGCGCCCTCTTCAGACTCGCTTTCGCTTCGGCTCCTCTGCTGAACAGATTAACCTCGCCGGTGATGAGCAACTCGTAGGCTCATTATGCAAAAGGCACGCCGTCGCCCTAAGGCTCCGACCGCTTGTAGACACACGGTTTCAGGTTCTCTTTCACCCCCTTCCTCAGGGTTCTTTTCACCTTTCCCTCACGGTACTGGTTCACTATCGGTCTTCCGGGAGTATTTAGCCTTACCGGATGGTCCCGGCTGATTCACACAGGATTCCTCGTGTCCCGCGCTACTCAGGATCCTGGCTCGTATATCGCATCTCTACGCATACAGGGCTCTCACCTTCTCCGGCGCAGCATTCCAACTGCTTCCGCTTCAAATGCGCATACTCTTTGCCAGTCCTACTACCCCCATCGTGCCTAAACACCATGGGTTTGGGCTCCTCCCCGTTCGCTCGCCACTACTAAGGGAATCACTGTTGTTTTCTCCTCCTCCGGGTACTTAGATGTTTCAGTTCCCCGGGTTCGCCTCCCTTGCGGGATTTCCGCCTTCAGCGGAAGGGTTGCCCCATTCGGATATCTGCGGATCTACGCTCGCCTGCAGCTCCCCGCAGCTTTTCGCAGCTTGCCACGTCCTTCTTCGCCTCCGGAAGCCTAGGCATCCTCCGTGTGCCCTTTCTAACTTCTCTCTCTTCCGTTATCTCTTGCTCCTTGCCAATATGTCAAAGATCGTAATAGTGGTTAGCAGTACAGGGGTGAAGAGGAGGGGAACGATTGATGTTCCGTGTTCTCTAAGAAGGAGGTATTCCAGCCGCACCTTCCGGTACGGCTACCTTGTTACGACTTAGCCCCAGTCACCGGTTTTACCCTAGGCAGCTCCTTGCGGTTACCGACTTCAGGTACCCCCGGCTCCCATGGCTTGACGGGCGGTGTGTACAAGGCCCGGGAACGTATTCACCGCGCCATGGCTGATGCGCGATTACTAGCGATTCCAGCTTCATGGAGTCGAGTTGCAGACTCCAATCCGAACTGAGACGGTCTTTAAGGATTCGCTCCCACTCGCGTGGTGGCTGCCCTCTGTAACCGCCATTGTAGCACGTGTGTAGCCCTGGACGTAAGGGCCGTGATGATTTGACGTCATCCCCTCCTTCCTCTCGGCTTGCGCCGGCAGTCCCCTTAGAGTCCCCGGCTTGACCCGCTGGTAACTAAGGGTAGGGGTTGCGCTCGTTATGGGACTTAACCCGACACCTCACGGCACGAGCTGACGACAACCATGCAGCACCTTGCAGGCCGTCCTCGCGGAAAGACTCGTTTCCAAGTCCGTCGCCCTGCATTTAAGCCCAGGTAAGGTTCCTCGCGTATCATCGAATTAAACCACATGCTCCACCGCTTGTGCGGGCCCCCGTCAATTCCTTTGAGTTTCAACCTTGCGGCCGTACTCCCCAGGTGGATTACTTAACGCTTTCGCTTAGCCGCTGAACAATTACTGCCCAACAGCGAGTAATCATCGTTTACAGCGTGGACTACCAGGGTATCTAATCCTGTTTGCTCCCCACGCTTTCGTCCATCAGCGTCAGTTGCGACCTAGTGAACTGCCTTCGCAATCGGTGTTCTGTGTCATATCTATGCATTTCACCGCTACTTGACACATTCCATCCACCTCTGTCGCACTCTAGCCTGCCAGTATCAAAGGCAATTCTTCAGTTGAGCTGAAGGATTTCACCCCTGACTTAACAAACCGCCTACGGACCCTTTAAACCCAATGAATCCGGATAACGCTCGCATCCTCCGTATTACCGCGGCTGCTGGCACGGAGTTAGCCGATGCTTATTCCTCAGGTACTTTCAGCCAAGCTCACGAGCCTGGGTTTACCCCCTGAGAAAAGCAGTTTACAACCCATAGGGCCTTCTTCCTGCACGCGGCATGGCTGGGTCAGCCTTGCGGCCATTGCCCAATATTCCTCACTGCTGCCTCCCGTAGGAGTCTGGTCCGTGTCTCAGTACCAGTGTGGGGGATCAACCTCTCAGTTCCCCTACCGATCGTCGGCTTGGTAGGCCGTTACCCTACCAACTACCTAATCGGACGCATGCCCATCCCATACCGCCTCAGCTTTAATTACTTACCCATGCAGTTAAGTAATGTTATGGGGTATTAATCCGAATTTCTCCGGGCTATCCCCCAGTATGGGGTAGGTTGCATACGCGTTACGCACCCGTGCGCCACTCTCGCTACGATCGCTCGTAACTGCCGTTCGACTTGCATGTGTTAGGCCTGCCGCTAGCGTTCATCCTGAGCCAGGATCAAACTCTCCGTTGTAAATCCTTGAACCCGCTCACTCTCCAACCTTCTCTGTCTGCTGCTAACCTATATTGTCAAAGAACTTCGTCTTGCTCTTTCCCTTTTAAAATCGGGCTGCAAAGGTACGCCTAACTTTGTTCCATGCAACACCCACTTTGCGTTTTTGCACTTCGTTAGGAATTTGCCCCCTCAACCCAATCTCTCAAAGATCTACCCCGTCCTGAAAAAACGGGCTGCAAAGGTAAATACTCCTATC
>NZ_BHZE01000040.1 GCF_003851885.1 Thermaurantimonas aggregans | reverse complement strand
ACTTCAAAAATCAATTTTTTGAAATATCACTACCAAAAACCTGCTTTAAGTCTAATTCATTTTTTGTAACATTAAATACCATTTAAAAACTGATAAAAAAAAGCTGCCCTCTTTTAGGACAGCTTCAGCTGATGGGTGGCAGATGGGTCTCGAACCCACGACCTTCGGAACCACAATCCGACGCTCTGACCAACTGAGCTACAGCCACCATTTTTTTGGGCTGCAAATGTAATGTTTCACTTTTGATTTATACAAAGCCCTTTTCGTCAAATTTGATTTTTTTTAACCCCTACTTCAAACTTATTCATTCCAATCGTTTTCTTTTACCGTTCTTTGCATGTACTTAAAAATCTAGAGATTGAAATCGAATTGCTCTTGGGTTCTTTCGCTTCTTTTGGTGTTTTTACTTGTGCAAACAACTAATGCACAAAATAAAAAGGCACTAAAAATGTATCAACAAGCCCGCGAGAAATTAGCAAATAGAGACATCCCAGGTGCCTTAAAACAACTGGACGAACTCAATAGAAAATACCCTGACTTCACCGATGCCTGGATTTTGAAGGGCGATTTTCATGCACGCGAAAAAAATACTGATCTCGCTCTTGAAGCTTACATAGGCGCTTTAAAAGCCGGTGCCGGAGCCTTTTTACATCTTTCGGTTGCAGAGTTGTATTTCAATAAATATCAATATGACTTAGCAAAAAAGCATCTCGACGTCTATCAAGCCTATCCAAAGGCAAGTCCGCAAGGCCTACAGAAAGCAAATAAAATTCGTCGAAACATCGAATTTGCCACTGTTGCCATCAAAGACAGCGTTCGATTCGCTCCCGAAAATCTCGGTCCTTCCGTTAATGATCGGCATCACCAGTACTTCCCTGCTCTATCCGCTGATGGCAAACTGTTGGTTTTCACTGAAAGAGAAGTGAATACGGAAAAGAAAGATGAAGATTTCTATTTCACAGAGCTTCTAAAGGGCGGTGGGTTTTCTCCCAAGAGAAAACTCCCAGGCTATATCAATACTCCACTTAACGAGGGAGCTCAGTCAGTATCGGCTGATGGACGCATCATCATTTTCACTGGTTGCCATCGCCCTGAAGGTTACGGCTCATGCGACTTATATGCGAGCTATCTGATGCCCGATGGCAGTTGGAGCCCTCCTCAAAATTTAGGTCCAGCCATCAATACATCTGCTTGGGAGAGCCAACCTTCCCTTTCACCCGATGGCCGCACGCTTTTTTTTGTTCGCGGTAAAACCGGCCGAGACGAATCTACAGACATTTATTACTCAACCCTCGATGAAAATAGGCGATGGACAGAAGCCCAACCATTACCCGGCGCCGTTAATACTTCCGGTCGTGAGGCTACCCCATTTATCTATTTCGACAATCAAACGCTTTTTTTTGCCAGCGATGAACACCCCGGTTTTGGAGACATGGACTTTTTCTACTCCAAACGCAATGCCGATGGCACATGGTCACAGCCAATCAATCTCGGTTATCCCGTCAATACTTCATCCGAAGAATTCAGCCTAATTATTAGCCCTGACGGGCGTACAGCCTATTTTTCAAGCGATAGCCGTGCCGATGGCTTCGGCGGATTTGACCTTTACAAATTTTCGCTCGATGAGCGAATCAGACAAACTCCCGTCGCATTTGTGAATGGCGTGGCGATAGATGCAAAAGACGGAAAGCGCATTGCTAATGGTTCTATTCGTCTTTTTGATTTGAGTAATGGCAAAGAAATCTGGACCGGCGAATCGCGAAAAGATGGTTTATTCTTTTGGGTGTTGCCAGGAAACAGAGAATATGCCATGTATGTCGAAAAAGAAGGATACCTCTTTCATTCTGAAAATTTTGTAGTGAAAGAAGAGCCATCAGATAGCGCACTTCAAATAGAGGTCAGACTGAAACCCATTGAAACAGGTAGTGTTATTGTCCTTCAAAATCTCTTCTTCGATACCGATTCCTATCAGATTCAACCCAAATCGGAAGCTGAATTATCTAAAATCTTACAATTTTTAAAGCAAAATCCAAATGTGCGGGTAGAAATTTCAGGACATACCGATAGTAGAGGATCAGCTTCTTATAACCGTATTCTTTCCCAGAATCGGGCAAAAACTGTTGTAGATTTTTTGGTAAAAAATGGCATTAATCCATCGAGACTCACCGCCAAAGGCTATGGAGATACTCAGCCAGTGGCCTCTAATGACACAGAGGAAGGGCGCCAGCAAAATCGAAGAACAGAACTAAAGATTATTGCCATTCAATAATTTGTATAATCGGGATTTTTAAAAAAACACATAAAAAAATCCGCTTATTTCTTAACAGCAGATGAAAGCAATAAAGTTTAGAAAAGCAAATGTTGAGTTAATCTCTAAAATCTGTAATAGTATTCCAGACGCAATCCCGTGAAGGGCCAGGAAACATTGCCTTTTTCGATACGAAATTTTAAAATATCTTTATTTAAAAAATAAAAAACTTCCAAACTGCCGATTACAGGTTTATCGTATTTTCCAAAGTATCCTAAATAACTTCTAAGATGAGTCCCGGCACCCCATTTTCGACTTTGTAATCTCCCGCCTATTCCAAATAGCAATGCGTCGTTCTGTTTGTGATCTGTTCGATAAGTTTGATAGGCAAAAAATCCAAGCATTCCAAAAAACTGATAAGTAAAAGTTTGTTTCGAATAAATTTTCCGGAAATTCACATCAAAATAATAACCCGGGGTATCCGTAAAACGAGCATCTTCAACCCTACTCCCAGAAGCTGTTTTTAACCCAATACGCAAGGCTATTTGGGGTAACTTTTTGGCAAACTGAACGATTTGCCAATGAGTTTCTACATAAAGATCGCCAATGGCCCAACCTCTGCCCTCATATGTGCGCGCTGCCCTGAAATCTCGAACAGCATCACTCGATGTAAAATATTCGGCTGATACCATCCATGCGCATAAAGCGACTCTTCTATCTGCCTGATAATAAATGCTGTTTTTTAATGAATAGGTTTTTTCTCCTCGCGTAGTAGTATAATATGTCGTTCCACTTAAACCATTTAATGAATCCCATACAGAGTACATAAGTTCAGGAACAGGTAAAGCATTAGGCCCCATTCTTCCAGGTTCCAGATGTAGATATGATTCAAAGGGCGACATTCCATCCCAGCCATGCAACGTGTTCCACCACTGGTAGTCCGTTTGTTGAGCTTTTAAGTGAATTAAAAAGAAAAAATAAACGATAGAGAGAAGAGTGTTGCTTTTCATTTCCGTTGATACTGAAGCCTATACCCACCTTGCTCGAGAATAAATCCTTGATACTTGCCTTCAGTCATTTCTTTGAATTCTATCACAATACCAGCCTGTTTATAAGTAAATCGATCATCCGTTTCAGCGTTTAGTCGTATAGCTTGTTGTCCAGTAGCTTGAGCAAAGAGTTTATTTCCATCTTTTTTAAAAATTTTTATGTCAAGAGGCAAATCGTTCGACATGTATTCTCCTACACATGCATCTAGAATTTTTTCCTCCGGCACATAAGATCCTGGTATGTTGAAGGAATGCGGAATTCCGTAAAAAGCTGATAGAACTCCAATAGCTACATCATTAAGTGAAATATCTGTAATACTGTTACCCAGCACAACCATTGTAACATTATCATCCGGAAAATAAACCGCTATGCTTCTCAAACCATCTATTCCTCCCGTATGCCCATATCCAACTTTTTGATAAAAAGGAATTTTAAAAACACCCATCCCTACCCCATCTCTGAAAGAGGTCATTTTTTCGAGACTTTCATTTGTTAGAATGCTTTTTTTGTAAAAAAGTCTGTCATAAAATAAAGCAACACCCGAAGCTGTAGCAGCTAGACTACCTGCACCTAAGGCTACCATCGGGTAAGTTTCAGGAGCTTTTTCCCAAAGAGAATCATTTTTAATGAAAGAAGGCACCCAATTTTTGTTACAAGTATCAATACAACAAATTAAATTTTTTCGTACATTTTTAGGAAGCAAACCATTTATGAGCTGACAATATGTTTTTCCAGTTATTCGTTCAGCAATAAGTCCTAAAAGAAAGTAATTACTATTAGAATATTCAAATTTTTCACCTGGTTCGAAATCTGCCGGATAAGAACAAATTTCCTTTATAATTTCTTGATTTGCAATGGGTTTTGTATAGTATTGATAATATTTTTCTTCATTTGTATAGCTGTGAATTCCACTTCTGTGCATTAGCATCATTTCTATTGTTATTCTGCGGGCATTTACCACTTCTGGAAAAAACAAATCAAGTGTGGTAGCCAAGTTTAACTTCTTCTTTTCAATGAGATTAAAAATTAAAGCAGCGGTAAATGTTTTAGAAACTGATCCAATTTTATAATAACTCTTATCGTCGTGAAGTATATTTTCTATTGGATTGGAATAGCCAAAATTTCTGTTGTACAAAAATTTTCCATCTTTCATAATTACCACACTTCCATTGAAATAACCCTTATCAACCAACTCTTGTAACTTATAGGTAATGCTATCGATATTACGAGCACTTGAAATAAAAGCTACCGCAGCAGATAAAAGCACTAAAATTTTGAATTTCATTTTGCAGAATTTAATACGTATCAAAAATACTTTTACGGCATGTAATCAACATCAAAGAATGAAAATTGCTGTAGTAGGTGCCACTGGCTTGGTTGGGCAAGTAATGCTTAAAGTATTGGAAGAACGAAATTTTCCAGTTACTGAGTTAATTCCCGTAGCTTCCGAGAAAAATGTGGGAAAAACGATCTTGTTTAAAAATCAAGAAGTAAAAATAGTTCCCCTTCAGGTAGCAGTAGATTTGAAACCCACCATAGCAATCTTCTCGGCAGGGGGAGCTGTGAGCCTTGAATGGGCTCCACGATTTGCTGAGGTAGGTTGCAGAGTCATCGATAATTCTTCAGCATGGAGAATGGATCCCACTAAAAAATTGATCGTACCTGAGGTAAATGGCCATTTGCTCACCGCTGAAGACATGATCATAGCCAATCCCAACTGTTCTACTATTCAAATGGTTATGGTTTTGGCCCCGCTGCATAAAGAATTCAAAGCAAAGAGAGTCGTAATAAGTACCTATCAATCAGTTACAGGTACAGGGGCAAAAGCTGTCGCCCAGCTCATGTCTGAGCGCAAAGGTGAAAACGCTGAAAAAGTGTATCCACATCCAATTGATCTAAATTGTATTCCTCAGTGCGATGTTTTCCTCGATAATGGGTATACCAAGGAAGAAATGAAATTGACAAACGAAACCATCAAAATTTTAGGTGATCCAGGTGTAAAGGTGACCGCTACTGCTGTAAGAGTTCCTGTAATAGGTGGCCACAGTGAATCTGTAAACATCGAATTTGAAAAACCATTTGAAATTGAACAGATTTTCGAAATACTGAGCAAAACAAAAGGTGTAAAAGTTCTAGATAATCCTCAGAAATCAATTTATCCAATGCCAATTATCGCAAATGGCAATGATGAGGTTTATGTAGGGAGAGTTCGCAGGGATTTTACTAAAGAGAATTCTCTAAACCTTTGGATCGTAGCAGATAATCTGCGCAAAGGTGCTGCAACAAATGCTATCCAGATCGCAGAAATATTTGTATGAAATTTCTGTATTTTTAAGATAATGACAACAAAGAAGGTGTCCAAAAAGTAAAGGACGCCTTCTTTTTTATTTTGATAAAACCCTTAATTGAAGTAAATTAGAGCCATCATAGACATTTTAAGTGAGGCGAGTAGTCTTTAAACAGCAACCCGG
>NZ_BHZE01000039.1 GCF_003851885.1 Thermaurantimonas aggregans | reverse complement strand
CAAAAATCAATTTTTTGAAATATCACTACCAAAAACCTGCTTTAAGTCTAATTCATTTTTTGTAACATTAAATACCATTTAAAAACTGATAAAAAAAAGCTGCCCTCTTTTAGGACAGCTTCTTTTTCTTACTTTATGAGAAGAATTGTTTACTGGATCCCTTTTACAGTTTACAGTGCTGTGCTTGTATACCTGCTTCTATCGCCATCAGCACAGTTGCCAGAGTACCTACTTGAGCAAAGCGATAAAATATTGCATCTAATATCGTTTGCGGGATTGAAGTTTTTTTATCTGACCGCTGTCTCCCGATTCTACCAAAAATCTGATCTAAATACCAGCATTTTGATTCATGGGTTTTTACTGCTAAGTATTTCGGGAGGAATAATTGAAGTTTTACAGAGCGTGGTACCGGGCAGGAATGCTTCGCTGTCTGACTTTTTGTTTAACAACATAGGTCTTGTATCGGGTCTATTGGTTTTTATCCTATTCCGATACGTTTTAATAGTATTGAAAAACTGGGATTTCTTCTGAACAGGCAATGCATCTGGAGCTCAAGAGCACTTTTTAATAAACCTCCAGAGAAAAACTTCAAATTTTATCTGAATCCCTACAACAGAAACTTGGCTAAAAACTCCATGTAGCCAGCAGGGCAAGGTTGTAGCCATTGGCGTTCAAGGGGCTGCCGGAAGGAGCGAAGAAGAGCTGTGCCAGGAAATTGATGTCGATGTTTTGCCAAACGCTGTAGGTGTAGGAGGGGCCTGCAAACCAGATGCGCTCGTCGGGCAGCCACATGGCTGAGAAGTTGACCGATTGTACCGGGCTGATGGGATAGGCGGCTACGGCCAAAATCTGCCATTCGGAAAAAGCGACGTCGTCAGCTCGCCTGGGGATGAGGGCTGTGAGGGGATTGAGGCCGCCGGCAAGGGGATTCTGACGGCGGTTGTAGGTGGCTTCGAGCGTGCAGAAGAGGCCGCTGCCAAAACCGTAATCGAGGCTGATGGTGGCAGTGTAATTAGAGGGGGGAAGGGTGGGTTGCGGCTCAATGTCGCGGAAGTAAGAGAACTCGCCTTTGAAGCCGAGCTTCCAGAGGGCGCCGGCCCAGCCAAAGCCACCATGCCAGCGATGGCGGAAGTAACCGGCAGTGAATTGCAGATCGTAGCCTGAAACGTTGAAAGAATACAGGGCAGCAGCTACAGAGTTGCTCGGCTGCCACCAACCTGGGTCGGTGCTCAGGCGCTTGCGACCCGGGGCGAAGGCGATTTCAAAGCGCGAGGTAGGCGACAGAAAGCGCTGAAAGCGAAGGGCATCGGCGCCGGGGCGTTCCTGATAGTCGAAATCAAAGAAGGAATAGTTGTTAAACAAATCCTGCGGATTTGTTGCTGGGTTGATGCCCCAGTTAATGCGCTGGCGGCCGATAGAGATTTGCCAAGATTCGGCCTTGTAGTCGAGGTAGAGGCGGTCGGTGATGGTGTGTAGCAAATAATTGCCGCGATGAAGGAGTACGAAGCTGGCGTCAATTGGGCCGTTTAGATCGGTTTGGAGGAAGGCTTTGAAGAAGGGATTGGCCACGTTGGGGCCTGAGAAGAGGCGCGTGCGCTGGCCGGCATAAAGGCTGAAAGAGCCGTGGTGATAGGAGAGATTGAGTCGCTGGTGGAGGGTGTGATTGAGGGGGGAGGTGCTCAGGTCTGTGCGGTCGATGGTGAGGAAGGGGAAGTAGCGCAGATAGCCTTGAGCGCGAAATTGGGCCTGGATGTGTGTGGTGCTGAAGAGCAAAAGGACTGCCCACAGGAGAGCTAAGCGAATAGCTCTGGTGGGTGAGTTCAGTGCCCGGCGAACGAAGTGAGCCGCGCGTGAGGGATAGAAGCGGATATGAGCCGCAGCGGGTGGGGCACTGTGGCACCAGGGCGAGGCTGGCTGGCCCGAAGGGCAGACAACGCAGCCCTGGGGTGGTGGATTTACAGCCTCTTGATTGGGCAAGTAGGATGTGCCACCCCCACCCGCAAGGCGAATATGAGCGGATAGCCCGGCCCGAGCAGCTGCCCGATAGGGCAACCTGCGAGGGACACGCCCAAATAAAAAAACAGAAAAAAATTTTTTAATAACTGCTCTGTGCACGGGGGAATTGGTTTTGGCTGCATCCCTACTAACAAAAACACCGGCCTGTAGGTGCCGGTGCCTTGAGTAAATTTTAGTGAAAAATCACTTGCCGAATTGCTCCATGATGAGCTGGGAAACACCCATACTTGAAAAGCCGCCGTCGTGATAGAGGTTTTGCATGGTGACGCGACGAGTAAGGTCGCTGAAAAGGGTGATGCAATAGTCGGCGCAGTCTTCGGCGGTGGCATTGCCAAGGGGCGACATCTTCTCGGCGTAGTCGATAAAGGCGTCAAATCCCTTAACCCCGCTGCCGGCGGTAGTGCGGGTGGGCGATTGGGATATGGTGTTGATTCTGACTTTCTTGCGCACGCCATAGTGATAGCCGAAGGAGCGGGCTATAGACTCAAGGTAGGCTTTATTTTCAGCCATGTCGTTGTAGTCGGGGAAGGTGCGCTGAGCGGCTATGTAGGTGAGGGCTACTACGCTTCCCCATTCGGCTATGGCATCGAGCTTCCAGGCAGTTTGGAGTACCTTGTGAAAGGAGACGGCTGAAACATCCCACCCCTTGGTGAGCCACTCGTAGTTGAGGTCGGTGTAAGGGCGACCTTTGCGCACGTTAACGGACATGCCGATGGAGTGGAGCACAAAGTCGATGGGGCCACCGAGTATTTCCATGGATTGAATAAAGAGTTTCTCGAGGTCGTCGAGTACAGTGGCATCAGCGGGTATGATGTGGGCATTGGTTTTTTCGGCGAGTTTTTGGATTTCGCCCATGCGCATAGCCACAGGGGCATTGGTAAGGGTGAAGATAGCGCCTTCTTCATAGGCACGCTCGGCTACCTTCCAGGCGATGGAATTAGAGTCCAGAGCTCCGAAGATAATTCCTTTTTTTCCTTTGAGTAAGTTATATGCCATTGTATTGTGGTTTGGGCCAAAAGTAGAACATTTTTCCCGTAAGAAAATTGAGCTATGGCGATGGCCTGAAGTAGAGTGTACTTTTAAATATCGTAAATCTGGATTACGCCAGCGATGGTGCCGGTGCCAGCGTCTTGAACGATGAGGGAGTTGATTTTATGGGCGACCATAAGTTGTTCGGCATCTTTGAGGCTGGCTTCGGGGGAAATGGTTTTGGGGTGTGGGGTCATGATTTGATGAGCGGTGAGGTCGAAGGCCTCTTTACCTCGGCGCTCGAGGAGTCGACGAAGGTCGCCATCGGTGATGATGCCTACTGGGCGCTGATCGATAGCCACGATAGCCAAACCGAGACGGCCCTCGCTCATGGTGGATATGATGGAGGCAAGTGGGCTATCGGGCGGAATGACAGGCAGGCGATCGGTGCGCATGTAGTCTTTCACGCGATTGAGAAGGCGCTTACCAAGACTTCCGCCCGGATGGAAGCGGGCAAAGTTTTCTTCGCGGAAACCGCGAATTTTCATAAGGCTTATGGCGAGAGCATCGCCCAGCGCCAGTGTGACAGTGGTGGAAGAAGTGGGTGCTAGCTCAAGTGGACACGCCTCGCGTGTGATGGCTATGAGCAGGTGAATGTGCGCATTGCGTGCGAGCGTGCTGCCCGCGTTGCCGGTAAGAGCTATGAGGGTATTGCCATTGTGGCGGAGGTAGGGTATGAGTTTGAGGATTTCGTCGGTTTCGCCGGAGTTACTGATAGCCAAGACGACATCGTCAGGCCCTACCATGCCAAGGTCGCCGTGATAAGCTTCGGCCGGGTGCATGAAGAAGCTGGGCGTGCCTGTGCTGGCCAGGGTAGCTGAAATTTTGTGGCCGATGTGACCCGACTTGCCCATGCCGGTAACGATCACCTTACCGCGTGAAGCGGCTATGGCTTGTACGGCCTGAACGAACGACGGACCTAACAAAGAGGCAGTGCGCTGTAGCGATTGAATTTCAATGTCGAAGGTTTGGCGAGCGATGTGCAGAATTTCCTCTGAGCTCATTTACGAGAGTAAGGTATCTAATAGTTGTTCAAATTCGGATAAACGATACATGTTGGCGGCATCGCTCAGGCCTTTTTCGGGCTCAGGGTGGACTTCGAAGAAGTAGCCATCGGCGCCAAAGGCTTTGGCTGCCAGGGCCATAGGCTTAACGAGGGCGCGATTGCCACCGGTGACTCCCCCGCCAGGCTGCTGTACGGCATGGGTGCAGTCCATAATCACCGGAAAGCCATGCTGTTGCAAAGCGGGAATATTGCGAAAATCGACCACCAAATTGTTGTAGCCAAGCATATTGCCGCGTTCGGTAAGCCATATTTGGGAATTTCCGGTTGAAAGAACTTTTTCGGCCGGATACTTCATATCGGCAGCTGTGAGGAATTGGGCTTTTTTGATATTGACGATCTTTCCAGTTTTGCCGGCCTCGACCACCAGATCGGTCTGACGACAGAGGAAGGCTGGTATTTGAACAACGTCAACTACCTGACCTACCGGCGCAGCCTGATGGCTTTCGTGGATATCGGTAGTGACTTCTAAACCATAGGTAGCCTTAATATCGGAAAGCCAGGTAAGTCCTTTTTCGAGACCTGGCCCTCGAAAAGAACTGACAGAGGTGCGATTGGCTTTGTCGAAACTGGCTTTAAAGACAATTCGGTAGCCTTTGCGGGCTTTGATATCGGCGAGCGTTTGGGCTACTTCGGCCATGAGCTCATAGCTTTCCATCACGCAAGGGCCGGCGATTATGACGGGGTTCGTTTTAGAATATTCAAAAAGTGTCATTTAGAGTTCGTTTTCGATGAATTCTTCGAGTTTGTCTTCAAGGCTTTGGGCTTCAACGATCATGGTAAATACTTCGCGTAGTACTCCTTCACCACCCTTGGCTTCGCAGATGTAATCCACTGGGTGATAATGCTGTACCAATCCATCGGCCGGTGCAGCTGAAAAGCCCACTTTGCGAAGGATTTTCAGGTCATTGATATCGTCGCCTACGTAAGCAATTTGATCGTCTGTAAGTTGGTAGGTCTGTTTAAAAAGTTCGTATGCTTCGAGTTTTTTTTTAACACCCGTTTTCACGTAATGGACTTTCAGTGCCTCCATGCGCACCGACAGGGAGTGGGACTGACGGCCTGATATACAGCCTAAAATAAATCCACAATAGCGCATAAAGGGGAAGAATTGCCCATCTTTCACGTGAAAGGCTTTAATTTCTTCGCCTTTTGAGTCAATGATGATCTGGCCATTGGTGAGCACTCCATCTGCATCAAAGAGTATGGCTTTGATGTTGTGGAGTTTCAGTTGGAGAAAGTCGTTTATCATATGGTATTACGATTTTTTTACGGCACTGCATCCGGCCATGGTGGTGATGCGGGTTACTTCTGTGGGCGGGAGTGTTTCATTGCGAATCATAAGCTCTTCTACCATTCGGCGAATTACTTGCATGAAGGCTTCTGCTACCGGTGTACCCTCTTGAAGTACAGCTGGGCGGCCTACGTCTCCACTTTCGCGAATGCTTTGCACCAGCGGGATCTGACCGAGAAGGGGAATATTTAACTCTTCTGCCAGGTATTTTCCACCGTCTTTGCCGAAGATGTAGTAGCGATTCTCTAGCAATTCGGCGGGCGTAAACCAACTCATGTTTTCAATCAGTCCGAGCACAGGCACGTTAATGGAGGGGATGCGAAACATGGCCACACCCTTACGCGCGTCGGCAAGAGATACCGGCTGTGGAGTAGTGACGATGACTGCCCCTGTAAGCGGCACACTCTGTACGAGCGAGAGATGAATGTCGCCGGTACCTGGGGGCAAATCGACAATCATAAAGTCGAGCTCTCCCCAATAGGAGTCCCAAATGAGCTGATTAAGGGCTTTGCTGGCCATTGGGCCGCGCCATACGACAGCTTGATTTGATTGGGCAAAGAATCCGATAGACAGGATTTTTACTCCGTAACTTTCAACGGGCTGCATCATTCCACGTCCATTTACCTGAATGGAAAGCGGGCGCGCCTGAGGTACATCAAACATGATTGGCATGCTGGGACCATAGATGTCGGCATCTACAAGCCCTACCTCAAAACCCATTTTTGCCAAACCTGCCGCTATGTTGGCAGCCACAGTTGACTTTCCAACTCCTCCCTTGCCAGAGGCGATGGCGATGATGTTTTTGACGCCGGGCAGTTCGCTGCCGCGAAGGCGAGGCGTTTCTTCTTTGGCTGATTCGGCCACAATTACATTCACTTTCACCTTTGCCTTGGGATAGGCGTGGTCGTGTATGGCTTTAAGGATATCTACTTCGAGTTTCTTTTTCACGTGTAATGCCGGTGATGGGCATTCTACATCTACAATTACCTCATCGCCGAAGATTTGAAGATTGCGAAGGCGACCGCTTTCAGTAATTTCCGATGAATCGCCGGGGGCTGTAACATGCTTTAGGGCATCACGAATTACATTTTTTTCCAAAGCTTCATTAATTAAGTGCAGTGCAAAGGTACTCAGTACCGAAACTCTAAAAAGGGATGGCCAGAGGATAAAATCTGATAAAAAAAAAAAAAAGAAGCTGTCCTAAAAGAGGGCAGCTTTTTTTTATCAGTTTTTAAATGGTATTTAATGTTACAAAAAATGAATTAGACTTAAAGCAGGTTTTTGGTAGTGATATTTCAAAAAATTGATT
>NZ_BHZE01000038.1 GCF_003851885.1 Thermaurantimonas aggregans | reverse complement strand
TTCAAAAATCAATTTTTTGAAATATCACTACCAAAAACCTGCTTTAAGTCTAATTCATTTTTTGTAACATTAAATACCATTTAAAAACTGATAAAAAAAAGCTGCCCTCTTTTAGGACAGCTTCTTTATACTTGCTCTTTTGGTATTTGGGTAAATATTCCTTGTAGAAAAAGGAAATACAAACAACAACTCTTCTTATTTATCAATCACTTTACGCGAAAAAAAAATTGCTTAACAAATGAAATCACTTTTTAAACTCATATTTTTATTGACTTTCATGATTCAAGCATGCCAACCAAAGGTGGGCGAAGAGGTAATGCGCATAAATCGCGGCAAAGCTCAAGGCACGACGTACAACATACAATACATCACCATCCAAGGCACAGATTATCAGCGAGAGATAGATAGCATCTTTGCTTTTGTAGATCAGGAGATGAGCACCTACGTGCCGTCTAGCACCATTTCCCGGTTGAATGCAGGTGAAGTGACTCCAATTGAAACACATTTTTACAACGTGCTCAAACTCTCCGATAAGATTTATCAAATGACAGATGGCTTATTTGATATAACAGTGTATCCGCTTGTTCAGCTTTGGAAAATTGAAGACCCAAACTTCACTGGTGCAATTGACTCCTCGAAGGTTGATTCTGTGCTGAATTTTATTGGTTTTTCAAAAATTGCTTATGATTCGACTTCCGTAAAACTTCCTGCAGGAATGAAATTGGACCTCAATGCCATAGCCCAAGGCTATACTGTGGACGTGATTGCTGAATTTTTAGAGTCAAAAGGCATACAGAATTATATGGTAGAGGTGGGAGGAGAAGTGCGTTGCAAAGGCAAGAACATCAATAATAAAATCTGGCTAATTGGCATTGAGAAACCCGTTGATGATCCAAACAATCAAAAATTTCAAACTGTAATAAAACTCAAAGACAAATCGCTGGCTACCTCAGGCAGTTACCGAAAGTATAGAACTTTGCCTAATGGTTCGCGCTTGTCACACACAATCAATCCCAAGACCGGATACCCTACTAACCACAACCTCTTAAGTGTATCAGTGATGGCTGATGACTGCGCCACTGCTGATGGGCTTGCTACCGCACTACTGGTGATGGGACTTCAAGAAGCCAAGCAATTTGCCTCTAAACATCCGGAATTTGAATACCTTTTTATCTACTTCGATCGATATAAAGGCTACGAAACCTGGCGTTCTGAGGGATTTTCAAAGTACGTCGAACGGTGATTAGCAGGCTATTCTTCTTCTCCTGTCAGTTTTCGCTCGATTTCTTCCATCTCTAAAAAGTCAATGGCCTCTTGCAAAGTGGGCACCACCGGAGCACGCTCGTCAAAATGACTTAAATCTTCAATCTTTGTGATATAAATTATTGATCTATTGCTACTTCGATATTTATCAAGGAGTTTTTGCAATTCTTTTGAATGCGATTCTTTCAGTGTAATTTTTGTTACATCAATGATGAAATGGCGATCTAAATGTCTATCGAGCAATTCATCTAAACCGTTGTGTAAATCGGTTGGGCTATCAATTGACTGAATGGTTAACAGTTCATAAGCTGCTTTACTTACACTGCTGTGTTTCATATCTGTTTAAAACGGGCTATGTGATCGACCACAACTACAAAGAAAGCAAAATTTTATAACTTTGCTGATCGTAATAAGTGTAAAAAGTGAAAAAAATTTCTGTCCTATTTGCTACAGCTGTTCTGTCTTTTACAACTCTTGCTTTTTTTGCATACAAGCAAAAAAATCAATCTGTAGGTTTGAGTGTGGGCGACACTGCCCCTGAGCTTGCTTTTCCCAATCCTGATAACAAAATTCTCAAGCTCTCGGATTTAAGAGGCAAGATTGTTCTCATTGACTTCTGGGCTTCGTGGTGTAGGCCGTGTCGAATGGAAAATCCAAATCTCGTTCGACTGTATCGCACTTATAAAGATGCCAAATTTGGTAAAGCCAATGGCTTTGAAATTTATTCAGTATCCCTCGATCAGAATAAAGCTGATTGGCAAAAGGCAATCGCTGATGATGGCCTCATCTGGCCGAATCACGTAAGCGACTTAAAGTTTTGGAAATCAGAGCCTGCACGCATATACAACGTAAACTCAATTCCGATGACCTATCTCATCGATGAAAAAGGGGTAATTATAGCTCGTGGATTGAGAGGGCAGGCGCTCGAACGCGCCCTTGAAGGACTACGCACCAATCAGCGTTAATCATTAAACAAGTCATTTTGTCGGTATAAATTCTGATGGCAGTACTTTTGATTAATTGCCTGAGCTGCATTTACTCTTTTTAAAATGGAAGAAAACGTAAAAGAACCCATTGAGGAAATTCACAACCCTATTGTTGATACACATGAACCAGGAAGCGCTGAAAGTGAAGCGCCAGAACCCACTATATCAGAAAACGAAGAACTTGCAGAATTGAAAGATAAATATTTGCGTTTATACGCTGATTTTGAAAATTTTAGAAAGCGCAATGCCAAAGAGCGCATGGAGCTAGTACAGACGGCCAACAAGGAGCTCATGCAAGCTCTTTTGCCTGTATTAGATGATTTTGACAGAGCCTTTAAAAACTTAGGTGACAAAATTTCAGGTGATCCTGTTTTAGAAGGTTTTAAATTGATCCATCACAAGATGCTGGATATCATGATTCACAAAGGCTTGAAGCCTATGGAATCAGCCAGCGGAAAGGACTTTGATGTAGAATCTATGGAAGCCATCACCAAAATTCCTGCACCCAGTGAGGATATGAAAGGAAAGGTGGTGGACGAAGTAGAACGTGGCTACATGCTCGGTGAAAAGATACTGAGATATGCCAAAGTGGTAGTAGGTGAATAAATGCTGTAGGTATGGCTGCGAAAAGAGATTATTACGAGGTGCTGGGTGTGAGCCGTAACGCTACAGCCGATGAAATAAAAAAAGCCTATCGCAAGCTGGCCATCCAGTACCATCCTGATAAAAACCCAAATAACAAAGAAGCCGAAGAAAAATTTAAAGAGGCTGCCGAAGCCTATGAAGTGCTCAGCGACCCTGAAAAGCGAGCCATGTACGACAGATATGGCCACGCAGCAACTTCGTCAGCAGGTGGTCAGTATGCCGACATGGACCCCTACGACATCTTCGATCGCTTTAAAGACATCTTTGGCTTCGGTGATGAATTTGGCTTTTCCGGAAGCAGAGGTGGCGCAAGAGGTTCTAACCTTCGAGTAAAAATCAAAGTCACACTCGAAGACATCATAAACGGTTCTGAGAAGAAAATCAAGATAAAGCGCTCGGTACTGGCTAAGGGCGTAAACTTTACAACCTGCCGCATTTGCAACGGAACCGGTAGGGTGTACAAGGTGCAAAACACCATTTTTGGTGCAATGCGGGCAGAGACAACCTGTAGCCATTGTATGGGAACAGGTAAAACCATCACAAATGTGCCACCTGGCGTAGGCCCTGATGGACTAGAAAAAGTAGAAGATACCGTATCCATTCAAATACCTCCCGGTGCAGTAGAAGGTATGCAATTGCAAATACGCGGTAAAGGAAACGAAGCACCAGGTGGTGGTAAGCCGGGAGATTTAATCATTCAAATCGAAGAGGTAGAACACGAACTCTTCAAACGCGAAGGTACCAATCTGCACTACGACCTCTACATCTCAATACCTGATGCTGTGCTCGGCACTCAGGTAGAAATTCCCTACTTTGGCTCTAAACTGAGGGTAAAGCTCGAGCCCGGTACACAAAGCGGAAAGATTTTGAGACTTAAAGGAAAAGGTATTCCCAATATCAACGGGTACGAAAGAGGCGATCTTTTGATTCACGTAAATGTTTGGATACCCAAAAAGCTTACGCCCGAGCAACAGCGCATCATGCAGTCGTGGGCCTATGATCCCAATTTCAAGCCCGCTCCTGATAAAACCGATAAGTCCTTCTTTGAAAAAGTAAAAGAGATGTTCTCTTAACCTATTGAACTCAGCGCAATCTTTAGTGCTTCATTGACAATCGTCAGTTGCGTAAGCGTACAATGAACACTAAGTTTGCCCTGAGTTCAAATTTTTTTTATGCTAAAATTGCCTTCTCACATAGCTGTTCTCACTTCCGGAGGCGATGCGCCTGGAATGAATGCAGCCATCAGAGCCGTAGTGCGCAGCGCAGTGTATTATGGTAAAAAAGTATCAGGTGTTTACAACGGTTATGAGGGATTGATAGACGGCACATTCGAAGAATTGGATTCCAGATCTGTAAAATACATCCTTAATCACGGCGGAACATTTCTAAAATCGGCACGTAGTCAGCGCTTCCGAACACCCGAAGGCCGCAAGCAGGCACACGAGAATTTGGTAAAAGCCGGAATTGATGCCTTAATAGTAATTGGTGGAGACGGAAGCTTTACAGGGGCCAAAATTTTTTCGGAAGAATTCGACTTTCAGGTAATAGGTGTGCCGGGTACAATTGACAACGACCTGTACGGAACGGACTTTACCATAGGTTTTGACACAGCAACAAATACTGCTATCGAGTGTATTGACAAGATTCGAGACACAGCTTCTTCACACGACCGTCTCTTTCTGGTGGAGGTAATGGGTCGCGACAGCGGTTTTATCGCTTTGCGATCGGCTATAGCTGCTGGTGCTCTTGAAGTGATAATGCCCGAGAATAGCATTACGTACGATCAACTTTACCAGGCTATCGAAAGAGCTGGACAAAACAAAAAATTCTCAAACATTATTGTAGTGGCCGAAGGCAACAAACTTGGAAACATCTTCGAAATCGCTGATCATCTCAAAGCAAAATTTCCCCATCTCGATATAAAAGTCACCATTCTCGGGCACCTTCAGAGAGGGGGATCGCCAACAGTTTTTGATCGCGTGCTTGCCTCTAAGCTTGGCGTAGCCGCTGTTGAAGGACTATTGATTGGCCGAAACAAAGTGATGGCCGGCGTGATGCACAATCAGGTGATCTATACACCCTTCGAAGAGGCCATTACGCGCAGAGCTTATATCAATCCAGAACTTATTCGAATCAATAAAATTTTAACCATCTAAAAACAATCACCATGAGTACGATTAAAGTCGCCATCAACGGTTTTGGGAGAATAGGAAGACTCTCGTTTAGAAACCTCATCGAAAATCCCTCTATTGAGGTAGTTGCTATTAACGACCTCACCGATGCTCATACCTTGGCGCATCTCTTAAAATACGATTCAATTCACGGCAGATTTAAATATCCGGTTTCTTCAGAAGACAATGCCATCATCGTAAATGGCAAGTCCATAAAAGTATTTGCACAGAAAGATCCGGAACAGCTTCCTTGGGGTGAGTTGGGAATCGACATCGTGGTAGAATCCACTGGCGTATTCAGAAATCGAGAAAAAATGAGCAAACACCTCACCGCCGGTGCTAAAAAGGTGATCTTAACTGCTCCGGCTGAAGGCGATGTAAAAATGTTTGTTCTCGGTGTAAACGACGATAAGCTCACTGCCGATGAAAACATTATCAGCAATGCCTCATGTACCACCAATTGCCTGGCTCCGATGGCAAAGGTGCTTCATGAAAAATTTGGAATCGAGAGCGGATACATGACTACAGTACACGCCTACACCGCCGATCAAAATCTTCAAGATGCACCCCACAAAGACCTTCGCAGAGCTCGAGCTGCTGCATTGTCCATCGTACCTACCAGTACCGGAGCTGCTAAGGCAGTAGGCAAGGTATTGCCTGAGCTTAAAGGCAAGCTCGATGGCTATGCTCTGCGTGTACCCACACCTACAGGTTCAGTAACAGATCTTACAGCAGTGCTGAGCCGTGAAGTGACAGTAGAAGAAATCAACGCTGCTATGAAGGCCGCTGCCGAAAACGAACTGGCTGGCATTATGCAGTATTGCGAAGACCCCATCGTATCAGCCGACATTGTGGGCTCTCCTTATTCCTGCATCTTTGACTCAGAGCTCACAGCCGCCAATGGCAGAGTGGTAAAGGTGGTAGGCTGGTACGACAACGAAGCCGGTTACTCAGTTCGCGTAGCTGACCTGGTCGTAAAGTGGGCTAAGATTTCCGGAATTATTTAAAACTTGATTGGAAGAATAAAAAAACCCGGCTGACAGATTCCATGTGAGCCGGGTTTATTTTTATTTGCCCTTATTTGATTAAATATTCGAGCTTTACAGTTATTGAGGCGGTTTTCTTTCGGCTATCGGTATTAAAAGCTCCACCCCAAGTAAAGTCTTCAGCTGAGTTTTGGGCTACAATCTGAAATACTCCCATCGAAGCCTTTTTTAACTTGTACACTTTACTACCAGAATTTTCAGCAATTTTTTTGGCTCGTGTATATGCATCTTGTGTAGCTGCCTCGATCATCTCCAGCTTAAGCTCAGCAAGTTTTGTGTAAAAATATTGTGGACTGTTAGAGTAAAATTCAATGCCCTGATTGATGAGTTCAGTAATAGATCGAGCTATGGCTTCTACTTTATCTACTTCGTTAGATTCGATCGTTACGGATTGCGACAAATTGTACCCCACGAAAGTGCTTTTTCTCACATTGTAGTTTGCATCATACTCGTTGTTAAATTCGCGATTGATGTTAATGCTTTGAAAAACAATGTTTTCTTCTTTAATGCCTTTTGAAATCAGATACTTTTTAATCGTTTCGCGATCTTGGTCAATTTCTGCATAAGCCTTTTTTAAATCTTTATTGATGCGGTTAAAAGTACCTGACCAAACAATGAGGTCGCTGTCAAAATCTTTATTGCCGAGACCTGTTACCGAGATGGTGTCATTTGATTGGATGCGAGCAAGGTAGGCGCTTTTGAGAATGAGAGCTACGATAATTGCCGAAAGAGATACGATGCTGATGGCGAGCAAGTTTAATTTGTTTTTCCTGACTTCCGCAGATTTTTTATTTTTTGCTTAGTTGTAATTATAAATATTTGTTATACAATGATTTATAAAATCCATTTTCGTCATTTTGGGTGTTAATTTTATTTAGAGGCAAAAATTTG
>NZ_BHZE01000037.1 GCF_003851885.1 Thermaurantimonas aggregans | reverse complement strand
GGTTGCTGTTTAAAGACTACTCGCCTCACTTAAAATGTCTATGATGGCTCTAATTTACTTCAATTAAGGGTTTTATCAAAATAAAAAAGAAGGCGTCCTTTACTTTTTGGACACCTTCTTTTTTATTAATGTTTTCTTAAGCACTGTGTGCCCATTTGCACATGTTCTTAGCAAAGTAGCCTTCTATCTTTGCACATAATTTTTGTGAATCGTTGTAAATGATCTATAAAGGATACGAAGCCATCATCGGTCTCGAAATTCACGTACAGCTTAAGACCTACAGCAAAGCATTTTCATCTGACCCCATATCCTTCGGCGCTAAACCAAATACGCAAGTCAACCCCATCAGCCTCGGCCATCCGGGTACACTGCCCGTCCTTAATCGATCTGCGGTAGAATACGCCATACGTTTGGGCTTAGCGTGCAATGCTGAAATCACGCGCTTTAACAAGTTTGCCCGCAAGAATTATTTCTATGCTGACCTACCCAAAGGATATCAAATATCTCAATACGATACCCCCATCTGTACAGGCGGCTATGTAATGATAAAAGACGCCGACGGCAACGACAAAAAGATCGGTCTTATACGCATCCACATGGAAGAAGATTCAGGCAAGAGCATTCACGACATCGACCCCTTTTACACCCTGATAGACCTGAACCGCGCCGGTACTCCCCTACTCGAGATTGTAAGCAAACCAGACTTCAGAAATGGCCAAGAAGCCTACAACTACCTGGCCGAAATGCGCAAACTGGTGCGCTACCTCGACATTTCTGACGGCAATATGGAAGAAGGCTCACTGCGCTGCGATGTAAACATCTCTGTGCGCAAAATAGGCGATACCACTTTCGGAACAAAAGTGGAAATCAAAAACATGAACTCCTTCCGAAACGTGCAAAAAGCCATCGACTACGAAATTATGCGTCAGGTCGAATGCCTTGAAAGTGGCGAAACGCTCACCCAAGAAACGCGCACCTACGATCCTATTAAAAACACCACCAGCGTGATGCGCACCAAAGAAGATGCCCACGACTACCGCTACTTCACCGAACCTGACCTCGCACCCTTGGTGATCACTGAAGAATTCATACAATCCGTGCGTAATGCAATGCCCGCCCTGCCGTGGGAGGTGAAAGAAATACTCACTACACAGCACGGCCTCTCAGACTACGACGCGGCCCAAATCTGCGAACTCAAAGAAGAAGCTCAGTACTATCTGGAATGTACTAAACATAGCTCGAGCTATAAAAACATAGCCAATTACATCCTTGGTCCAGTTCGTTCGTATTTGAACGACAAAGCTCTATCAATCACCTCCTTCCCTCTTTCGCCCAAAAAACTCACTGAACTAATTCAGTTGGTCGATGCAGAGCTGGTAAGCCACTCTGTGGCTCAAGGCAAACTCTTTCTTCTGCTGATTGAAAACCCAAATGCTAACCCCGAACAACTTGCCCGCGAGCACAATCTGCTGCAAGAGCGAAATGAAGACCTCCTTGCTCAAACAGCCAAAGAAGTCTTAGAGGCCATGCCAGAAAAGGTAGCTCAATACAAGGCCGGAAAAACCGGTTTGCTTGGCCTCTTTATGGGCGAAGTAATGAAGCGAACTCAAGGAAAGGCCGACCCTAAGTTAGCTTCCGCCATTCTCCAAAAATTACTAAACAACCAATAATTACTAATACCTAATCGGATGAAAATCAGATCACTTCTGGCAGCTTTAGTATTGGCTGTCTCAACAGTAGCCTGCAGCCTTTTCTCGCCTAAAGAACAGGCAGTGCTAAACATGACCATTTCAAATACTCGAAAAATCGCCATTTTATTGGCCGATACTGTACAGGCTATTACTATCGATTCACTCGATGTACCAGCCTCTGGCCGCCTTACATACAAAATAAAATTGTCAGAACCTGGCTTTTACGTGATCGACCTTCTGCAAGGCAAGCGCATACCCCTATACCTCGAACCGGGCGACTACATCACCATCAAGGCCGATGCTACAGCTGACTTTGAGGCAGATGAAATTACCGGTTCGGAGGGCGTTGAAATACTTAACCAGATAAACGAAGAAAACTTCAAATCCTTTGCTCTGATCGACAGCCTAGAACAAGAGCTCTCGAAAGCCGAAGGCGAAGGCACTTTTAACAGTGAAATACGCACCAGACTCGATGCAGCGTACGATAAGCGCGTGAAAGAACATCAAGAAGCGCTGTATGCCATTATTGATAAGTATTACAACAAACTGCCTGTGATTTTTGCTTTCTACCAGAGCCTTGGCCAGTTGCCGCTCATTAGCCCAATGGATAAGTTCGAGCTCTTCGAGAAGGTTGAAGAAGGCTTGAAGAAGAAGCATCCAAACAACATGCACACCATCTACTTTGCGAATCGCAATCAGAAGATTAAAGAAGCCATCGAAGTAGAGCGCAAACGCCGTGAAAATGCAGCCCGCATCAAAGAAGGAAACCCAATGCCTGAAATCGCATTAGCCAACGATGCCGGCGAAGTCATTAAACTGTCATCCCTCAAAGGCAAAACAGTACTTGTTGACTTCTGGGCTGCATGGTGCCGTCCCTGCCGGGCTAACAATCCAAAAATCGTGGAACTTTACAAGAAATTTAAAAACAAAGGATTTACCGTGTACAGTGTTTCGCTCGACGGCATCCCCAGCCAACCCTCACCGCGCGATGCCTGGCAGCAAGCCATTAAAGACGACAAACTCGAATGGCCTTACCACGTAAGTGAATTAATGGGTTGGAATTCTAGCATTGTCAATGAGTTTGGCATTGAAAACATTCCCTTTACCATTTTAGTAGATAAAAATGGCAATATTGCCGCTGTAAATCCACCCATCGATATGCTCGAATCCATCATCAAGGGGATTCTCTAAAAGCTATTTTTCCAATTGTTTTACAAAAAAACCTGCTTTTTATCAAGCAGGTTTTTTTTTTGTTGTATAAAAATTTTTAAAAATAATTTATTTGGAAAACATCGGATTTTCTCTCTTATCAATTAAACCTAACCTGAATAATTCAAAAAATCACCATTAGTTCATTTCATAAGAATTCTAAATTTTTATATGTGTGTCAATTAATTGTATTTTTTTATTTGTTCATATCTCAATATTGAAAATATTACATAAATAGACTGAATATTTTATATTTTTTTAAATTAACAAAATTTTTACAATTTATAAAAAATCTTTTTATGTTTGTTAATATTGATCAACAAACCACGGATATGAAAAAGCTTTTACTTTTTATTACTTTTTTATCATTAAGCATATTATCAAAAGCACAGGTCAATATTGCTCCCCTGGCCACAGCATCGGCTAGTACATGCAATACTGGTCCCTGTAGTACACTTAATGATTTAAACTTCGGCACATGCGGCGCCCAGCAGATGTGGATTTCTACTTCGACCCCCCCCGATCCGACACCGGGTGTAAATTGGATTGTTTTTGAATGGACAACTCCACAAACATTTGACAAATTCATTATCCACCACGCTCAAAACAACGCTCGGCTTCTTACCGGAGGTCTCATTCAGAGATGGGATGGAAGTAACTGGGTGAATCACCATACTTTTTCCAACCTCCCGCCCGCATGCTCAAATCAGGTGAATTTTCCAAAAGTTACTACTACCAGGGTACGCATCACATCCTTTCAGATGACCGGACCCGGTCAGCAGTCTAACCCCAACTTTCGCGAGTGGGAAATTATATCAGCACCTACACTCCCAAATGATGCCGGTATCGCAGCACTTGATTCCCCTCAGGCATTTTGCCCAGGAGTTCACAACGTCAGAGTGCGTGTGGCCAATTTTGGAACTAACAAAATAGATAGTGTAACGGTAAACTGGTCTGTAAACAATGTGCTTCAGACGCCCTTTCAACTTAACCAGCAGCTCGATACCGTGGGAGGCACTGGGTTAAATCAGATCCAGATACTTCTCGGATCTTGGAACTTTGTGGCGAATACATCTTACAACTTTAAAATCTGGACGTCAAATCCCAATGGTGTTGCCGACCCATTTAATGACAACGACACACTCACAATCGTACTAACTCCTGCCATTTCGGGTACTTTCACCATCAACTCATCGTTGCCCACCTCAGGAACCAATTTTCAATCCTTTACTGCCTTTTCAAACTTTATAAATTCAGCTGGCATTTGCGGCCCGGTAGTGGTCAATGTGGCACCAGGTTCAGGTCCGTATCTTGAAAAAGTGAGTTTTGGAAATATTGCTGGTGCATCTGCTTCGAATACCATTACGATTAATGGAAATGGTGCAGTACTCAACTTCTTTTCGCCAAACACCAATGACCGTGTCACTTTAGAACTGAATGGCACCCGATATATGATCCTTGATTCGCTTACGATTCGGAGCGACAGCGGGGCACAAGGCTTCAGCGTGCTTCTTCGCAATCAGGCCGACTGGAATATCATCCGAAGGTGCTCGATCATCTCAAGCACTACTTCCACTAGCACGGTCTATGCTGCAATAGCCTTGTCTAATAGCAACACATCTGCAGTAACCTCTGGTAACAACGGAAACAACAACCTTATTGAAAACAATGTCGTCATCGGTGGTTACTACGGCATCACGCTTTTGGGATCTTCCAGCACTCTGCGAGGTGTCGGAAACATTGTCAGAAGAAACATTATCAGAGACTTTTACTTGTATGGCATATATGCCTTAAATCAGGACAACCTTGAAGTGTTTGGAAATGATATCAACCGACCAACGCGTACTACCATAAGTACTTTCTATGGATTCTATCAAGGTACAAGCGGTTCAGGCGTACGGGTGTTTAATAACAGAATACACAATGCGCACGGAGCGGCACCCTACACCAATACATTTACGGCCTATCCTATATTTTTAAGCTCCACTGCTGGTACAGCCTCTAACCTGAATATCATAGCAAATAACCTCATCTATGACATTCAAACAAATGGGGTTTACTACGGCATTTATCTTTCAGGTGTTACGGATCATACCCGCATTTATCACAATACTGTGGTCTTTAATACTACCTCATCTTCATCAAGCACTACGCGTCTGATTTGGATAGCAGGTACGCCTACAGCCGGATGTGAAGTGCGCAATAATTTACTATATCTGTCCAGACCTGGTACGGGTGAACGTTTTCTTACCTATTTGACTAGCAATACGAATGCAATCATAGCGAGTAACAATGGGTATTACAAAAATCCGAATATCTCCATGACTGCACCTACCTTCTTCAGAGGTTCCTCATTCAATACGCTTCAGGATTTTCAAAATGCTGGGGCTGACTCCAATAGCGTATTTATAGATCCACAATTCATCAACATAAATAATAATTTTAAACCTTTAGCTCCACAGCTAAATTCATTAGGTAAAAATTTAGGAACTTTAGTGCCATTTGATTTTGACTCTTTGCCTAGAAGCCTTTTACCTGATCCGGGAGCTTATGAATTTGATCCCCCTCCTGGCCCTAATCCAGGTTTACAAGCATTTGTTCAGCCATCCGGAGCTCTTTGTGGTGACTCAGCTGATGTAGTTGTTAGGGCTATTAACATCGGACAGGATACTGTCACTTCTCTTACCATTGGCTGGTCTATTAACAGTGTTTCACAGACTCCGGTAAGCTGGACTGGGGTGCTTGCAACGGGTACCTTTGTAAATATTACGCTGGGCAAATTTGCTATTAACAGCAATACCCTTTACGATATTACAGCTACCATTACCGCAAGTGGGCCTGGTGTTGACACCGATCCTTCAAACAATTCTATTGAAATTCTCGGACTTCGTAAGGGTCTGACAGGTACCTACACCATTAATGCGCTGGCAGCACCTTCGGCCACGAATTTCACGTCGTTTAGTGATTTTACATCTGCCATCAACACGGCAGGAGTCTGCGGACCTATAACCGTAAATGTAACACCCTTTTCCGGACCTTACATTGAACAAGTAGCCTTTAACAATGTCACATCCACTTCTGCTATTAACAAAATTGTCATCAACGGAAACGGAAATATTCTGCAGTTTACATCGACCAATACAAATCAACGCTACACGTTGATGTTGAATAATAGCCGCTACATCGAAATTGACAGCTTAGATATCAGGGCATTGGGAAGCACATCGACTCAATTTGGAACTGCTCTTTATGTAACGGGTGGTTCGCAATATTTAAAGTTTAATCGTTGTCGATTCCAGGCAGAGGCCAACTCCACCAGTATAAATTTCAACTGTGTGGTAGTTGGAACAAGTGAATCAACTCCTTCTACTATTGGGAAAGGCGGTGATTACATAGAAATTACCAATTCTAGGCTCATTGGAGGCTATTTCGGACTTACGATTTCTGGGGGATCCACCGCCACTGATCTTTCAGTTGGAAATAAAGTTGAAAATTGTTCAATTGAGGATTTCTACATCTATGGCACATATCTGAGAGGTCAAGATTCAATGATTTTCCACAATAACGATATTTCAAGAGCCAATAGAGCTACTGTTTCTACCTTCTACGGTATTTATGCATTGTCATGGATAAACAATTCAAAATTTACTAATAACAAAATACACGATACCCATACAGGTACATCAGCCTCAAGCACTGCTGCAATGTATCCAATATTCATCTCTGGCAGTACCACCACAGGACAGAGAAACCTCCTCGCAAATAATTTGGTATTCAACATTAACGGGGGAGGAACCACATATGCTTTGTATATGAGCAGTAGCCAGCACTGGGATGTGTATCACAATACCATTGTGGTAGAAGATGCTCTTTTTTCAGGAACGGGCACACACACCCCGGCATTTTTGTCGGGCACATTCACCAACGTGGATATTCGAAACAATTTATTTGTGAATACACGTACCAATGGAGGAACTAAATATGTGATGTATCAGGGAACAGCAAATACCGGAATAACGTACAACAACAACGGTTATTTCTCAGATATAACCACTGGAGTTTTCTTCCACGGCTCAGCTCTTAATTCATTTGCAGATTGGCAGGCTACGGGTAAGGATCAGAACTCTGTCTTTGCAAATCCGGGATTTATTAATCCGGCTACTGACAATTATACTCCCTCATCCGGCGCTATAAACAATCTCGGTTCTAATCTGCTCTCCATAGTGCCGACAGATATTAATGGAAATCCCCGTACTACCACTCCTGACCCCGGCGCCATTGAATTCTCTCCCCTGCCCTGCTCAGGTGCATGGGCGTTTAAAGCTGATAGTATTTATCCCACAGGCGCCTTTTTAAGCTGGCAGTCTTCTGCCGATACCTTCCAGATAGAATGGGGACCCGTAGGTTTCGTACCGGGCTCAGCTCAAGGTACACTCATTTCTAACATAACCACAAAATCCTACAACTTAACGTCTCTAGCAGTAGGAGCATGTTACCAGATTTATCTACGTGAGGTGTGCAACGGTGGTTTCAGTGTATGGTCAGGACCCGTTCAGGTATGTACACCCATACAGTTTGATGCTGAATTAGTAAATCTCGTCGGTCTACCGACGAGCTTCTGTGGAGCATCAAGTACTCCTATACGATTTGTTGTGAGAAATAATGGCTTTGGGCCTATCTCGAACCTACCCTATGGATTGGTAATTACAGGTGATATTACCCAAACCATTACAGGTACTTACACAAACGCTATTCAACCCAACTCGACAGATACTATAACTGTTGCGAATCTCAATACACTAAACGGTGGTATAATTCAGGCAATCGGGTATGTGAATCTGTCAGGTGATCAGGTCACCAATAACGATAGCATTACTCGAAATGTGGTAATCATCCCACTGGCACCTCAAGCGTTACCGGCTCAAGCTTGCTCTGGTGCAACTTCAGCACAATTAATTGCCAAGCCATTACCAGGTGTAGGATACGAATGGTATGATGTGCCGACAGGTGGTACACCTATTTCCATGAGCGACACACTCACTGTAACCAACCTACTGGCAACCTATTACCTCAAATATCAAGAGTCAGCAGATTCTTTGCTTACCACCATAGCAGCAGGTAATTCACAGAATGGAAACATCTTTGATGTCGACATCAAAGGTGGACCATTGACGATTACCGGATTTACAGTTTCACCGAATACTACAGGTCAGTCTACTTTTGAAATTTATCATCGTCCGGGTTCATTTGTAGGATTTGAAAATTCTCCAACCGGTTGGACTCTGCTGCAGAACTTTTCTGTGAATGTAACTGTAGCTGGCCCTAATACTAAGCTGATGTTTACTACACCCATTACATTGCAGCCAGGTACTCACGCCTTCTACGTGACCCGAGTGGGTGCATCGGTAAACTACACCAATGGTACAGCTGTGGGTAACATCCTGGCATCACATCCGCGTATCGATGTAAAAGAGGGCATTGGCAAGTCCTATCCGTTTGGCTCTACGTTCTCTCCGAGAAATTTCAACGGCTATATCCACTTTGGCTCTGAAGCGTGCTCTGATACACGTACTCCTGTGACCATTACCCTGCAAAGTGCCCCCACCGCAGCCTTTACCTACACCATTAGCAATTATACGGTGAACTTCTCAGGCACCTTCACCGATGCCGACTCGGTGTACTGGACCTTTGGTACAGCAGGCAGCAGCAGCCAGCAGAATCCGACCTTCACCTTCCCGCAAAACGGGGTGTACCCGGTGTGCGTCACTGCCTTTAACGCCTGTGGCTCAACTACCGTGTGCGATACCCTTACCTTCAGCATCGGCATCAGCGAAATCTCCCTGCAAAACCGCCTGAAGGTTTATCCGAATCCGAATGCCGGTGTGTTTGACGTGACCTTCAGCGACGACGTGGCCGAGCTGCCCATCGAAGTCCTTGACCTCTCAGGCAAGGCCGTCTATCGCGCCACCTGGAAGAGTGCCTCCGGCCACTACCACGAGCGGCTCGACCTACAAACACTACCAGCTGGAACCTACATGCTGCGCATCCACTCCACCACCGGCCAGCTCACCCGCAAGGTGGTAGTGAAGAAGTAAGATTTATCTTAATTTATTTAACTTAAAAACCGCCCTTCGTAAAAGGGCGGTTTTTTTTTACAAAAATCAATCTTATAAATAATTAGATTTTGAAACATTTAAAATTATGAATTCATGTTTTTAAGTCTTAACCTAATCATAAAATTCTTTTATTCCGAAGAATATTAATAAAAAATACAGAATTTAAAAATATTTTCAAATTATAATAAATTTTTTTTAATTTTTAAGCTAATAACCTCCTTTATTTTTATTAAAATTGAAATTAATAAAATTCACGCTATGAAAAAATTATTACTACTGATTTTATTTACATGCTCCTGACTTCCGCATTTTAACACCCAAAATTGAAGATTGAAGCTACTTTTTTTTGCTCCTCTGTTAAAAGGATTACTTTGCTAATGGTTTCTTTCGTCTTGGGTGTAGTGATTTCGATTTGATAAA
>NZ_BHZE01000036.1 GCF_003851885.1 Thermaurantimonas aggregans | reverse complement strand
CCGGGTTGCTGTTTAAAGACTACTCGCCTCACTTAAAATGTCTATGATGGCTCTAATTTACTTCAATTAAGGGTTTTATCAAAATAAAAAAGAAGGCGTCCTTTACTTTTTGGACACCTTCTTTTGTCTTAATACACTAATCGTTGTTCAGAATCTGCATGATACCTTTTAGAGGAATTACTACCCATTCGGGTCGAGAGTTGAGCTCGTAACCGAGCTCGTAAATGGCTTTTTCAAAAATGTGATAGCGCAATAAAAAATCTACCTCAGGTCGATAGCCGATGTCGAGGTTGTTTTCAAAAGCCTGCCAGGTGTAAAAATGAAGAAAAACGGACGCAATGGCTCGATAGAGGCGACCAGCTACTTCGAAGAGAAACTCCTGCGGGAGACCTATTTCTGGGTGATTGAATACTGTGGCAAAAAGACTGTAGTGAAAAGACCGAAACATACCGGCTACATCTTTAATGGGTGGTTGCTTCACTTTGCGGTCGCGAATGGTGCTCTCCGGCTCACCTTCGAAGTCGAGAATGACAAAATCTCCTCCGCTTACCAGTACTTGACCGAGGTGGTAGTCGCCGTGTATGCGAATGCGCATGCTATTGAGGGAGTGATAGTCAAAGTTTAAGATGCGGTTGCGTATGTGCTCAGCATTGCGCATTACTTCTGCTGCCCACACTTTGCCTTGCTCCGGAAGCCGATCGAAATTCATTTCAAGAAGGTTAAGCCGATTGTCGAGCTGATAAAGGAGTCTGTTGAGCAGCCATACCTGGTAGTCTTGGTTAAACTGGGAGGGGGAAAAGTTTCGATTGGTCTTTTCGCGAAAAAGCGCGATGTGCAATTCTACGGTTCTTCGTGCCAGCAAGGCGATGTCGCCGAAAAAACCGGGTGGGGTAATCTGGTGAAAGATTTGAGGAATGTCTTCAGGCTTTTCGCTTTTGTAGAGCGGTACTTTTGGAAGGTCGTTTAGGCCGATCCCCAATTCCTTTACGGTGAGAAAAGTTTGCAGGTTTTTTTGTAAAAAATAATTCCAGGCATCGCCTTGATTTTCGACCTTTTGTTGCATGAGTCCGAGTGAGACGTCGAAGTATCCCTCTCGTTTCCAGGTGATTGAACCTGCATAGACGGGGGAGTTTACAAAGAATGATTCCTCGCTTAGGTAGCGGGTGATTTCTAAGTCGGGATTCGTATCGCGAAAGAGTTTTCGGTAAATTTTTAAGTAATACAATTCGTTGTACACGATGGTGGTATTGCTTTGTTCAGCATTCAGCAGATGCGATTCAATCGCTTCGGGTGCGTTCAGTTTTTTTCCCTTTTCGAAGCGCAGATGACCATTACCTATGGGTGGGTCTTTTTCCTTTAAAATGTGTAAAAATACTGCCTCTCGGAAGTCTGTATCGTATAGAGCATCGATAATGTATCCTTTGGTTTCTGGAAGTTCAAGGCCGCAGAGCACTGACTTTTGGGGCAGTTCATCTATGTCAGCCCGAAAAACAATTGGCAAAAAATAAGTGTCGGTATGAGCAGTATAGTGTACCACGTCGATCATCATCAGATAGGAGAATCGGCTGTCTGAAAAGTTCCAACGCAGATCACCGCGTGGCACGAGTCTTTTGACAGCTGCATTTTTGCTTCCAAACCAGCGACATTCTGTGAGATAGGCAACTAGTACACTCTGGGTAAATTCTGTAGTAAAACGTTCGCATTGCCAAATTTCAGCCCATGGTTTTAGGCTATGAATCCATTTCATCTGTCAGTGGGGATTTTTTGCAATGTTAATAAAGTTTTAAAAGACAAAGAGAATGCATTTGTCAATAAATCGAACAAATTCCTTGTGCACTTTCTATGAATTTTAAAATATGGCGAGGAGAACTTGTGGCTCGAGAAAATATTGTTTGCCACCTGTAGCGTGGACTCATTTGAACTGCATTGCTCAAAAAAAGGTATTTTTGAAAAAACGTTATTGAACGATGAAAAAACACATTTTGACAACAGCTTTTGTCCTTTTGGGTGGATTTTTCGGTTTCGCCCAAATCAAAGAACAACTTGCCATTGGCGATGCAGCCCCTCTCATCGATGTAAAAATGAAAAACGTGGATGGCAAACATTATGATCTCAAGAGTTTACAAGGAAAAAAGGGGCTAATCGTCGTATTTAGCTGTAACACCTGCCCCTTTGTACTTGGCTGGCAAGACCAGTACAATCCGCTGTACGAACGTGCCCGCGAGGCTGGCCTTGGAATGGTCTTAATTAATAGCAACGAAGCCTTCCGAAAAAAGGAAGACTCTTTTGAAGCTATGAGAGAGCACGCCCTCAAAAACCAATACAGAATGCCTTATCTCGTGGACGAAAACCATCGATTGGCTGACGCTTTTGGTGCTCAGACTACCCCTCATGTGTTTGTTTTCGACCAGGATTGGAAGCTTGTATTTAAAGGTTCCATCAACGATAAATATGAAAATAGCCGATCTGGCTCTGAACCAACCAAATTTTATCTGATGGATGCAATTGAGGCTATAGCGAGCGGAACAGCCATTAAAATAGCTGAGTCAAGAGCTATTGGCTGTTCGATAAAGCGGCTAAAAAATTAAGTTGAACCTTCCCTTATCTATTAATCACCTTTTAAAACTATTGCGGCCAATTGCGGGTGAGCTATATTGTTTGCATCCTTTGGACAAACTTTGTAGTTCTGTTTTCATTCAACTGTTACTATGGCAAGTTGGCAAAATTTCATTCTCTTTATGTTGAGTATGGCAGTGGTTAGCAGTTGCCAGGTCACTGAACGTGTTTTAAAACAAAATAAAGAACTCAGTACCATTGAAGTGACTGATACCGTAGGAACTCTCTACCCGACACCTTTGACAACAGCCTCAGATGGATTTATTGAAATAAAAGGTATTGTCGCAAAGCCATATCGCTATAAAAACAACGAATACGTAGAAAAAGTAATCCGCGTAAAAGGCAATAACCGTTACAAACTGGGAGCTATGATGCTTGGTGCAGCTGGCATTACAGCAGGGCTTACCATGATCAGTCAGGAGGCATCACAAAACAACCCTTTCCCAATCTATTTGTTGGCCGGTTCGGCTCTTACCTTCGGTGCAGGTCTCGGAGGGCTGTACATAGATACTACCCATTACCATCGACTGTCGAGCGATTATTATTATTCAGCTGATAGCATTCCGGCGCGTCTTACGGCATTTGCTCTACAGCTGAACAACGGATCGAAGGTTCAAACCCGATTTGACTCTTCCGGAGTATTTCGGACCAATGTATTTGAAATGTTTAATGTTTATCCTTCTTATAACCATCTGCCTTTTGATACTTTGAAGTTCCACTATGGAGCCACTGTTACCAACGTGCCAGTGCGATTTTACACCAAACACGTTTTATTGACAACTCAGGATGTGGCGGTGTATTCACAACCCAATGCCTCTGATGTTCCAATCCACGTAGTCGAGCCTGGCATTTTTTTCATTGAGGGGGCATTTCAAAACGAAAATTTTGCCGAAGTTTTGATTTCAGGCAGTAGCTACTTTGTTGAAAAAAAGCACCTTACGCCTGTTTATACCAACGAATACCACTATTCCATCAACTTGCCCGACATAAATCAGTTTGTAGCTACCTACCTGAAAAACAGCGCTTTAAAGTATCTGAGGCGTCTGGAAGTAGAAACAGAAGATCAGTACAAAGTCCGATTACAACGGTTTGATGCTCAGAAGAACAGCTGGCTTCGCCAGGCTTTAGACGCCTATGCTCAATGGATGCGCGATCGCTTCTTGTTTGCCAAGATCAAGTTGATCGAATATGATGCTGATAATCAGCTGTATTTAATCGAAGTGGAGGGTTTTGGCCACTTTCCGGTGCGCGTAAGCAGATCGATGGTTACCAGTTTTAAAGAGGAGGCGGGTAAAATCGCTTTTGGTTCTATAAAACTCAATTATCGCCGAGATGCTCTTGAGGTTGAAGAGATTTCCATTCTGAATACTGTCCTTCAGACCCAATTCAGCTACGAAGAACGGATGAGGCGTATGAACAGGGGCTCAAAACTCTGGGACAAAACGCTCATCAATATCCCTCAACTTCGAAGAGAGATAATTGCAGAATTTTTCGCCAAAACGATGTATGACTTTTACAGCAACGAAGACGAATTTCATTTGCCTGTCGGCAAAGCACCTTATTCTAATGTAAAAGCCGTATTCATTGAGAACACGCAGTACAAATATTTACCAACAACAGGTACTGTGCTGAGCAATGTGTCAGTATTGCGCCAGCTGGCCATACAGAGTTTGGGCATAACCCCTGAAAACATTATTTCAGAGTCGAATACGACAAAGGCCGATATCCAGCGAATCTTTGGTAAGCCACAGAGATGGATTGGTCAGCTGCCAAAAGTTAACACAGCCTCTGATGCATTCCTGCTCTTCTACATCAATGGGATTGCATATATCGATTCTGCGCAGCCTCGTTTATATCTATTACCGGTAGATGGACATCCGTCTTACATATCTTTGACTGGTGTGGCCCTTGACGAGTTAATTCAATCTGCACAGGCATTAGGATATAAAAAAATGGTCTTTTTATTAGATGTTTCTTTTTTAGCGGGTAATGATACTTCAATACCCAACCTAGTAAAGAATGCTCATGATAACGTAGCTGTAATATTTACTACTACCCCCGGGCAGACGGCGCATATTCACCCGCGTACGCTGCTGAGCCTCTTTTTGCATCGCTTTGTAAAGGAACTTTCGGCTATAGACAGCAACGAAATCTCAATAGGCCAGATCTACGACAGGCTCTGCTGTGGCGAGAGGAGTGTGAACAGCATAGCACAAGAATATTACAAAGCCTTTCAAAATCCACTCTTACAAGGAAACAGAGATTTGATAATTTTTAAATCCATTCATGAATCACAAAACTAATGTACCGATCGGCATTGCCTTCAGCGGTGGTGGTGCCAGAGGAATAGCCCATGCAGGCGTTTTACAGTATTTGGAAGAAATAGGCATAAGGCCGGCAGCAGTATCGGGTACCAGTGCCGGAGCCATAGCTGGCGCCCTTTATGCAGCAGGTTTATCGCCCGCTGAGATTCTCGAGCGAGTGAAGGTCAATTCTGTCTTTAAAGTTTTTAATTTCAAAAATTTAAAATTTGGTCTATCAGACCTGAGTTACCTGCGTCAGATTTTAAACGAAAGCATTCCTCATGACGACTTCAACCAATTGAAGATTCCTTTCTACGCTTGTGTAACCAATCTAACCACCGGCCGGTGGGAAATCTTCTCTACCGGAAGCGTGGCCGATGCCGTGGTGGCTTCATCGTCAATACCCGTTGTTTTTCATCCGGTGGTGATCAATGGACACACATATGTAGACGGCGGATTACTCAATAATCTGCCTATAGAGCCTCTGAAGGAAAAGAAACTGAAAATTATTGGAATTAACATCAATGTTCACGGCCATCAGGAGCAATTCGACGGAATGTTTTCAATTACAAAACGCGTTTTTGATCTGGCTCTTTGGTCTAATACAGAGTCGAGATTTTTGCAGTGCGATCTCGGTATCGATATCCAGGAGACCTACAACTTCGGAATTTTTGATTTTGACAAACATCAGGAGCTCTTCGACGCCGGATATACAGCCGCTCGCAATCACCACGATCAGATTATGCAGTTGCTGAATAGCATTGTGTAAAAAGAGCTAAATCTCAGCTCGTCCAGAAACATATTAACTCGAGAAAACGCCGAAAACTTTTATAAATACCAGAATCAGAGCAATTTGAAAGAGCCAGATGGCTACACCATAGGAAATGGCATTGCGGCCGCTTGTAGCCATTGACTGGCGCGTGAGCTGAAGACCTACAGCCACCATTACAGCTGCAAAGATCCATTCGTTAACGGTTTTAATGGTTTTTAATACCCCTGCAGGTATAATGCCTGAGTTTGACAACAACATTGCACCGAGGAAAATGTAGATGTAAAAAGGAATCTCGAGTTTGCCTTTCCCTGTTTTGTCCTTTTTCATCAGCTGAAAGGTGAGCAACAGGGCGGGGGAGAGCAGAGCTACACGTGTAATCTTGGTGATAGAAGCCCACATTTCGGCATCGGGACCCATAATTTTTCCAGTGGCCAGTGCCAGTGCCATTGCTTGAACACCGGCACCTGCTAAAAAGCCGCTTTGTGCCTCATTCAGATTAAAAACATTGGCTAAAAAAGGCAGTACAATGATGGCAGCTATGCTCAGAATATTGATGACCCCAATGGCAATACCAGCTTCTTTGACCCGATTAGGACAGAAAGAACCAAGAGCTGCCACTGCAGAATTGCCACAGATGGCTGTACCGATTCCTAAAAATCCGCCGATGGGTTCGCGACGGGAGATGAGCCATGCAAACAGCACCACAAGCGAAACCATCACCAGCAGAAAGATCCAGATTGAAACTGGTGCCCCCGTAATGGAGCGGATCTTTACCTCAAATCCAATGAGAGCTACAACTATCGGAAAGAGAATTTTTTCGACGGTTTTTAAACTTTTTGTATCGGTAATAAACTGAATTTTAGTTGAAAAAATTAAAGCAGGAAGTAGTCCGACAAAGAAGCCTGTGGCAATCAATCCAATACGTGTAAAATCAACTACCAGCCAGGAGACAAATGCCCCGACGGCACTGAGCAAAAATGCATTCAGAAGTTCCTTATTCATTGTTGAATTTTAAAAATAAATGGAAAGGCAAAAGTAGCCCATTGGATAAGCCGACCCGGTGATTGGAATTACGGAAATTATCGGTTTCCGGCCAGTAGATAAAGCACGGCCATGCGAATAGCTACCCCGTTTTCTACTTGCTGAAGGATGATGGATTGGGCGCCATCAGCTACTTCGCTGGTGAGCTCTACTCCGCGGTTGATTGGCCCTGGGTGCATGATGGTAATGGGCTTATTCAATGTTTCAAGCAGTTGGCTGTTTAACCCATACTGCATGACGTATTCCCTAACGGAGGGGAAATACTTCACGTCCATACGCTCGTGCTGTACGCGAAGGAAGTTTGCCACGTCGCACCATTGGAGCGTTTGCATGAGGTCATAACTTACTGTGACGCCCAGCGATTCGATGTGTCGGGGCATTAATGTGGCTGGCCCACAGAGCTGCACTTCTGCACCGAGTAAGCGCAGGCAGAAAATGTTGCTCAATGCTACTCGTGAGTGTAGAATATCGCCAATGATGGCTACCCGAAGACCTTTGAGGTCTTTTCCAAATTTTTGGCGAATGGAGTAGGCGTCGAGTAGGGCTTGGGTGGGATGCTCATGGGCACCGTCGCCTGCATTGATGATGGTGGCTTTTACTTGTGAAGCTAAGAAGTGTGCAGCCCCTGGGTTGGGATGGCGCATTACCACCATATCCACCTTCATTGCCAAGATGTTGTTCACCGTATCGACAAGCGTTTCGCCCTTAGCCACCGATGAACCTGAAGCTGAGAAATTAATCACGTCGGCACTCAGGCGCTTTTCTGCCAGCTCAAAGGAGAGCTTGGTGCGGGTGCTGTTTTCAAAGAAAATGTTGGCTATGGTTTTGTCGCGCAGCGAGGGCACTTTTTTGATCGGGCGATTGATAACCTCGTAAAATTCATCCGCAGTTTCGAAAATCAGCTGAAGATCAGAAGGCTGTAAATATTTGATGCCCAAGAGGTGGGATTGGCTTAAGGCGCTCATGATGAATGTCTTACGATTATTACTTGATCGCTGCCCGATTCTTCTTTCCATTCTACGAGCACGCGTTCTGAGGCTATGGCATCGACCGACCGACCAATGTAGTCGGCTTGTATGGGCAGTTGACGACTAAAGCGACGGTCGATGAGCACAAGTAATTCAATTTCTTTAGGCCGGCCGAACGATTGAATGGCATCGAGAGCTGCTCGCACACTACGGCCGGTGTAGAGTACATCGTCGATAAACACTACGCGTTGGTCTTCTACCAAAAAGTCGATTTTGGTCTGATTGGCCTTCAAAGGCTTCTGATGCATTCGAAAGTCGTCTCTAAAAAAGGTAATGTCCAGGCTACCAAGCTGGCAAGCATGCACGCCATTGGCCTCGAGCAGCTGATGGATACGCCTGGCGAGGGCAGTGCCGCGCGGCTGAAGACCGATGAGTACACTTTCTGAAAAGTCGTTGTGATTTTCGATGAGCTGACGGCAAAGCCTCTGCAGGGTGATTTGCATCAGCGCGTGGTCCATCAAGATTTTGCGTTCCATCAGTGCAAAGGTATTGACGTGATACTTTTTTAAAGCTCGGTTGGGTATAAGCCAAAAAGTTCTCTTAACTTATCTACCTCAGGATATTTAGCAGTGAGGAATTGAAAGTTGCGGATGTGTTGGGGAATTTTTTTCTCATCGTCACCAGCCTGTTTTATTTCTACAATTTCGAAGACAAGTTCTAAAGCGAAATTTTGCAGCGATTTTTTAATCTCGGGTAGAAAAGGCTCGAGCGTTTCACGCATCATTTTTTCTACTGTAAGCGATGGAGCCTGAAGAATGACCTTTGACTGTTCAACGCGCAGAGGTTTCCATTGCATCATCAGGCTTGCTTGAACCTGATTACCTCTTGAAGCTACTGCATCGATTACATTTTGCCAATGCTGGAGCAGTGTGTCAAGCGTAAATGGCTCTTCGGGAAGGTGTTCTGGTTCTTTTTTCGCTTGTGCTAAGGCTTCAGTTACTTCTTTTTTTACCGAGAATAGGCTTTTTTTTGGCGACGGGGTTTGGAGAGCGTTCGTTGTTGGAGCAGTAGTGTTGCTGCCTCCTGTTGAGGGAGTTGAAAAAGCAACTTTTGTCGAAGTAGGCTGTGGGCTTGCTACTTCGGCTTTAGGCTCCTGTGCTGATGGGTCTGAAGATGTAGGAGCCGCCAACTGCTCTCCAGACCCGGCTACTTTTTTGGTGTTTCTTTTCGGAAAGGCGCAACCAACTGAAGCAGCGAAAGCTCAACGAGCAAACGCTGATTGTAGGTCGATTTATAGCGATAGTCAGCGTCGTTCAGTATTTTAAGGGCTTTAAAAATGCTGTTGGGCTGCACTTGCCTGGCTTGGGCTATGTAGCGGCCACGCACGTCTTCGGGCACTTCGAGCAGGTGCTTAGTGCGCTCGTTGCCCGTGACGAGCAGATCGCGCAAGTGAGAGGCAAGTCCGTTGATAAAAATTTGCCCGTCGTGGCCTTTGTCGAGTATTTCCTTATAGAGCAAGAGCAGCTGCCACGAGTCGCCAGCTAGTAGGGTATCTACTATTTTGAAGTAATAGTCGTAGTCGAGTATGTTGAGATTTTTGATTACATCGGCATAAGTGAGGTTTTTGCCTGAGAAGGTGACCATCTTGTCGAAAATGGAGAGGGCGTCGCGCAGGGCGCCATCTGCCTTTTGAGCAATCACGTGGAGTGCCATTGGCTCAGCAGTGATGTTTTCTTTTTCGCAGATTTTGCGCAGGTGCGCGGTGATTTCATCAACTCCGATACGACGGAAGTCGTACACCTGGCAACGCGACAAGATGGTGGGGAGTATTTTGTGCTTTTCAGTGGTGGCCAGGATGAATTTGACGTGAGCGGGGGGTTCCTCAAGTGTTTTGAGAAAGGCATTGAATGCACCTGTAGAGAGCATGTGTACCTCGTCGATGATGTAGACCTTGTATCGACCTACCTGGGGGGCTATTCGCACTTGTTCGTTCAGCTGGCGGATGTCATCCACACCGTTGTGTGAGGCGGCATCAAGTTCGAAAATATTGAGGCTATAGTCGGTCTGATCGTCGTCAGAGGTTTGGTTTATCATGCGCGCTACGATGCGTGCGCAGGTGGTTTTTCCTACGCCCCGGGGGCCTGTGAAGAGAAGTGCATGGGCGAGTTGATTGCTGCGGATGGCGCGATAGAGGGTTTGAGTGATATGTTCCTGGCCAACAACGGAGCCAAAATCTTGTGGCCTGTATTTTCGGGCTGATACGATAAATTCTTCCATATGGGCAAAGGTAGAAATACCGATACACTAAAGAGGGAAAAATTCTGTTTGGAGCGCGCAACTCGTGTCATCGGTCTTTACGGAATCCTTATTGAGTAAATGAAGGTGAGTAATGTGAGATTTACAACCGAAGTTCCTTGCTGCTGCTTAGGAATTTGAATTTTGGGTTTGATTTTTATTTGGGCGTGCCCCTCACCTCCTTCGCTACGCTCAGTCGTTCGGGTCGGCGTGCTGCGGGGTACGCTTTCGCTTCCGTGCTTCGGCTCTGCTTCGCTTCGCCTT
>NZ_BHZE01000035.1 GCF_003851885.1 Thermaurantimonas aggregans | reverse complement strand
GTATGCTGAACTGGGCTAAAGGTCTTGGATACACCGTCACTGTCTGGGTGGTGGAGTCCTTACAACCGGTGCCGGCTGTTACGACGAGTTTGATCTGAACTGTGCTGTCTTGTGTGTGGCTGTTGTTTGTAAAGGTAAAAGAGGGATTTACTAAGTTGCTAACAAGCGTTCCATTTACATACCAGGCATATTGAATGTTTGGAGTTGAGAGATTGGTGGTATGTACTTGTGTGTCGTGGCATACCCCGATATCCGATAGGGTAAAATCTGCCGTAGGGTTGGCAATAAAAGTGACAGAAACCGTATCATAATTTTTACACTCGTAAATGGAATCTGTTACAATCAAAATGTATAAGGTAGGAACAGTTGGCTTTACATAAATCTGTGCCTGCTTGCCTACGGTGTCGTTATTTGAAGTAATCCATACATATTTATTTGATCCGGTGGCAGGATTACCTATTACTACAGAATCTCCAAGACAAATGACTTTGTTACCACCACCGGCAGCTACAGGAAGCGGGATGATGTCGATGCTAATGCTGTCGGTACGGCTACAGCCAATGGAATCCGTCACCGTCACATAATACTTACCTACTCCTTGGGCAGCATTAAGCGTAACGGTAGGCGAAGTGGTGGACGAAAGCCCGTTGGCAGGCGACCATTGAAAGGTCTTTGGTCCTGTACCACCAGTGACCGTAGCTGATAAGGTAGCCGTGCCATCAATGCATATAAATGAAGGCCCGAAAACCGAAATCTGAATTTCGGGATATACCTGTATTAAAAATTGAGCCGTATCCGTGCAACCCCTACTGTCGGTGACAAAGTAGGTCACCGTGGTCGTTTGGGTTAGGTTGTTTAGCAGAATGGTTGCCGAAGAGTCGGAAGCTCCTGTGGTGGCCTGCCAATAGACACTGTACGGCGGAAGGCCTCCGGTAATCGAAGGTGTGTATTGGAAGGTGTCTCCAAAACACACAATTGTGTCGTTAAATCCGCCCACCTGTGGCAATGGATAGATTTCCACCCTTTGAGAATCCACCGCCTCACCGCATTCGTTTACCAATTTAGCTTTAATCCAATACACTCCCGGTGTGTGGAAGAAGATTTTCGGCAGGGAATCGCCGAGTGTTGAATTGCTGTCGAGCGTCCAACCAGTAGCAGGTGTTATCGACCAGGTGTAGTTTACCGGCCCTAGACTGTCGTAAAATTGATATTGATGAAGAGGATCAACCCCCATATGTACCCATGTAGGTCCGCAATACGCCACAGGAGGGGGCATGGTGATAAAGGGCTTTCCCTTGATGCGAATGACGGTGTCGATTACCAATGTACCACAGAAGTTGGTTTTGGTAAGAGTGATGGTGTATTCGCCAATCTGATGAAATACAGCAGTAAAAATCCGCATAGTCGTATCGCCCTGCGTAATAGTATATCCGGAATCGGGCGTAATAGTCCAATGCCAGTCGTTGTACAAACAGGCCTGCATGGTATCGCCCGGATCGAAAAAGGTCAGCTCAAAGGGCGCACAAAAGGTGGTATCGTTGTTGGGAAATAAAAAAGTTATATCCCCATTGGGCGGCTCGGCCACGCAAATGGTATGTGGTATGGAATCAATTTCACAATTCTGATCATTGCCTACATATTGCCAGATGGTATAATATCCAGGCACCAGAAATCGCACTACGACATCGCTGGTTCCCGAAATCCATTGTGTTGGGTTGGAAGGATTCGTCATAATGCCGAGAAATCCTGAATCCACTACAAACGTATTTGGCGTAATATTCCAAACGATTCTTCCGGTCGAATCGCAGTTGTAATTGCCTGCGCTGAAAAAAGTCCGTATGCCTTTATCGGATGTATCAGAAATTTTTATAGGATCGTTCGCACATACAGTATCAGGAATTGTAAATCCAGCCGTTGGACTTTTTGAAATGACAATGGGAAAAATTGTGGCTGAAGTAGTCAGACAGGGGTTTACAGCGGTGATGGTTACACTAAAAGCATTTGAACTCTGAGCTGAACTATTGCCACAGGACGGTTGAAAAAAAGTGTAAGTAAAGCTGGGCGGAGGTGGATGATTGAATACAATCGGCGGGCTACCGTCGCTTACCTGAATGATGTACTTTGTGCCGGGGGGATTGTTCTGATAGTTATTTATTGGAAAGGTAAAGGTTACCCCTGAACTGTCTTTTGGAAGACAGGCCACGGTGTTGCCCGGTGAGCCGATACCAATAGCCGGGTTAGAGCCATAAAACAGGTTGATCGTCTGTGTCGTGGTACAGCCTTGTCCGTTGGTAAGCACCACAGTCACCTGATAAAAGCCTGGATTAGTAAAATTTAGATTAAGTGTTGACGGCAAAACCGCACCTTGTGAATGCAGGTTATTGTTTACAAAAATTTCGTAATTAGAATATCCCCCGCTCCCGGCAAATGCCAGGGTAAAAGTCGTATTCTGATTGATCGTGCATATGTAATAGGTTTTAACTCCATCGATAGTTGTCGTATCGCCATTTGCAAAAACATTCAAAACAGGAGCAGTCAGGATGTGTATGGTTTTATTTACAGAGGTGGTACAGCCAAATTCGTTTACATAGGTATAAGTGAGCACCTTATTTCCGACACCGGCAAGCGAAGTATTAAATGAATTACTATTTACGCCAGGCCCACTCCAGTTTCCCCCCGCAGGTGTTTCCCAGCTACTCATTGAAAAAGTTCCTTCATTCAAACAAAATGTATCTTTTGGAAAATTCAATGAAACTATCGAGGGCCCACCCACTAGTACATAAACAGATTGCGCCGGGGCATTATTGGTATCCAGATGAACTGGAAAAACACCTGTCGATGAGTAAGTTACTGATAAAGGCTTTGTCGTTGAAAACTGAAAAGGCCCGCCATTAGAATATACCCATGTAATTGAGCCGGAAAAAGGAGTATTAAAAGTTATGGATGTACCTGTACAAATGCGGACTGTATCGTTAATGATTTGGCCTGGAGTCGTTGTGATGAGTTGGGTAAGTCCAGCATTGTAAGAGAGTAGAAAAGTAATTAGCGCCTTTGTCCAACGGAGCATGAGTTTTCATAATCTGTTTGGCATCACAAAAATATTTTTTTTGTTTAATGGCTCTGTTAAAACTTGAAGCAAAACAGGCTATGAGTATGTAAAGTGATGAATGATTTGTTTAAAATGAAATTTTTTAATAAATGAATCTGATTTAAATATTTCTTTTTGTGAGCTCTATTACCGCAATCTCAGGCCAGATGCCTACTCTACCGGGAAAGCCAATAAAGCCCAGCCCACGATTGACATAGAGATACCGATCGTTTTCTTTGTAAAGACCAGCCCATTTCGGATAACGCCATTTCACCGGGCTCCACTTAATCCAACCCGGAATTTCAACCCCAAACTGCATCCCATGGGTGTGTCCGCTCAAAGTGAGGTGAATTTTTTCATCTGTGAACTTGATCTCTAAATCAAAATGTGAAGGGTCGTGGCTCATCAATACGATGAAATCATTGTTCATTGCTGCATCCAGTGCCCTCTTCAAATCGCCGTACTGGGGAAATGGGGGTGCTCCGAAATTTTCAACCCCAGCCACATAAATCGAATCAGAACCCAGCGAAATTCGAACACCTTCATTTCTTAGGTTTATAAATCCAGCTTCTTTTTGAAGCTCAATCAGCTTTTCGAGATTGGCTGCCTTTTCAGTCATCGACTCCCAGGGTACATAGTCGCCGTAGTCGTGGTTTCCGAGAATGGCATACTTGCCATATCGGGCTTCGATTTTCGACAAGTATTCAATAAAGGGTTTAGTCTCTTCGGCAACGTTGTTTACCCAATCGCCTGTAAAGAGCACCAGATCAGGTTTTTGTTTATTAATCAGACGTACAGCCTCTTCAATAGGCTCTACATCTCTAAAACTGCCTATGTGTAGATCTGAAATCTGCACAATTCGAAATCCATCAAATGCATCGGGTAAATCTTGAAAAGAAAGTGGAACGCGATGAATTTTAAACAGATACTTGCCCTTCCAGAGCCCATGTAAAATGGAAGCCATCGGAATAGCAGCTAAGCCAACGGCTACCTTGCTGACGAATTCGCGTCGCGATAGGTCGAAGTGGGATTTAAATGCCGTATTGGCTATCCAGCCAAGAGCTCTGGCAAAATCTTCTATCAAAAGCACAGCAGCTATCACCATTTTGGGCACATACAAGAGGATCATTGCCCCGAAAATCCAAAATGCTGGATAGTATCGGGCAGAGCGGTCGCCTACATACCACACTAATGAAAAAATGGATAGATAAAAAGCAATGGTTGTAACCCAATACACCATGCGTGGCCAAGAACTTTGAAAACCAGTGCGAAAGGCCTGCCATGCGTAATAGTCGATCGCTATCAGAAAAATTAAAGAAATCAGGAAGCGGAGTAGATACACCGAATTCATTTTGTAAAGGAGTTGTTAATTCAAGGAAGATTAATGACCACAGACATTAATCGTTTGTGTACTTTTGAATGTCAAAGAAACGTTTTTGAGTTGATTTCGTTTTAAAAATGGTTGCTAATTTTCAATGATGGGAAAGAAGAATGCGCTTTTATCGTTGGGCATATTTGCTATTATCGCCCTTACCTCTTGCAGCAATGAGCTCAAAGTTAATGCCCCTTGGCGCGACATTCCAGTGATCTATGCGCTGCTCGATCCAGCTCAAGATACCCACTTTGTGCGGATACACAAAGCCTTTTTGGGCGATAAACCGGTAGCTGAAATGGCATCTATTCCTGACTCACTCTATTACGACAACATGACTGCTGTAGTTGAAGAGTATGTCGATAAGCAACTGAGCAGAACTTTTCCGGTTTTGCTGCACCCGAACCCTCCAAAGCTCAATCCTGGTTTTTTCACAACCGATGGATACAAACTCTACTATTTTCATGCACAGCTTAACAACAACGCTACCTACAAAATCATCGTATCTCGACCGGGTGAACCCGACGCAGTGGCTACTACCACGTTAGTAGGTCCTTACCGCATCGTTCGCCCCGTGACCCAACAGCTCAACCTAGCGGGAAGAAGCACCGACTTCGCCTGGACAAAACCTGACAGAGCTACAATTTTTACCTGGGAACTAGACCTCTACTACCTAGAGCAAAAAGTCGATAATCCGCTCGATACAGTCACAAAAGTGCTTACATACGTCTTTAATCACGAGCCCACCAATTTCCCAGCCCAGCTGAATTACACCTTCTCAACCGATCAATATTTTGCTTTTCTGGGGGCTAACCTCGATAGTGATTCTACTGTGTATCGATTTTTTCGCCGGATGCGTATTCGACTGATAGCAGGCCACGAAACACTTGCACAGTTTATTAAAGTGAATGCTCCTACGGGAGGCATCGTGCAAGAGCGTCCGCTATTTACAAATGTTGAAAATGGTGTAGGCATATTCTCATCCCGACGCACCGTAGTGCCGTCAAACATCAATACCGGCCAGGAAATCATCTTCGATTTCGACCAATCTACCCAGATCCGTCTTTACTCCGACCCGGCCATGTGCAACAAGCGTTTTGTGCGCGTCACTGCAGTCGACAGTTGCATTTGCCAGGACGGCAATATCGTCTGCTGGAGGTAAAAGAAAGATATTTAAACGTCGTTTAAAAACAATTCGCTATAGGCTTTGCGTTTAGCTCTTTGTATGAAAGAGCGCATTCAAAAATTGTTGCAACATCTCACTTCAAGTCTGGAGGAGAGAGATGAGGCTGTTAAACTGACTTTGCTAAGTGCCATTGCCGGCGAAAGCATTTTTCTCTATGGCCCACCCGGAGTGGGTAAAAGTTTGATAGCTCGCCGACTAAAATACGCTTTCGCTGACGGCAAATCGTTCGAGTACCTAATGACCCGCTTCAGCACGCCTGAAGAAATCTTTGGGCCCATTTCCATCAAAAAACTCAAAGAAGAAGACCGCTACGAACGCCTGACCGACGACTACCTGCCGGGAGCCAATGTGGTCTTCCTCGACGAAATCTGGAAGTCGGGCTCAGCCATCCAAAATGCACTTCTTACCATTCTCAACGAACGCATCTACCGCAATGGCACCCAAGAAGTAAAAGTAAACCTCCACGCCATTGTAGCAGCCAGCAATGAACTGCCGCCCGATGGCGAAAGCTTTGGCCCTCTTTGGGACCGCTTCCTCATTCGCTACCAGGTACTCCCCGTCAAAAATCCACAAGCCTTCCTGCGGCTCATCACAGCTAAAGAGGATGTCTATCAAGATACCATTCCTCTTGAGCTGAAAATCACCCTCGATGAATTGCGAACTTGGAATGAACAAGCGGAAGGTGTAGAAATACCCGACGAGATCGCAACGGTAATTCATGTCATTCGCCAAAAGCTCGAAGAAGCTGAGCACACCACACCAGATCTTACCCCCTTCCGAATCTACGACCGCCGATGGAAAAAGATCATAAAGCTGCTGAAAGTCTCTGCCTTCCTTCACAACCGCAAGGCTGTACACCTCAGCGATGTATATTTGTGTACGCACTGCCTTTGGAACGACACAGCTCATATACCTTTAGTGCGTCGCATCGTAACAGAAACCATACGCGAACACGGCTATAACACGGCCCTGCGACTATCGCTGCTCACTGCCGAAATTCATCGCTTCGAGTCAGAAGTACAGGCTGAAACTCAAATTAAAGTAATCGATCTGGCAGAAGTCCCCAAAACGATAAAAGACGAATACTTCCGCCTGGAAAAGTGCGACGAGTTGCCTTCGGCAGCATACATTAAAATTACTGATTACAAAATCCTGCAGCCAAACGATTTTCAGGTCATCAATGTCTTCGACGACGACTTTAAGCTCGTGTATCGCCTACAAACCACCTTGGGTACACGGCCGTACAGCATTCGCATATCGCACAACAGCCGCACCATTCAACTTGACCTTCAATGCATAAAACAAGAAGTAACTCGTACCATCTGCAAGGCACCTCATCCACTTGTAAAAGCCTACTGGGACGAGTGGGGCCAACGCCTTACTCAATATCTTGAAGAGCGATTTATGGCCTTACAAAACGACATCCCTCAGGACCTACTCGCCGAGCGCGACCACCTTTTCAGCGACGTTTCGGTCTTTGAACTAATCAGCGAAAATTTTGAAAAGACCCGAAAGCGCCTTGATGCCCTGCGCTTGCGCCTTGAGAAGGCTCAGCACCTCTACACCTCTGTACCTCAATCAGAAAAAGTGTGATGCGCCTCGACGACGACTTTCGCCTGGCAGAAGACATTGATGCCTTCGTGCAATTCGGCCAGATACTTACCCGCCGGATGCGCTGCTACATAGCCGATTACCTCATTAAAAAAATTGGCGTCAAAACTTATTGGAAACCTTCAGAAGAACTGCTTGACTCCTACCAAGTTCACCTGAGCGCTCAGCTCGATTACCTCTTTGAAAACGAACAAGTACTTTCAGAGCTTTTGAACAATCAACTGCTCGCTCGACGAATATTGTCAGAAGTGCTCTTCTTTTTTCGCAATGTGGCCAAAAAAACTCAAAAACAACACCCCTGGCAATGGGAACAAGCAACTCTCGAAGGATGGACTGCACGTCCAATAGCCAACCTCCTGAAACAGTGGCCCTACTTGCTGCGCGATATACTTGCCACTGGCGAAGTAGACGAAACTCAGATCGCCTACCATCGCACCCGGCTCAAAGAGCTCGAACAACATTTTGACGAAACCTCTTTTGATCTGGTCATAAACGACCTCTTGTCTCTTTGGGATGCCTCTCTGCAAGCTCGTATACTCCGCTGGCAACTGAGCCAAATCGAAGAAGACTACCAGCAGCTCAAGCAGAACATAGAAAACAAAACTCTCGAAATCATTCGTGTAAAAAACACTTTGGGTCAGTTCACCGATTTTCTAAATCCTGACTGGAATCTCAGCAATGCCCTCATACGCGAAGAAGACTTCAACGTGCTCGAGCAGTTTGACACCTACCTGAAAGACCACAATTCCCTTCAACAGCTAGCCGACATGCTCGGCAGCCTGCGCGAAGCCGAGTTGGAAACCGTCGAAGAGCACTACCAACGTCAGCTCACTACCTACAGCCTTATGCGCAATCCCAACTTTAAAACCGAAATCACCGGCATCACCCTCGGCGATTCGCTTCCGCAAGTATTGCCTCAAGAACTTAGCTTACTCGGCGAAACCGACACCGAGTGGAAGTTTCTAAAAAAATTTGCTGACCACCAACTCCTTCAATGGCAATACGACGACAGCCTCCGAATCAAGGGCACTGAAGAAGTCCTCGAGTCGCGAACGCTCACCCGCAAAAAGAAAAAAGGCCCCTTCATCGTATGCGTTGATACCAGCGGCAGTATGGAAGGTGTACCTGAAAAAATTGCTAAAGTTCTCTGTTTTGCCATCATTCGAATGGCTGCTTCCTATGAGCGACCGGCATATTTGATCAACTTCTCCTCAGGCATTAAGACCATCGATCTCCGAAACGTTTCAAATGAGCTCGGCGCATTGGTCGAATTCCTCAAAATGAGCTTCCACGGTGGCACCGACATTTCTCTCGCGCTCGACGAGGCCTTACGCCAGCTCGAAACTCATCAATATAAAAATGCAGATGTACTGGTCATCTCCGACTTCATCATGTACCGCATCTCTGAAGACATCATGCAGCGTGTAGCGCGCCAGCAGCTCCACTACGGCACAGCTTTTCACAGTCTTATCATTTCAAACGAAGCCAACGAACGCGTCGTAGAGCGCTTCGATCATGTATGGCTCTATAACCCGGACGATAAAGACATCGTACAGCGCATTTACAAAAGCACCCAGCAGTTAGGTCTTTCAATCTGATCAGATAAAACTCTCTATTTCAAAGAATTATCGAAGCATCTTAATAGCCTTGCGCAAGGCATTGATGAAGAGATCTATTTCCTCCTTGGTGTTGTAAAAAGCAAATGATGCACGCACTGTACCCGGAATGTTGAAAAAGTCCATCACTGGCTGAGCACAGTGGTGCCCTGTGCGTACCGCTATCCCGTAATTGTCGAGCAATGTTCCCACATCGTAAGGATGACATCCATCTGGTATAAAACTTATCAGCGAAGCTTTCTGTGGTGCTTGTCCATAAATGCAAATTCCACCCATTTCGCGCAAGGCGGCTGTCGCATATTCAAGCAATTCTTGTTCGTAGGCTGCAATTTGTTCCAGGCCCACACGCTGCAGATATTCTACAGCGGCTCTCAAACCTATAGCCCCCGAAATATCCGGCGTGCCCGCCTCAAACTTAAACGGCAATTCAGCCCAGGAACTTTTCTCAAATGTCACCGTTTTAATCATCTCTCCACCGCCCATATAGGGTGGCATAGCCTCAAGCAGATTTTCGCGCCCGTAGAGCACACCTATACCGGTGGGCCCACACGCTTTGTGGCCCGAAAAGGCGTAGAAGTCAGCCCCAATCGCCCGCACATCTACCGCCATATGCGGAATGCTCTGCGCCCCGTCGATCAAGATCACTGCACCTGCCTTATGCGCCATTTCTGCTATTTGCTGTACAGGATTGATCGTACCCAATGCATTCGAAATGTGATTTACCGCCACCAGGGCAGTATTTTCCGCTTTGAGCAACCGGTCGTACGCCTCTAAGTCGAGCACCCCATGTGAGTCCATTGGTATTACCCTCAACTTCAGGCTATAGCGTTCAGCGGCCAGCTGCCAGGGCACGATGTTAGAGTGGTGCTCCATGGCCGAGATTAGTATCTGCCAGCCCCGAGGTACCAGGCTCAGATAAGCATTGGCTACAAGGTTGATGGCCTCCGTTACACCCCGCACAAAGATGATCTCGTGCGCATGAGCAGCATTCAAATGCCGCGCTATCGTCAGGCGCGCATTTTCCATCGCCTCTGTGGCCAGCTGGCTCAGAGTGTGCACACCACGGTGCACATTGCTGTTGTATGTTTTATAATAATCTGTAATACAATCAATTACTTGAATTGGCTTTTGACTCGTAGCCGCATTGTCCAGGTACACCAATGGCCTATCGTGTACTGTAGCCGACAGTATCGGGAAATCCTTTCTGACATTTTCCACCGAAAAAGTTACTGTATCCATCACGTGTTTAAGTAGTAAACAAAAGTACTGTTTAGAATGATTATAAACTTCCACAAAATCCTAAAACTTCACTTCTTCAATTCTTCCATGATTTTTTCTTTTTTTGAGTTTTTTGGGCGTGTCCCAGGCGAGAAGCTGTCCTAAAAGAGGGCAGCTTTTTTTTATCAGTTTTTAAATGGTATTTAATGTTACAAAAAATGAATTAGACTTAAAGCAGGTTTTTGGTAGTGATATTTCAAAAAATTGATTTTTGAAGT
>NZ_BHZE01000034.1 GCF_003851885.1 Thermaurantimonas aggregans | reverse complement strand
CGGCATTCGGATTCGGATAAACCTTCAGGCGGTTTTGCAGGGAGATTTCGCTGATGCCGATGCTGAAGGTAAGGGTATCGCACACGGTAGTTGAGCCACAGGCGTTAAAGGCAGTGACGCACACCGGATACACCCCGTTTTGCGGGAAGGTGAAGGTCGGATTCTGCTGGCTACTGCTGCCTGCCGTACCAAAGGTCCAGTACACCGAGTCGGCGTCGGTGAAGGTGCCTGAGAAGTTCACCGTATAATTGCTAATGGTGTAGGTGAAGGCTGCGGTGGGCAGAGGTGCTATTCCTACAGTGACGGGTATGCGCACATTGGAACACGGCGTTCCCCGATAATATAGGGTTATTTTCCAGGTATTATTCGGTATAAAATTCTGAGAGGCATCACAGCCATTTCCACCGAATGTCCTGCCTGCGTGAAGCTCAAAAACTAAAGGTCCTGTCACAACCCCGTTGGCTATGGTCAAACCGGTTCTTTTGTAATTCAGAGTACCACTAGTGGAGCCTGTTCCTACAGCAAGCTGGGTTTCAGACTGTCCGGTAGTAATGCATCGCAACTGTGAACGCTGATCGCTCATCCACCCTCCCGCCATTGCAGTAAAGTCATATTCTACATCGAGAGAATCCACAATAAATCCGACGGGCAGATTTATGGTCAAAACACCCGGACAAGCTGACGCCCCAGGTAACGTTGTGAAATCTCTGTCTGATTGGATATCACCCGCCGAATAGGTAAAAGTCTGACTACCAGTTAGTGAACTGTACTCGAGGTAATATGTATTTTGAGTAGAAACGGAAGGAACGAAGAATGAATTGCTGGTTGCCAGCGGAACAGTATCGGTGGCCGAGCCAAACCAATTGTACTCTACTCCAGGCCAGTTCTGTGCTAGAAGAGTGATTGTGTCTGTTCCGGCACACACAAAAGCAGTATCTGCTTTAGGTATTACAGGAATATGAATGATTGTTTTAGTAATTGAATCATTGTCTTTAACTTGATCAGTGGCTAGATCCGCATAGGCATTAATCACTACATCTGCACCATTAGATGTATTTAAAGTACCAATAAGTACGGTATCTGTGTCTCCTGGCGCTAGTGGGCCGGCATAAGTCTGTGAAAGTGTTTGATTAATAGTTCCAGTAATTTGAGCTTCGAAAGGAATGTTTGATAATGATGAAATTCCATTATTTCTCACCACCATTTTTATTTCGGTATTCGTGCTGCCACATATTAAATGTTCAGGACTTATTAGCGCTATTGCTTCTACATCAAACTCAATGGGTGTACACACAAGAAGTGGACCTACATAAGGGCCGAAGGATGACCCACATACTTCGCGCACATACACATGATAGCATGTGCCTACAGATGGTAGTGAGAGATTGTAAGTTTTTGTAGTAATACCAGTAATGGTTGTACCTGGAGCGCTACCCGGAATAAAGCCAACGGGACCCCATTCGACTTCAAAGGTATCGACCATCGATTCCCAGCTCAGAAAAACTCCCTGAGGGTAAATGCTGTCAGCACTAAGAGCCCAAACACCTGTACAGGGCTGAGGCACAAACTCAATAGCCCCAGGGTCGGGAGTAGTAGTACGCGCTACCCCGTTGATATCTGTTGGTATAAGGCTTAGGAGATTGGCTCCAATATTGTTGATTGCCCCGGATTGTGGTGTAAAATTGTATGTAGAAGGGCTTATAAACGACGGATTAGCAAACACGGAATTTTGGTCATAAAGGTTGTTATTTGAGGCTTGCCAATCACTTAATGTCTGGAATGAAGTGGAACCTAATTGTGCTACATCACCTGTTGTGATAAAATACGCGTTGTTGTCAATTTGATAATTTGTAGGAGTGTTCAGTATGTTGATACAATGTTTAGTGGACGAGCCTGCTCTATCGACACTTACAATGTTATTTTGAATGCGCACATCAAATGCATTAGCTGTGGTTGCCGAGCTGTAAATACCCCTAGTCAGACCGGTAGTAGAGGTTGATTCCTCTATGAAAATGGTATTGTGAACGATATCAATCAGTGGTTGAGATATCCATATGCCTGAATAAATACCGTTAGTACCTGACATTTCGATGATGTTGTTAGCGATTAAAGCTCTCTGGCTGGAAGCAGGACCGGCTGAAGTCACATAAATACCGGCCATACTCGAGGTATTTGTGTTTGGTAAATCGCCCGCGATATTTACTATTTTATTGTTTCGGATGATGAGGTTTTCATTGACTCCGGCAGTGCCCAATGCGTAAATTCCGTAAAAGGTTGTAGTATTTGTGCGATCAGGCCTCTCAACGTAGTTACCTTCGATGGTCGTATTTGGCATGTTTGAAACACGTATGGCATCACCATATGTATTAAGAATTATGTTATCTCTAATAATGTTGTTTTTCGCATCTCCTGCAGCATTTCCATAAAGAATGATTCCGTACCCTGGCCCACCGGATGCACTACCGATGATGGTATTCTTTTCAAACAAATTATATGAACCAGTAGCACCGGCAGTAATGGCGCTTGTGGCGCTATTGGTCATTACAATTCCGGTTGAATTGGACAGAGTGATGCTGGTAACTGCACTGATATCAATGGTACAGTTGCGTATGGTATTGCTGTCGGCATTGTTGTCCAGCCAAACTCCCCAACCGAAATCCGTAGCAGTAGTCACAATTATGAGGCTGTCTATGGTAAAATGCTTGGCTCCTGTCAGACGAATTATGTGCCGGGCATTGGTAGTGGGGTTGAATTGAATTGTATTTCCGTTTCCATTTATTGAAATTGTGTTGGTAGATGAAACTCCAGCCACTTCTTCAAATGTTACCTGTTCAGTATAAGGACCGGATCCAGGAGCTACATTCACTGTGATTGCACTACAAACACCGGCAGATTTTAAAACATCATTAAAGTCATTAAACGATTGAAAGTTGGTAGCGGATGCCGGTGCTAGTGCATTGATGGTATAGGTGCCCTGAAGTCCTGTACGCACATTTGATAAGGTCAGGGTGTTGTTTGAAGCATCTACATCCGCACCCGGGCCTGAAGCTACAATTTTTGCTTCGATTGAGTATAAAACATTTGGTGAAACTGAAAAGGTACCAAGGAGAATATCTACAAAAGAAGTAGGGGCAAGTGTGCCAGTCCACTGTACCGTATCAATTACAATATTGTTTACCTTCCACTGAATGGATAAGGTTGAAACGGTATCAATTCCAAAATTTGCTACCCGAATTTCTACTGGTACAGATGTTCCGCAAATTGATCCGGAAGGTTGTATAAAAGTCTGGATTCCAGGATCAGGACCTTGAGGTGGAGCAAACTGAATAGCACCAGGTACGGGAAATGTAGGCCTAATAAAACCGTTAATATCCTCTGGAATAAGGGTACCTAAATTTGCTCCTACGCCGTTTAAGAAGGGTGCTGAAGGTTCAAAATTTAATGCAGCTGTATTGATAAACAGCGGATCACCAAATACAGAGTTTTGGTCATAAGCTCCGTTGTCAGCAGTTTGCCAGTCGACAAGTGTTGCAAAGTTGGTACTTGTAAGCTGACCAACTCCACTGTTAGCAGGTGGATTGACGATGAAGTATGCGTTGTTGTTTATAATAGAATTTACACCGGCAGGGTTATTTAATGCAATACAATGTTTGCTAGATGTGCCGGTTCTATTGATATAAACTAGGTTGTTGCGTATCCAGTAATCGGTACTGTTAGCCGCAATTGCACCATTAAAAATACCTCTGGTCAGCCCTGTAGTTGAGGTAGTATTTTCTATATGCACGGTATTATGAACCACATTAATATGAGGTTGAGTAAACCAAATGCCGTTATAGGTGCCATTTGTACCTGAAAGACTAATGATGTTATTAGCAATTAGAGCCCTATTACCAGACGATGTTCCGGTAGATATTACATATATTCCGGCGAACGTAGAGGTATTTGTTGCTGGTATGGAACCACCGACTTCCCAAATGCGATTGTTGCGAATAATGAGGTTTTCATTTACCCCGGTAGAACCCAAAACATAAATTCCGTTAAAAGTCGTAGTTCCGGTTTTAGTAGGTCTAGTAATCAGATTGTTCTCAATCGTTGTATTAGGCATGTTAGATACCCTTATTCCATCTGAATAGGAGTTTAGTATTGTATTAAACCGAATGGTATTATCAGAAGCATTACCGGTAGATTCCCCATATAAGCTTATACCATATCCTGGTCCACCTGCCGGATTTCCTAATATAGTATTGTGCTCAAACAAATTATGACTACCTGTAAATCCTGCTGATATAGCAGAAGTGAGGCTTCCGCTCATCACGATACCTGCTGAGTTTGATACGGTCGTTGAAGTCACGCTGCTAATGTCAATCGTACATCGGCGAATCACATTGTGATCAGCATTATTAAAAAGATGGACCCCCCAGCCGAAGGTTGTAGAAGTAGTAACGATATTGAGACTATCTATCGTCATATAATCTGTTCCATCTAATTGAATGATGTGGCGGGCTCCCGTCACAGGAGAGAATTGTATTGTGTTGCCGTTTCCATTGATAGTAATCGTATTTGTTGGTGAAGTGCCCGGTATTTCAGTAAAAGTTACTTGTTCGTTGTATGGACCTGAATTTGGAGCCACATTCACCACCACAGGACCGCATATGCCAGTTGAATTCACTGTGTTGGCAAAGGCATTAAAACTTTGAAAATTAGTTCCGCTGGTTGGCAATGCGCTATTGATGGTGAAAGTCCCTGATATAGCAGGTGTTCGCACGACGGTGGCTGTGTCATTGGTATTTACCGTATCAGCCTGGTTATTAGGATTGGAAGTCCAGGCTTTGATGATATAATTGACACCTGCCATGAAATTAAAACTTCCAAGTGTTACTTGAAGTGAACTATTACCTGCACCACCGATTGTATCTAAAGGTGTGGTTACAGTTACAGGGGTTTGTGTCACTCCGTTAACACTCCAATTCACTGTAACGTTATTAATTACATTATTTCCATAGTTGAAAATGGTAGCTTTCACAGGGTGAATTCCGGGGCAGAATACCTGTGGTGAATCAATAGATGCTACTCCGGCATCGTTGGGCGCTTTAGCCAATAGACGATACATTACGCCCCCATTTAGCTGCCGGGGATTAAAAAAGGAGGTTTGACCCGGATTAAAAGTAAAAGCACTTGCTGCATCTACGATAATGGTCACTGTACCATCTGTAAATGTTGGAATATTGGTGTTGGTGGTAGAAAATACATTACCAGTCCAATGAATGGCAAAACCAAATGTGTCACCGGGTTGCATGATTACACCCACAGAAGCAGGAACTACTTGTGGTATCGGCTGAGTTGAGGAGGGACTGATACCGCTGAATGTGGGCGATTGACCTAATTGAATCCAGCCATTGGCAGCATTGATTCCGGCAGGTTGTCCATTAATTCGCTGTGGATTATACCAAATAGTAGCTACGCCTGAAGAAGTACTGAAGGAGCTCAATAAGCTATCAACTATTATGGGTTTGTTGGTAGTTAAATTGAAGCAGATTCCTCCGAGAGTATTTCCACCACCTGATAATGGGGGAACTGTCACAAAAGTGTTATACTGGCCAGATGAGAGATACACAAAACAATACGTAAAAATTAGAGTAATAATTTTATTCATAGCTCTGTTTTTAAACTTTTCAAAGTTAAAAATTTTGATGTTAAGAATATCTGAAAACGACCTTTTTTGTAATAAGAATCTGATAAATAATAACAAAAGCCCTTTTTTTAAGGGCTTTTGTTAATTAAAAAATTAAAAATAAATCTTACTTCTTCACTACCACCTTGCGGGTGAGCTGGCCTGTGGTGGAGTGGATGCGCAGCATGTAGGTGCCGGCTGGTAGTGTTTGTAGGTCGAGCCGCTCGTGGTAGTGGCCGGAGGCACTCTTCCAGGTGGCGCGATAGACGGCTTTTCCTGAGAGGTCAAGGACTTCGATGGGCAGCTCGGCCACGTCGTCGCTGAAGGTCACGTCAAACACACCGGCATTCGGATTCGGATAAACCTTCAGGCGGTTTTGCAGGGAGATTTCGCTGATGCCGATGCTGAAGGTAAGGGTATCGCACACGGTAGTTGAGCCACAGGCGTTAAAGGCAGTGACGCACACCGGGTACACCCCGTTTTGCGGGAAGGTGAAGGTCGGATTCTGCTGGCTGCTGCTGCCTGCTGTACCAAAGGTCCAGTACACCGAGTCGGCATCGGTGAAGGTGCCTGAGAAGTTCACCGTATAGTTGCTGATGGTGTAGGTGAAGGCTGCGGTGGGGGTATCGATTACATCCACATTTACCTGAGTGCGGATATTGGAGCAGGCTTGTTTGCCGTAATGAATACTGCCGTTGAATACCCTTGGATTACAGCAATAGTCGAATGCTGAACAGTGCCCGTTGCCGGAGATAAATGTCAGGTCGGCATTTGATACTGTGAGTGAGCCGGTGCTATACCTGGCATTGTGCTGCACATAGAAGCCCGTGACCTGATTAGGAGTGAGGTTAATTGGTGTGGGCAGGCTTACAAAGAAGGGCACATCGATGGTGACCGAAGGTATGGTGGTAGAATATACCTGAGTCCAGTCGGCCTGAGTCGAGCCTTGCCAACTGCCTGTTTTAATCCAGATAGTTACTTGGTGATTGGTAGCTGTGGACAGTGGAATGAGTGTAAAGCCTGTAATACTGACTCCTGTGGGCGACATCAGGTCAAACATATTGCCATGCGTACAGCCCGTGCCTCCGGCATTGGATACGAATAGGGAGTCACTTACACTTTGATACTCCAGATAGTAAGGAACATTGATGTTGCCGATGGTTAGGGAGTCATTGGTGCCTAAGAGAGTACCCCCCGTAGGAGCATCAAACCACCTGTATCTCACACCGGGTAAAGGCAACCCCACCAAGGTAGCAGAGGTATCGCCTGCGCAGGCTTGAGTAGACAAAGCTCTGGGCGCAAAGGGTATTATGGTCACGTTCTTGTTGATGCTGTCGTTGCCATTTTCCTGGTCGTTGGTTAGGTTTACGGAAGCTGTGATGGTTACAAGACCGCCTTGATACGTATTAAGCGTACCGACGGTGATGGTATCTCTGCCTCCGGGAGGTATAGGTGTGGTGAATGTACCCGAAAAGGTCTGGTTGATATCGCCACTTATGGCAAACTGATACGGCAGCGATGTAATTGGGCCGAAACCATTGTTTTTGACGGCGAAACGAACAGCAGTAGTACTATCACCGCAAAACTGATTGGTGATGCCCACAATCTCCTCAAGTTCAGCGTCAAATTCGATAGGAGTACAGACCAGAAGTGGGCCTGTGTAAGGGCCGAAAGAGCTACCACAAACTTCTCTGACATATACATGAAAACAAGTATTGACAGTTGGAAGTGAGAGGTTGTAGTTTTTACTAGTAATTCCAGCGATGGTTGTACCTGGAGCGCTACCCGGAATAAAGCCAACGGGACCCCATTCGACTTCAAAGGTATCGACCATCGATTCCCAGCTCAGAAAAACTCCCTGAGGGTAAATGCTGTCAGCACTTAGAGCCCATACACCAGAGCAAGGCTGAGGGGAGAACTCGATAGCCCCGGGGTCGGGAGTGGCTGTGCGGGCCACACCATTGATATCTGTTGGTACAAGGCTTAGGAGATTGGCTCCTATATTATTTACTGAACCGGACTGAGGAGTAAAATCATCATTAGCCGGATTGACAAAAGCCGGGTTGGTAAAAACTGCGTTTTGATCTCTTCCTAAAGCTTGCCAATCTTGAAAAGTTTGTACGTCACTTCCATTAAATCCAAATACCACACTTTGATCTGAAGTAAAATAGGCGTTGTTATTATAGTTCACTGATGTACCGGCAGTTGTTTGGTATACAATGTGTTTTGTGCCGGAAGTTTGAGTTCTGTTAAGCCACACTATGTTATTTAAAATATTCAGATTAGTCGGAGTACCGGTTACCCATATTCCACGTGTAATACCAGTGCCAGTTGCAAGAGGTTCATCTATTGCAATAGTGTTATGAGCAAATGTGAGATTGTCCTGGGTTATGAGATAAGCAGCATATACAGTACCACTGCCATTGATGTTATACACCATATTATTGGCCACGATTGCAGGAGCATTCGCGTCAGATGTTCCACTTAGATAAATTGGATAAGAAAGACCAGTTAAAGTGGTGGCATTATCATGGGTATTATGAATTTTGTTATTAAGAACTTTCAATCCGCTATGTGCACTTATAATGAAAAATCCATAGTATGTGCTCACAACACTTCGGCTTGCTCGCGACAGGTCATTTCCTATAAATTCAAAGTTTTTTTGCCCTCGGAAGTAAGTAGAATACAAAGCTGGATTTTTAAATGTACAATTAACTACTTTATTGTCTTCCGATAAATCAGTAAGAGTAGATCCTCCGCTTATCGCCAGGTTGTAATAACCACCTTCAAAAGTGCAATTTTCAAAAGTGATGCGATGAGCTACAACCCCTATTCCCGTTCCGGATGTGGATGTAGGTGTTACATACACACAGCCGTGATTTAAACTGGTAGTAGTAGTATCTGCAAAGAAATAGCAATTTTTAAATAGAATATTTTCACTGGAATTGGAAATCCATACGGCCAAACCCCATTGAGTCGTACCCACACCATCGGCAAATATTTTTAAACTATCAAATTCAATATTTGAAGAATTTAAAATTCCTAAGGTGTATCGTTGGTCGGTATTAGTAGCTGTAAATCGCAACTCATTTCCATTTCCAAGGATTTTTACTTTTTTAAGTGAATCTGGCTGAAGTCCGCCTATCACCGGTTGCTCAATGTAAGGACCAGTAAACGGTACTACTTCAAATGTCACACTGTCACAGATTCCGAACTGACTTAATGCTTGAAATGCTGATTCAAAAGTTTGAAAATTAGAATTGGAAAGAGGCGCTAATTGATTAATTGTATATACGCCAGAAAGTCCTTTTCTCAATCCAAGAAGCTCTATACTATTGTTTGAGGGATCTGTGTCTACGCCTGGCCCACTGGCAGTGATAGTAGCTTCTAAATCATATATACTGTCATTAGACAATGCAAAAGTTCCTAAAATAATATCAACTGTAGATGCTGTAGGTAATACTCCGTTCCATGTAACCGGGGGCATAGACTGACCATTAATAGACCATGAGATGGTCAGTGTATTGACTGTATCCTGGCCAAAATTACCAGCTCGAATTTCTACAGTTGCGCTATCTCCGCAAGTTGGTGTGATAGGCTGTAGCCAGCTTATCAGACCCGGATTAGGACCCGGTGGCGGATCAAATTCATAAGCACCGGGGTCGGGAAGAGTACTTCTGGGTACACTGTCAAAATCAAATGGAACCAGACCACTCAGATTTTTCCCCATACTATTGAGCTGTGGAGCCGAAGGTCTGAGATCGTTATTAGCTAAATCCACAAAAAAGGGATCAGTAAATACGCTATTGGAGTCGCTTCCAGATGCCTGAAAATCAGCAAGTGTATTAAAGCTTGTGCCTCTGAAAAAAGATGCAGGCGCCATAGATGTGGACGGTTCTTTATAGTATGCATTATTGCTTATCCAAACTGCAGCTGAACTGCTTGTGATATAAGTAAGCATTCTGTCGCCTGTTCCGGGTCTGTCGAGATAAAGTAGATTGTTCCGAATTTCTACACCCTCTGTAGGAGTGCCAGCTACCCAAATCATTCTAGTAATGGAAGATGAAGTTGACAGAGTATTAAAAACAACCGTGTTGTGGAAAATTTTGGTATGATTCGTTATACCGGATAAATAAATGCCGTAGAAAACTCTATTTGTTTGAATATCATAAATCAAATTATTGGCAATAATGTTTGGTTTAGCTGCTGTGCCTGATACACTACTGAAAAATATCGGATAACCAGCAAAGGTGGCTGAATACGGATTAGCACCATGAGCATTGTGAATTTTATTGTTAAAGACTTTGACCCCGCTGCCGCTCGTAACCATGTAAATGCCATAAAATGTGCTAATAGTTGTTCGTGAAGGTCTGCTTATATCATTTCCAAAAACTTCCCAGTCATCCTGATTTGATCCATAAACACCATAAAGATAAAAGTCAACAAAATGATTGTGGATAATTCTGTTGTTTTCTGCGCGATCGGTGGAACTCACCGATAGATTTGTAATTGCGTAGTATCCACCAATAAAATAGTTGTATTCAAACAGATTATTACTTCCAGATGTAGAGGAAAGCGTCGCCGATGTGGGAGATCCTCCTAGAACAATACCTGCATACGCTACACTTGTAGAAGTCGTTGAGGATATAATTGAACACCTTCTGAATACGTTCCAATCAGCATTTCCGTGCATACGTACACTAAAGCCTTGTGCACCGCTGTCACTCCGTATTGTCAGGGAGTCAATAATCATGTATTTGGTGCCTTCCATTTCCCAGGTTACACGGTCATTTGTATTAGGACTTGTGTATGAAATGGTATTTCCGTTTCCATTAATTGTAATTGTATTGGTAGTGGATGTGCCCAATATATTGCCGAAGTGTACTTTTTCTAAATAAGGGCCGCTTGATGGAGCTACATTAACTACCAATGGCCCACAAACACCTCCTATATTCAGTGCTGTAGCTAATTCACTGAAGGTCTGATAGTTTCCAGAGCCTGTTGGCAATCCGGCATTTACAGTTACCGTACCAGTCATACCTGGTGTTACTATCCTTTGCGTCGTATCGTTTCTGTTTATGGTATCTGGCACACCATTGGGCATTGAAGTCCAGGCTTTAATTTCATAAAATTGGCCTGAAAGAAAATTAAATGTTCCCAAGTTTACTGAAACTTGATTCGGACCTAGCCCATTTACTGTATCAATCAATTGGTTTACAAAAACGGGTGGTTGAACTACGCCATTCACCGACCAATTAACGGTAACAGAATCAATCTGATTTGTCCCATAATTTCGCACCGATACCCACACAGGGTGAGTACCCGGACAGAATGCCATGGGAGAATCAATGGAAGCTACACCGGCGTCATTGGGGGCAAAAACAGCAGGTTCATAAACTATGGCTCCTGTAAACCCACGCGGATGCAAAGTTGGCGTAGGCGGGGTTCCTGCATACCCGACCAGTGATCCAACAGTGATTTGCAATTCACTTGTAGTAAAAACCGAAGGAGTAGGATTTGACGTGTAGAATACACTGGAACCCAGCAACCTAAAAAATATTCCATATGTTTCTCCTTTTGGGATCATCAGCGGATTGGTGAGTTGAATATAATTCATGTTTGTGGCGATACCTGTGATTGATCCCGTTTCATGTAATATCCAACCATTTGCTGCTGAAATGTTGGGAGGACCGTTTACGCTATCAGGATTATACCAAAGTTCATAGCCGTTGGTTGCTGTGGATGTTTGACATGCGATTTCAAGTATGTTGACTGCTTCTAATGCTTTTAGATTAAATGATATACCTGAATTCGTTGATGTTGAAACACTTCCGGTGAGAGGTGGTCTTGTAAATAAGGTATCAGGAAATGTTAATCCGTACTTGTAAGAGCATGTAAATAAAATCAGTAGTAATAATTTTTTCCTGACTTCCGCAGATTTTTTATTTTTTGCTTAGTTGTAATTATAAATATTTGTTATACAATGATTTATAAAATCCATTTTCGTCATTTTGGGTGTTAATTTTATTTAGAGGCAAAAATT
>NZ_BHZE01000033.1 GCF_003851885.1 Thermaurantimonas aggregans | reverse complement strand
GGGTTGCTGTTTAAAGACTACTCGCCTCACTTAAAATGTCTATGATGGCTCTAATTTACTTCAATTAAGGGTTTTATCAAAATAAAAAAGAAGGCGTCCTTTACTTTTTGGACACCTTCTTTTTTGTTTATCAAATTTTCCCGTCAGTTTATTGAATCCATAGGGACAGTGGCGACAACCACTTTGGCAGCAATAGCCGCGCTCAAGGTGGTACTTTTCAGTGTACACGATGTAGCCTTCAGGCGTTTTATAGTAGTCTTCGCCCTCCTTGAGCTCGCTGAATGGTCTGCGCTTTATCATCCGTTTTTCAGAGTATCAACATAGCGTCGCCATAGCTCAGGAAGCGGTAATTTTCCTTAATGGCTGTATGGTATGCCTCCATCATCAGCTCATGACCCATAAAAGCACTTTTGAGCATGAGTATAGTGGACATAGGAGCATGGAAATTTGTAACCAGCTTAAGTGGTAATCTGAAAGTATAAGGCGGATAGATAAACTTGCTGATCCAACCGTTAAAGGGAATAATTCGGTTTTCAGTAGTTAGCGAACTTTCGAGTGCTCTGAGGGTGGTAGTACCTATACTTACCACTTTGCGGTTTTGATCAAGCGCCTCATTGATTTTTTTGGCAGCTTCAGGATAAATCCACACTTGCTCGCTGTCCATCTTGTGCTTGCTGAGGTCTTCTACCTCTACCGGTTTGAAGGTGCCCAGACCAACGTGCATAGTAATTTCGGTCGTCTCTACACCTTTTATCTCCATGCGCTTGAGCAGCTGCTTACTGAAGTGCAAGCCACTTACAGGTGCTGCCACTGCTCCCTCTACCTTTGCATAGATGGTCTGGTAGCGCTCTTCGTCTTCTTCATCGGCTTCGCGCTGCAAATACTTGGGAATGGGCATATGGCCGAGATCCACCAACTTTTTGCGAAACTCTTCGTACGTTCCATCAAACAAAAATCGAATAGAACGGCCGCGACTTGTGGTATTGTCTATGACTTCAGCTACCAGATTTTCATCTTCGCCAAAATAGATTTTATTGCCAATTCGAATTTTCCGGGCAGGATCTACAAGTACATCCCATAATCGAGTTTCTGCATTGAGCTCTCGAAGTAAAAATACTTCGATGCGTGCGCCCGTTTTTTCTTTATATCCGTAAAGACGTGCTTTAAAAACTTTTGTATTGTTTAGGACAAAGAGGTCCTTTTCTTCGAAGTAATCCAGAATGTCTTTGAAGATGCGATGTTCGATTTTTCCTGTATCGCGATGAACCACCATCAGACGGCTTTCGTCGCGATGGGGTACTGGTCGGTTGGCAATAAGTTCTTTAGGGAGTTTGTAGTTAAAGTTTGAGAGCTTGAATTTCATTGCTTACGGGCTTTGAATTTAAGGGCGCGAAGGTATAAATTTCATAGCTTAAATGTAATTAATTAGAAATTAAAAATTTAAATGGGAACATGGTCGCTGTTTTACATATTTTTATTAAAATTTTCTGCAAATTTTCAATGAAAAGCAGTTTAAAATTCTGCTGATTTTTATCTATTCACATCGACAGTCTTTACACTAGCTCAAAGGTTATACGATAAAAAGGGAAACTATTTAGTGCGCATTGACAATGGCAAAGTCTATGATAAAATTGGCAGATATATTGGAAGAATTGACGGCGATAAAATGTTTGACTCTTTCGGTCGCTATCTGGGTAAAATGTCTTACCTGAAGTTCTGAGATCGGTCAAGCAATTACTTGGGCCGAATCGATGCAGAAAGGTTATACGATCGAACTGGCATCTATTTCTTGAGAAATAGATAAAAATCTGCACATTTAGGATAGAAAAGGTAATTAACTAGGAAGAGCTGAGAGCAATGATGTTGAACACGTTGCGATGTACCATATCTTTTTTCAATCCCTAAAAAGTCAGCGCATTAAGAGCCCACCTGCCAGCGAGCCACGGGATTTAGAAAGCTTGTGCGCATTGTATCACTGGTGTAGTAATAATATCCAGCTATGGCTATCATCGCTCCATTGTCGGTACAATACGATGGCTTAGGCACATAGAGCGAAACACCCATCGATTCTGCCAGGGATGATAACGCTTTTCTTAATCCAGAATTTGCCGATACTCCACCGGCCACCGCCAAATGCTTACACTTTGTTTCATCTAATGCCAATTTAACTTTCTTCAAAAGCGTATCAACGATAGCCTGTTGCACGGAGGCCGATATGTCGTTTAAATGTTTTTTAATGAAATCGGGATCTTCTTTCTGAAATTTTTCTAGGGTGTATAAAACAGAAGTTTTTAGCCCGCTGAAACTGTAATCGAATCCTGGCACTTCAGGCCTGGCGAAGCGAAAAGCGTGTGGATTGCCATGCTGAGCAAGTTTGTCAATCAATGGACCGCCGGGATATGGCAGTCCAAGGATTTTTGCAATTTTATCAAAAGCCTCTCCGGCAGCGTCGTCGGTAGTTTGACCGATTACTTTCATGTCGAGAAATCCATTCACCAATACCAGCTGTGTATGCCCGCCCGATACGGTAAGACACAAAAACGGAAATTCCGGCGAATGCATATCGGGGTCATCGATGAAGTGCGCCAGAATGTGTGCCTCCATGTGATGTACCGGTATCACGGGAATTCCAAGGCCTAAACCCATAGCCCGCGCAAAGGTGGCCCCCACCAGGAGCGAGCCCATAAGACCAGGTCCGCGCGTATAAGCGATTGCCGAGAGTTGATACTTATCGATACCAGCCTGGCGCAATGCCAAATCCACCACAGGCACGATGCTCTGGTGATGTGCCCTCGAGGCAAGTTCGGGCACTACTCCACCCCAGTTTGCGTGAATTTTTTGGGAAGATACAATATTGGTAAGAACTTTGCGCCCCTTGAGCACAGCGGCTGAAGTGTCGTCGCACGATGTTTCAATACCAAGTATGTAGATGTTTTCGTTCATTTTTTAAATATCAAAGCGATTGAGCAAACTCCGAAATATCGGCCTTCGCACACTGCGCATCATCCTAGAATTGGCCAAAGGTATGGCAATTTTTGGGGTAGTTCTCGCTTTGCTCCTCGCTAACCCATTTGTACAAACCTTTTTAGCTAAAAAGGCTACAGAATGGTTAAAAAACAATAAAAATATCGAAGTAAAAATCGATAAATTTCAAATCATTTTTCCAAATCAAATCGGCTTACGTAATGCCGTATTGTTTGATGATCAAGGCGATACAGTCATTTACATTCATACTTTCAGGGCATCGTTCGCACATATATCTTCTGATTTTCAGAAGATCGCTCTATCAAAGGTATACTTCGACAGTACACATTATTATCTGCATACACCTGTCGGCGACAGTGTGAATGGTTTTATGAGGTTTTTGGAAAAATTAGACTCCGGCGACACCACAGCTCAGAAAAGCACTTTTGCACTAAAAATCAATGACATACACTTCGATAAGCTCAGATTTCGCAGAATAGACTTCAACAATCCAAAACTTCCTGCCTTTAAGGTGTACAATGCTCACTTGCGTTTCCGAAACTTTCAACTCTCGCCCGATAGCATAAGTACCCGCCTGGTAAAAGCCTTTGGAACTGATGACCAGTTTTTTAGCGTACATCACCTCGAAGGACGTTTCACATATGCTGACGACCATATTTCAGCTCTCGATCTGCGCGCAGTAACCGATTCCAGTGAGCTCGACTTGGATGCCACTCTGAAATACATGCACCCCAATGACTTCGCTGATTTTGAAAATCAAGTGCACATAGCCGTCGATTTCAGAAAGACGAAAGTTCACATAGCCGAGCTTAGAACACTTTTACCAAAATTTCCTCAGTTACCAGATGTAGAGCTCAACGGTAATTTTTCTGGAGTTTTAAACAATTTTACCATCACTGCAAATCCAATTAATATCGGAAACTTTACTTCGCTTGATGGAATTGTTACATTAAAAAACGCCATTTCAACTCCAGAAAATGTAAAAATTTCAACAAGAATAGCCACCTTGTCTTCGCAACTAAAAGAAGGAGCACAAATTGTACATCTTTTTACTGATACCATTGTGCCCGAAGTGCTACAAAGAGAACTTCTTTTTACAGTGAAAGGCCTATTTGATGGTACACCCGATCAATTCGCGTCAAATCTCAATATATATTTTGAAAAAGGAGAGGAAATAAACGGAAATATACAATTCGATAAGACAAATAAAATAGCAGAATATTCAGGTAATTTAGAAATAAAAAATGTACATTTAGGAAAATTATTTGGTGTAAATACTCTTGGAAGTGCTACTGGAAAATTCTCTGTCAAAGGAAATGGCCTTTCAAGCGATGATTTGCACCTTGAAAGTTCGGGTAAAATTGAAAATTTATTTTTCAATAATTACACATATAAAAACATTACTCTTTCGAATTTTACACTAAATCAAAATGATTACAATGGAAAATTAACTATAGATGATCCAAATATTTCACTCACTGCTGATATACACTATAGAGCAATTAGCAATAATACATTTACAGAATTTCTTTTTAAATTAAATCACTCTAATCCCTTAGCATTACATTGGACAAAAGATAGCATTACCAATCTGAGTTTTACAACTACTGGCATAATCGATTTTTCAGAAGTAAAAAACCCTTCAGGAAATATTTTAATTAACGATATTTTTGCTGAAAATACTTTGGGATATTACCACTTTGAAAGTATTAAAATCCTTTCAAATACTCTTCAAAATAAAAGTTATTTGGAGCTAAAATCGGATGTGGCTAATTTCAATCTGTCAGGAAAGTATAAGCTCTTAGACTTAAATAAATATTTTGAAGAATGGTTGAACGTCCGACTTGGCAAATCGGACAAGGAAAAAAATACATTTTCAGAAGACTACTTCACCTTAGAATTTAAAACAGATAATCTTGATGCGCTTTTTAATTTACTTTACATCAACAATTTAACTATCGAACCAAAAACTACTCTACTTGCAGAATTCAATGGTGCTAATACACACGTATCAGCTACACTCACTAGTAAAGGAATTAAATATAAAGACATACACACAGGAAATATTAAATGCCAGATAAAACACACCAATCAAAACTCAGTAGAAGCCTTATTAAACGCTTACAATTCGAAATATGACGATTTAGTTATAGACTCTATCCAATTTCAGATTGTAAATACACCTGATTCTAACGCCTTTGAATTGCTATGGACATGGATTGACTCTCTCGGCAGCCACGGCCATATTGATGGCTGGCTTGTAAAAAACGAATACAACCATTACAGATTGCACTTCGACCGTTCTGAATTCAATATTGGAAATGAAATGTTTGTGATCAATAAAAACAATTATTTTGACTTTGAACCTGATAAAATCAGCATTACAAATTTTCATATTATCAACGGACCAAGATCCTTTTTTGCAAATGGAATTATCTCAAAAAATCCTTATGAAATACTACGTATAAATCTGGATAATTTTAGAATCGATTTATTCAATATTTTCCTCAAGCCTTTTAATTCGAAGCTCGATGGCATAATGCAAGGAGAAATTATAGTCAACGACCTATTTAATGAACCCAAATTTGCTGCTGATTTCGAAATTGATTCCATGTACATTAATGGAAGTTTTCAGGGTGATTTTTACTTGTCGTCTGACTGGGATTTGATGACAAAAAAGATGAAAGTAAAAAGCCATATTCAGCGTGGACAATTAAAGACATTTGAAGTAGCAGGGGTGGTATCAACTACAGGAGAACTTGAAGTAGATTTAAAGGTAACAACCAATCGATTTCGGGTAAATGCACTTGCACCTATTTTAGGTGAATTTGTACAAAATTTAAGAGGTACAGTAAACGGTGATATAAGTGTAAAAGGTCGGACAAAAGCTTTTGATATTGCTGGAAAGCTCACTTTTCCCAACCTTGGCCTAACGATACCCATGCTCGGCACGGATTACAACTTCGAAGGTTCGCCTACAGTAACTATGAATAACAAAGAAATAGTGATATCAGAAATGACTATTCGCGACACAAAAACTGCCAGCAGAGCAGTGATGAATGGCCGGATTACTCACCGTGATTTCACAGACTTTAGGTTCGACATAAGTATTGATGCAGATAAATTTTTGGCGCTCAACACAAATGCAACTTCGGGTGATCTTTATTACGGGACGGCCTATGTTACAGGAAAAATCACTATTACTGGTCCAACGGATGAGCCAGTGATCGAGGTAAACGTTCGAACAGAAAAAGGAACTCTTTTCGCTTTGCCTCTCAACAATCCAACGGAAGTAGGCAGATTGTCGTTTGTAAACTTTGTACAGAAAGACAATAAAAAACAAACAGAAAAGACGCAATTGAATTTTGGTGGTTTAACCCTCCGATTTACCATCGATGTAACACCCGATGCCGAAGCACAACTAATACTCGACGATCGATACAACGACATGATGCGCGCAAACGGTCAAGGAAGATTGTCCTTGACCGTACCACCGTCAGGAAACATTAGTCTTGTGGGTAGTTACCAGATCAACAAGGGAGTTTATAACTTCAATTTCCAGGGCCTGGTATCGCGCAAATTTCTCATAGAGCCAGGCAGTACCATCACCTTTACTGGTGATCCGCTAGCGGCTAATCTCGATATTACCACACGCTACACCACACGCACTACCCTTAGAGGACTATTGACTGACGAACGCTATTTGAACACGCGCACTCAGGTCGATTTGCTTCTTAAAATCACAGGGGTAATGTTTCAGCCCGAAATCTCTTTTGACATCAAGGTGCCTCGAGCGGCTCCAATGGTTCAAACGGAAATCAACAATGCGCTGGCCGATCGCGACAAATTGACCCGTCAGGCATTTTCACTACTATTGCTCAACAGCTTTGTGACAGATGATTTTGCAGTAGGTACTTCTTCGACTGGTGCCACTTTAGTGTACGATGCTTTCGTTTCTCAAATATCTAACTTGCTTGCCCAGCGCATTAAAGGGGTTGATATTCGCCTTGGTTACAGCCAAACCAATCTTCAAGGCCAGCAAGGCAGTACAAATCAGCAACAAGACCTCGAGCTCGGTATTTCTACCACACTCTTTAATGATCGATTTGTAATCAACACAAATTTTGATCTATCCACCCAGCAAAACACCGGAAGTACACGTCGTAATGACTTTGCAGGCGATGTTGAGCTCGAGTACCTCATTACTTCAGATGGCAAGCTGAGAGCCAAGGCTTTTAACCGCTCACTTCAGAATAGGATTGGCCTGGAACAAGTCGGCGACTATGCACAAGGCCTGGGTATTACCTATCGAACCAATTTTGATTCTTGGTACTACGATCTTCTCGGCTTCCGTAGAACCAGGAAATACAGAGAATTTCAATTCGAAGAGCCGGATACTTCGGCTGACTCACCATCGATCTATTATCCGAAAAAAGCAAACGAATGGAAACAATCAAGTATGCGCTAATCACCGGAGCAGGTAGCTTTATCGGCGGAGCTTCGAGATATCTTGTATCCGTAGCCGTGCAATTAGCCTCAAAAGTAGGATATCCGATCAGCACCTTTCTCGTTAATATAGCTGGCTCTTTTTTGATCGGTTTAATCTTATCTGCCTGGGAGCAAGACATTATTTCTGATACCAGCCGAATTTTTCTGGCCACTGGTATCATGGGAGGATTTACGACGTTTTCGTCCTTTTCTCAGGAAATAATGCTGATGCTAAAAGCAGGACAAACAGGCCCTGCCCTACTATACATTTTCTCCAGCATTATCTTGGGTTTAGGTGCCTGTATTTTTGGGTATTATTTAGGAAAGTAGCAAATTTTTATCTCTGATTTTACTCGTTTTCTCTTACAGTATATGAAAAAATTTGCTGCCCGTTTGAATCAAAATACGTGATTTCAAGTGTTCGTTTTTTTGATGGACCTGAAAATTTCAAAGCGACGAAATTCCGCTGCTGAATGAGGCTACCGGGCAATCTAAAGCTGTTGTCTTCCACCTTTTTAGTAACTGCTCCGCTTGTGAGTGGCGATGTAGTAATGTCGTAAAGGGTATTGCCCTTTCCGTTTTTCATCACACATATTTCGCTGTGATGGCGGTCTCCGGTCAGAAATATGACACCTTTGATGTTCTCCTCTTCGATTCTGCGAAGCAAATAAGCTCGCTCTTGTTCGTAGTTGGCAAAGTTTTCAAACACTTTTGCATCGCTTAAGATTTGTCCGCCAGCACATACCAATTTAAAAGGTGCATCAGAATACTTGAGGTTATTGATTAACCAATCAAGTTGGTCCCTGCCGAAAATTTGGTCTTTGCCATTGTTCATCACTTCTGTGCGAAAGGATCGATTGTCGAGCAGGAAGATGTGAACGTCGTTGAATTCCAAGGCACTGGCCGTTGACTGTTCACATCCAAAATTTACAAAGGGCGGATTAGCCCAAAAAAGGCGGAAAGCCTCGTGTGCCCAGGACTTGCCCACGTAAGAACCATTGGCGTCATTGGGTCCGAAGTCGTGGTCGTCCCAAATGGCGATGTGGCTGCCCGTACGCAAGAAGCGCTGCAACTGTGGGTAAGATCTGTCGTGCGTATATCGATGCAAAAATCCACGACGGCTGCCGTAATCTACCGGGCGGGTATACACGTTATCGCCTAACCATAGCATGAGATCTGCTTTTTTATCGGCCATGTGTTCAAAGATTTGATAATCTCCTCCATAAGGCTTCCCGGGGCGATCGGCCGATTCTTCGTTGAAATACGAACAGCTGCCTGCCAATACGGTAAATTCAGGTGGGTCTTGTTTGTAGCGCCAGTCGGTAAGGGTTGAAAACTTCAAAGGTTCGCTGAATGAAACTTCATTTCCATTAATCAAGACACGGTACTCATACGTGCGACCGGGCAAAACATCGTCGAGGATAAACTTTGCTGTAAATGCTGTATGCCACTGAGTCTCAATAAGAGGTGTAGTTGTCCATGATGGAGCACCTTCCACTCGATACCTGAGCGACACTTTAGCAGCTTTTTTTGTTTGAATCCAGAGGTGAGCTTCTTTCATGTGCACGTATCCCAACATAGGGCCTGCATTGATCCAATCGCCTACCGCTAGAGTGGTACTTTTTTGACCACTTAAAAGAAAAGTAGCTGAAAACAGAAATAGAATGAGAAGTTTTTTCATTGAAAACTGAGTTTTTTAAATTTTCAAGTTCAAAAATATTGGACTATATCGCGATTCTTTTGTGTTTACAAAAATTTAAACAGAATAGGGAGAGCGACACTTTAAAGAGCAAGCTTGTTAAAAAAGGGGAAATTATGGTTTTAAGATTTCCATGTTTTAAAAAACGAAGACGCCCATCATTAAGATGAGCAAGCTTTTTAAAATCAAACGATTTAAACATTCACACCAAAGAGGTAGCCTACCAAAGCTGAAAGACCCATTGAAATAGTGCCCCACACCACAATGCGCACTACGGCACGCATCACATTTGCTCCTCCAGTAATGGCTGATAGGGCACCCAGAATAACCAAAGCAAACACAGTAAAACCGTATAGAAAAAACTCCATGTAAGATAATGGGGCAAAAATGGTGACAAGCAAAGGCAACATGCCACCCGCAGTAAAAGCCGCTCCTGATGCTAAGGCTGCTTGTATTGGATTGGCCTGACTGGTTTCTGTAATGCCCAACTCGTCGCGCACATGCGCAGCCAGGGCGTCTTTTTGGGTGAGTTCTTTGGCCACAAGCATGGCGGTTTCTTTACACAAGCCGCGTTTTTCGTAAATCTGAGCTAGTATTTTGAGTTCAGTTTCAGGGTATTTTTCGAGTTCCTGCTTTTCGCGCTCTATGTCAGCCCGCTCGATATCGGTTTGCGAACTCACTGACACATATTCACCGGCTGCCATCGATAGAGCACCAGCCACTAATCCTGCCAAAGTGGCCAACAAAATGGTTTCTCGAGTAGCACTGGCAGTAGTGACGCCCACAGCCAAGCTCGAAATAGAGATAATCCCATCGTTGGCGCCTAGTACTGCAGCCCTGAGCCAATTGCTGCGATGGATAAAGTGACTTTCTAAATAATTGTCAAGTGTGACTTTTTGAGAGTTTTCCATCAAATTTTTTGGGTAAAATAAAACAAAAAAGGTGTCCGAATGAACACCTTTTTTGAAACCCAATCATAAGAAACTTATTACCTCCATCCACCACCTAAAGCTCTGTAAATATTTACTTTGCCTTGTAGCAATTTCAACTTAACTTCAATTAAATCAAGACGAGCTTCGAGAGCCTCGCGCTGAGTGAGCAAAACCTCCGCATAATCTGCTCGGGCGGAATTAAATAGCGAGTTAGCTATTTGCACCGAGTGATTCAGAATCTCAACCTCTTTTTCTTTCGTTTGATAGCTGTTCGAATAGTTTTCCAATTTGGCCAATTGATTTAGAACGTCCACATAGGCATTGAGCACTGTTTGTTCGTATCGATATACAGCCTGCAGCTGCTTGGCATTAGCCGTATTGTACAAGGCTTTAATGGCATTTCTGTTAATAAAAGGAGCAAGTATATCACCTGCCGCATTGTAGAGAATCGACTCCGGATTGAGCAGGAAAGCAGGATTAAATGCCTGAAAGCCCGTGGCTGCCCGTATGCCTACAGAAGGATAAAAATTCGCTCGGGCTGACTTTACATCGAGTTTAGCGGCTTGCAGTTCGTACTCAGCCTGCCGAATGTCGGGCCTATTTTGCAGCAATTGTGCAGGTACGCCGGCTTGTATGCTGTCGATTTTTTCTTGTAAAAAGCTGGTTGAACTTCTCGATACTCTACCCGCATAACGGCCGGTTAGAAAGTTGATTTTATTTTCGGTTTCTGTGATCTTCTGCCGAATTTCGTACTGCAAGTTGCGCGTATTGAGCAATTGTGCCTCAAATCGGTTCACAGCGAGCTGGGTTACTTTGGCTGCATCCTTTTGTTGCCGTACCACCTTGAGGGCATTTTCCTGAATTTCAATGTTTTGTTCTACAATTTCGAGAAGATTGTCGAGGGCCTCAAGTTCATAATACGCTTCTGCGATTTCAGCCACCAGATGGGTTACAAGAAAGTTTCTGCCCTCTATTGTACTCAAGTAACGCATGGCTGCCGAACGTTTGGCGTTGCGCAACTTCTGCCACACGTCGAGCTCCCAACGTGCCAATGCTGCCACATTCACATCGCCAAGCGGCTCCGGAAAGGGTTTGCCATCTTTAATGGATAGCTGACTGTCAATAGCTCCTTTGCGCGTGTAGAGGCCTTCTTTTTCTAAACCGCTGCCCAAACCGATGTTTACAAAGGGTAAATACTCCCCTTTTCGCGCTCTCACCTCATTTTTTGCAACTTCTATTTCTTGCATTACGATGTTGAGCTCCTGATTGTTTTTCAGGGCTGTATCAATCAACGCAATGAGGTGAGGATCGCCGAAATAGTTTCGCCAGGAGAGCGATGCTACATCCGCACTGTCGGCACTTGAGCGACCAAAACTGTTGGGCAAAATTGGATGAGGTGCTTTAAAAGCATCTTTGTAAGGCATACACCCTGAAATCAACACAAGCAGGGCTATGATTATAAGTGGAGCTGTTTTAAAAAGCTTTTTCATTCTTTTTCCTGACTTCCGCATTTTAACACCCAAAATTGAAGATTGAAGCTACTTTTTTTTGCTCCTCTGTTAAAAGGATTACTTTGCTAATGGTTTCTTTCGTCTTGGGTGTAGTGATTTCGATTTGA
>NZ_BHZE01000032.1 GCF_003851885.1 Thermaurantimonas aggregans | reverse complement strand
AGGCTTGACCTTTTTGGTTCCTTTTTGTGTCAAGACAAAAAGGAACGCCCGCGCGGCAGCGCATTCACATAGTCTTAAACGTTAAACCTATCCAAAACCCACACCCCTTCAACACCCATTAGCGAGTTATGTGAGAAACAACTCCCCCTCATTGTTGCCGCAGGCAATAGAGAGGGGGGGAGTAAAAAATCAAAAATTTTTAACCATATTGCATCACTCAAAAGTATTTTCGCCATAATAAGTCAGAAAAATCAACATGCTCATCAAGGTATTCGGCAGTTCGGTTTATGGAATTCAGGCCACAACCATCACCATCGAAGTCAATGCTGACCGAGGGTCAAAATTTTTCCTCGTCGGCCTGCCCGACAATGCCGTGAAAGAAAGCCGCCAACGGGTAGAAGCCGCCTTGAAAAACAACGGCTATCGCTGGCCCGGCCGCCGGATCACCATCAATATGGCCCCCGCCGACATTCGCAAAGAAGGTTCTGCTTACGACCTTCCACTAGCAGTCGGCATTTTAGCTGCCAGCGAACAGGTCGATTTACCCGAAGTACACCGCTACATCATCATGGGTGAGCTCTCGCTCGATGGCGGACTCATGCCCATAAAAGGCGCCTTGCCCATAGCCATTCAGGCACGCAAAGAAGCTTTCAAAGGCTTTATCCTTCCCAAAGAAAACGCTCGAGAGGCCGCCATCGTCAATAACCTGGACGTCATCGGCGTCGAGAACCTTCGCGAGGTCATCGACTTTCTGAAAGGCGACCTCCACATCGAACCTCTGCGCATCGACACCCGTCGCGAGTTTGCCGAGCATCTTGAAAAGATGGACATTGACTTCGCCGACGTTAAAGGGCAAGAAAACATCAAGCGCGCCCTAGAGATAGCTGCAGCTGGCGGCCACAATGTGCTGCTGATCGGCCCACCTGGAGCTGGTAAGACCATGCTTGCCAAGCGCATGCCTACTATTCTGCCGCCCATGACACTACACGAAGCTCTGGAAACCACCAAGATACACTCTGTAGCTGGCAAGCTCGGCCCAAATACAGGGCTTATGGCACAGCGACCCTTTCGCGCACCACATCATTCCATTTCTGACGTAGCCCTCGTCGGTGGAGGCTCCTTTCCTCAGCCCGGTGAAATCAGCCTGGCACACAATGGTATTCTTTTTTTGGATGAGTTACCTGAGTTTAAGCGCACGGTGCTCGAAGTGATGCGACAGCCCATGGAAGAACGCAAGGTTACCATCAGCCGTGCAAGGCATGCCGTTGAGTTTCCTGCCGGTTTTATGCTTATCGCCAGCATGAACCCCTGCCCTTGCGGTTACTTCAACCACCCGACTAAAGACTGCGTGTGCGCTCCAGGCATGGTGGACAAGTATTTGAATAAAATCTCCGGTCCCCTGCTCGACCGCATCGACCTCCATGTGGAAGTCACCCCTGTCAGCTTCGACGAACTCGCTCATAGCCGCCCAGCCGAAAAAAGCGCAGACATCCGCGCACGTGTCATTAAGGCAAGGAATATTCAGACCGAACGCTATAAGGAGCACGAAGGCATCTATTGCAATGCGCAGATGAACTCCAAACTCCTGGCTAAATATTGTCCGATATCTGAATCAGGGCAGAAGCTGATGAAATTGGCAATGGAGCGCCTTACCCTATCTGCAAGAGCTTATGACCGCATTCTAAAAGTAGCCCGCACAATAGCTGACCTCGAAGGCTCACCCAACATCGAAAATCACCACCTGGCCGAAGCCATCAACTACCGCAGCCTCGACCGCGAAAACTGGTCGCACAGCAAATGAATTGTTCAAATGCTCTATTTTTGGGCCAATGAAATTTACCTTAGAACAAGTTGCCTCTATGCTCGGCGGCCATGTAGAGGGGGACCCCAAAGCCGTCGTTTATAAACTCGATAAGATTGAAACAGCTGGCGAAGGGGCACTCACCTTTTTGGCAAATCCTCAATACACGCCTTACATCTACGCGACCAACGCCACTGCAGTGGTAGTGAGTCAAGATTTTAAGCCCGATAAAAGCGTAAAATCAAACCTCATTCGTGTAACCAATCCTTATGAGTCCTTTGCGCGGCTGCTTGAGCTGTACGACCAAATGAAGTACAACTTGCAGGGCATCCACCCCTCAGCAGTGATCGAAGACTCCGCTGAGATCGGCGAGAATGTGTACATAGGCGCATTAGCATATGTGGGCAAAGGCGCTAAAATCAGCAAAGGCGCAAAGATTTTTCCTCACGCATATGTGGGCGAAAATGCCGAAATCGGAGAAAATTCCATCCTGAAACCCGGTTCTAAAGTCTTGCACTTCTGCAAGATTGGTAAAAACTGCCACTTGCATACTGGAGTAATCGTTGGCAGCGATGGCTTCGGATTTGCTCCAGGTGGAGAAGGGTACAAAAAAGTTCCCCAAACGGGCAACGTCATTATTGAAGACGATGTAGAAATCGGCGCCAACTGCACCATTGACCGCGCCACTTTAGGCAGCACCATCATTAGAAAGGGCGTTAAACTCGACAATTTGATCCAGATTGCTCACAACGTTGAAATCGGCGAACACACAGTAATCGCTGCCATGACAGGCATAGCCGGCAGCACCAAAATAGGGTCCCATTGCATGATCGGCGGCCAAGTGGGCATAGCTGGCCATTTGAAGATCGGAAACAATGTAAAAATTGCCGCACAATCAGGGGTGATGAACAATCTGAACGATGGTGCCGTAGTGATGGGCTCACCAGCATTTGAAATTCAAGAGTATCGCAAAGCCTACGTGCTTTTTAGAAAGTTGCCTAAAATCATAAAAGAAATTCAACAAAAACTTAAAACTCATGGCTAAGCAGCAAACCATTGCCAGCCCTATTACTTTCAAAGGCGTGGGTCTGCACACGGGTGCAGAAACTACCATGACACTTTATCCGGCTGAGCCCAACAAGGGCATTTGCTTTGTGCGGAAAGACCTCCCAAGTCCTGTACATATCCCAGCTTTGGCCAACTTTGTCAACAGTACCGACCGAGGTACAGCCCTCCGAAAAGAAAATATCGTCATTTACACTGTCGAGCACATATTGGCTGCCCTTACCGGCTGTGAGATCGACAACTGCGAGATTCACCTCGATGGCCCTGAACCTCCTATTATGGATGGCAGCGCCTGGCCATTCGTCGAAAAAATTCTGGAAACCGGTGTCATCACTCAAGATGCTGACGTTCAATATTATGTAATTACCGAAGTAATTACTTATTCCGACCCAAAGCACAACATTGAGATAATGGCCGTTCCGGCCGATGAATATCGAGTTACGGTAATGGTCGATTACAATACCGAAGTGCTTGGCACCCAAAATGCTGAAATACTCTCCATTAAAGACTTTGTGCCCCAAATTGCTAAAGCGCGCACCTTTAGCTTTTTACATGAATTAGAATACCTGCTCGACAATGGCCTTATCAAAGGGGGCGACTTAAACAACGCAATTGTTTACGTAGATAAAAAGCCCTGCGAGGAGACTATGCGAAAACTTCAAAAAGCTTTTAAAAAGGAAAAAGTCTCAGTGCGCGAAAACGGCATACTCGATAACCTCGAACTCTACTACCCCAACGAAGCTGCTCGCCACAAATTGCTTGATGTGGTGGGCGACCTTACCCTCTGTGGCAAGCGCATAAAAGGCCACATCATCGCCAAAAAACCAGGGCATCGCGCCAACACCGAATTTGCCAAGATGCTCTTTACTCGAATAAAACAAGAAAAATCTCAAGCACCTAAATACGACCCTAACCAACCACCGGTAAAGGACGTAGTAGAGATTATGAAAATGCTTCCACACCGACCACCCTTTTTGCTCGTTGATAAAATCATCTATATCGATGACCAGTCGGTGATAGGTGTAAAGTCGGTGTCAATGAATGAGCCTTTTTTTGTAGGTCACTTCCCCGGAGCCCCAGTCATGCCAGGCGTACTTCAAGTGGAGGCTATGGCCCAAGTAGGAGGCATTTTCGCGCTTAGCACTGTACCCGACCCACATAACTATCTCACCTATTTTCTGCGTCTTGATGAGGTAAAGTTTAAACAGAAAGTAGTGCCTGGCGATACGCTGATTTTCAGACTCGAATTGATATCACCTATTCGCCGTGGTATTGTTCAAATGCGTGGCGAGGCCTTTGTTGGCTCCAAATTAGTAATGGAAGCTCAGCTCACAGCTCAAATTGTTAAAGAACGCAATGATTGATTGACATGACACAACCATTAGCCTACGTTCATCCTTCAGCCCAAATAGCCGACAATGTTGTCATCGAACCCTTCACTGTAATTCACAAAAACGTTGTGATCGAAGAAGGTACTTGGATCGGCAGCAATGTAACCATCTTCCCTGGTGCTCGTATTGGGAAGAACTGCCGAATCTTTCCTGGAGCAGTAATTTCAGCCATACCGCAAGACTTAAAATACAACGGCGAAGAAACCACTGCCATTATCGGCAACAATACCACTATTCGCGAGTGTGTAACAATCAATAAGGGCACAAGCGCTCAAGGCTACACTAAAGTGGGCGACAACGTACTCGTGATGGCCTATGCGCATATAGCGCACGATTGTATCATAGGCAACAACGTCATCCTTGTTAATGGCACCACCTTAGCTGGTCATGTGGTCATTGACGATTACGCAATTCTGGGTGGGTTAAGTGCTGTACATCAATTTGTACACATCGGTGCTCATGCCATGATAGGTGGTGGAAGCCTTGTACGAAAAGACGTTCCTCCGTACGTAAAAGCCGCTAAAGAACCACTTTCTTACGTGGGTATCAACTCCATTGGTCTCCGACGTCGTGGCTTTTCAAACGAAAAAATCAACCACATTCAAAATATTTACCGAATCCTCTTTCAGAAGAATTACAACTATTCACAAGCCCTCGAAATCATCGAGCTCGAAATAGAGCCTTCGGATGAAAGAGATGAAATCATTTCTTTTATTCGAAATTCACAACGAGGAATCATGAAAGGCTACACCGTTGGAAAAAATAGTTCTAAAAGCGCAGAACCTTTCTAAAAGGTTTGGCAATCAACTCGTTTTCAAAGATTTTTCTTTTGAATTAAAAGGTCCCGGACTCTACGCCATCACAGGCCGAAACGGAAGTGGAAAGTCAACACTGATCAAAATTCTTTGTGGACTGCTTGCGCCCACTACTGGTCGTGTAATGCCGTTTGTAAATGACGTAGAGGTGGCTGAGTACTATTTCTCATTAATTTCTATAGCCACACCATACCAAGAACTACCTGAAGAACTTTCTTTGGCTGAATTAGTGGACTTTTATTCTGCTTTTCGCACATTAAATCTTCCTGATACAGCTGATTTGTATAAAAATTTTCAGCTACCCGTCACGGGTCAAAAACCCATAAAAAGTTTTTCCTCGGGGATGAAGCAACGCGTAAGGCTTGGAATAGCCATTTATACACATGCACCCTTTCTCTTTCTCGATGAGCCTACGACTAATCTGGATGCAACAGGGATTCAGTGGTATAAATCTCTAATAATGGAGCAAATTTCAAAGAAACTCATCGTGGTTTCAAGCAATCATTTGCCAGAGGAATATCCAAATGCGAAAGGTATTTTCGAAATTCAATAAGATATAATTCCCTTTAAAAATTTTATCGCTTTTTCATTAAAAAAATCTGGCTGATCTACATTGCATACATGTCCACTTTGCGGAACTATTTCTAAATGTGAATTCTCATGTTGAGCAGCTACAATTTGTACCGATGGCAAAAACATATAATCCTCATCACCCATCAGATACAGCGTCGGATGTTTTGGCGCATTTTCCCTAAAAAGCTTCATTAACGGCTTAATCTGAGAGGTGATTTTAATCCACCGCAAAAATTCTTTCTGATAAATTTTTTTTGCTTCTTTGATAAATAAACATCTGGATTTTTCATGCCTTTTCTTGGGCATCAGTATGTGTGCGTAAATTTTGTAAATCCACATAAAAGGCACAATGCGTTTTAAGGCATGTGCCATTCGCACCAAAATCCGGCTTTTTAAATTAAAGCGTATTACAGCGCCCCCTAAAACCATTTTATCTACGCGACTAGGATACTTTTCTGAAATTTCCCTGATAATAATGGTACCGAGCGAAATTCCTACAAAATGGGTTTTTTCAATCTTTAGAAAATCTAACAAGCGTATAACATCTTCACAAATATCTGAAAAGTGATATCCCTCTTGCTGGATCCAATTTCGAAAAGGGTTTTTTGAGTTTCCATGCCCTCGTAAATCCAATAAGAGTACATGAAAGTGCTTTTGAAAATCCCTTAATTGTTTATACCAAATGTTTGAACTGCCGCCGGCTCCATGCACCATAGTCACCCATTCAGCATTCGGTACAGGATGTTTGAAAACCTTATGGTACAGTATCTCTGAATTCACGCCGATACTTTTAGTACTTTAATAATGGTAGATTGGTCTGATTGTTTAAAATACGGATCAAATGACGAAACTGGCGCTATCCACATCCACTCTGTGCTTTCGAGGCTTGGTTTTTTTTTGTTTATTTCTAAAACATCTGTCGGAGTGTAACCATGTAAGTACACCTCAGTTTTCGATATATCAAAAGGACTATTTCCTTCCACTTGTTGAATGTTCCACTGGTGCACATCGCCTGGAATAAACTCCCATTTAATTAAAGAATATTCTCCATTTTTATAGCCATATCCATCACCTTCATCGATATAAAAGAATCCCGAAGAAGCTTTATCGCCTTTGTACAAATGAAATTGGTAAATTCCTCGAAACGTTTTTTCAGCATTTTCGCTTGCTTCAGCACTCATCAAGGCATGACCCGCTCTCACAAATACAGGTATTCGATGGCGATGTAGCTCTACGACGTGTTCACCTTCAGTATAAACCTTACCTGTAAACATTTCGTAATAATTTCCTTCAGGCAACCATACCTTACCGAATGCCTGGCCAGGCAATACTGGGCAAACTAAGATGCTCGGACCGACAAAAAACTGATGACCATAGGTGTGGCTAAATGAGCGCTCATCGTTAAATAGTGTAAAGGCCATAGGCCTATTTATGGGTTCGTCGTGCATTACAGCCCTGTAAAAAGCTGAATACAAATAGGGAAGCAATTTGTAGCGTAGAGTTATAAAATTGCGACTTACTTCTTCAGCTTCCTCACCAAAAGACCATGGTTCGTGATCGCGGCTATTGATCATCGAATGCCCGCGAAAGAACGGATTAAAAGCTCCTACGGCAATCCAACGCATAAATAGCTCTGGCCAACACTCACCTATGAATCCACCAACATCATTACCACTGAAAAAATACCCACTCAGCGATAGGCTATTGATAAGGCGCTGACCGAGTAAAAGATGTTCTTCATTCGAGATGTTGTCACCGGTCCATTTCCAGGCATAGCGCTGGGTGCCTGCAAATGCTGCCCTTGTAAGGGCAAAGGGCCTTTTATCAGGACGAAATTCTTTTTGAGCTTCATAGGTAGCTCTCACCATTTGCATACCATACACATTATGTGCGTGGAGATGCGATGTCTGCTGTCCATCGTAGTTAAATCGAATAAAATCTGGGAAGTGTTTGCCCCATACGGCCGGTTCGTTCATGTCGTTCCAAAATCCAGCAACACCTTCCTCAAAGTGTGCCTTCATTTGGCGCTTCCACCAGTTGCGAGCTCTTTCATTCGTAAAATCGGGAAAATAACACCTTCCAGGCCATGCTTCGCCTACATAAAGCTTTCCATCGGGATATTTCACAAAAACATCTTCCTCTATCCCAGAGTCACACGCACCATAACCTTCCTCCACCTTTATACCCGGATCTTGAATAATCACCACTTTAAAACCTTTATCTTTTAAATCTGCCAAAAACTTCTTGGGATCTTTGAAGCGCTCCTTGTCCCAGGTAAACACTTTGTACTCATCCATATAATGGATGTCGAGGTAGAGTACATCACAAGGAATCTTCTTTTTTCTAAAGGTATCTGCTAAGAGCAACAGCTCCTCTTCTGGATAATAGCTGTATCGACACTGTTGGTACCCAAGTGCCCAAACTGGAGGAAGCTCAGGTCGACCGGTGAGATCTAAATATCTGGAAACTATCCCTTTAATGTCGCCTGTATATATGAAATAATAATCGATATAACCATCCGCAGATCTAAAGAAGGAAAATCGATCGTTTGAAGCACCGAAATTGAAATCTGTTCGACAACTGTTGTTTACAAATATTCCGTAGGGCAAGTGCCCATTGATACCAATATAAAATGGAATACTGCTGTAAAGCGGGTCAAATTCCTGATGATACGCAAAAGCGTCAGTATTCCAGTGGGTGTATTGCCACCCCCTTCGATCGATGGGGCCAGTTTTTTCACCTAAACCTATAAACCGCTCTCCTTGCTGAAGCTCTTTGAGCACAGTTATGCCATTTTCCTGTATTTGAATACCTAAGTCAGCGTCATTATGGATCAATTCACCATCATAAGTATAAAAACTTACTCGAAACGGATTTTCATAAACAAGTACTTTATACTTACCGGCATTTACCTCAAAAAAGCCATCCTTTATTTTTTGGATGTGCAATGTTTTTTTATCGTTTACAACTGTCGAATAAGGATTTATAATTCTTTTTCTGCCACGGATGAAAATTTGAATTCTGATTACATCATCGATTGGCTGTGTAATCAAAGCATCTATTTTGCCAGAGGATATTTGTAGAATGTTTTCTGATGGTTCAGAAGAAGTATTGGCCATAAAAACCATGATTTATTGTGGCCTAAAATTAAGATTCACACAATTATTCCTGAAACATTTGTCAATATAGTAAAATATTTAATACTATTGATAATGTTAATTTATTAAACTAATAATTGTCATAATGTTTGTAAGTGCATAGATTTACATTTGATGAATGAAATTATTCGTCGCGCCATGAAAGTTCCAGGCATCCTTATAGCAGTAATTATACTTTTCAGTTCATGTTTGAAAGACAAATTTGATTTTGACTCTTTTAAAGACATTGAGTTAAGCCCTGAGATATGGGTGCCTTTTGGTGAAGTAAGCCTGCGACTTTCAGACTTGAGTAGAGATACCTCTTTGATTTCTATTGATCAGGATGGCTTCATAACAATTGTTCTTAAAAAAGATTCCATACTTAAAACGACTTTGTCGAAAGCACTCCTATTTCCAGATCAGGATACAGTGCCCTTAGCTGCAGTTACTGGCCAACAGACCACAGCAGATGTAGCTATTTCGTTGTTTAACGACGCCGAAGTAAAGAAAATATATTTCGACACATTAGAGATCTCATGGTCCATACCTTCTAGTGTACCACAGGGCGTCGAAATGTCACTTCAGTTTACACAATCACAGCATGAGATAGGGCCTTTAACTCTCCAGGTTAATAATATAAACAATGCCCCTGGAGTGTATCATAAAAGTAATTTTTACAACGGTATTCTGGATTTGTCAAAGGGCAATACAACGCATAACACACTTCAATTGATAATTTCTGCATTGCAATATCCTTCTTCCATCCCGGCAGGTACACCAATTCCTTGCTTTATAAACATTACTAAACTAAAAGTAAAAGGCATGGAAGGCTACATTGGTAATAGCCAAATTGAATTACCGGTAGTTAACAGTATTTTGAATTTAAAAGGATTGGAAAAATTTAGAGAAGGAATCACATTTAGTAATCCAAAACTCGATTTATCAATTTATAACAACACAGGGTTAGAAATAGGCTTTGAGCCTATCATTTCAGGAGCCACTGCTACAGGGAATGTAACAGTACTTCAGATGCCAAATATTACAATATCCAAAGCTCCCAATCCAGGGTTATTTTCAACCACTCAGGTACAGCTAAATAATTCCAACAGCAATTTAGCTGAAATGCTAAAAAAATTACCAGAATTTTTAATTATTAGTGGCTCAATTGAGCTCAATCCAAATGGGAAACAAAATAATTTTCTTTTCAATAATGAAGAAATAATAGTCAATGGTCTTTTTGAAATTCCTCTGGAGTTTTCAGCAAAGGATATGTATTTTGAAAAAGAAATTTCAAACTTTAAATTTTGGAATTCTAGTTCAACAAATTTACCTGAGTTCATTGAATTTGAATTTACAAGTGAAAATGGTTTTCCATTTGAGTTGTCTGTTTCTGCTATATTTTTAGATTCCATCACAAACTCAGTGATAAGAATTTATGATATAGATGTATTAAAACCAGCTACAGTAAACACATCAGGTCGAGTAATTTCACCTAACACTTATAGATCAACACTTAGAATAAATGAAAGCGATTTGACTGCACTTAATGCCGCAAAAAGTTTTTATTTAAGAGTAAAGATTAACACACCAGACAACGGAAATCAATCTGTAAAAATTTACGATTCGTATTACTTCAAAACAAGATTGGCAGCAAAAGCAAAACTAAAATTTAAGCCTGTAAAATGAAAAGATTTTTAATCGCATTAATCATTTTATTATCTGCTGGATTATACGGACAGGTTCCTTATTCATTTTACACATTTTATCCAGTAGCACATACACAAATAGTTAATCCAGCTGCTCCTGTAAATGAAAAATTTACACTAGGGTTTATCAATACTGGAATGATGATCGAGAATACGCCATTTCGCCCAATGGAATTCTTTTTAAAAACGAGTAATGTAAACGATGTTCTTCGAAATTCCATATCAGGAATGGACAATTCAGATTATTTAAATTTAGATGTTCGAACAGATCTTTTGTTCTTAGGTTTTAAAATTGGTAAATTATATTTATCTGGCGGTGTTTATAATCAAAAATCTGTTCTATTTGGATACCCACACAATTTGTTGAGTTTACTCTATTTTGGAAATGCTCAATTTCAAAATCAAAATGTTAATTTATTAGGCAATACTATTGATATAACAGATTATTCTGCTATTCATGTTGGAGGACAAATTAAAATAAAAAGTCTGAGTATCGGAGGTAGAATCAAGTTGATAAATGGTATTCAGTCTTTTAAAACTGAATCAACGACTGCACAAGTAGGATTCTACGATACAGCATGGACCCTGAGTACGGATATTTTAATTCGAAGCAGCGGTGATTTTTCTGATTTTGCTGATAGAATGATTGATTATAGGACGCATCTAACACCAGGCAGCACTGGGAACAGAGGTTTTGCATTTGACATAGCCGCCAGTTATGATTTCAATGACAAACTGCGCGTCTCAGCTGTAATGGCCGATATCGGAAGCATTAAATGGAATGAACAATTAAAAGAGTACTACTCCAATGGCAATGTTCATTTCAATGGCTTGAACATCAATTTGGCTGAAGACGAACAAGTAGATTCATTTGATGAAATTATTGATTCAATCAACTCAGCCTTAAATATTCAAGAAAGAGCCGGTGAGAGCTACACTACTTCTTTATCAGCTCGATATTCTATTTTTGTGGATTATAAATTTTTCAAAAATCAAAGACTATCAGCCTTTGCTGATCTGCGTAAAACTTCTATAACTAATATGTTGGCTTTCGGAGCACAATATCATATGCCTATAACAAGATGGCTATCTTTCATGGGTTCATACACAGTTATAAACAATAATTTTTCAAACTTTGGGGCGGGTTTTATGTTTAAATTTTTGGGAGTTCAGATATACGGTGTTACGGATCAAATTAATGCAATACTCAATCCAGAACGATTAAATGCTATCAATTTTAGAATGGGAATAAATATCTCATTTGCTAATCCGGAGTACTACAAAAGGAAAAGTTCTACTAAAAATGAACTTAAAAACTAGAAAATATTTAAAATGAAAAATTCAAAGAGAAATTTTTTAATACTCCTGTTGGTAGTTTTTTCACTCTATTCTTGCGAGGATGAGTTTTTATTGCCAAGTCCGGAAAAGGTAGAAAATACACAACTCTATGCCGAAGTCTTGGGCGAATTCCTATCGGTGTGGAGACGATTTGACGAAGGCATTCGAAATCCAACAGTGGCTGCAGGTGGACAAGTTGTGATTGACCAAGCAACGGTAGTTAAAAACGGAAATATTTTGTCAATAGACTATGGCAACATTCAAAAATTATGTGCCGATGGAAAAACGCGTAGAGGAAGAATAGAAGCAGCTATTAATGGAGATTACGGAATTACAGGTAGTTTAATTACAATTTCCTTTATTGGTTTTAGAGTTGACGATATACCCATTGATGGTACAATTATGATTTCTGCTGTATCATCTGACCCTCAATTCAACATCCTTTCAACGAATTTTTCTTATAAAGATTACCTTTTAAATCTAAATTCAACTGTGACTTGGCACAACGGATTCAATACATACACCTTTTTTGACGATACTCTTACAATGACGTTACAAGGAACTGCTACTCGTCAATCAAAAAACTTTTTACTCAATTATGAAACAGATTCTCAAAACACCATAAAACTTGCTCTTGGCTGTAATTACAGAGTTGTAAAAGGTCTTTTGAATTTACGCGTAGATAAAGATAGTTCATTAGTAAAACTTGATTTTATCGAGGCAGATGGGTGTAATGATCTCATAAAGGTTGAATTTGTTAATGAAAGATATAATACTTTTATAAAATTTTCAGGTTTTTGATTAGAATCCCCAAAAGGTGAATTTATAATTGTACATTTGCGCGCTCAATTAAGAACGTTTAACCGGGTTTCGCACCCAAAAAAACTCAAAGATGGCAGTAAGACTAAGACTACAGAGACACGGCCGCAAAGGACATGCATTCTATTACATCGTGGCGGCCGACAGCAGAAGCAGAAGAGATGGTAAATTCATTGAAAAGTTGGGTACCTACAACCCCAACACAGACCCAGCAACTGTAGAACTGAACTTTGAATCTGCTCTCCGCTGGATTCAGAATGGTGCTCAGCCCACTGATACAGTGCGTTCAATTTTATCAAAGGAGGGTGTACTTCTCAAAAATCATCTACTTAAAGGTGTAATGAAAGGTGCACTCAGCGAGGAGCAAGCAGAAGAGAAGTTTAGCAAGTGGCTTGAAGAAAAAGCAGCTCGTATTCAATCTAAAAAACAACAATTACTTGCAAAGCGCGAAAAAGCGAGACAAGCTCGTATCGATGCTGAAAGAGCTTACAACAATCAGCGTATAGAAAAAAGAAACACAGCCGCTGCTGAATCTGCTTCTGAAAATTCAACTACAGAAGAAGCGTAAAGCATAAACTATTTGGTTTAAGCCAGTGAAATAATGGCTAAATCAGAATTCGTACCTGTAGGCATTGTATTGAAACCACATGGTCTTAAAGGCCATGTGGTTTTTAAGTTTTATAGTGCATCAATTAATTATGAAGATGCCGAACACTTTTTTATAGAGTTTAAGGGCGCAGAGCTGCCTTATTTCGTTGAAGAGATAAAAAAACTACCTAAAGGATATAAGATCAAATTTGAAGAGATAAATTCATTGGAGGATGCTGAAGAAATCCTTCAAAAAGAATTACTACTTCGCCCAGAGGAAATACGAAAACTTAGCACAAAAGAACCAACTCTTTCAGAAATATTAATTGGATATACTGCTTTTAATTCTAGCAAAGAACAATTGTTAGGCGAAGTATCAAACGTATTAGAAAACAAATACCAAAACGTATTAGAAATTAAACACACTACAGGAAAAAATATACTAGTGCCACTAGTAGATGTTTTTATCAAAGAAATTGATAAAGAAAGTAAAAGCATTATATTAAATATACCCGATGGCTTGCTTGAAGTATATTTAAGATAAGGGTTTATTAAGCTTTACTTTTGATTTTGATGGGAAATTAATAAATTCTAATGATATTTAGTTAAATCAAATCATTCAGAAAAACAAAAACCCCTAAACTTTTAGAGTCCAGGGGTTAATTGATTTTAGTAGTAAGGAGGGCAGCGACATACTCTCCCGGCGGAGTGCCAGTACCATCTGCGCTGGTGGGCTTAACTTCTCTGTTCGGAATGGGAAGAGGTGATCCCCACCGCAATAGCCACCCTCGAAGTTGTCTGTG
>NZ_BHZE01000031.1 GCF_003851885.1 Thermaurantimonas aggregans | reverse complement strand
AGCATGAATGGATGCAGACATCCCGCAGGGATCGTCTGCACCACTAAAACAAGGATTAAGACCTTTTATAGTCTAATTCTTTTTTTTCCTTGTTAGACATATCACTCTGTAACTTTCCATGAATGCCGGCGAACAATTGTGAGCAGTAGCATGAATGGATGCAGACATCCCGCAGGGATCGTCTGCACCACTAAAACAAGGATTAAGACCTTTTATAGTCTAATTCTTTTTTTTCCTTGTTAGACATATCACTCTGTAACTTTCCATGAATGCCGGCGAACAATTGTGAGCAGCAGCATGAATGGATGCAGACATCCCGCAGGGATCGTCTGCACCACTAAAACAAGGATTAAGACCTTTTATAGTCTAATTCTTTTTTTTCCTTGTTAGACATATCACTCTGTAACTTTCCATGAATGCCGGCGAACAATTGTGAGCAGCAGCATGAATGGATGCAGACATCCCGCAGGGATCGTCTGCACCACTAAAACAAGGATTAAGACCTTTTATAGTCTAATTCTTTTTTTTCCTTGTTAGACATATCACTCTGTAACTTTCCATGAATGCCGGCGAACAATTGTGAGCAGTAGCATGAATGGATGCAGACATCCCGCAGGGATCGTCTGCACCACTAAAACAAGGATTAAGACCTTTTATAGTCTAATTCTTTTTTTTCCTTGTTAGACATATCACTCTGTAACTTTCCATGAATGCCGGCGAACAATTGTGAGCAGTAGCATGAATGGATGCAGACATCCCGCAGGGATCGTCTGCACCACTAAAACAAGGATTAAGACCTTTTATAGTCTAATTCTTTTTTTTCCTTGTTAGACATATCACTCTGTAACTTTCCATGAATGCCGGCGAACAATTGTGAGCAGCAGCATGAATGGATGCAGACATCCCGCAGGGATCGTCTGCACCACTAAAACAAGAATTAAGACTATCCAGGCTAAGTATTTGTGTCTCCTAAGAGAGTCATCACTCTGTAACTTTCCATGAATGCCGGCGAACAATTGTGAGCAGCAGCATGAATGGATGCAGACATCCCGCAGGGATCGTCTGTACCACTAAAACAAGGTTTTTAAGCTTTGCCTGTAATGGTAAACCTGTACTGTAGAGCCTCCTTATGCCTTGTATCTATTACTTGTATTGAATGGTCTCTTATTCACCACGTATTACCTTCAATGATAAACTTCTTTTAGCAGCATGGCCCCCCAGGCAAAGAAAAAAAAATAACATGTAAAACCAGGAAGCTATGAGAACACTTGCTTTGCTTATCGCTATCCTTTTGAGCACTGCCATCCAGGCCCAACTGCTCAAAACTAAAAGTGAAATCATCCGTGAATACGGAACAGATTTTATCTCAGGTGTGACGGATGAGGGTTATTCCTATTTCGCTACGAAAATTATATGAGAACAAAAGCGAGCGGAGTTTACAAGCAATTTAAAATTTTTGGTTTTAAAAGAATAGCCAATGATGATGTATGTTTTCTCGTGTTGATCTTAGAGCCGCTCAGTGAAATTAACAACAACATCAAAATGCTCGACAGTAAATTCGTAAAAATTGGAGAATTAAAGTGGAAAGATTATGCCACCAACATCGTGTACAGGATTGAAATCAAAGAGGATTTGTGTGTACTCTCTTTTGGATTTTTTTAAAATCAATGATTTACTGTAAAACAGCGTAACTTTAAATACTTTTTTTGAGCAAAATTTCTGGTTTAAACAATTGTATACCGGCTTCTGTGTTTCTAATGCTTTTCTAATACTTTTCTAATCGTTTTCTAATAGTCTTGTGTGCAAAGGCCTGGTACTTTTGCAACGGATTCATGCAACTGACTCAATTTCAATTTACTGTCTAACCCCAAATCGATGCGTGATGACTGTTTGGAATTTTCTCACCCGTATGCTGACGGCTGTTTTGCTGGGAGCTTTGATCGGTATGGTGCGACAGTGGAGCCAGAAGAGTGCCGGCCTGCGCACAAATACACTTTTAGCGGCAGGTTCAGCTACCTACACACTGATTTCGAAAGCCATTACTTCGTCAAATGATCGCCTGTATATGGGCGATGCTACGCGCATCATTGGCCAGATAGTGACGGGTATTGGCTTTTTTGGCGGTGGGTTGATTCTCAGAGATGGATTGAATGTACAGGGTCTAAATACAGCGGCTACCATTTGGTGTTCGGCAGCAGTTGGAGCTCTGGCTGGTACGAGTATGTATTTCTATGCCGCTATTACGGCTCTCACCATTACGCTTACGGACAACGTATTTCGGTCCATAGGTCGTTGGATTAATCGCTATCCGACTCAAAAACAAAATTCGGGCGTCTTTCTGTACACCATCTTCATCAAGTGCAAAGAGCATGTAGAAAACATCGTGCGCGTGCGCATTGTGAACTTTGTAAAAAAAGATCATCACTTAAAACTGCGCTCCCTTAGCAGTGCCGATGCGAGCCCGAGCATGGCAGCTATGGAGGCGCTGATTGTAGCCAATGGGAATCACCATACCAATATCGAACAGCTCGCCGGCCAGCTTACCCTTGAGTACGGTGTGACAGAGGTGGAATGGAAAGCAGATTCGCTTCACGAAGTCTAGATCGTTAACATACATAAAAAAACTGACGCTGATGGATCTGAAAACTTTGGTAAAAGACTTTGACACGGTCGATCAAATCATCGATCTCATCCCCTTGCTCAAAAAGATGCCTGTGGTAGAGGTGGCCGAAATACTCGACCAAGTGGATGAGAGCTATCTGCTGAGCATACTCGATTACTTTACCCTCGCGCAGCAGGGGCTCATTGTATCTGAATTCAACATTGCCAAACAAATTGATCTCTTTAAAACCACTTCGCGCAAGCGTTTTGCAGAGATCTTCGAGCATATGCCATCTGATACGCGTGCCGACCTCTTTCAGCACCTCACACTACATGACCAGGCAGAACTCCTCCCCTACCTCAGCAAAAAGACGCGCGAAGATGTGATACACCTCTCAGCTTACCCGCCTGAAACGGCCGGTGGCATCATGAGCACCGACTTTGCCACTGTGCATGCTGATATGATCTGTGCCGAAGCCATTGATAAAATCCGTCTAGATGCACCTTCGAAAAAGACCATCTACTACTGCTATGTAGTGGACGACGAAATGAAGTTGATAGGTTTTATTACGCTTAAGGATCTGATTATGGCCTCTCCTCATACCCTGGTACAAGATGCTATGCACACCGAATTTGTATTTGGCCGTGTAACCGATGATCGCGAGGTGATAGCCGCCAAAATCGAAAAATACGACCTCGTGGCTCTGCCCATCATCAATCACAAAGACCAATTGGTAGGAATTGTGACACACGAAGAAGCCATAGACGTAATACTCGCAGAGCATACCGAAGACATGCAGAAGTTTATGGGAATTGTGGAAGCCAACAAAGAATTTGACTACCTCGGTACCAGCAGTTGGGAGCACTTCAAACGCCGGGCGGTGTGGGTAATTTCGTTGGCAGCCCTGGGCATCATATCAGGCATGATTATCCACAGTTACGAAAACGCCATTGAAAAGCTACTAATACTGGCACTCTACATGCCTATGATGGCCGATACCGGCGGTAATGCCGGCAGCCAAGCAGCTACCGTAGTGGTGAGAGCCTTGGCATTAGGTCAACTTACCTTTAAAGACTGGCTAAAGGTAATCTGGAAGGAAACCAAAGTATCAACTCTATTGGCCATTTGTCTTGGCGTATTGGCTTTTGCCAAAGTTCTTTTCCTGAGTTGGGAGACCGAAATACCTGCACAGTACTCCCTCTCTGTCATTGCATTTGTCATATCCCTGGCTCTTTCATTACAAGTAATATCAGCCACCATTATTGGGGCAGCCTTGCCGCTAGTAGTGCGCCGTTTTGGTGGCGATCCAGCCGTAGCAGCCAGTCCGGCCATCACCACAGTAGTCGATATAACTGGTTTACTAATCTATTTCGGCGTTGCCACAGCCTTTTTTCGCCTGTAACATGTACCATATGAATAATACTTTTTAAATCAGAGTTCTATGAAATGTAAATACACCTTTCTGTTTACTGCACTTTTCAGCACGTTTGGTTTTGCTCAACAAGTCACCGTTACTGAGCCTACAGAAGATCAATTGCCTTTTTATATCGATCCCAGTAAAAAAATCCCGGACGCAGAACTCGAAGACAAAAAAGAAGGCTTTTTTATGACCGGTGTTCCGCGCTTTGAATTTGATCCCATTCGAGGTTTTGGAATTGGCGGTAATGCCTTTTTGTTTTGGAACAGTACGAAAAACGATCCGTTTTTTGAATATACCCCCTATCGCCACCGGCTGAATGCCGAATTCTTCATTTTTCAAAATGGGCGCGTGCGCTACGCCCTCAACTACGATGCTCCTTATCTTTTTAACTCTAAGTGGCGATGGAGAGCTGATGCTGTGCTTTGGGAAGACCCTAATGCCCAATATTGGGGGATTGGGCGCGCGTACCTCAAGCCGCTGACCTTTCGCGACAAGCGCACCGGTCAGGATCGCGAATTCCACAAGGTAAGCGATTATGAAAGGAATCTCGAACTTGCTGAGCTCAGCAGCGATGGCAACTACTACACTGACATCAATTACAACAGCATGATACAGCGCGAGCAGCTCTACAATCTGTTGGGCGAACGTGTACTGATGGGAGGCAAACTCCGCCTGATGTTTGGATACGAAGCCCTTTTTACGTCATTTTCCTCCTATCAAGGCCAACGCTTCAAAGTGCCCACTGCCGACGGACACATCGTTGAAGCTAAACACAACCCTACCCTTATAGACAAGCAAATAGCTGATGGTACCTGGCAGCGTTTCAATCTCACCGGTTTTACTGGCGACGAATCCTACCGATTCACCTCCATGATTGCATGGGCTCTCATTTACGACACCCGCGACTTCGAGCCTGATCCCTCTAAAGGTGTCTTTTTACAGTACTCTCACGAGTATTCTGACCGCTGGTTTGGCTCCTACTTCAGTTTCAATAAGTTTATGCTCCAGGCGCAGTACATCGCCACGCTGCATCGATGGCGTCGTGATAAGAATCGCATCACCTTTGCTGGATTAGCTGCATTCGGTCACATTTTCGGCAGCCGCATCAACTTTATCGAAATGTGGGATCTCAGCTCACAAGCCGAGGCCGGAGGCATACTTGTACTTGGCGGAGGGCGTTCCATACGCGGTTTTCGCGAGGCCCGATTTTTGGCGCCCACTGTCACTCTTGTCAATCTCGAACTGCGCACCCGATTTTATGATTTTACGATCGGTAAGCAGCACTTCTCCATTGGCCTTACACCCTTTTACGATTTCGGCTCCGTCTTCGACGCTCCACGCCAGTTGAGCTTTCAGAAGTGGGTTGGAGCCCCAGGTATTGGTGGCCGCATCAATTGGAATCAATCCACTATCATGAGGCTCGATTACGGCATCAGCCGCGAAGGCAGCCAGTTCTTCTTTGGCTTTGGCCACATTTTTTAATAGTTTAATTTGCTAGCTGTCAAGCCCGAGTCTAAAAAATTAGCTCGGGTTTTTTTTATTTTTACTACCTCTTCCCATCAATAAGCACTTTTTTTTTTTTTTTTTCTTTGGGCGTGCCCCTCACTTCCCTCGCTGCGCTCAGTCGTTCGGGTCGGGCTACTCTGGGGTACGCTTCGCTTCCGTGCTTCGGCTCAGCTACGCTTCACCTTCGCACCGCGCTGTCGCGCGCCCGCCGTATCCCTCACGCAGCAGTAGCCACCAGCCGCTCGTCAATCATTAACTTTATCTAAGACTAAAACTCAAACTTTTCAGTGCCCATCTGCGAGTTCTGCGGGAGTCACCCCTCACTTGATTACAGCAGGCAATAGAGAGGGAGGATGCGGGGATGAGTGAAAATATCATCCACATTCGACCAGTTGCCCTTAGATTTTGCGTATTTCTAACACTTTATGCCCTCTTGAGTCGCACTCCTCAGGTAAACACGTTTATACTTTTGCCCGAAAATCTACTGAAATGAAAGGAAATATCACATTTACAATGATTAAGCCCGATGCTGTGGCCGATGGCAACACCGGAGCAATCCTAAACAGAATTGAAGGTGCAGGCTTCCGCATCGTGGCCATGAAAAAAACTTTGCTCTCAAAAGCCGACGCCGAAAAATTTTACGCCATTCATCGCGAGCGCCCCTTCTTTGGCGAACTTGTGGAATACATGACCTCTGGACCCATCGTAGCAGCCATCCTTGAGAAAGAAAATGCCGTAGAAGATTTCAGAAAACTCATAGGTGCTACCGATCCAGCAAAAGCCGAAGAAGGCACCATCCGAAAGATGTTTGCAAAAAGCATAGCTGCCAATGCCATTCACGGCAGCGACAGCGACGAAAACGCTCAAATCGAAGCAAACTTCTTCTTCTCCGTCCGCGAGAGATATTGATTGAATTTCAATGCTTTAAAAACAAAAAAGCCGCCCGAAAAGAGCGGCTTTTTTTAGTTCCATTCCGGTTTGAAGTCTTTCATAAAATCTTCAAAACTTTTATTCAGGTACGCTTTAGAACCAAAGTACTTGAGAATAGGCTCAATGTATTGAGGCGTTAGGAAGCCTTGTATGGGCTGAACCAGATGCTTCAGATCAGCATCCATATACGCCGTCGTAGGGTAGGCCAGTCCCCCGCCCTGTACTGCAAAATATCCAGCAAAGGGATGAGTGGCATTACGCGAATACGCTCTCGAGGGATCGTAATTTTCATTGATATACACCTTGCCCTGAAAGACGATGGTGTCGTTTCCTTCCGCATTAAACTTGACCGGGTAAAAGTGTTTGTTCAAATATTCAGCTACACGAGCATCGCCAAAGGTCTGAGCATCGAGCATCTTACAGGGTCCACACCAATTGGTGTACACGTCCACAAAAATGGGCTTTTGCTGTTTTTTCTGTAGTTTTTGAACTTCGCTAAACTTGTACCACTGCACTTTGGTCTGTGCGCGAAGGCTACTTGCAGCCATTAGAAGCAGTAGTAATGTAAGATTTTTGAATAGTCGGTAGTGCATTTTCGTTTATTTTGCAGTGTTTTTACAAAAAATCATACCACAAATAAAAGTCACGGCGATTAATGATTTTTCGAAAACTAGTCACATTTTCTCTCTTTTACTTATTTCTATGGTCAATAGAAGCACAAAACGTTGAAATCAGGGAATTTGAAATTTACTTCATTTACGATTCAGATAAGCTCACACGCGAAGCCCGCAACCAGATCGACGAATGGCTTTTTGGCAAAGACCGACTGCGACTAGTGGCAGTAGAACTTATTGGCCATTGCGACTCCCTGGGAAACGACGAGTACAACCTCGACCTTTCGCGACGTAGAGCAGAAAACACGCGTCTTTACCTGCTCAGCAAGGGCTTTGAGCTCAACGACATCACCATAAAATACTATGGCCGCACCAAACCCAAATACAGCAATGCCACGGAAGAAGGCAAAGCCAAAAACCGCCGTTGTGAAATAATTGCAGAGTTTGTAGATGCCTCACCTGGTAAAACTGAAGAAAGAATCGCCGATCTCCCCTTTGAGACAGGCCAAAAGTACGTGTTGCCAAATCTACACTTCATCGCCAATCAAATCGTTCCGCATTGGTACTCACTCGATGTGATGAATGAGCTGCTCCTCGTACTGCTGCAGCGCAAAGGCATTCGAACAGAAATTCAAGGTCATGTGTGTTGCAACAACGATCATCGCCTCTCAGAGGCACGTGCGCGCTACATTACACAATTTTTAATATCGAATGGAGTAGATGCCCAAAGACTGCAATACAAAGGATTTGGCAATCGTCGACCAGTCGAAAAAGAGACTAACGAAGAAACCCGCATGAAAAACCGCCGTATTGAAGCCTTTATCTTAAATGATAGCGGTGAGCAAGTAGAGGTAACCGACTTTAAGCCGGTGACCGAATGGACGTTTGAATTGCCTGACATCCGCTTTTTTCCAGCAAAAAACAACATGCCTCCCGCCTCTCGATTCAATTTAAAACTCATAGCTGCCGACATCGAAAAGAGCAAGTCACTTCAATACACTTTTTACATCAAAGCTGATAACGAAACGCTTATGCGTCAGCGAATGGCCTTTGTTGAAAAAGAACTTTCAGCCGAAATATCAGCCAAACAAAAATTTCAAGTGCTGCCCTGGGAAGATATACCGGCCAATAAATATCACATTTTACCAGATATGTATTTGGTAATCAAAAAAATAAAGTAAACCAAAAGAGTTAACAATCGAACGTTCTGATCAAATTCACATTCTTGATATCTTTTTTTAACCCTAAGCAATAGTTCAGCATTTTCTTAGTTTTTTTGAATACCTCGAGGTGAGTACCTGATATGAAACAAACGTTTTTTTTTCTGATTCTTTCCGTACAGTGGCTTCTTGCTCAGCAGCCCCAAGCGGTCTTTTGGTACGAAGACCAGCGCTGGGCTGATAGCGTGCTGAAAACCATGACGCTGGAGCAAAAAATTGGTCAGCTCTACATGGTAGCAGCCTACAGCAATCGCGACGAAAAGCACATGCGCGAACTAAAAAAGCTAGTCGAAAAGCACCATATCGGCGGATTAATTTTCTTTCAGGGAACTGCTCTAAAGCAAGCTGAAATGACAAATACTCTTCAATCAATAGCAAAAATTCCACTGATGATCGCTATGGATGCCGAATGGGGGCTAGCCATGCGCCTGAAAACTATTGAAAATCTTCCCTGGGCAATGACCATTGGTGCTACCTACGATACAATGCTGGCTTTCGAAGTAGGCCGTGAGATTGCCCGACAATGCCGGCGTTTGGGTGTTCACATCAACTTTGGCCCTGTTGTTGACATCAACACCAATCCCAAAAATCCCATCATCAATGCGCGCTCTTTTGGAGAAGATCCCGATCTTGTAAGTCAAATGGCAAAAGCGTATACCAATGGCCAACAGAGGTTACGCGTACTGGCTTGTGCCAAACACTTTCCGGGGCATGGAGACACAAAAGAAGATTCACACCTCACACTGCCTACTGTAGAACATCCCTTGCAAAGACTCCAACAAGTAGAACTTAAGCCTTTTAAAGTCCTTTTTGATGCCGGCGTTGGCTCTGTGATGATAGCGCATCTCAACGTACCCTCGATAGACAGCTCTGGCACACCGACCTCACTCTCTGAAAAAGTCAGTACCGACTTACTGGTAAAAGAGTTAAAGTTCGATGGTATCATCTTTACCGATGCGCTCAACATGAAAGGCGCTTCAACCTTTAAAACCGAAGAACACATCGATGTATTGGCATTAGCTGCTGGTGCCGATGTAGTGCTCATGTCTGAAGATGTATTAGGGGGAATAACTGCTGTGAAAAAAGCTCTTGAAGATGGAAAATTAACCCACGAGCAACTGAATTATAAAGTCAGGAAAATTCTTCAAGCCAAATACTGGATGGGACTTCATCAGCTCAAACCCATTGAAACAGATCAACTAGAAAAAGAGCTCACAACCAATGAAACCGAAAACATCCGATTTCGGATAGCTGAGAAGTCATTAACCCTTCTTGTAAATCAAAATCGTACGCTCCCGATTCTGCCTCCATATCCCAATTCAGTGATGGCCGTTAGTCTGGGTAAAACAGATTCCCTCCTACTTAACCTCCTTAAAATTTATGTACCTACCACACATATTGATTTTGACAGCACCCGAATGCTTGAGATCCTGAACAATTTATGGCAACACGATTACTTATTCCTCATTGTTTCACCGGTTAGCCACTCCCCCTGGGTGCGATTTCGCTATTCCGAAAGCTTTAAAAAACTGATTAACCTTGCCAGTTTGCAAACCAAAGTAGTGCTCATACATCTGGGCAACCCTTATGACCTAATGAACGTCGACGAAGTGCGTTATACAGCCGCCACAGTAGTGAGCTATCAAAACTATCGAGAAACGAGCTTAGCCCTGATAAATACCCTTTTTGGACACAGCTCCTTCCAGGGCCAACTGCCGGTGAGCATACTACCTGATTTTCCAGCTGGTTACGGCATTAAAACACCTTCATTTCCAGTGCTTGGCTTTGCTACACCTAACCTTGCCGGGTTTAATCAGCAAATTCTATTAAACATAGACAAAATCGCTCAAGATGGGATAGCTCAAGGTGCCTATCCCGGCTGTCAGATTCTGGTGGCTCGCGATGGTAAGGTGGTTTATCACAAAGCCTTTGGAAAACAGACCTATGCGGCTGAGTCTGCTGCTGTACAGCTGCATCACATCTATGACCTTGCCTCCATCACCAAGATAGCAGCCTCTGTTCCGGCCATTATGCACTTGGTGGAGAACGGAATGCTCGACCTCGATATGCGGCTTGGACACTACTATCCATCGGCCAGAGGAACCAATAAAGAACATCTCATCATACGCGACATCCTCACACATAGAGCCGGCTTACAGGCATGGATTCCCTTCTACCAATCAACCCTTACCAAAACAGGTTATAAACCAGGCATTTACTCCAAAACACACTCGCTCGAATATCCATTTCAAGTAGCCGATAGCCTCTACATTCACAAGAATTATCGAGATACCATCCGAAAACGCATACTCGAGTCGCCCCTTGGCGAATTTGGCAAATATGTTTACAGCGATTTAGGATATTACTTGTTAAAGGAAGTTATTGAAAATCAACTAAATCAACCTTTAGATCAGTGGCTATATGCCAATGTTTATTCAAAAATAGGCGCTAATTCACTTGTTTTCAACCCTCTTAAGAAATTTCCCAAAAGCGAAATTGCACCCACAGAGAATGATCAGACCTTTAGAAACCAACTCGTTCACGGCTATGTGCACGACCAGGGAGCAGCAATGCTCGGCGGCATCAGTGGCCACGCCGGCCTTTTTGGCAATGCCTTTGACCTGGCTAAACTGATGCAACTGTATGTAAACAATGGCCGCTATGCGCAATCGCAGATTTTTGATTCCCTGGTTATTGCAGAATTTATCCGCTGTCAATACTGCGCTGAAGGAAACAGAAGAGGCATAGGCTTCGATAAACCTCAACTTTCAGGACAAGGACCCACCTGTGGCTGTCTTTCGTTTGAAAGCTTCGGACATTCCGGTTTTACCGGTACCCTCGCATGGGCCGATCCTTCAGAAAAAATTGTTTACATTTTTCTATCAAATCGCATTTATCCAGATGCTTCAAACGAAAAACTACTAAAAAATGCTTACCGCACGCGCATTCAACAAGTTATTTATGATGCTTTAATCAAATAAAACAGAATTATTACAAAAATTCATTTCACTTTTTACTTTTGAAAAAATGTAAGATTAATTCCCCAATACGTTGTTGTATAAAAAGCTGATCGTGCAATAAATTCTGAAACTGTAAATTTTAACACTTTACTAATAATATCAACGTCTTGAAATTCACTGCAAATAAATTTTGCTCGTTTTATTTGTATCAACATTCATTTAAATTTGCATCATTAATATCGAAACTATTTTAGTAATAAACTCTAATTCCCAAAACTATGAAAATCGATCCAAATCAGCCGATGGCCGTGTATTTTGCCTACCTTACCAAACAATATATAGGGGCAGTATCTAAAAAACTCAAGCATCTCGAAATCGATCGATACTACTACACTCTACTCACCATCCACGATCATCAACCGGAAATTACCCAGCAACAACTCGCCGATAAACTTCAAACAGATAAAGTAACTACCTTTAGAGTGGTTGACCACTTCTGCAAGGTGGGCTATGTGCGCAGAGAGGTAAATCCTGAAGACCGCCGTTCCATGTATTTGTACCTTACACCTAAAGGAATGAAGGTGATTCCGGAGATCAAAAAAGCGTACATGGCCTTAAACAATATTTGTTTTGAGGGCATAGATGAATCTGAACGCGAAATTTTTTACAAAGTGCTCAGCAAGATGATTGAAAACATTGAAAAAGAACCCAAAGTCTCTATCAAAATAAACTACAAACAAGAGAAAACTCGCAAAAAGCTCGATTATGCGAAGTAATTTGTGGGTTTTGAATATGAGAGTCCAGTTAACTTTCTCCTTAATTGGATTTTTTCTATTCTCATCGGGATGTAAAAACACAAGTACAGAGGATACGCCGACTAAAAAACCCATCGTACAGGTTGATTACTACATTGCTGCCCCTCAGATGGCTGAAGAAACCTTTGTCACAAATGCTGAAGTCTTGCCTTTTGAGTGGGTTGATATCACAGCTGAGGTAGCTGCTAAAGTTCTGACCATTCACTTCGATGAAGGTAAACCAGTAAAAAAAGGAGATATACTAGTAAAACTCGACGCTGAAGAGGCCACGGCGCGTATGCTATCGCTTGAAGCCCAGTTGGAACTGGCTGAAAAACACTTCTATCGCACTGAAGCTCTCTACAAACAAGGTGGAGTTTCGGCTGAAGAATACGAAACTGCGAAGAGTAAATACCAGCAGTTAAAAGCCGATCTATCTGCAGCACGTGCTGTGGTAAACAAACACACCATTAGAGCGCCCTTCGACGGAATCACGGGTGTGAGAAACTTTAGTCCTGGCACTTTTGTCAATCCTCAGCAAGTTCTGGTTAAGCTTTGGCAAACCAATCTGCTGAAGGTAGAAATCGACCTGCCTGAGCGCTACAGCGGATATGTGAGCCCTGGTGATGAAGTAGAAATTAGAAGTCAGTTTCATCCTGATGCTCTAATGGCTTCTGTTTATGCAGTAGAGCCAGTAATTGACAAAATACTCAGATCAAGTAAGGTGCGAGCCAAAATAGCCAATAGCGAACGCAAACTGACTCCCGGAACGTTTGTAAAAGCCACAATAAAACTGAAAAACAATGGAAATGCCCTCAAGATTCCGGCTGAATGCATTGTTCCTCAGCTCGGTAAATTGATCGTGTACACCATCGACAGCGGCTTAGTGAAACCCAAACCAGTGGAAATAAGTCAGCGGAATCCTGTATTTGTAGAGGTGGTCGATGGCCTTCAGCCAGGTGATACCGTGATAGCTTCCGGACTTTTGCAAATAAGACCCGGCATGCCTGTAGTGCCTTCGAAACCGGTTTCTCTTCAAAATGCCTTGTAAGCGCATCCATGAGTAAAAAGTCAAAGTCATTAGCCTCTATCAGTATTGATAGACCAGTATTAGCCACTGTGATGTCGCTGGTCATCATACTATTTGGGGTAATTAGTTATACCTTTTTAGGCGTAAGAGAACTTCCTTCAGTCGATCCCCCGGTAGTAACTGTTACGACCAACTATCCCGGAGCTAATGCAGAAGTAATAGAGTCACAGATTACAGATCCGCTTGAAGAATCTATCAACGGAATTTCGGGTATCAAGTCGATCACATCGACGAGCAGCGACGGCCGAAGCACCATAAGTGTAGAGTTTGACCTGGATGTATCGCTGGAAGACGCAGCTAACGATGTGCGCGACCGAGTTTCTCGCGCCATCCGGCGTTTGCCGGCCGACTGCGACCCACCGGTAGTAGTAAAATCAGATGCAAATGCCGATCCCGTAATCTCAATTACTGTCCAGAGTGATCAACGTAACTTGCTGGAGCTCACAGATATAGGGATTAATATCTTCAAAGAGCGCCTGCAGAATATTCCGGGAGTTAGTGAAATCAACATATGGGGCGAAAAGCGATACTCGATGAAGTTAACGCTCGACCCACTCAAAATGGCCTATTACAACCTCACCCCACAAGACATTCAGCAGGCGTTAAACCGCGAAAATGTAGAGATACCTGCTGGTCGGGTCGAGGGCTTTCGCACCGAACTGTCTGTAAAAACGCTGGGCCGCCTCTCGTCGGTGGAGGATTTTAATAATCTCATCATTACAGAAAGAAACAGCCGCATCATACGATTCAGCGATATTGGTGTAGCAGAGCTCCGGCCTGAAAACGAGCGCTCACTTTTGCGCGGCAACGGCGGGCAGCCTATGATCGGCGTAGCCATCACACCTCAACCCGGCGTAAACGTGATAGAGCTGGCAGACAGAGTATATGAAAAAGTTGAAAAAATAAAGAAAGAATTGCCTGACGACCTCGTCCTAGGTATAGCGCTCGATAGTACAGTACCCGTGCGAAAGGCCATCGAAGAGGTGCAAAACACCATCATTATTGCCTTTCTATTGGTAGTTTTAATCATTTATCTGTTTTTGCGAAACTGGCGCACCACCCTTATCCCGATTATTGCCATACCCATTTCACTGGTGGGCACCTTCTTCGTCATCTACATTTTCGATTACACAATTAATATACTTACCCTGTTGGGTATAGTACTCGCCACTGGTCTGGTGGTGGACGACGCGATTGTAATGATGGAAAACATCTATTCAAAGATTGAAAAAGGCGTTAAACCTATAAAAGCGGCCCACAAAGGAGCTTCTGAGATATTCTTTGCCATTCTATCCACCACCGTTACACTGGTGGCAGTATTTCTGCCCATTGTTTTTCTTCAAGGCCTAACTGGTAAACTGTTTCGAGAATTCGCCATTGTAGTTTCAGGGGCTGTAATTATCTCCACCTTTGTTTCACTCACCCTCACCCCCATGCTTAGCGCTCGACTGCTGAAAAAGCGGCAAAACGAAACCGCCTTTTTCAAAAAGTCTGAGGCATTCTTTTTAATGCTTAATCGAAGATATCAATATTTACTTTCCAAATTTCTCGATAAGCCAGCCATTTCCATTGCAGGTGTAGTCGCAACGGTGGTCATCACCATCTTAGCCGGCCGTAAAGTACCCACCGAGCTCGCTCCGTTAGAAGATAAAAGCCGACTGCGCATTGTAGCTACTGCGCCGGAGGGTACTTCGTACGAAGCTATGTTTGACTACATGACGGAATTAATCGAGCTGACGGATACTTTGCCCGAGAAAGAACATTTGCTCTGTGTGACCTCACCGGGTTTTGGTGCTTCCGTATCAGTGAACAGTGGTTTTGTACGTTTGATGCTCAAGGACCCCAAAGAACGCAAAAAGAGCCAACAACAATTAGCAGATGAACTGAGTGCTCTCTTGCAGAAATACAATTTTTCTCGTGCATTTGTGGCTCAAGACCAAACCATTGGCGGCAACAGATTCACCAACCTGCCGGTGCAGTTCGTCATTCAAGCTCCCAATTTCGAAAAGCTAAAAGAAGCCTTGCCGAAATTCATCGAAATGGCAAATGCTTCTGGCAAGTTTCAATTCGTAGATGTCAATCTGAAGTTCAATAAGCCCGAGATGAATATTACCATCAATCGCGAGCGGGCAGCTACACTCGGCATCTCAGTAGCCGATGTGGCACAGAGCCTTCAGCTCATGTTCACTGGGCAGCGTTTCGGATACTTTTTAATGAATAACAAACAATACCAAGTCATTGGTCAGGCCGACAGGCTCTACCGAGACGAACCGTCGGATTTTGAAAAAGTATTTGTAAGAAACAAAAGAGGAGAATTAATCCCTTTATCAAATGTGATTGAATACCGCGAAAATGCAGCTCCACCCATTTTGTATAGATACAACCGATATGTATCGGCCACCGTATCGGCCAACCCCGCTAAAGGGGTATCACTTGGACAAGGCATCGAAGAAATGAAGCGCATCAGCCGCGAAGTGCTCGACGATACTTTTTCTTACTCCCTGGCGGGGCCGTCTAAAGAATTCGAAGACTCTAGCGGCAGCTTAAATTTCGCCTTCATATTTGCCCTACTGCTCGTTTATCTAGTCTTGGCAGCTCAATTTGAAAGTTTTAGAGATCCCCTAATCATCATGCTCACTGTACCTCTGGCTTTGGCCGGTGCAGTGCTCTCCCTTTATCTTACAGGCCATACCCTAAACATTTTCAGCCAAATAGGCATCATTGTACTGATCGGTATTGTAACGAAAAATGGCATTCTCATCGTGGAATTTGCTAATCAAAAGCGCGACGAAGGCATGGCGCTGAAGCGGGCCGTGCTCGAGGCCTCGGTTCAGCGCATGCGCCCAATTTTAATGACTTCGCTGGCAACGATTTTGGGTGCTGTTCCCATAGCTTTTGCCCTCGGTGGAGGAGCAACATCACGCGTGCCTATGGGCATCGTCGTGATTGGAGGCTTGCTCTTTTCCCTCTTGCTTACCTTATTTATCATTCCTTCGCTCTACCTGATTCTCACCCGACGCAAAAAACATGAAACTACTTAAAAATCAATTACTTTTATTTACTTTTTTGCTTTTTAAAGGCGTTTCAGGACAAGATACTTTACTCAGTTCTTTGATAAATAAAGCGCTAACGCACCACCCTACCATTCAGATAGCCCGAAATAATTTAAAAATTGCTGATTTACAAAACTCTATAGGACAAGCCGGCATGCTTCCCAGACTCGACGTGACCTCGGGAGCTAATCAAAGTATTCAAAATACAGATTTGGAATTTTTCTCCGGCCAGAAAAATTCTGCCACAAATGCCAAAAGCCGTGGGTTTTCAACTAACGTACGTTTAGAGTGGATGATTTTCGACGGATTGAGAATGTTTGCCTTAAAAAATGAATTGAGACTTCAGGAACTCATCGCCCAAAACGACGTAAAAGAAGCCATTGAATCTGTCATGTTTGACCTTTTTACTGCTTATTACTCTATAGTCTTACAAAAAAGTATCCTTAACCATACCGAAAACAACCTGAAAATTAGTCAAAATCGTCGTGATTTAGCCTTAGCCAAATACACTGCCGGAAAAATATCTTCTTTTGAATATCTGCAGGCACAGCGAGATTTTAATCAAGACAGTTCAGCTTACTTAAATGAGCTCCTGATTTTAAAACGCTTAAAAGCCAGATTAGAGCGGCTGACGGGAGAAAATATTCCTGCAGAAAACTTTGTAAACGTCGCTTTGCCCGACATCGAAATCCCCTCAAAAGAAGAATGGCTCGCAAAACTCAAAACTCAAAACACTGCCTTGCAGAGCATACGTCTGCGAAAACTCATATCTGAATCTAGACAGAAAGAACAGTTGGCTGATTTTATGCCACATATTGGCGTTTTTGGTGAGTACAACTTAAACCGACAGCAAAACGAAATTGGCGTTTTAAAATCGCTGGCCTCTAATGGCACCAATGCAGGCCTGATGCTTCGATGGAATTTGTTTAACGGCATGATAGATCGCAACAGACGCAAAGCAGCTCTTTTGGAAAGCGAAAATGCCGAATTACAAGCTAAAAATCTTGAACTCGAGCTTATTGAACTGTTTGAAAACACCTATCAACAGCTTGCTTCAAATTATGCTATATATCAGCTCGAACTTAAAAATCAACAAACAGTCGAAGATCAAACCTCTATAGCCGAGTCTCAATACCGTATGGGCAAAATCAGCGACCTTGAATTTCGAAATGCTCAAACTTCCTTGCTCAATTCAAAAATCAGGAAAGAAGAGGCCTATTTAAACAGCCTGGTTTCGTATCTACAACTGATGCTAATTACCGGACAACTATCGGCAAACAATACATAAATGCAATGGCGATAGAAGGTTGTATCATTGCACAATGATACTCGCTTTCGACGCCAAACGCGCCTATCAAAATGCTACAGGACTGGGATCGTATGCGCGCAATCACCTCTTTATGGTTGCTGCCCTTGACGAAGTCAGCCAAATCCTGGCACTCACGCCAAAGGTTAACATCTTAGATCAGCGATTAAACAACCCTAAAATTCAAATACTACAACCAGAGCATGTATGGCAGTTAATACCCGCACTGTGGAGGCGCACTCGATTAGGACGAATAGCTGAGCAATACAAAGCCCAGATTTTTCATGGTTTATCAGCCGAACTACCCGAAGATATTGGGCTTTTTAGCGGAAAAAAAGTGGTGACTGTTCACGACGTGTTGTTTAAAACGCGTCCTTGGGAATACTCGGCCTTCGACCGCCGAATGCATGACTATAAATTGCAAAAGGCCCTCGAAGCTGCCGATAAAGTAGTATGCATCAGTCATCAAACATTAAACGAACTTTCGAATGCCTACCAAATTAATCAGGCAAAGTGTGAGGTAATCTATCAACCAGTTCACCCTGATTTTTACAAAGCTGAAACCTTCAAAGAGCTGATTAATCCACCATTTAAAAAGTTTATTCTGTCGGTAGGTACAGTAGAGCCTCGTAAAAATACCCTTGCACTGCTCCAAGCCATTGAACTCCTAAATCTTCCTATCGTATTAATTGGACGTATAAAAAAATCGTATAGCAAAAACGTATTGCCTATCATCGAACGGCTTATCAAAAAACAACTTCTTTACAGAGCAACTCCAAAAGATTCTAAAGAACTGGCTGCATGGTATCATCATGCGCACATAGTAGTATATCCATCTGTCGCCGAAGGCTTTGGATTACCACCTCTTGAAGCAGCTGCAGCCGGTAGAGTCTGCATCACCGGTCCTTCGCCCTGCCTAACGGAAGCCTCAGGATTACCCGAGCTTCAAACCTCTGGCAATTCGGACGATTTAGCCAATACTATTCAATCGCTTTGGAACAAACCTCAATACCTCGAACACCTAGAGCAAAAAGCCAGAAAACACGCCGATCACCTTCGTATCGAAAATATCAAAGACATCTGGAGGTCTTTCTACGTATCTCTTATTCAGAACTAAAAGGGTTTTTAATTCAAAATTCTCTCTCCAAAATACCTTTAAATAGAGAATTAGTAAAAGCTTGATATGTCAATTAAAAATCGTGGATAACTTCGCCTGTAAATTCAAATGCGATGGCCATCTACTATTTGACAAACATTAGAAAAATTTACGGAATTACAGATGGCATTTATCGCCCACTCAGGGGCAAGGAATTACATGCCCTGGCATCACTTGAAAACGCATACCTGAAAATAGAAGATGACATCATAGCCGATTTTGGCTCAATGGAAAAATTGCCTCCCATAGAGTCCGGAGCTCGGGTGGTCGATTGTCAAGGCAGAAGCATATTGCCGGGGTACTGCGATAGTCATACCCACATCGTCTTCGCAAAGTCGCGCCACGAAGAATTTGTCGATAAAATTAAGGGGCTTACCTACGAGCAAATTGCCGCCAAAGGCGGAGGAATTATCCACTCTGCTTTAGCCCTTCGCGAAATGGACGAATCTGAACTGCTCGATGGTGCCTTAATGCGGCTTGAATCAATGGTGAAAACGGGTACTGTGGCCGTTGAGATAAAAAGTGGCTACGGACTCGATTTGGCCTCAGAGCTCAAGATGCTGACCGTCATCAGAAGGCTCAGTGAGCTATCAGATGTAACGATCAAATCCACTTTTCTTGGTGCACATGCTGTACCTCCAGAATTTAAAGGCAATCAGACGGGATACGTAAACTACATCATTGAAGAAATGCTTCCCGTAATAGCCGACAGCGGTCTTGCTGATTATGTGGATGTTTTTTGCGATAAAGGCTTTTTTACCGTAGAAGAAACATCCCGAATCCTTGAAGCAGCTGATAAATATGGCTTGAAAGCGAAAATTCACGCCAATGAGCTCGACTTCTCGGGTGGCGTACAAGTGGGCGTGGCTCACGGAGCTGTGAGCGTAGATCACTTAGAGCGCGCCGGAAGTGAAGAATTCGATCTTCTCTCTAAAAGCAACACCATTGCCACCTTGTTGCCAGGCACAGCCTTTTTTTTAGGCCTCCCCTACCCCGATGCAAGGAGCATGATTGAGAAAAATGTAGCCATAGCTCTCGCCTCTGATTTCAACCCGGGCAGCTGTCCGTCGGGCAACATGAATTTCGTCATGGCTTTGGCCTGTATTAAAATGAAAATACTGCCCGAAGAAGCACTAGCTGCTGCTACGCTTAATGGTGCTTATGCCATGGAAATAGGCAATACGCATGGCAGCATAGAGCGAGGCAAGGTTGCTTCCTTTTTAATCACCGAATTCATCGACGATTTAAGTCAAATACCTTATTATTTTTCAAGTAATCTTATCTATAAAACCGTACTCAATGGAAAAGTGGACTGATGCAGCTGTAATGGAACGCCTCTCGTATGTGAGCGATGAAGTTATTTCAGCTCAACTCATTCGAAGGACCGGTGAAACACGTATTGGTCAAGTATGTTTAGTACCTCAAAACGAAAATGAATTTTATGAAATTCTTCAAAACGAGCAGGTAAAATACATAGTACTCGGAATTCCCGAAGACATCGGTATACGAGCAAATTTCGGCCGTCCAGGCGCTGAAAGTGCCTGGAGATACTTCCTGCCCGCCTTATTGAACATGCAAAGCAATCAACTTTTCAGCGGCCGAAACATTGCAATAGCCGGGGCACTAAATCTGAATGACCTGATGTCAGCTGCTTCAGCGCTTTCGCCCCACTCTGAAGCAGATCTTCAAAAACTGCGCGAATTAACAGCCGAAATCGACTCGATTGTAGCAGAACTGGTTGAGCTAATTGCTTCGCATGGAAAAATCCTCATAGCCATCGGTGGTGGACACAACAATGCCTATCCGATCATAAAAGGTTTTTCAAGTGCTCTTTCAAAGCCTATGGCTGTTATGAACTTCGATATGCACGCTGACCTCAGAGCTATGGAAGGTCGCCACTCAGGCAATGGATTCAGCTATGCCGTAGAAGAACAATTGATCAAATACTACCACATTTTCGGGCTCCAAACAGAGTTTAATAACGACCACATTTTTCAAACCATTAAGTCTAACGAAGCCATCACCTATACCTCATACGACGATCTCCTCTCAGTGAAGCGCAGTGAATGGCTAAACATGATGGACAGAGCCTTAGAAAACTTCAGTATTGAGCCTTGCGGTCTGGAAGTTGACCTGGACGCTGTTACGGGTTATCCAGCCAGCGCCTACAATCCCTGTGGTTTTTCGCCTGAAATGATGCGTTCTTTGATTAAAAAAGCGGCTTCTCTACTGCAAATCAAATACTTGCACCTTTCAGAAGCCGCACCTGAACTCGCTGCCACACCCATTGAAAAGATGGCTGCCGGAAAATTTCTGGCTCAGATCGTACTTGAAGTTATCAAAAGCATTGAAATCAAACAAAGCTGACTTCTGATGACTACACCCCTCGTAGAATGCGTACCCAATGTAAGTGAAGGCCGTAACCAGGCTGTAATTCAAGCAATCGCCGAAGCGATAACATCTGTACCCGGTGTAATGTTGCTGAACATCGACAGTGGTATATCAGCCAATCGAACTGTTTACACCTTTATGGCTCCGCCTGATGCCGTTTTCGAAGCTGCCTATCGCATGTACATAAAAGCTTTCGAATTGATCGACATGTCGAAACACAAAGGCTCTCATCCGCGCATCGGTGCAGTAGATGTTTGCCCCTTTGTGGCTTGGCAGGGAATTACAGATGCCGAACTAATTCCGCGTGTAGCTGAATTTGCGCACAGAGTAGGTAATGATTTGGGTATAGCCGGATATTTCTACGAGAAAAATGCCCGCAGCAACATGCGCTCTAACCTCGCAAACATTCGCAAAGGGGAATACGAGGGCCTACAAGAAAAACTCAAGCAACGCGATTGGAAACCCGATTTCGGCACAGTAAATCCTGATGCTATTACAAAATTTGGCGTCACAGTGATTGGCACTCGTGGAATTTTGGTCGCATATAATGTGAATTTGCTCGACAAGGACGATAAAATAGCCAACGAAATCGCCTACGAAATTCGCGAACTGGGAAAAATCGTTCCGGCACCTGGTGGTGGCTACGTAAGAGTACCCGGACTGCTCAAAAGCGTAAAGGCAATTGGGTGGTACATCCCTGAGTTCAATCTATCACAGGTATCCTTTAACCTAGTTGATATAAAAGTTAATGGAATGGGCGAGGTGTATATGCTCACCGAAACCCTGGCTCGTCGCCATGGTGTCGAACTTAAGGGATCAGAGCTCGTGGGCATGGTTCCTTTGGCTGAAATTCTGCGGAGTGCTCGATACATTCTCGAAAGAAAATTTGTGCGAAACATCAACGAATACACCGAAGAGATGCTCGTGCAAAAAGCCATTGAGCTCATGGGTTTAGACAAAGTAAAACCCTTTATTCCCGAAGAACACATTATTGAATACAAAATGAAAAGGAAGCTGTCCTAAAAGAGGGCAGCTTTTTTTTATCAGTTTTTAAATGGTATTTAATGTTACAAAAAATGAATTAGACTTAAAGCAGGTTTTTGGTAGTGATATTTCAAAAAATTGATTTTTGAAGT
>NZ_BHZE01000030.1 GCF_003851885.1 Thermaurantimonas aggregans | reverse complement strand
AAAATCAATTTTTTGAAATATCACTACCAAAAACCTGCTTTAAGTCTAATTCATTTTTTGTAACATTAAATACCATTTAAAAACTGATAAAAAAAAGCTGCCCTCTTTTAGGACAGCTTCTTTTTTTAAGAATAGAAAAAAAAACTTGACAAAAACACATGAATTTAAAAACACTATCGAAAATTCTATTCGCAATCAGCATTTTTAATTTTGTTTCGTGTAATACATCATCCTTAAACATTACACCTGAAAATCATCTCAATGCATACGAAGATTCTGTTTTTAAATATTCCATCATTCGCTATGCCGGAAAACTACCACCTAAAGCTACTCATCGTATAAAATTTGATCCATCTTTTGATGAATATTATATTCATTTGGCTCAGCGTCATAAGCTTGATTTCTTTTATCCATCAAAAGATGGTTTTATTTATTTTCAAATCAGTAGAATAGCTCCAAGTCTTCATGAAAAGTACGTGGGAATTGGTGGTAAATTGAAGAAAGATAAAGATGGAAACATCATTTATTACGAAGAGGTTTACAGAACCTGGAAAATGCCATACGATGATTTGATAAAGGTGTCAAAACAGGTATTTATCGATATGGTAAATGGTAAAAAACTTGAAAAATATTATACAAAAAACACACCTGATAACGTCTATATTATTGAATTTCCTGACGACGAAACCTACTTTGATACCGAAAAACGCGTTTGGGTATCAAAGAGAGAAAATCCACTGATTGAATTTGAAAACGAACGTCAGAAATTGTATGAAAAAAAATTCTTTGAAACGAAGAAAACGGACAGTTTGAATTAATAATAAATATATGTCTTCAAGCGAAATTAAATACAAGATCCTCGTGGTAGATGATGAGCCTGATATCTTGGAGATATTGAGCTATAATCTGAAACGAGAAGGCTATATAGTTATCACTGCAAGTAATGGCGAAGAAGCAATCAAACTTGCAAAGGCTGAAAAGCCCGATTTAATAGTGCTTGATGTGATGATGCCTGGAATGGATGGGATGGAAACATGTGATAAAATCAGGAATATTCCTGAACTTTCGAATGTGATCATTGCTTTTCTAACCGCTCGTAGCGAAGACTACTCTCAAATTGCAGGCTTCGAGGCTGGTGCTGATGATTATATAACAAAGCCGATAAAACCAAAAGTTTTTGTTAGCCGAATTAAGGCTCTACTGCGCAGAATTAAAAGGGATGAAAATCAAGAAAAAAGTCTTGTTTTTGGTGATTTGAAAATTGATATAGAAAAATATGAAGTATTAAAAAACAACAAAAAAGTTGTACTTCCACGCAAAGAATTTGAATTGTTGTCGCTCTTAGCATCAAAACCAAACAAAGTATTCACTCGTGAAGAAATACTCGACATGGTATGGGGTAGAGATGTAGTTGTAGGTGGTCGTACCATCGATGTACACGTTCGTAAATTGCGTGAAAAGCTCGGTGATGAAATTATTTCAACTATAAAAGGAGTAGGATATAAATTTGAATATTCAGATAAAAATTCTGACTAATTGCGGCAATTAGACGATCTACTGGATAAATTAAACTTAGACGATCCCAATCGTTTAAGTTTATTATTATCGGTCATAGCATCAGTGGTCTCTTTTTTGTCTATTTTATACTTTTACGATAAGAGTCTTACATATCCCGCCCTTTCACTTTTTACCTACTTAGTGGGTAGCATTATCTTTTTTTATCTCGTTTTTTATGTACTGATTCGTTTTTTTGTTTATAGAAAAGTACTGTTGATTTTTAAGGCCATAAATCAGTTAAAAAATCTTGAAAAAACCGAAGAAGAAGTTGCAAAAAACGTCTCTCTAAAAAGTGCTCAAGTAGCGGTTTTTGATTGGGCTGAAGATAAAGTAAATCAAATCGAAATTCTTAAGGAACGCGAAAAATATCGCAGGGAATATTTAGGAAACATCAGTCATGAATTAAAAACGCCGATATTTAATATTCAAGGATATATTTTGACATTGCTTGACGGTGCAATGAATGATCCTGAACTATGTGAAAAATATTTAAAGCGCACCAATAAATCCATTGATCGAATGATCAATATCGTGAATGATCTTGATTTGATAGCTCAACTGGAAAGCGGTGTATTAAAATTAAAAATTTCAAAGTTTGATATGTACGAAGTTGTAAAAGATGTTTTTGACCAACTTGCTGATAAAGCGAAAGCCAGAAATGTTAAATTGAAATTTAAGAAAAACTACGATAGACCAATACTTGTAAAAGCAGACCAAAAACGGATTGAACAGTTACTGATTAATCTGATCATTAATGCCATAAAATATTCAAAACCTGAAGGAGGACTTGTTGAAGTTGCATTTTACGAATTACCGGATCAAATAATGACGGAAATTTCAGATGATGGTGTGGGCATTCCTCAAGAAGATTTGCCTAGAATTTTTGAACGCTTTTATCGAGTAGATAAAAGCAGGTCTAGAGATGCAGGAGGTAGCGGCCTGGGTCTTGCCATTGTGAAACACATCATTGAGTCGCACAGGCAGTCAATTAACGTTCGTTCTGCCGAAGGCATTGGCAGTGCTTTTTCCTTCACGCTTAGCAAAGCTGACTAATTTTTATTAGAATAAAAAGTCATAACCCTTTAGCGACATTTTTTCATACTTTTCTTCGTCGAATCTATACAACTTGCTTTCTTTTCCTTGAGGCGTAATGGTCGTTTTTCCGGTATCGACCAAAAGTTCGCTATTAAATATTTTTTTTCTGAAATTTCTTTTGTCGAAAGTCTTATTTAGCGCTTGTTCGTAGAGCGTTTGAAGTTGTGTAAGTGTGAATTCTTTGGGCAGAGAATTAAAACCAACCGGACGTCTTTTTACACGCCTTTTGAGTCGTTCTTTTGCATAGTCGATGATTTCATTGTGATCAAAAGCCATTGGTGGAATATCGTGATAATTTATCCACTTACAGCCGTTTTTTTCAGCGTTTTTTTGTTCTTTTTCTGTGAGTTGCATTAATCCATAGAAGGGAATATTTACCACACGACCTATAGGATTTCTGTACACTTTCGCAAAGGCGTTGAGCTGCTCGAGGTATACATCTTCATGTTCGATGGTCTGTAAAAGTAAAATTTTTATGTTTTCTTCCAGACTTTCATCAGCTTTTACGTATCGGCTTGGTATCACCCACGCTCCTTTGTATGGATCATCTTTTTTTCGGGTGAGCATAATTTTGAGATTCTCTAAATCAAAGCCAAATAAGACTATTCCAGTAGCCAGTGCCACGTTGAAATATTCTGCTTTGTTTGTTTGTATCATGTTTTTAATGGTTATAAAATGTCTTTAAGAAGCAGTAATTCACTACGTATCTTTAATAGTTTTTCTTTGATTTCTTCTATTGAGGTGTTGGTAATGGTTTCATTTGAAGATTTGGTAGTTTGATTGTTGCAAAGTTCTTTTTTTGCCCCTTCCAGTGTGTATCCTTTTTCTCTTACGAGATAATAAATTTTTTGAAGAGTTTCTACATCTTTTGGAGTAAAAAGCCTGTTGCCCTTCTTGTTGGTCTTAGGATGCAAAAACTCGCTAAATTCTTTGTGCCAAAATCGTATTAATGATGCATTGACATTAAGCATCTCCGTCACTTCTCCCATAGTGAAGTAACGTTTGTATTTCAGCACATTCTCATCCATTAGTCAAAGGATTGATTTTCTTGGCGAGCCAGTCGGAGCATCAGATCAAATTCTTCAGGAGTAAGGTCGTTAAAGAAGTAATTAATGGGGTCAACTTTTACTCCATTTTTGATTACTTCATAGTGCAAATGCGGCCCTGTAGATGAACCGGTATTACCTACATATCCGATGATATCGCCTCTTTTTACCTTTTGGCCAGGTTTCACAATAGCCTTTGACATGTGTGCATAAAGAGTGTGATACCCAAAACCATGCGAAATAATAACGTAAAGTCCATAACCAGAGCCGCCTAAGCCGTTGTCTTGTATCACTACTCCATCGCCAGTGGCGTAGATTGGAGTGCCTATTGGTGCAGTAAAATCGATACCTGTGTGCATTTTGAGTACTTTGTAAATCGGATGGATGCGCATTCCGAAACCTGAGGCAACGGCTGTAAGGTTTTTATTTGCTATCGGTTGAATTGCTGGTATAGAGGCCAAAAGTTTGTTTTTATTTTTAATCAATTCGAGTACCTCGTCGTAGGAACGGCTCTGGATGTAGGCTTGCTTTCGTAATTTATCAAGTCGTTGGGTTGTTTCTTTTACCAGTTCGGAGGTTGCATATCCATCTAGATTTTTGTAGCGGTTGATGCCAGCCAATGAACTGCGACGGAGATTGGCCGGTATGGGCTCGGCTTCAAAAATTACCCGGTAGATATTGTCGTCTCGGTTTTCGAGATCGAGCAGGGCTTGTTCGAGGGTATTGAGCTTGTTTTTTAGAAGTTCGTAGTTCAGGGTCAGATAGTCTATTTCGCGCATCAGTTCTTTCTCGCGTGGAGTTACGAGAAATGACTTTGAAAAAAACAGGAATAAAAAAGCAAATAAGCCAGATGAAAGCAGAAAAAGAAGCACATTGCCCACCTGCTTCCAAATGGAGGGCTCCAATCGCTTGTAAGAGAGGGTTACGGGATCGTAAATGTATTTGTGCTTCTTAGCCAAATAGTCAAATGTTAGAAACCGGTTCTTTATTCTCGCAAAAATACCAAATCAGAGTAAGCCCCGGGCATATTTTTGCCGGTCTGAAATCTGTGAGATTGATTTAGCAGCTCATTTTGTCAAATTAGTACGAATATGCTTACATCTAAAGAGATACGTTCGCTCTTTCTTCAATTTTTTGAGTCCAAAGGTCATAAAATAGTGCCCTCAGCCCCGTTGGTAATTAAAAACGATCCTACGCTCATGTTTACCAACGCGGGGATGAATCAGTTTAAAGACCTCTTCTTGGGCAACGCGCCTGTAAAATATCCTCGCATTGCTAACTCTCAAAAATGCTTGCGAGTGAGCGGTAAACACAACGACTTGGAGGAAGTAGGTATAGACACCTATCACCACACCATGTTCGAAATGCTTGGCAACTGGTCGTTTGGCGACTACTTTAAAAAGGAAGCTATTGAATGGGCTTGGGAATTGTTAACAGAAGTCTATAAATTGCCTAAAGATCGATTGTACGTCACCGTATTTGGGGGCGATGAGGCCGAAGGCTTGGCCTTCGATCGCGAAGCTGCTGAATATTGGAGCGCTCACATAGCAAAAGATCGAATTCTCTCGGGCAGCAAAAAAGATAATTTTTGGGAAATGGGAGATACGGGACCTTGTGGACCCTGTAGCGAAATACACATCGACTTGCGGCCTGACGAAGCGCGCAAAGCATTAGACGGAAAAGAGCTCGTAAATACAGGGCATCCGCAAGTGATTGAGATATGGAACCTTGTGTTTATGGAGTTTAATCGCAAGGCAAATGGTTCTTTAGAGAAACTTCCTGCTCAGCATGTAGATACGGGCATGGGATTCGAGCGTCTTACCATGGCTTTGCAGGGGAAAACTTCAAATTACGACACTGACATTTTTCAACCTCTCATTAAAAAAATCGAACAACACACTGGCATAGCTTATAAGAGCAATGAAAAGACCGACATCGCTATGCGCGTGATTGCTGACCACGTGCGGGCAGTAGCCTTTGCTATAGCTGACGGTCAATTGCCCTCTAATACGGGAGCGGGCTATGTGATTCGCCGAATCCTTCGCAGAGCCATTCGCTACGCGTACTCCTCTTTAAACATTCAGTCTCCTTTCATATACACCTTGGTAGATGTGCTTGCTGCTGAAATGGGAGATTTCTTTCCCGAAATAAGAGAGTCAGCTCAGTTTGTAGCAAGAGTTATTCGCGAAGAGGAGCAAACCTTTATCAAAACCATTGACAGTGGACTAAACCGTTTGGAAGAAGTCATACGAAACACACAAGGCAAAGTGGTAGATGGCGAAAAGCTCTTCGAATTGTACGACACCTATGGCTTTCCACTTGACCTTACGACGCTCATTCTACGCGAACGCGGGTACAGTGCTGATCAAGAGGGTTTTAACCGCGAGATGCAGCGACAGAAAGAAAGGTCGCGTGCTGCAGCTGAGCTATTGGCAGGCGATTGGGTCGAGATTCGCAATGGTGGTGATCGCTTCGTGGGCTATGACACTACTGAGCTCGAAACGGAAGTAGCTCGCTTTAGAAAAGTAGAGGCCAAAGACAAGACCTTTTACCAAATTGCACTGGTAGATACACCTTTTTATCCCGAAGGAGGCGGACAGGTTGGCGACACGGGAGTGCTCTATTTTGGCGATGAGCGCATTGAAGTGTATGACACTAAAAAGGAAAACGGCATCATTCTGCACTTAACCCGCAGCTTGCCCCAAGATATTACCTTACCCGTAAAGGCCGTAGTGAATGTAGAAAAGCGCAAAGCCACAGCGCGAAATCACTCTGCTACACATTTGCTACACTACGCCCTGCGCAAAGTGCTGGGAACACACGTAGAGCAAAAAGGCTCCCTAGTGGCTCCCGACTATTTGAGGTTTGACTTTTCCCACTTTGCCAAAATGAATGATGAAGAGCTCGAGAAAGTAGAAGACCTTGTCAATCAGTTAATTCTCGACAACATTCCCCTCGACGAATATCGTGAAATAGAGATGGAAGCTGCTCTCGAGATGGGAGCCATTGCGCTCTTTGGCGAGAAATATGGCGAACGCGTTCGCGCCATCAAATTCGGGCCATCAGTTGAGCTGTGCGGAGGAACCCATGTAGCGTCTACAGGCGCTATCGGCTTATTAAAAATCACTCAAGAAACAGCTATTGCAGCCGGTGTACGACGTATAGAGGCTGTTACTGGATTTGGATTTTTAAAAGAATATCGTGATCAAAATATTCTCTTAACAGCATTGAAGGGGCTTTTGAAACATCCTAAAGATCCAGCTACAGCTCTTCAAAATATTTTAGAAGAGCGTCATACCCTTCAGAAAAAAGTAGAAAACTACGCACGACTGGAGGTTGAGCATCTATTTGAAAAACTCTCAGGCGAGGTAGAACGATTAGATACCCCGATATTGGCGGAAAGGGTTCCTTTAGACTCGGCTCAAGTAAAAGATTTAGCTTTCAGGCTTAAACAGAGATTCCCCAAAGGATGCTTTGCACTGGGCTATGTAGCTGCCGACAAGCCAGGAATTGCTATAGCCGTAGGCGACGATGCTGTTAAAATGGGTATTAACGCCGGTGCAATAGTGAAGGAAGTAGCCTCTTTCATACGAGGTGGTGGCGGTGGACAGCCGCACTTTGCTACTGCCGGTGGTTCTGACCCCCATGGATTGGAAACTGCCCTTAAGGTTGCCCGCGAAAAACTAACCAAAGGCTCAGCCCAGTGAAATTTTTATCTTTGAACTTTCTGAACTCAACACACCCATGAAACTCGTAGAAAAGGACGATTTTGCCAAGGCCACCAATTTAGACAAAATAGGTCTCAAGCGAATGGCCGGCCTTATGATGAAAATCCTTAAAATCGACGACATCAACCAGATTTATGAAAAGCTCTCAGATCACAAAGGGGTGGAGTTCATTGACCGACTCTTTGAAGAAATCGATGTACAATTTGATTATTATCAGGAGGAGTTAAGTCGTTTCCCAAAGTCAGGTCCTTTTATCGTCATTGCCAATCACCCTCTTGGGGGCATTGATGGGGTAATTCTGATAAAACTCGTATCGCTTGTGAGGCCTGATTTTAAGGTAATTGCAAATTTTCTTCTCAAAAAAATTGAGCCAATAAGCGATTTTATAATGCCGGTAAATCCCTTTGATGCTGATGTAGTGGGTAAGAGCAGTGTGCCCGGCATTAAAGACGCCATAAACCACCTAAAAAATGGGCACCCGCTGGGAATGTTTCCAGCTGGTGAGGTGAGCACTTATCACTTTGAAGCAGGTAAGATTCTGGACAAAGAGTGGGAAGAGGGAGCTATAAAGCTCATCAAGAAAATGAAAGTACCCGTAGTACCAGTGTACTTCAAAGCCAGAAACTCTTTTTGGTTTTATCTGCTCGCCTCTATTCACCCCATGTTGCGCACAGCCAAGTTGCCAAGCGAGCTTTTTACTCAGAAGAAAAAGCCTATTTTGGTGCGTATTGGCAAGCCGATTCAGCCCGCAGAAATCGACGAGTATCCTGATGTTGAATCGTTGAGTTCTTTCTTGCGAACTCGCACTTACATGCTTGCGAGCACCTTACCGCCTAAAAAGTCAATAATTAAACTGCCAGTAAATCCCCTTGTAAAAAAAGGCATAAAGCCTATCGTGGCACCCGCACCCATCTCAAAGGTGTTGGAAGAGATTGACTATCTGCGTTCAAAGGGCAAAAAACTCACAGAGACCAAAAATTACGAAGTCTTTGAATTTCTCGGTGATGAGTGTCCTTATCTTCTACATGAAATTGGCCGGCTTCGAGAGGTTACTTTTCGAGAAGTAGGTGAGGGCAGCAACGCCGAAATCGACCTCGACGAGTTTGATCAATATTACACACACTTGATCTTGTGGGATAGTGAGGCAAAGCAACTCGTGGGGGCCTACAGACTGGGAATTGGACAAAACATCTATCCGAAATTTGGGCTGAAAGGCTTTTATGTGCCAACGCTTTTCAAAATCGAGCCGCAGGCTGAGCATCTCTTCTCACAAGGTATTGAGATGGGGCGCGCCTTTGTGATCAAAGAATACCAAGCTAAGCCTCTACCGCTCTTTTTGCTGTGGAAAGGAATCGTACACGTAATACTGCGCAATCCCGGTCATCGCTATCTCACAGGCTGTGTGAGTATCAGCAATTCATACAGCAAATTCTCAAAAACGCTGATGATCGAATTTATAAAACTCAATTACCTCGATAAAAAACTCGCTAAGTATATCAAACCGCGCAAAGCATATAAAGTAAAAATAGACGAACGGGAAAAAGAATTTGTACTCTCAAAGGCTAAAGACGATCTCAACAAGCTCGATAAATTCATCGAAGACCTTGAACCTGGAAATACCCGTGTACCTGTGCTATTGAAAAAATACATCAAGCAAAATGCAAAGGTCGTAGCCTTTAATGTGGATCCGAAGTTCAACAACTCGTTGGATGGCTTTATGTACATCGATATTAACGACCTTCCTTCACAAACCATTCAGCCGGTGCTCGAAGAGCTGGAAGCAGCCGCTAATCGCGCACAGAACAATCCGGAAGCTACTGAATGAAGCTGAAGCTAAAAATCTTCACAACGTACATCTCATCTCTCACCCAAGAAGAGATTGAGTATGTAGCTCAAAAAGTTAAAACGGCTGATACTGATATACAAAAAATACTCTTGCAGGCTCGGCAGGGAGTTCAACAGGGTTACTTTTCTTTTGACCCAGCAATCGACAAACGCAAGTACAGCCTACTGAAGAAAAAAATTGAACAAATACTCTTAGTAAGCGACATCGATCATCAGATCACGGAAATTCATTTTTTTACTGAAAAAATTTTAAAAGACGACGTAACACCCATCGATGAGGGCAAACTGTTAGCCTTATTAGCAGAAGCCCATCCAGAGACCTATTATTTTAGAGAATACTACCGAATGTTTCAAAAACTAAGGGACTTTCTGCTGATACGTTTCAGAAAAAAAGTGTTGCCCGAAGTAGAGAAGTATCTTAAAGAGTTTGAATCCAATTATCAGCTCAACATCGATGTAGAAACTGTTCTGCCACAGCTTACGGAAAAAATTATTGGGGAATTTGAACTCAAAGAGGTAGCCGATAGCTCAATGGCCGACACTTTGCTCAAAATTTCTCAAGATCACCGACTCGATGGGCATAATCGCTACTCGGCTTCGGTACGACTGTGGTTTTACTACTTAAACAAAGGCCAATACCAGCAAATGCTCGAACACATGGAGTATTTCAGGGAAGCCTTTTTGATACCGTACTATCCCGGTAGGCGAGTTCTCTCTAACTATTATGCAAATCGATTGCTACTACACTCAAGGCTCAACCAAATCGAAGAAGCCCTGAGATATGGCTGGCTCTCGCTCAAGCAAAAAACGTCAGACTACCTGTTTTACGTCACAAATATGAGCGCTGTACTGTCGCGTGCTGGTCGTTATCAAGAGGCGCATAAGCTGATGCTCTCAGCCTTTGACGAAATGCGCCACACCACGCAGATGTACAATAAAATCAGCTTTATAGCTCAGTATATTCACATTCTGATTGATCTAAAAAGGTATAAGCAGGCTGAGGAATTTGCTGAAAACTACCTAAATACAGCTATCAAAGAAGTAATGGCTACTCGATGGCACTTGTTTTTTGCCGGATTTTTTCGGGCATTGGTTATGCAAGAAAAATTTGGTCGATTGCTGTATGTGGTGGGCAAATACAAGATTAAGCAGCTTGAAGCCCAGTATCGCCAAAAGCCCAATTACTTGCCCACGATGAGCTGGTACATCACATTGGCTGAATTTATGGAAGGATACATAAGCGAAGAAAAAGCTCTTGACGCTATGGAAGCAGCTGCATCACAACTGCTCGATGACCCCTTGCGACGTCAGCGAATCGCTCAGCAGTGCGAAGTGCTCGAAAAGTTTCAGCCTGTGATGATTTCAATGCTTCGAAACAGACTTGGCCTTCAAAAAGCTACTGTAACTTAAACGCATTCTCAATTAGCTCTCGAATTTGTTGAGGGCTTACAGCACATTTTAAAATAACGACATCGTCAATGATACCCTCGAAATACTGATCTAAACCCGATTCACTGGCACCTACCAAAAAGGGATGGCCGGGCATGGCATCGAAGCCCGCTTGCCTAATGTTTAGTTCGGTATTTTGATTTTGAAGCAAGCCACCACTAAGTACAGCATTGATTACATTTTTTGCGCTATTTCCTATACCGAAAGCAATACATCCTTTTTTTCCTCCAAAAGAATAATTTACAGAAGTAAAAATTCCTGTTTTAAAAACCTGTACACCAGTAGATTATGGAATCATGTATTTCTTTTTTCCTTCCGTTTTAAACCAAAAACTAATGGCAAAACTTTCTTCTTCCTTAAAAGAAACAACCGAATTATCTGCAGATTGAATGATGTCTAATTTTCCATTGAAGGGGTAAGCACTGTTGGGATTACCAAATCGATCGGTGGTTAATGTAGCACCCTTCCCCGTTCCGTTACTTGCCAGCGCTTAATTCGTCGTTTGCGTTTCCGTTAAAGGGATAATAGGCTATCACCTTTTGGGTATGCGAATCGTTTCTAATTGACAAAAGAAGAGCTAGAAAAGCTGTAAAAACAAAAGATTTTTTCATTTTTTAAAAATTTCCTACAATTGATTTAAGGAATCACCAAAGAATAAACTACTGCAAATGAAGTATTAGTGACTAAAATTTTTAGCGATGAAATCTCTAAGTTTTTTGACTTCCACCTCCCAACGCAGCTCTGCAGAGGCTTTTTGAAGGCCCGGCAGATAGTAAGATTTTCCCTTTTGCATCAAAGCGTTTACAGCTGAAGCTATGTCTTCAGGTCGATGACTTTCAATTATTTCGCCGATTTGATAATGTTCGATAAGGTATTTTACTTCTATGGCTTGGCTACCTAAAATGGGTATGCTACAGTGTATAAAATCAAAAATTTTATTCGGCAAGCTATAGAGGTAGTTTGGAGCGTCGGTCTTGTCGAGAGAGATGCCGGCATCAGCTATTCGGGTGTAACCGAGCATTTCAGCATAGGGTAGGGGCTGAAGGTGTTTTACTCGCTCATGAAGGTGTAGGAATTGTATTTTTTTTAAGATGGCTTCGAGGGCATTGCCAGAGCCGATAATTAAAAGTTTGACGTTGGTAGGAAGGAGAGGAAATGCCTCTAGCAACTCTTCGAGGCCACGCCCGACATTTAGGCCGCGTCCTTGAGCTATCAATACGAAATCTTGAGGTGTGTAACCCAGTTTGGTTCTTTTGATCTTTGGGATGTCTGTCGGTAAGGGACTAATGTTGCGCACATAAGTCGTATTTACACCATACTCATCGCTGTATATTCTTGCAATCGATGCATTTACTGTTAGAATGTTTGAAAGTCGAGGCAAGAGGAAGTTTTCTAAAGATTTCCACACCTTGTAGCGGAGCGGTCGATAGAGTACTTCTGGACTGCCGCAGTAGTACTCATGGCTGTCGTAAGCAAGGGGAATATCTTTTACCTTCGAAATAAGCCAGTTTGGCAGTAAGGTGTCGAGGTCATTTGACCAAAGACCGTCGGCGCGATGGGTAAGGAGATATAAAAACAACCAAATCTGATAACTCGCGTAAAAGAAGATACCTCGCTCAGCTGGTAATCGAAAGCGAACAACTTTGTACGGTCTAGTGATAGCAAGACTACTTTTAAGTCTTCGACCCACGCATACTACCCTGTAGCCCGCATGCTGCAGTTCCATGCAGGTTTTGTGCACGCGTTGGTCGGTGGTTAGGTCGCTTGTAGCCGATACAATGATGGTCTTTTGGCGGGTCATACTTTTGCGCATGCAAGTTTACGTGTGTAAGGATGAGTTTAATACCTGAAATTCGGATTTCTGATTTTGACTACGAACTGCCGGCTGAACGCATAGCAGCTTATCCACTCGAAGAAAGAGATCAATCTAAACTGTTGGTTTACAAAGATGGAATGATTACCGATGCGGTCTTCAACCAGCTAAGTGAGTTTTTGCCGGATGGTGCATCCATGTACTTCAATCAATCTAAAGTAGTATTTACAAGACTTTTTTTTAAAATACACGATTCGGATGAAAAGCATGTAGAAATTTTTTGTTTAGAGCCGGCGGATGGACTTGAGCTTGCTTCGGCACTCACCAGCAAAAACTCCGTTGTGATGAAGTGCATGGTAGGCCGCGCAAAGCGATGGAAAGATCAGGAATTGACCATGCGAATTCCGCACTCTCGTGGCGATATTATGCTTTACGCCGAAAAAGCAGGTAGACAAAACGATGTGTTTTTAGTGCACTTTACGTGGAGTGCCGACATCACCTTTGCTGAAATACTCGAATTAGCAGGCCATGTGCCGCTGCCTCCATACATCAAGCGAGAAGATGAGGCCATCGATCGAAGTAGATACCAGACCATCTACGCCCGCAGAGAGGGTTCGGTAGCAGCGCCTACGGCCGGTCTCCACTTTACAGAGCGCGTTTTTGAATCGCTGAGGAAAAAGGATGTAGCACTCAACTTTTTGACCTTGCATGTAGGGGCAGGCACCTTTGCACCAGTCAAGTCAGAGTACATCGCCCAGCATCAAATGCATGGTGAGTATATCGAGATAACGCGCGAACTGCTGGAGTCACTGTTACAAAGAAAGCAACGCATAGCCGTAGGTACCACAAGCCTTCGAACCTTAGAAAGTATCTATTATCTCGGCGTACGCACTATGCTTGAAGGCGATCTCTCCATACACGATCTCGATCAATGGTGCGGCTTTACCTATCCAAAAGACATCGCATTTGAGCAGTCTATCGAACAGCTTCTAAAAGTTTTTGATCTCCACAAAATCGATTCAGGAATAAAATTAAAAACGCACCTAATCATCGCTCCAGGCTATCAAATACGTTCGGTAGATGCTTTGGTTACAAACTTTCACCAGCCTTCGAGCACCTTGCTGCTCTTAGTTTCAGCCGTTACTGGCGGTGAGTGGTGCAAGATTTACGACCATGCTTTAGCTCATGGTTATCGCTTTCTCAGTTATGGCGACAGCAGTTTATTATTTGTCAAAAAGTAGCAATATGCCGGTTCTTCAATTTAAAAATGTGCTCATTCAAATCTTTCTAACCTTCACTGCACTTACAGGTCTTAGTCAGCGCGTAGAATTAGAGCCAGTATGTAAACTTCCCAAAGCGCTCAACGAAAATTCAGGAATGGTTGCGTGGGGTGATACGCTTTTGTGGCTCATTAATGATAGCGGAAACGATCCAATTCTTTATGCAATAAATACACGATGTGTAATTGTTAAAAAAATTTGGGTAAAAGGAGCTGAAAATATTGATTGGGAGGAATTGGCTGAAGACCAAGAAGGAAATATTTTTATCGGTGATATTGGCAATAATTCTAATAAACGAGAAACTTTAGCTATTTATAAAATTTCAAAGAGGGACCTTATTCAGTTTCCCGATTCTGTTCAGCCCATAGAAACCATTTGCTTTTTTTATGGCAATCAGCCACATTTTACACCCGAAAAATCGAAGAGATATTTCGATGCTGAGGCTCTTTTTTATTACAACAATTCACTCATTTTAGTCACAAAAAATCGAACAGACCCCTTCGATGGCAAAGCTTATGTATATCGAATACCGATTGAAGAAGGAAACCATAGATTGTTTCCAGATGATTCGCTATTTACAGGGTTGGGATTAATGGAGTTGCATTGGATTGCTGGTGCAGACCGATTGAGTGAAGATAAAATTCTTTTATTGGGTTACGACAAATTATTTTTAACAACGATAAAAGAATTCAAAAAAATAAAGTCTATTGACCTCGGCATGTGGAAACAGTTTGAGTCGATAGCTTTAGGTGAAAAATTTCTTTATATTTCAAATGAAAAAAACAAGAAAAACAAACCGTTTTTATATAGAATACCTATTAAAGATCTCGAAAAGCTTTTTGATAAAATTTAAGTTTTTTTATTTCTGTTTTTTGCCCTTTCGAGCGTCATATTTCTATAGTTTTCGTCTTCGTGATAGCGCTTTTTTGCACGCTTGAGAACTTTCTCTCTGTATTCTTCATTTGTGTGATATAATTCTCTGTATTTTGCCTTAATTTTTTCTCGATAATTCTCGTCGTTTTGATACTTTTCTTTCAGTTTTGACAAAATTTTTTCTTTGTTTTTTTGATAATAGGATTCTTTTTGTTGACTCATTTTGGCAAGCCTTTGATACAAAATACGCTACCACAGCTTTTTTGGCTGTGTGTCAATTAGTGAAGTGGAAATCAAATCTTACGAAAACCGCTAAAATTCTTTCTAAAAATGTTTAAAATTTAATTTCTAACGAATTTTCAAAAAACCTTGTGTGAATCTCGAGAGTTTTAAAATTGGGTTTAATTCAATCACAACTAGCCTGAGCTTCGTTACAATTTTACCTATATTTTCCTTGTAGTTTTGCATACTTTTACTTGTCAATAAGATGAATTTTCAACTTGAGGCGCCATATAAGCCTACTGGTGATCAGCCCGAGGCCATTCGTCAGCTTGTCGAAGGCATAATGCGGGGTGAGAGGGCTCAGACTTTACTGGGCGTCACGGGCTCGGGTAAGACATTTACAATGGCCAATGTTATCGCACAAGTACAAAGGCCAACATTAGTTCTCAGTCACAACAAAACCCTTGCGGCTCAACTCTTTGGAGAGTTTAAGCAATTCTTTCCTAAAAATTCGGTAGAATATTTCGTTTCATACTACGATTACTATCAGCCTGAAGCATATATTCCTACAACGAATACCTATATTGAGAAGGACCTATCGATTAATGAAGAGATTGAAAAACTTCGGCTGAGTACTACTTCGGCTTTGCTCAGTGGACGTAGGGATGTGTTAGTAGTAGCTTCGGTGAGCTGCCTTTATGGTATCGGAAATCCTGAGGAATTCAGTAAAGGAGTCATTGAATTGCACAAAGGGCAGGCTATTTCGCGCACAAAACTTTTACATCTCTTTGTCAGCTCTCTCTATAGCCGTACAACCCATGAATTTGCAAGAGGGAGATTTCGCGTAAAGGGCGATGTCGTTGACATCTTTCCAGCGTACAGCGACTATGCCATTCGCATCCACTTTTGGGGCAATGAAATTGAGCTGCTTGAGGAGATTGACCCTGTGGATGGGACAATTCTTTCCGAGTTTGAACGCGTGCGCATCTATCCAGCCAATATCTTTATGACCTCACCGGTCAGGTTACAAGAGGCCATTCGCCAGATCCAGGATGACCTGGTAAAGCAAATTGACTTCTTTTTAAAACAAGGCAAGCCTTTGGAAGCCAAGAGATTGGAAGAGCGCACCAACTTTGACCTTGAGATGATCAAAGAGCTTGGCTACTGCAGTGGCATTGAGAACTATTCTCGCTATCTGGATGGCAGGGCCCCGGGTACTCGCCCCTTCTGTTTGATTGATTATTTTCCGAAAGATTGGTTGTTAATCGTAGATGAAAGCCACGTAACTATACCTCAGGTGCGTGCCATGTATGGTGGTGACCGAAGTCGCAAGGAAACTTTGGTGGAATACGGTTTTCGATTACCAGCAGCCCTCGACAACCGACCTTTGCGTTTTGAGGAGTTCGAATCGCTGATCAATCAAGTTATATTCGTTAGTGCTACACCAGGCGAATATGAATTAAAGGCCTCAGGAGGTGTAATCGTAGAGCAACTCATTCGTCCGACTGGAATGCTTGATCCTATCATCGAGGTTAGACCGACTGTTAATCAGATAGACGATCTGATGGATGAAATTCAAAAACGGGTAGAACTCGATGAGCGCGTACTTGTGACTACCCTAACCAAACGAATGGCTGAAGAGCTTTACAAATATTTTTCTCGCTACGGAATTCGCTGCCGCTATATCCACTCAGACGTGGATACGCTCGAACGTGTTGAAATATTGCGAGACCTGAGGATGGGTCTTTTTGATGTGCTCATTGGGGTTAACCTCTTGCGCGAAGGTCTTGATTTGCCTGAGGTTTCACTAGTGGCGATATTGGATGCTGACAAGGAGGGCTTTCTTCGAAATGAGCGATCATTAGTCCAAACCATCGGACGAGCAGCCCGGCATCCGAACGGCATGGCCATCATGTATGCTGACACCATCACAGAGAGCATGCAGCGCACTATAGACGAAACAAACCGCCGTAGGGCAATCCAAAGCGAGTATAACGCTCAACATGGAATCGTTCCCAAAGTGCTGCAGAAATCCCTCGATACGCATCTGCCTATCGCATCACGTACTCCTAAAGCAGCAGAGACCGATAGTGTATTTGCTGTGGCAGAGCCTGAAGCAGAATTCCTGATAACACCTGAAGCCTTGCGCAAGCAGATTGATAAGACTCGCAAAGAAATGGAGCAGGCGGCTAAAGCACTTGATTTTATAACGGCTGCCCAATTGCGCGACAAAATGCTCTCGCTCGAAGCCAAACTTAAAGAAATGTCGCGCGCCTAATGGAAGAGCATTCAATCTACATGCATCGATGTTTCCAACTTGCCCTACACGGCAGTTTTACCGCTCGACCTAATCCCATGGTTGGTGCTGTGATTGTACACAACGGAAAAATCATTGGCGAGGGTTGGCATAGGCAACCCGGTGAGCCTCACGCAGAAGTGATGGCCGTACGCTCTGTGAAAGATGAAAGCCTTTTGACCAAATCAACCCTCTACGTCAATCTCGAACCTTGTTCTCATTACGGCCGCACACCGCCGTGTTCCTTATTGATTTTAGAAAAAAAAATCCCAAAAGTTGTTGTTTCAAACCTCGATCCCAATCCAATAGTAGCAGGCAGTGGTATTAGAATGCTTCAATCACATGGTGTCGAAGTAATTACGGGAGTAGAAGAACAAAAAGGTTGGGAAGTAAACCGACATTTTTTTACTTTTCATACCAAAAAGCGTCCTTATATTCACCTTAAGTGGGCAGAATCGGCTGATGGATTAGTAGCACCTGTAAAGAAAGAAAGCACTCATCCATTTGTAATAAGTAGTCCACAATCGCTAAGGTTAACTCACCAGCTACGAGCCTCTTTGCAAGCCATTTTGATTGGTTCTGCAACTGCACTTTCAGATGATCCTTCACTTACCACGCGCCTTGTGGCCGGTCCTGATCCTCAAAAGTTTGTGATTGATCGCTATCGAAAGTTGCCTGATAATCTTAGAATTTTTACTTCTTCAGATCCTGCTTTACGAATTGTGGATGAAAACTTTGCACTTTCAGGCGATATTGCTGTAAAGATGGACTCTGACTGGCTTTGGCTAAATGATCTGTTGAAGATTCTTTATACAAAAAACATCCAAAGCCTACAGGTAGAGGGAGGTACAAAGGTACTAAACTCTTTTATACGCCAAGGTCTATGGGATGAAGCTTGGTTAATTAAATCGCCCAACCCATTAACAGCTGGAGTGTCAGGACCTTCAAAAGACTCACTCTGGAATTACTACAGAAGCAATTTTACCTCTGGAAGAGACACCGTTTTTATCTTCAAAAAATAACTTTAACTTCCAAATTCTGGATTGATTCCAAATTTTATTCACAGGTGGTTGCTGAATTTTAAGTATTTAAAATTCAGAGTTTTGTAGGATATTGTCAGGAGTTCTCCAAGATTTCTGAGCTCACAGGGAATATTTTTTGATAATTTTGTTACAAACTTGTTGGAATGAAAAAAATTATATGGGCGTCAATTGTAGTTGTCACCTCTCTATGCGTGAATGTAAGCGCTCAGATAATTCAAGGCTATGTGCGCAATAAATGGGCTCAGCCAATACCAAATGCAAGTTTGCAGTTTACCTCACTATCTTCCGGAAAAACCTTTACGGCACGGACCGATGCCAATGGATTTTATCAATTGAATTTACCTTTTTTTGAAAAAGAGAGTGAAAATCGATCCTTTTTAGTTTTTGATGTTTTTCCAAATCCCTTTAGTCGCGAGACCAATTTTATAGTTTATGCACTTCGATCAGTGCGGGCAACCGTATCAATCATCAATCGAAATGGTCAGATTGTACGCATTCTTTACAATGCACCACTTTCTGAAGGTTACAATTACATCACATGGGACGGTCTAGACGAAAAAGGCGCTGAAATGCCTGAGGGTATGTATATTATGCAAATTACTTCTGGTAAGACTACTGTAGCAAAAAAAGTACTCAGACTTACCAATGCTCCTTCAAGTGGTACAGTTGCTGGGAATCTCGACCCGGAGGTGCTTCTGGAGACTGTGGTTGCCACCTACCAAGTCACCGTTGAGGCACCAGGATACAAAAAATACCAAAATCCAAAATTCATCCCACAAGGTAAATCAACCCATCATTGGGTTTTATTTAAGGAAGATACATTGCCCTTTCGTACGGTTGATCATTATCTAGCAATTCGTAAAGCTGATAATACCTATGAGCCGATATTTATAAATGGCATATGTCTTGGAATTTCTACCCCAGGCACAAATCCAGGAAATCTAGCAGCGACTAAGGAAGAATATCGACGCTGGTTGACATTGATATGGGAAGCAGGTTTTAATTCCATTCGCACTTACACGCTTCACTATCCGCGTTTTTATGAAGTTTTAGATGAATTCAATCGAGAGCACTTTGAAAGACCTCTATGGCTAATGCAGGGGGTTTGGCTTGACGAAGAACTGTCGTCGCCCAATCTTTATGAATCTTCTGCTCTTTTTGATTCGGCCATAGCTGAAGTATTAGATTGCATGCATGGCAATCGAGTAATTGGAGAGCGTCAGGGCAGAGCTTTTGGCACCTACAATTTAGATGTTTCGGATTGGATTATGGGGTACATCATTGGTCGAGAGGTATATCCCGATGAGATTATTTATACAGATAGTTTGATGTTGCATCAAAATCCAAATTTAACTTTCTATAACGGCAAGTTTTTTTCGATCGACAGCGCAAGTCCTTCGGAGGTATGGTGGGCTAGACGTCTGGATTTTTTTATGGATTATCAAAAAAGTCGCTATAACAAAAGTGTGCCCCTCTCTCAGTCAAGTTGGCCAACACTTGATCCACTTACACACCCCTCCGAACCACCTTATCCGATCAGCAGTGAAGATTGGACTCAAGTAGATCTTTCGAAATTAAAGGTTGTCGCTCCTAACGGCGGCTACTTCGCTTCTTACCACGCCTACCCGTATTACCCCGACTTCATAAACGACGACAGTTTGTACCGCACTTTTTCAGATAGTTATGGGCCAAACTCTTACCTGGGGTATTTGACCACTTTGAAGAATTATTACGGTAAAAAGCCTTTGCTATTGGGTGAATACGGAGTTCCCTCTTCGTGGGGTAATGCGCATTATGCCCATTCGGGTATGCACCACGGAGGTCATACAGAGAAGCAACAAGGTATTTATAACATCCGTTTGATCAAAAACATTCATCAAACGCGTTGTGCCGGAGGCTACCTTTTTGCCTTGATGGATGAGTGGTTCAAAACAATGTGGTACACCAATCCAATTGGCTCGACCTATGCTCGAAGATCGCTCTGGTGGAATGTCGTTAGTGCTGAAGAAAATTTTGGCTTTATTTCCTTTCAGACGGATACTCCCAATTTCAAAATATGGCCTGAGCTTTCGGTGAATTGTTGGATTGATAAAGCCAAATTTTCCTATGATCCGGCCTTTTTTTACATCCAATTAAAACTTAAAAGAGACATTAACTCCAACGATTCGATTTGGGTTGCCATCGATACATATGATCGGTTCTTAGGTGAGAGTACTGCAAAAAATGGCTTTAAGCTCGACTCCCGTTCAGAGTTTCTGTTAAATATAAACACTACAAGGCCGCTCTTGTACATAACAGAGTCTTACGACACGTATGGCATTTATCACGGATATTCTGAGCCGACTCAAAAGTATCGTTCAACGATTACCGACGGAGAGCCCTGGAACGTGGTTCGTTACACCAATGGATGGAAGGAATACATCGATATCGACTCAGTGGGAGTATTGAATTTTTATCTGTATTCTAATCCTTTAGACACACCGACTTCAAAAGATGCTGTATTTTTTAAAAACAAAGAAATTCTCGTTCGAATTCCTTGGACGTATCTCAATGTAGTAGATCCCTCCAATCAAGAAGTATTGGACGACGATAGAGGTACTAAAGAGAGAGAGACGCGTATAACTGACGGTTTTCAGGTTCAAATCTTCGACAATTGGAAGTTGTGCAGCCGATCTACAGAAAAGCGCATGTTGTGGCCTCGCTGGGACAAGGCTTGGCCGTATAATGAGCGATTGAAGGAAAGTTACTTCATATTGAAAAACAGCTATCCTAATTTAGACCTTAAGCCTTTTTAAACTAATTCCCAAAAAGATACAATTTTTTCCAATTTTTGGAAGGAAAGGCAATTCATCATCCTATAAAATTCGTTCAAACACTTTACGTTATAAATTAATTTACAGTTTTTAGAAGATTTTTTGACAAAATTGTTTTACAGGTTTACTTTTTGTTACCAAATTACGAAACTATTTTAAGATGAACCGTTTATACTTTCTTATTTTATTAATCCTAACGGGCATAATGTCTTTTAGTCAGCCCATAGCATTGGTCACCAATACCAATGATGCAGGGCCAGGCTCTCTAAGACAGGCAATTATCGATGCTAATTCCAATCCTGCTTACACGGCTATCCATTTTAATATTCCTACTACAGATCCAAATTTTAATCCCGTATTGGGAGTTTTCACGATTACGATCAATAGTGCATTGCCACAGATTACCCGAAACAACCTATTGATCGACGGCACAACTCAGCCTCAGGCCAATAATGTGCTGATAGGCTCGAATCAACAAACGGGCGTTTGTACTCCGGCAAAGTTTTCCCCTGTAATAAAGCGACCTGATATAAGTGTGGTAGGAAACAGTTCAATTCCTACTGGTTTTAGTGTTAATGCAAATGGGGTTAAGTTCAAGGGACTTCACATTACTGGTTTTGGAAATTCATTTGACAATGCGACCATTGCATATACTATCAATGGGGCGCGAGCAACGGTGAAATTTCTCACTGCCTGATTGGCGCTGATATTAGCAGTAGCGGAACATCTATTTTGATGCCAGCTACACCCATCCGCACAAATGGAGGTGGAATATTTGCAATAGCTGGTAGTAATCATCACATTCATCACAATGTCATTGCCCATTGTGGTGGCATGGGTGCATTTTTTGGATATGAATGTCAAAATGGCTTGGTTGAATACAATGAATTTTATTCAAACGGTAGAATTTACGGAGTAACAGATGGTTTAGATGTTGCTTTTAACACAAAAAATTTCACTGTCAGATACAATCTATCTCATTACAACGGAGGTAACGGATTTGATACACATCAGGCAGAGGGAAATCATCTATTCGAATGCAATACTTCTAATCATAATGGACAACTTAATATAGAAACCAATGGTTTTAGAGTATGGGGTCAAAACAGCATTTTCAGGTATAATAATGTCTTTGAAAATTATGGTAATGGATTTCACGTGGCGGCTTTCAGCTCACCAGTGCCTACTAAAGGTAATGTGATATCTCAAAACCGAATTCGCGACAACGGCAATTATACGATGGGGCCAAATTCTAAGACCAATGCAATAGGTATTGACTTAATTGCCACTGGGGGTAATAATTTAAAAGGAATACCACCTTATGTTACACTTAACAGCGATGTGCCACCCGGCAACAACGGAGGAAATAACTTAAATAACTTCCCAGTAATTGAAAGTGCCGAATTTGATGGTGCAAACCTGCATCTCAAGGAATTTGTACGTGCAGGTCAAACGGTTGAGATCTTTAAGGCACATAACTATCCAGGTGGTTTCAATGCTCAAGGTGAGTTATACGTGGCGATCTTTATTGAAGGTTCTCCAGCCGATCTCGACAATACTACTGGAAGCTACAGTGGTATTGTGAATGGAAAAAATGTAGGGACAGGAACCAATGTGGACAGATTTTATGTGATCCTTCCGACCACAGCTTTTGCCGTTGGTGATTCACTTACAACTACCGCCACTGGTGCTGATGGAACTTCAGAATTTTCGCCTGCAGTACCAGTTATCCCCTACACACCCACTGCTGTAATAAATCCTATTTGTCATTGTAAATGGAACAATACACCCACATCACTTGTGGGTAACTTTGGGTACACAAGTACAGGTTCATCGCCTGTTACCATCCCCGCTGGTCCTTTAAATACTTTTTCAGGAACAGCTTTAAACGCTCAACCTACCACCTTTAATCCCGGAACGAACAATCATGTATTTGATATTCAATACGTGGGGGGATCAGCCTCTTGGACCGTTCAATCCAATACCGCTGTGGCAAATGCTTCAACTGCTTACTGTCCTCAGGATTTAGATGTACAAATAGCAGCCTCGAATGTAAATCCCAACATAGGTGACAATGTAACTATCACAATTACCATTACAAACAACACCTCTGCTCCTTGGGTCTTTACAAATGGCTATCTTACAAATATTGATTTGACTGTAGCACAACCGGGAGGTTTTGTGTTTGTGTCAGCTACTCCTTCTTCGGGCACGTATTCTGGTTCCAGTTGGACAGTGCCATCATTAGCACCGGGAGCTTCAGCTACTCTTTCTCTGGTGTATACCGTTAATTCTACAGGAACTGTTTCGGCTTCTTGTATTACATTTGATCAAATCGATAACGACCTCACAAATAATTCAGCATCAGTCAACATCACTGTTGCTTCCTCTTCAAGTGGTGGTGGAGGCGGTATAGAGTCCGTTGGAGGTCTATCTCAATTGCTTGCTCAGCGCAATATGCAACGTCTGCGCGATGGTAAATACCTTTACTACGAACAAATAGAAGCGTTGCCAGCAGCTGGTACTGTAGGCACTGCAATGGCCGCACGCGGTACATTAACTCTCGCTGATGTAACACCTGTAGCCGGACCTGACAATTCTATAGGAAAAGTCGTAACTCCCGGCGATCTTATCGGCATTACTAACGCAATAGATGTTTATTCAGTCGATTACTTTAAAGATAAGTATCGCCTCGGTTCCATCTTAGCTCTAGAATCGCCTGTGGGTAAAGTGTATGACCACACAAAAGTGGTGTGTGATCGCCTTACCGGTGCCCGTATGCCAGAAATTAGAGTTGTAAGCGCTGCAGGTCACCCCTTCTTGATGGCGCTACTGGAGCAGGAAAACGGGGAGATTGATTACAACATCACCTTTGTGATGTACATCGATGAAAACGGCAATTTTACCATCGACAACAAATGGAATTTGGCTGAATACGAGCCAAAAGCCGGTCATCGGGTCTTTAATATGCAAGTCTGGTCCGTATCACCGCATTACACGATTCAAATGGTTGAATCGATAATTAACCTTGCAAGATCTGAAGGCACTGTTACTTTCTTAAACAAACGCCCGGCGGCCATACCTACTGTATTTGTGGAAAGTGGATTTTACAAGAATGGCAAATTGCACCTGAAAGTGCGCAACACTTCAAATGCAATCCGAGTGACCTTTAGAGGGCTTGCTGCAGCTACTGAAACTGAGAAACATCTGCCAGTGTTTGATGATCTACCCTTGCCAACAGGTCAGTTAGTGGTTGATTTTGTTTTCCCAATCGGATACACCTTTGATGCTGGTTTTAGCATTGCCAACAACGCAACCTCTGGCCTCGATCAAATTTATGTAGCTGATGGTGCTTGGGGAGTAGATTATGAAATTACGTCTGCTGATAATGTACAATTTGAAGCACTCCCTCAAACCACCGAACTCACCAAAGATGGCTTAGCCTTTGAAAGATCGGCGGTGGCTTCTGCAAGGGTTAAGGAATACTTCTCTGTATATCGCGTATTGTTGCCCGGTGCCTACCGACCTATGAACGTTTCTGAATACTCCGGATTTAGTTTCAAAGCTCAAGTAAAGCAGCCCACCAAAGTACAAGTGGTAGTGGTAAAGCGAGGAATTTCAAAATGGGTTGACCAATTCCGCACCATCATTACGCTTCAACCTAATGTTTCAGATTACTATGTTTCTTTTGATGATTTAAAATCAGAAAAAGAAGGAATTTTTACTGCTGATGATGTGCTTTCGGTGGTTTGGGTCACCACTTTAGGTTCAACAGTCGATAATCAAGTGGAACTCAAAATTTCTGACCTTGTGTTCAAAAAGACATCTGGCAACGTTACTCAGGTTAACCCTGGCAAAAGGGACGTTGTTATTTTTCCTAACCCTGCGGTGAATCAATTTACCTATGCATTTTCTCTTGAAGCAGAAACAAACGTAAGGGTTGAATTGATCAATTCACTTGGTCAAACTATCGAAACTGTTAAGTATGAAAAAATGTCCGCTGGTGTTCATCAGTTCAATTATTTAAAAGTGCTGCGTCCAGGAATCTATTATATACGAGTAATTACAGGGCGCACAGTACGCACAGGCAGCGTGGTAATAACTAATTAAGCTTTTTGTAATTACAGAAGAAGCTGTCCTAAAAGAGGGCAGCTTTTTTTTATCAGTTTTTAAATGGTATTTAATGTTACAAAAAATGAATTAGACTTAAAGCAGGTTTTTGGTAGTGATATTTCAAAAAATTGATTTT
>NZ_BHZE01000029.1 GCF_003851885.1 Thermaurantimonas aggregans | reverse complement strand
AAGTGGGCTCTCCTTTATAATACCAAGCATCCCAACGAGAAAAACCTGAAATTAGGGATCGCTCGTAAGTAGCAATCGCCCTACTAAGGTGAAAAAAGTCGATCGTATCTACTCCGTAGGCCTTTTTAAAGAGTTTTCGATATTCTTCATTTGCGTTGATTCTATCTATTAAGAGGGGCACATTTGTCGCCATTTCTTCAGCATTTTCCAAAGGTCCGAGCATCTGCGATTCCAATCTCGGATTGCCACCTTCCTTGAAAAAGTACGGATGCCATGCCACATTGTACAGTGTTGGAGCATTACGGGCAGTCGTTTGACCCGCGTGACCGATACTTTTTTCCAATCCATCGGTAAAGGCTAGCTCAGGCTTATGACACGTACCACAGCTCACCGAAGAATCGATCGACAATCCAGGATCGAAAAACAACTTTCGCCCTAGCGCCACTCGCTCCACTGTAGGCAAGGCATCGGATGGATAAGGCACACTCGGAAAGCCCCAGTGTGGTCCTGTCCAATGATCTTTTGTATCATCTTTACCTCCAGAGCATGCAGCTACAAGCCATAGAAGCAATGCCAAAAAACTACCAATCTTGAGCATTTTACGGTATTCCTATGTACTTATGCGTTTGCAGTGAAACCCTCCATTTCGGATTTGCCATCACATATTCAGCAATCATCGGCATCACCTCTTTTCGTCTGCTCCACTCAGGCTGCAGGTACAGCAGGCATCCCTCGCCTACTCGCTCAGCGTGCATTTCGGCCCACTTTAGATCGTGCCTATTGTACACGATCACCTTCAGTTCATTAGCCAGTGCATACCACTCAGGTAGAGGAGGTTTTGTCTTTTTAGGCGACAGGCATACCCAGTCCCACACACCTGTAACTGGATAAGAGCCAGAAGTTTCCAAGTGTATCGTTATTCCACGATCCTTCAATGCTTTAGTCAGTGGCCCCATATTCCAGGTTAGAGGTTCACCACCAGTTACCACCACAGTGCTTGAATGCTTTGCCGCATGCTCAGCAATCTCCTCTACTGCCGTTGGCGGATGCAAAGCCGCATTCCAACTCTCTTTCACATCGCACCAATGGCAGCCTACATCGCACCCACCGATACGAACAAAGTAAGCCGCCTTACCTGTGTGAAAACCTTCGCCTTGAATGGTATAAAACTCCTCCATCAGTGGCACATAGCGCCCATCAGCAACCAGTCTTTCATTTACTTCTTTGTCGTGCACATTCATACATCGCAAAGGTACGTTGGCTCCCTGCAGCCATATTGATTTTTGTTTTTTTTCACAGAGCGTGCCTCAATGCTTGGCGGTATATGTACCTCCTCCAGCCATCAACAATTCTACAGCTCTATGCACTACGACAATAAACAATTTTCCCACATTTTTTCTTTTATTGAAAAACTTCAAACACTCATGTACCAACTACGAGAAGAAGTACTCATTCAAGATACGATGGAGAGCGTGTGGAAATTCTTTGCCACACCTTTTAATCTTCAGCGCATTACACCACCCGATATGGGGTTCGTCATCAAAACTCCTGTACCCGATGAGATGTACGAAGGCCTCATCATCGCTTACACTGTTCGTCCACTGTTCGGTATCCCCACCGAATGGGTTACTGAAATTACCCACATTCGTAAGTATGAGTTTTTTGTCGATGAGCAGCGCATCGGACCTTACGCAATGTGGCATCACGAGCACCATTTTAGACAAACCGACCAAGGCATACTCGTAACCGACATCGTAAGCTATCAGCTTCCTTTAGCTCCTTTCGGCAATTTTTTGCACCCCATCCTCATAAAACCACGACTACAAAAAATTTTTAGCTATCGCACCCGCGTTATTAGTGAAATTTTCAAAACTCAATGACATGCCTACCACCTGAATGTGTACTCTTTGGTATTGATTTCGGCAGTCGATATGCCGGTTCCACAGTCATAGCGGTTTATGAACCCTATAAAATATACTTCCTTACCTGTAAAAAAGATGAGGACGCCGACGCTTTTATAGAGCATTCGACCCTTCACTTTTCCCCTGATCTCATTTTCCTCGATGCGCCTCTGTCCTTACCCGGCCGATACACTGGTCTCGAAGGCTTCGACGATTACTTCTATCGAAAAGCCGACCTACAGTGTGGCGCCATGTCGCCCATGTTTTTGGGAGGCCTTACTGCCAGAGCCATACGCCTGCGCGATAAACTCGCACTGATGGGCATTCCCGTTTTTGAAACTTATCCAAAACTCCTTGCAAGCGAACTCGACTTGCTGGCGTTAGGATATAAAAAAGACAAAACTCACCTACAGATCTGCCGTACTAAAATTGCATCACTCTTCAACCCAGTCATATCATTTAAAGAATCATCTATTGATTCTTGGCACCACTTCGACGCACTGCTTGCCCTCATGTCGGCTATGAAATACCGGTGCAAAAAAGCCACTGCCCTGGGCGACCCCAAAGAAGGCCTTATTTACTACTAACAAGTGTACTTTTGACTGGAAAAATTCAAGCAAATGCACCCTAGTATGTTTCAACACCGCATTAAATCACTATGGACAAATACAAATTTACTGATATCTCAATATTCTTTTAGATCAATATTGTTTTTCGCAGTTTTACTCAACACATCATTTAATGATCTAAGAGCTCAATCTTCTCAAAGCTGGGTGTACGAATGCCGCTACCTATGCAGTGCCGACTGCAGAGGAAAGATGTTTATGGAAGGCGTTGATATCAAGTGTGCTTGCGACGATTGCCAACCTATGCTCACGCTTTATGAAGGCAGCCGACTAGTTGCCATCTATGCAGGTCGCCGAGCCATGGAAGAGGTGTCTAAGGCTGGTCAAAATTTCTACCACTACGCCGATGAGCTGAACGATTATATCTCCAAATTCTGGCCCAACGACGGCTACCAGATCACTCGAGTAGAATATCACCTCACTTCTGATGCGCGCTTTGTAAAGTATTTTATGGAAAGTCTTAGCGGTCAGAAGACAGCTGTGGTTTTTATGACTGACAAACGCTCGAATCACTATCGCCTCCGGTGCCGCACTAACTGCCCTTTTGGCCCGGAAATCATATCCGTTGACAGAAGGCCTCAAGAACAATGTTCACAAAAGGATTGCAAGACTTTAAAAGAAAAAATCCAGTTGCAACAGTTTTAAAAGCCTATTTCGGTAGAGTTGTCCTAACCTGAGGAATTCTTTTTGTCGTTTTTTAAAAAAACAAAAAATAACAACTATGAAAAGAGTCGCCATTTCTATTACTGTGTTACTGAGTTCTTTGTTCCTTTTATCAGCAGGTCCAATTAAAGAATATGAACTAAAAAAGAAAAAACAACTCGAAGAACTTCGCAGGAATCCGCGCGCTGAACTTACAAAAATGATGCGTACCGCTGGTATCTTTTCATCTTCACTACACCAAAAGCCGGCTACTACGATGATACCAGACTCCATTGTTAATTTCAATCATGACGGTACTCAATTCAATCAAATTGGTTATGAGTTGATTCAATATTCCGCCGATCAAAAAGTAGATTATGTTAAAATTTTTATGCAAGGCAATTTGGTACAAACCATTGATTTTCAATATTCTGGATCTCCTTATGCGACAACTATTCTTGTAGATACAAATCCCTCTGCTAACCCACAGCCTGATGAAAAGCTCGAATTGTTTTACGATAACCAAAACTACCTGATAAAAACTAAGACATATTACTGGGTAAACAACAGCTGGACATTGTCGTTAGCCGATTCGGTACATGTAATTAACAATAACGCTAATCCTCCTAAACCAATTGAAATCAAATACTTCGTTTCAGAACAAGGTGGCCCTTACCAAAATGTAATGACAATAAAAAACATTACTTATGATGCCTCTACCGGTCTCGAAAAAGATCTGACTTTTGCCATCGACCTTGCCCAAACCGGGGTACCAGTAGATTTCATCAAATATGAAAACTGTACCTGGGAGTTGGGGCATCTCGATATCCGTAGCATTTTTATGGATTACGAGTCTCTATGCACTGATATCTATCCAAGATATGTGCTGTTTGAAACTTTTAACTATGCATACAACCAAGGACCGACCAGTTATCAAGCCAGTGAACTCGACCCTGCTACCATGCAACTGAAGCTAACAGAAAGACTTTTGCCCAGTTACAGTGGCAATGCCATCGCCTTTCTAACTAAACAAGAGCACAACGGCACATCTTGGGATACCGCAGGTAGAATCATCCCTACTGTTAATGCCGGAAAATTAGAAGTCATAGATTATCAAACAAAAGTAGGATCTTCTTTTGTGCTCGATAACCGGCGTCTGATATTATATGACACACAAGGTAATTACAATGGAGAACTTTACATTTATTACACAGCACAGTCAATTGATACAACTGGATTCAAAAAAGAAAGAATCTACACTGGCGGCAAGCTAACTGAAGAAACATATACTAATTACACTTCAGGCAATGGTTTTGTGCCCTACTCAAAAGACCTATTCTTCTATAATAGCAACATTTCTTTGAGCGAATTTCAGGACAAGCAAATCGCTATAAACCTTTATCCAAACCCAGCATTTTCGGCTGTAAATCTTATTTTACCTTTTGAGTCTGACTGGAAAATTTCAATTACCGATCTCAGCGGTAAAACGATGAAAAACATTACCTTACCGGGTAAGAATGGTGAAATTTCCCTTCTAGGTTTACCTGCCGGTATATATATTATGACAGTCAAAAGCACTGATTTTGCCATCAGCAGAAAACTTATCATCCGATAAGAGAAACTAAAATTATAAAAACAAAACCCTCCCAATCTGGCTTTTTGGGAGGGTTTTTATTTTTGTGAATAAATGCCAAAAGTCATCTTTTAATCTGAATCTAATCATTTATTTTGAAACAATAAAACTTTTGTTTGATGTTTCATCAGTTACGCCTTAACAATTATGTTGGAGTTTTAAGCTTATATTTTTTCTTTGCGATCACCGGTCAAGGTCAAGATATACAATCCATTCCTACACTGACTGAGGTTATTTTTCTTTCAAAATTTCTTCACCCCTCTTCACACTTCTCGGGCTACACCTCTCCAAAATTAACCACTTCAGAGCTGCAAGTACAGCTCACTCCTGATTCCATCGTCCGCCTAAAATACGATCACCAGACACAGTCATATAACCTTTACCGCTACGATGTGTTACATTACACCTCTGACGGGCGAATAGCCTATGTATATTCAAAACCAGATACAGGCTACCCTCGGTCAATACATTTTTATTACTCTGCAGGAAAATATCCGGATTCTTTAATCGCCTATCTCGAGCCATGGCGAACACCTCATCCAATGAAGTACCATTTCATAACTGATCATAACAACAATCTGACAGTAATTAAACGATATGCACAAAGACCTGACGGGGTATGGCTTGAAGTGGAAAAAGATTCGATCTTTATCGAATACAATTTTTCACAAAAACCCTCAAAAGTCTATAATCATAAAGGTCATTTAGTATTCACTAACATTCAGTATCACCCTGTCACCGGATTGCCTACTTCCGATAGACAACTGAGTGGAGCTGAAAAATATGGGGAAATGGAAGATATGACATGGGAATATGGATATATCGATAGATATACCTTAGACCAAAAAATTAAGTATATATGTTCTCAACTGTATGACCATTATTTTAGGTTTACTTCATCGTATTATTCAGATATGAATACAGGATTTGGCCCCACTACCTATACATTTTACATAAAAGATAACTTCTTAACCCCATTTGAGAGAGTAATTCCATATTATCAAAATGGAAAACTCTTTCAGACGGAATATGAGTTTTTTAACGGAAACTGGCTAAAAATTTCAAGAGGTACGTTTGTATATGAAGGCGACAGAATAAGCAAAATAATCAGTGAAAATTTTAATAATTTAGACAAGAAATATACCTATACAGGCGATTTATTTTTCTACTACGATGAGTTGGGATACATAAGGGGCCGAGTTTACATATCAAAAGATTCTCTTTATAAATATGGTACAGAATGGATACGCACAATTGTAAATGATAAAATTTTGGAAGAATATGACTTGAGCTATGAACAGAGCGTTATTCCTAGAAGATACAATAAAATTCTCTATTTTTATCGAGGAACTTTAGGTCAAATAGAAGAAAAAATCGTTGAAAAAATTTCAATTTTTCCCAATCCCGCAAAAGATTATTTTGAGATAAAATTTCCACAACAATCTTTCGCCCAAATAGCCATTTTTGACCTCACTGGCAGAGAAGTCTTATCGGCATCTACTGACAACATTCAAGAGAAGATATCTACAGAATTTCTGGCAAGTGGCATGTATATAATTAGAATCAATTTTTTAAACCAGTCGATTACTAAAAAGCTACACATTCATCGATAACCAAATTGTTCTAACTCTTCAATTTTCCTCAAAATAAATTCTGCTCTTTTCTCAGGGGTATAAAAAGGAATTGAAATAAGTGTGTAACCAAATTTTGTGTACGTTTCTGTGAGGAAATCGTGAATTCGTACAGCAGTGGTCCAATCTTCTCTGCGCTCCGGGTCGCGGTTATAAATCTCACGCCACGGCGGAGCGATAAATACTGAAGGAAAGTATTTGTGATGTAGGGCCCAGGAAGTCATTTCTTCGTCAGGAGTCAGGTTGTCGAGAGGCAGATAGGCCAAGGTATCAATCACTGAGCGGTCGTAAAAGCTCAATCCATCATTAGCTGCATGATATTGCTTGGCACGTCTGAAAAACACTTCACGTGAAAAGTCCATCAGATTGTCCCAAGGCAAAATATCTGAGCCAGATTGAAGGCTCTGTCGGATTATTTCTCTGGAGATTTCTTCGAAAACGGGAAATCCTCTCTTTCTCAGTTGGTTGAGTATGGTGGTTTTTCCACTACCAGGCCCGCCTGTGATGACTACTCTTTTGGGTTCTATATGCATTCGTCTTGCAGATGACACATAATAAAGAAAGGGCAAGCTGACCATATCACACCGCTGCGACCCGCCACCCTTGCTTCATTCCTGACCTGGGGGATTCACGAGGAGCTGGTTGTATGGGACTTGCCCGGTTGCAAAAGTAGTAATGCGCTTCGTTTAATAAAAACTTAATACCTATCAGGCCTTATGCCAATGAAAGAGTGGAAACTCTCGCATGAATTTATTCACCTCTTTGTGAATCTGGCTGAGGTTCTTGTCGTTGTCATGGTGACGCAGTGCCTCGTCAATCCAATGAGCGATTTTTTTACAATCTTTCTCATCCAGACCACGGGTGGTAATGGCTGGTGTACCGATTCGAATGCCAGAAGTGATAAAGGGAGACTTGTCGTCAAACGGCACCATGTTTTTGTTCACCGTGATACCGGCTTTTCCTAAGGCTGTTTCAGCTGCTTTTCCACTGATGTTCTTGTTGCGCAGGTCGATGAGCATCAAGTGATTGTCAGTTCCACCGGAGATGATATGGTAATCCATCTGAATCAAGGCATCAGCCATAGCCCGCGCATTTTTCTGCACTTGCAGAATGTAATGCATGAAGTTGTCCGTCAAAGCTTCGCCAAAGGCTACAGCCTTGGCGGCAATTACGTGTTCGAGTGGCCCACCCTGTACGCCCGGGAAAACTGCAGCATCAATAAGAGATGACATCATACGAATTTCGCCTTTTGGCGTTTTGAGCCCGAAAGGATTTTCAAAGTCTTTACCCATCAGGATCAATCCTCCTCGTGGTCCGCGCAAGGTCTTGTGGGTAGTAGTTGTCACAAAATGGCAATGAGGTAGCGGATCATTGAGCACGCCTTTGGCGATTAATCCGGAAGGGTGCGAAATATCGGCCAACAAAAAGGCGCCTACTTCATCGGCAATAGCTCTGAATTTAGCATAATCAATATCTCGGCTGTAAGCTGATGCTCCACAAATGAGGAGTTTAGGCTTCTCGGCTAAAACGCGCTCGCGTACTTTGTCGTAGTCGATCAGTCCGGTCTCTTTTTCAACTCCGTAAAAGGTTGCTTGATAAAGCTTACCACTAAAACTGACCGGACTGCCGTGTGTGAGGTGACCGCCGTGTGACAGGTCAAATCCCATGATTTTATCGCCGGGTTTTAGAACGGCGAGATAAACTGCAGCATTCGCTTGAGAACCGCTGTGTGGCTGCACGCAAGCATATTCTGCCCCGAAGAGCAATTTAGCCCTGTTGATGGCTTCCGTCTCTACTTCATCAACTACTTCACACCCACCATAGTAACGCCTACCGGGGAAGCCTTCAGCATATTTATTGGTCAATACGCTTCCCATGGCTTTCATCACCTGATCGCTCACAAAATTTTCGGAAGCAATAAGCTCAATTCCGTCGGTTTGGCGTTTCTTTTCTTTCTTTATCAGGTCAAAAAGATAGTCGTCTTTCCACATAAATCTGATGTAGGTTTGCGTTGTAAATTTTGGTCAAATATCCAAATCAAATGCATATACGCGAAGTAAAAAACCTCAAGAGCTGGATAGAAGTTTCGCCGAAACATCCTTTTCCGGTGTACAACCTGCCTTACGGAATTGGTCTTTTTGAAGACGGCACCCATTCAGCTGTGACTCGAATAGGTGATTTTATAATCAACCTTTCCCTTCTGTTCCAAAGTGGGCTTTTAAGGGCTGATGGCCTCACGCTGAAACACCTGGCAGCTGAATATCTCAATGATTACATAGCCCTGCCAAAAGCAACTCATCTGGCTGTAAGAGAGCGGCTGATCGAACTATTTACTGATACACATGCCGGCCTTTACAAACTCGATGAAGAGCTAAAAAACAGCATTTTAGTACCACATGAAAAAGTAAAAATGCTCTTGCCTGTCAAACCTGGTGACTATACAGACTTTTACTCTTCGAAAGAACACGCAACCAATGTGGGCATTATGTTTCGAGGGCCCGAAAATGCTTTAATGCCCAATTGGCTGCACATGCCCATTGCCTATCATGGGCGCTCATCGAGCATTGTGGTATCGGGTACTGACCTTCACAGGCCATGGGGACAAATCGTGCCACCTAATGCTGAAAATCCCATCTTCTCACCCAGCAAACAGCTCGACTTTGAGCTTGAGGTGGCTTTTGTAACGCGCAGCGGCAAACCTTTAGGCCAACCCATTAAGGTAGATGAAGCCGAAGAATACATCTTTGGACTTGTGCTCTTTAATGACTGGAGTGCTCGCGACATTCAGAAGTGGGAATATCAACCCCTTGGGCCTTTTCTGGGAAAAAATTTCGGCTCTACTATTTCGCCCTGGATCGTGACACTCGAAGCCCTCGAACCCTTCAGATGTGCTGGTCCGACACCAGAAAAGGAACTACTCCCCTACCTTCAGACCTCTGGCGAAAAAACGTTTGATATCCATTTGGAAGTTGATATTGCACCGAGTGATGGAAAGCCTACGACGGTGTGCAGAAGTAACTTCAAATACCTTTATTGGAATATGAGCCAACAGCTCGCCCATCATACTGTAAACGGCTGTAACATTCAAGCTGGCGACATGATGGCCTCAGGCACCATTAGCGGGCCCACACCCGATAGTTTTGGCTCTATGCTCGAGCTGGCCTGGAAGGGGACAAAACCCGTAAAATTAGAAGACGGCAGTGAGCGCACCTTCATTCTGGACGGCGATACCATCATCATTCGCGGGTATTGCGAGCGCGAAGACCTCTACATTGGCTTTGGAGAAGCTACAACTACCATTTTGCCGGCCATCGATTATTAAAATTCGTTCTATTCAATCGACTCTTATGGAAACTCAGTATACAGAAACGCCCATCTTGGATCATAACCGCATCTGCCACATCATCGAGCGGATGGCTTGGCAGATTTACGAAAATCATTACACGGCTAAGGATATTTATTTTGTAGGAATTACACCACGCGGCAATATTTTGAGCAACTTGCTGAAAGATCATTTACAAAAAATAGCTCCTCTCACAATACACTCCTTTGAGCTTAGCCTTAGCAAGGAAACACCTCACTTGTATCCTGTTCAAATCAACCCTTCACTACCTGATGTAAATGGGAAACACATTGTGCTTGTAGACGATGTGCTCAATAGCGGAAGTACCCTGTTTTATGCATTTAAACCCTTTTTAAACTACAATCCTGCTTCGCTCACCACAGCTGTATTGGTCGATCGAAACCACAAGAGATTTCCGGTTTTCAGCGACGTTGTAGGCATTCAGTTATCCACGTCGTTGCAAGAACATGTTTTTGTAGATTTGTCAGGCAATCACTATAAAGTAATTTTAAAATGAAGGGAATTTTACATCGTTTGCTCTTTGCACTCTTTGCAATCGGATTTGTTTTGACTACCTCAAAGTGTAAACAAGACCCTGAAACTGCCCTGGCAGATGTAACTGTGGAAGTAACCGCTGAAGGACCGCTCTATGAAGGGTCAAACACGGCTGTAGGTATTTGGAAGGTTGACCTTGCCCAATTATTTCCTGAAATTGATTTCGGCAAAACAAAAATCAAATCAGCGCGCATCGAAGAAGTAATCCTTGATTTTGACCCGTCCTTCAAAGTAAAAGCTGCAAAGGTTGAAATCTCAGGCAGAAATGTGGACATGCAAAAGATTGCTTTCGCAAATAATATTGGTGAAAATGAATCGTCAGTAAAACTTTTGGTTGCAGAAGAACAAAAAGGCATTGAAAAGTTTTTACAACTGGATGCCGTAAATGTGGTAACCGATGTGGATTTGGCAGAAGATTTGGAAACGGATTTTTCTGCTGTTGTTAAATTCAAAATTTCTATTAACTATTAAAAACTAAAACGCTATGAAAAAAATCCTGCTCTCGCTGGTAATTACTTGGATTACAACTTTTTTTATAAAAGCTCAAAATGTTGAAGCAGACCAGCTCATAGGCGTATGGGAACCCTCACATGGAAAAGCCCGCATTAAAATCGAAAAAATTGGCGAAAAATATTATGGTAAAATTGTATGGTTACGCGAACCTATCGATCCAGTAACCAATCAACCCAAAGTAGACAAAAACAACCCTGATGAATCGATGCGCCAGGTACCGTTAAAAGGTTACAGAATTCTCAAGGACTTTCAATACGGCGGAAAAGGCGAGTGGATAGATGGAACCATCTACGATCCTGAAAATGGCAATACTTACAGCTGTGTTATCAAAATGCGCGATGAAAACACTCTGGACATTAGAGGGTATATCGGAGTAAAAGCCCTCGGCAGAACTGATGTGTGGACCCGGGTAGCAGTGAAGAAAAAAGACTAATCTATGGCTAAGCGATTAACACACTGGACCCTACTGCTCTACCTGGCAGTGCTACCCATGATGGCACAGGTAATTACTGAGACAAAAGAAGATGAAGAGGAAGATGAAGAAGACTACGGACAGGTAGAATACCTCGGCAAGCCCACCAAGACCTATGCAAATGCGCGCATCTTTGGCATGTCGCCACAGCGTTTTGTTTCGCTGGGCTGGGATGTACAGTTGCCTTACGAAATGCGCTTTACAGAATTAGGCACATACGCGACGGATAGCACCAACCTGAACTACGAAGCAGAAAAAGGACTAGCCACCTACACAGGTGGCTTTCGCTTACAACTGATGGCGCCAATCATCTCAAACAATCGCTTCTTGTGGCAGTCTATGCTCAATGTGTGGGATGTACAATACACTGCTCGAAAACGATCTTTTGAAAACTGGCGCGACTCTCTCATGCACCTGACCGATACCCTCCATCAATATGGCCTAAAGACTAGCAACTGGATAAATACTTTTTACGTGCCGTTTGATGAGAAAAACTTCATCATCGCCCAGCTACAGCTCGACCTGAGTGGAAATTATGACTGGTTGAATCCACTGGAAGGTCAATTGCTATATTCAGGTGCTATACTGTATGGCCAGCGCCCTAACGACAGGAAACAGTGGGCTGTGGGTATATCGCGCACCTACCGCGCCGGGGGTATGAACTACATTCCATTATTGCTCTATAACTGGACATCGCTGAGCCGGAAATGGGGAATAGAGTTTCTCTTGCCAGCCCGAGGCCATGGACGCTACACGTTTAACCCCCGTTCGATGGTGCTCTTTGGCTATGAACTGGAGGGATCGAGCTATCGAATCCGACAATTTAGCAACGATGATGTGAACTTCCTGATTCGCAGGGGAGAGCTTCGATTCCGGTTAGATTACCAGCGGCAGATTTCTGGTTTCTGGTGGCTGGGTCTGCAGGCCGGGTATCGAGTGATGTACTCCTTCGATGGCGATAGATTAGAAAAGGGACAACCTGACTTTTTCAACCTGCTGCGCACTCATCCCTATGCCATGCGAAATCAGACGGATGGGGCATTTTATTTCAATATTTCGATCAATTATGTAAGTCCCTAAAAAGATAAATTTCATATGTGTAACAAAAAGCCGCCCTTGAGAAAGTGGCGGTTTTTCTTTTTTTGTAAAAGACTCAGAAAGTACAAACTGTATAACTACAAGCGAAAAAGCCGGTGCTATAGTCTGCGTGAGGGATAGTGGCGGATATGAGCCGCAGTGGGTGGGCAGACAGCACACTGGGAGCGGATGGCTGGTCCGAAAGGACAGACAACGCACCCAGATTGTGCTGTGCCCGCGCACAAGGCGAATATGAGCCACTAGCCCGACCGAAGCAGATGCCCGACAGGGCAACCTGCTGAGGGCACGCCCAAAAAACAAAAAGTTAAAAGCCGGCTTAGAAAGTTGGCCGGCTGCAGATGTACAGATGGCTTGAAAAAGTTCAGGCTGTGAATGTGCTGGCTGCTTCGGCTATGAAGTCGATATCTTCGAAGGTAAGTGCGTTGCTCAAGAAATAGCTTTCGAAGGCTGATGGGGGCAAATAAACTCCCTGGCTGAGCATGTGGTGAAAGAAACGGCGGAAGGTGTTTTGATTGGCTGCAGCGGCCTCGCTGAAGTTAGTTACCTGATCGATGTCGAAGTGAAAAGAGAGCATGGAACCGAGGCGATTGGAGGTGAAGTGCCAACCGTTGGCTGAGAGGACTTCAGAGAGCTTTTGCTCGAGGAGTTGTGTTTTGTGATCGAGCTCAGAGTAAATCTGAGGATTGTTGTGCAGAATGGATAGAGTGGTATAGCCGGCAGTCATTGCAAGGGGATTGCCAGAGAGGGTACCTGCCTGATACACCTTGCCGAGGGGGGCGATGGCGCTCATGATGTCGCGATTGCCACCAAAGGCACCAACGGGAAGGCCTCCACCTATTACCTTGCCAAAGGTGACCAAGTCGGCCTTGACGCCAAGGCGCTCTTGTGCGCCACCCTGAGCGAGGCGAAAGCCAGTCATCACTTCGTCGAAGATTAGGATGATGCCATAGCGATCACAGATGACGCGCAGCTTCTCGAGAAAGCCTGGTTGAGGGGGTACGCAACCCATATTGCCGGCTACGGGCTCTACGATGATGGCAGCTATGTCGCCCGGATTCTGATCGATGAGCTTTTGCACGGCTTCGATGTCGTTGTAAGGTGCAGTGAGGGTATCGTGAGCAGTACCGCCAGTGACACCGGGTACGGATTGGATATCGAATGTGGCCACTCCACTGCCTGCTTTTACGAGGAAGGGATCCGCATGCCCGTGATAGCAGCCTTCAAATTTGATGAATTTGTTTTTGCCTGTGTAGCCGCGTGCCAGGCGCAGGGCACTCATGCAGGCTTCGGTTCCGCTGTTAACCATGCGCACGAGCTCAAGGCCGGGCACCATTTCTTTCATAAGCTCGGCCATCTCGATCTCCAGACGCGTAGGAGCCCCAAATGAGGTGGCTTTGTGGACCTGACGAGCAACGGCCTCAACTACTGCCGGATGCGAATGGCCTAAAATCATAGGGCCCCAGGAGGCGATGAGGTCGATGTAGCGGTTACCGTCTTCGTCGTACAGATAGGCGCCCCGTGCTTCTTTAAAAAATACGGGTGTGCCACCTACGCTTTTAAAAGCGCGCACGGGCGAGTTTACACCGCCTGGTATGCTCGCTTGGGCACGTTCAAAAAGTAGATGGCTGGTCTTAGTGGAGTTTTTTATCATCATTGGATGGAAGTATTGAGAGTTAATACGGCTGTGACGGGATAGTGGTCAGACAATATAGGTCGCTGAGCTACTGTATAGCGAATGGCCTCGAGCTTTGGACTGTGCAGCACGTAGTCGATTCGAAAGGGATAGCGCGTGCGATTGTAGGTATGGCCGATGCCGGTACCAGCTTGGGTAAAAGGGTCTTTTAGGTGCTGGGTGAGTACTTTATAAGTGTAAGAAATGGGTGTATCATTGAGATCGGCCAAAAGCACAACAGGATAAGGGCTATCAGCTATAAAACGCTTGAGCTCACGCACCTGAAGAGCACGTTTTTCAAAAGCCTTATTGATCTTGCCGATCAGCGTGATATAATCAGCTCTGAGCTTGTGGGTATTTTCGCCAATATCGGGTTTTTCGACTAGGCTGAGGTCTTCGTTGGTCAATTTAAAAGAAACCAAATGTGCGCATACTACGCGAATAAGTCCGAGTTTTGTTTCGATATCGGCATAAATAAAACCTCCACGATCTTCAACTGCATCGGCTTCAAAAGGCACAAAATCTTTTTTTCGCATTGGATATTTGGAGAAAATTGCAAGTCCGAAATCTTTGTTTTCGTAACCGGTAACAATATGGCGGTATTTAAATTGAGATAAATCTGGTGAGTATTGGCTTTTGTAAAATTCTTGAATGCCGAGTACTTCAGTGCCCAGGGAGTCAAGCAATCGAGGAATTTCCGTCTTCACATCGACATCGACCCAATGCCAATAATTAAACAGCCGAACGTTAAACGAAGTGAATGTGACAGTGTCGGAGTTGTACACCTCTTCGTTTCGCAAAAAATTTTGAAAAATGGAATTTACCTGTGGAATTACGGCAGCTATAGTTATAATGGAAAGTAGCACTTTTAGCCGCAATCGTATAAGCCAATAAAGACCAAACAACAGATTGAGGAGAAATAAAACCGGAAACATCAGCCCAGCAATAGCGACATACTTTAAAATATCGGGAGGTATGTAGCACGAGTAGGCCGATATGAGCATAAGTAACGCTATGGCTATATGAAGAAGGTAAAGCAGAGAATTTAGGAGAGTTTTCAAGGGCTTTCGAAGGGATTATTGCTTGCCTATTTTAAAGAGAAATTCTTTTTCTTCTTTGCTCAGGCTATCGTAGCCAGATAGGGAGATTTTATCCAGTATTTGGTCAAGCCTTTGTCTATCGGAGAGGTTTGCATCTTTTGAATACACTTTTGTATATCCCTTAGAGGCGTACACTTTTTTGAGTTTTTTGGGCTTAAAGATTCGCAAAACAACATCGGATAGGTCAAATACCCATTGCGTAAGGCTTATGCCTTTGTTGTACGACTTGGCCATTAGGTATCCGAAGATAGCCCCTCCAAGATGGGCGATATGTCCGCCAGCATTGCCACGCTCAATGCTGGCTAAATCAAAAAGCACAGAAATTACAGCCACAACCCATAGGCGAATTTCGAGTACGAAGAACAGCCGAACGGGAAAATTGGGCGCATATGTAGCGGCAGCTATGATGATGGCCATTACTGCAGCTGAAGCACCTCTGTTGGTAGAAGAAGCAACCACCGGCTCGAAAACAGGAAAGATGTTGTAGGATAAAATATAAAGGAGTCCACCCATCAGACCACCGGTGATGTATGTGCCTAAAAGCTGACGTTCACTGAAAAAATTCAAGAAAATCAACCCTCCGAAATAGAGCCATAACATATTAAAGATTAAGTGGAATGGAGCCTCATGCAGAAACATGTACGACAATAAACTCCACGGCCGAAGAACAAGCAATGGCAGGAAGGTGGGAAGTGTAAACCATTCAATTATCTGGTCGGCAAAATTTCTTTGGAGTAAAAACTGAAAAAGCTTGATAAAAACTACAATTACAAACACTAATACGTTGATCACTATCAATCGAGTGAGCATGTCTCCATCGCGCATCAATCTCTGAAATTCTGACCTCATTGGAAGTAGTTTTTTACAAAGTAATGCATGAAATAAAGATTGGCAAAAATCGAATTAATAGTAGTCTGGATCGGTTTTGTTTTGCCAGTATTTGATCAAAATATAGCCGAAAAGCATACCACCTAAGTGGGCGAAATGCGCGATGTTTGAAGAGGGGTCGCTGCTAAGCCCATTAATGAGCTCAAGAGCTCCGTAAATCATCACAAAATATTTTGCTTTGATGGGAAAAAGAAAATAGATAAAGATGTATTGGTTTGGAAACATCATACCAAAAGCCAGGAGCACGCCAAATACAGCTCCGGAAGCACCTACGGTAGGTACATTAAATTTTAGGTAATACTGCTGAATCACATCCCTTGACACGCCAATAGCCAGGCCAGGGTCAACCTGTCCGCTGCGCACCATAGCAAGATCTGTATTGTCAAAACCTGCACTGCGCAAAATGGACTCAAGCTGAAGCATTTCCCAATAGTTTACGCCCAAATGCAGTGCAGCCGCACCGAGACCCGTAAAGAAGTAATACACCAGAAAGCGCTGCCCTCCCCAGTAGTTTTCGATGCTGGTTCCAAACATCCACAGGGCAAACATGTTGAAGAAAATGTGGCCAAAATTGCCGTGCATAAACATATGTGTGACCAGCTGGTAAGGCTTAAAATGGGGTGAGCCAGGTAAATAGAGGCCAAGAATTTCATTGAGATCAAGGCCAAAAGTGTTTCGAAAAGAAAACGTAGCAAAGTAGAAAATCCCGTTGATAATCAAAAGATTTTTGATTACTTCAGGCAGCAGATTAAAGCGAACTGGTTGATAATACATTAGCGTTGATTAAATATCAGTTAAACCATTTATCTATATCAGTAGATTGTAGTTGTATAAAAGTTTTTTTTCGGCGAATGCCAGCAGCCGGATTTTCGAGTTTAAACAATTCGTTGACCAAACGAGCCATTGCTTCCTGGTGCAGTATCTGTCCTGAACGATAGGCCGAAACAAAGGCTATCTGTCGGCAAAGTACGTCGTTAATCACTTCTTCAGCATCTGAATATTCCGTGAGATTTTGACATAGATTTTTAAAGATTTCTTCTGCGTGTTCAATCTGTAAATCTACCGGCATTCCGTAGAGAGCGATCTCATTTCTGCCAATCCATTCAAAGTCAAAACCAAAATCGCTAAGCAGATGCTTGATTTTACTTAGATATTCAATTTCGTGCGGAGTAAATTCAATTTTTACAGGGATAAGCATCTGTTGACTAAGAATAGATCTATTTCGAATGGATTTTTGAAAGTTTTCGTACAAAACCCGCTCATGTGCATATTGCTGATGAATGATAAAGACCTGCGAACCTCTTTTGTACACAATGTACTTTTTAAACAATTGAAAGATCTCCGTCTCTTCGTGGAGTGAAACTTCGATTTGTTGGGTCAGAGCAATCAAATCATTTTCAGGTGGATCTGAGTTCTGCACATCAGCCTTGGTGAGCGCGGCTATTTTGTAGAGTTCTTCCCAGTTTTTAGGGATGTTTACAGTAGGAACTTGAATTTTTTCTACTGACCTGCCCTGCGGTGCGGGATTCGTAAAGGGATTGTAATCAGGGTGAACTTCGATGGTCGGAATTTTTGGTGTTTTTGTTTCGTCAAAGGGTATATGAATGGAACGCTCCACATCGAAATCCATGGGTTGTGATACTGCGTTAATGCCCAGCGTTTTGCGAGCTGCCGCCTTAAGCAAGTGATATACAGTACGATCGTCTCTAAACTTAATCTCTGTTTTAGTGGGGTGGATGTTAACATCGATTTCAGCCGGATCAATGTCGATGAATACAAAATACGAGGGATACGTTTCAGGCTGTAAAAGACCTTCGTAAGCAGCCATGATGGCGTGATGGAGGTAGCTGTTTTTTACAAAGCGCTTGTTGATAAAGAAATATTGTTCGCCTTTTATTTTTTTGGCAACTGAGGGCATTGTAAGAAAACCCGAAATAGTAATGACCGTTGTCTGCTCTCGTATTTGAAGGAGGTTATCGGCCATTTTGTTACCGAAGATGGATATGATTCGCTGTTTGTGAGTGCCAGGCAGCAAGTTGTAAATTTCTGTGCCGTTGTTTACGAGCTTGAGCCGCTTATCGGGATGTGCGAGCGCAATGCGGATGAACTCTTCGTAAATATGGCGCAGCTCCACACTGTCTGACTTCAAAAAATTTCGACGGGCAGGAATGTTGAAAAAGAGGTTTTTAACGGCGATAGAAGTTCCCGTCATGCTGGCTTCTGGGAGCTGTTCTTTTACCTTGCCACCTTCAATCACGAGGCGTGTTCCCGTAGAGCTATCTGGAGTTTTAGAGACGCATTCTACTTGACTCACGGCAGCTATTGAAGCCAGAGCTTCGCCACGGAAGCCCATCGTAGTGATGGCAAATAGGTCTTCCGCTTTTCGGATTTTAGAAGTTGCGTGGCGTTCGAAGGCGAGGCGAATATCTGTTTCACTTATTCCACAGCCATTATCGATCACTTTTATCAAACTTTTGCCAGCATCTTCTATCAGCAACGTAATCTGAATAGCCCCGGCATCCACAGAGTTTTCTAAAAGCTCCTTAACGACCGAAGCCGGACGCTGTACTACCTCGCCAGCTGCGATTTGATTGGCAATGTGATCTGGTAAGAGCTTAATAACACTGGTGCTCATGGGCTACGGAGAGATTACCCTTAATCGATTGATTATTTTAAGAAACTACTGGTTTGAGTAAATACCAGAAGAGAAAAAGTAAAGCCATTAAAATGAGCAACAACCGAATGTTTTGCATGGAGGCAGAACGCGGTTTTGTGTTGCGAAGACGCTGGATATTATGTCTCAATTCGATGCGTAAGGCTTCGCGATTTACATCAGCAGCATCAATAGATTCTGCGTCACTAAGTTGTTTTTTTAATTTTTCGATGCGCTCTTTGCTCTCGTCGTAATACAGTGGTTTATAGGAAAATCCTTTGGGTTTGGGAGTACGAAAAAAAATAAATTTACTCATGAAGTCATTTGAACAATACCACCGCCCAAAGATACAATTTGGGCAAGAAAATGAATAAGCCTGCTAGTGCAGCGGCAGCAGCGGCTATGAGCACTGCGCCAGCAGATATGTCTTTTATGCGTTTTACAAGGGGATGCCGCGAGGGCATCACCAAGTCGCAAGTTGTTTCGATGGCCGAATTAATCGCCTCGGCCGTAAGCACCATGCCTATACACACTAGCAATACTGCCCATTCCAAAAAACTAACTCTCAGTAAAATACCAAAAAACACCACGATAGCTGAGGCTATGAGATGGATTTTAAAGTGCGACTCTTGAATCAACTCATTGATTCCAAAGAAGGCAAACTGAAAAGCATGTTTGCGCTTTACGATGTAGCGCCTGGTTTTAAATTTCATAAGATCAAGCTCTTAGGTAAGACAGTAGCCAAAAATTCTGGATTTCGAGCAGCTTTTTTGCCGTAGATCAACTCTTGTTCGGTGGAAAGATCTATAATATTACCACCCACCTCACGCAACAAAGCGTGCCCAGCAGCAGTGTCCCATTCCATCGTTGGACCTGAGCGGTGATATATATGTCCTTTGCCTTCGGCCAAATAGGTAAACTTAATAGCAGAGCCCACAGATATATTCTCGATAGCAAATCGTTCAGACAGTTTATCGTGAAATTTCGTTTTTGTTGCTGAATGATGGCTTTTGCTCCGGAGAAATACTACTTTTTCTCCATCAATGGGAAGTTTAGGCTTTGGCAAAGGTTGAACATTATTACTATCCATTGACTGCCAGTTTTGTACAGACATCTTTTTAACGCCTTTGCCTGCCACTGACCAGAATAGGGTGTTTTGAACAGGTATGGCAATTACACCAATCATTGGTAAACCATTGATTACGAGAGCAATATTAACGCAGAATTCGCCGTTTCTTTTGATAAATTCCTTTGTACCATCGAGCGGATCGACGAGCCAGTAAACATCTTTACAAGTTGATTCATCTTCCATCGATTCACTTTTTTCGCTCGTGATTGGAATTTTAGTTTCAGATAAAACATCGTGAATAACTTCATCAGAAAACACATCAGCTTGAGTAACGGGAGTTTTGTCTATTTTTTCGGAAATAGTAAAATCGTTGTTGTAATAAATATCCAATATAACTCGGCTAGCTTGTGAAGCAGCTTTTAATCCAAATTTTACTAATTTTATTATTTCCCTCATTCTTTAATATATCCATATCCTTTTGCTTGCGAGCCTAACCCATAAATGACATCTAAAGCATCGAAGTCATTTAGAATCACACCTACGTTTTTTAATTGATTTTTCATCAAGTTATATTCTAAATTTTTTAAGAACGATACTTGAGTTATATTTTTCCTTGCAACCATAAAATTTATATCTGAATAATTCATTATTTCATTGGCATCGTTTACAGCTAAAATGGGAGGAGAGTCAATTACAATATATTCAAATTGCTCTTTGACCAAACTCATAAGTTCAGCGAATTTTTTCGTGATAAGCAATTCACTCGGATTTGGAGGAATGGGTCCCGCACTTAGAAAAAAGAGATTATTAATAAAAGTGAAGCGGATTGCCTCATCGAGCGTTGAATGACCGGATAGAAAAGTACTTAAGCCCACATCGTTTTTTACTTTCAACTCGTCGTAGAGCTTGGGCTTTCGCATATCACCTCCTATCAAAAGAACCTTTTTACCCCCCAAAGCCAAAAGAATTGCTAAGTTGAGCGACACAAAGCTTTTACCCTCTCCGGGTATAAAGCTTGTAATAAGAATTGTTATACATCCCTCATCGGGATTTTTATAAAATGGTATTTTAGAGCGAAGTATTCTAAATGATTCTGAAACAATAGATTGCGGATGATTACCTACAACATTTGGGTCAGGGTGGCTACTATGTGGTATTTGGGCGATGAAATTTATGTGATTAAAGATTTTAAAGTTTGTTACCTCATCAATTGTATTTTTAGTTACAATTTTAAAGAATACAATAAAAAATGACAATGAAAATAAAAATGCACCCCCAATTGCAGCGTTTAAAATGAGTTTCGGAGATTTTTTGACAGGTTCAAATGTATAATAATCAATAAATAATATTCCGGATTTATTAAAGTTAAGATTAATTTCTAATTCAGATTTTTTATAGAGAAAAAAGTTGTAAATATTCTCGATGATTTTATAGTTTCTTTCTATTGAAATCATCCCTAACTCAAGCCCAGGTATCTCAGCTATTTTATTCTCTATTTCTCTAATTTTAGCAGCATTTTGAATTAGTTCCTCATTGTTGTTTTTTAATAAAGTCTCGGCATTTAGACGGATAAGCTGGAGTGTGGATTTAATTTGTTCATTTATTTGTCGAATAATTGGATTATTATCGCTCATATCCCCGAGCTTTCTACGTTGAATTTTCAATTGATTCAGTTGATTGATCAAGGATAATAAAACTGGATCATTGATGCCAGATGCTTGCGGTACAGTACTTATTCCATAGTCTGAACCATCCGATGAAGATATTAGACTCCTCAAATATTTTTCAATCATTCGAAGTTCAAAGTCTCTTTTGTCTAACTCTTGTAATTTGATGAGAAATTGTACACCTTGTTCAGCAGTATTGATAAGTAAATTGCTAGCTCGCATTCGTTGAATTTTCGCTTCAAGAGTTCGAAGTGAATCTTGTAGATTGACCAGCTGTTCATTTATAAAATTAAGTGTTTTTGTAATATTTTCTGTTTTGATTTCTTTGCCAAGTTTTTGATACTCCTCAATGTGCTTTTTTAATAAAAATTGAGTTTTTTCTGGTGTATCAAACTGAATAGTGATATCGACCCCTGAACTTTCCTTTGCTGTGGGTGAAAATTTAAGATTATTGGATAATTTCAAAGCTAAATCGTGCGGGTGATTAAATGTAAAAATTATATCACTATCAATTTCTATTCCTGGTTTTTTCTCTATTCGAAATCGGAAGAATGGTGACTCAATCCATTGACCAAAAATATACTTTTTATTGGAGTTATTAAATTTGTCGATCTCATTTTTAATCTCAGTAACAATCATTTTTTCTTGTGTGGTATAATTGTATAAATTACCACTTGGTTTTTTAATCTTTAATCGATAGGTTTGAGAAAATTCGTCTACATTATAAAGAATAAATTCTGTGTTGAGAAGTTGCCATTTTTCATCATCAAAAATTACCTGGATGGGACTTGAAAACGTAATGTCTGATCGCTTGAAAAAATTTGGCTTGAAGTAACTGACTTCGTAATCATAGGATTTAATGGTACGCAGACAAAGGTTATTAGATTTCATCACAACTACCTCATTCTCATACATCAATCGAGGGTTGTAGCTGCTCACAAGTTCTTGTAGGCTCTTGAAGGCGTTACTACCATCATCTTCTACATTGAGCAGTAGCATAGCTTTGGCTTCGTACTTAGGGGTAGTGTAAAAGTATGTGAATATTCCTACTGAGATGCCTACAAGTAGTGAAAAAACAAATAATTTCCAGTATCTAAAGAGTTTACTATAAAGCTCGTTAATCGAAAATGATAATTCTTGTTCCGGATCTTCGAAAAGGTCAGGGTCTTTTTGATAATTATAAACTGACATTTACACCAATAATAATATTTGTATTACAAGGGTCCAAATTAAATGGACAATCCAAAGTCATTTTTAGATTTTTTTTGAATTTGCGATTTTTTACTTTTTGACATTAATTGAATTTTATGTAGATATACTTTTTATAGGTTTATTTTCGACTGCGCTTTTTAAGGTATTCAGATAGTACATGATAATATCCAGCTTGTACATCAGAGAGATGAATATCAATTCCAGTATCGAGGCAGTAAGCGTGTAATTTCTTGATTTGCTTTAGGATATTTTTTTTGTAAACCTCTTTTGCCTCTACTGGCGACACTTTTACTTCCTTACCTGTTTCAGCGTCAACGAGTATGATGGGTGCTGAAGTATCGAATTCAAATTCGATTTCTGTTTTAAAGTGAAGGGTATGGAAAATCAGTAGTTGTATTTTGTTGAATTTTAAATGATTAAAGGATTTGTTAAGCTCATCAAAGGCATTTTGGTCGGGTAATATCAGATCACTGAACAGTATAAGAAGTGAATTTTTTGGACTGGTTTCGGCCAGTTGATGGAGCACTTCCGGTAGTTTAGTTTGTCGCCTTTTTTGTGTAGCGGGCATGGGGAGAGCAGCTTTAAGATGCTCGAAACACTGGCGCTGATGGAGAGCACTGCTGCCTTCGCTGGTGTGCGTGTAAGAGTTTTCATCGAAAAAGGTAAGGGCAAAGCTGTCTCTCTGGGATTTAAAAAGATGTATAAGTGCCGCAGCAGAAAGAATGGAAAAGTGAATTTTCGATGGATTTTCGGGTGTAATGTATTGTGGCTCAGTGGCAGGATAGTACATGGAAGAGCTGGTATCGAGCAATATGCGGCAGCGCAGATTGGTCTCTTCCTCAAATTTTTTGATGAGAAGTTTTTCGGTGCGGGCGTATACTTTCCAATCGATAAAGCGGATGCTTTCGCCGGCATTATAAGGGCGATGCTCGGCAAATTCGACCGAAAAGCCGTGGTACGGGCTTCGGTGATAGCCACTCATAAAGCCATTGGCCAGCTGCTTTGAGATCCACTCAAGCGAGCCAAAATCGTATTGGCCAGGCAGTTGTACTTCGTTGGATTTCAACTTAATGGAAATAAAAAAGCCGGACCATCCGGCTTTTTTTCTGTTTTTTTAGAGTTGTTTGTTGAGCTTTTCAGCCAAAACGCTTTTAGAAGCTACACCTACGTGCTTGTCAACTACTTGCCCACCTTTGAAAATAAGAAGGGTTGGGATATTTCGAATGCCGTATTTTGAGGCTACAGAAATGTTTTCATCTACATTTACTTTACCTACAATAGCCTTGCCTTCGTACTCCTTGGCAAGCTCTTCTACGGTGGGTCCTATAATACGGCAAGGGCCACACCACTCTGCCCAAAAGTCAACAAGTACAGGTTTATCAGATTTAACGACGATTTCGTCAAAGTTTCTTTCGTTGAGTTCTACGGTCATTGTTTCGACATATTATTTGTGGGTACAAAGGTACAAGGGATGCTCGAATAAGATTAACTCGATAATATGAAGTGATAGAGTCCGTTTATCAAAGCCCAAGAAGTCTCGAACAGTGATCTTTTCCTTTTTTGTACGTTGAGCTTTTTTCGGAGATATTAATGGCATTTTGATAAGAAGCAGCTTTAAAATTTTTGTACTTAAAAGTCGGTAATGATTCTTTTAGCAGCAGCAATTCCGCTTCCGTATGAAAAGTAATGAGTTTATTAAAAAAAGAGCCATTTTAGGGCTTTCGGGAACTCGCGCCCCCATTCGCTCTCACTGTGATGACCGTGTGGATTGACAGAAAGCTTGCTCTTGATGAAAGGATTGCCAGAGTGCTGAATGCCGGTATGGAGCTGACGCTGGTATTCTACTACACCTGAGCCTTCGCAGCCTCCGCCATACATATATATGCGACCGCAATACGGGGGATCCATTTTGAGAAACTGCTGGATAAGAGAAGGTTGAACCCACAAGGAGGGGGAGAAAACCATGAGGCGCGAAAAAACTTCCGGCTGAGTAATGGCTGCATATAGGGTGATCAGTCCACCAAGGCTGCTGCCACCTATACCTGTAAACTCGCGATAGGGCAATGTGCGCAAATGCCGATCAATGTGAGGCTTGAGCTCGTAAGCGAGAAAGTGGCTGTATTCGCGGCCTAGACCCTCGCCGAGAGCAGTCTTTTCAGATGGGGTAAACTCGAGGATGCGCTTATCGCTGGCATGATCGATGGCGATGATGATGACCTCGTGAAGGCCCTTTTCGGCAAGGCGAGCTAGGCGCTTATCGAGGGCCCAGTTGCCATAGGGGGCGTATTCGTCGAAAAGGTTTTGGCCGTCTTGTAGGTAAAGTACTGGATAACGCTTGGTTGACATGTGATAGTCCCAGGGCAAAAGGGCAGTAATTCGGCGGGTTTGGATTTTAACAGGCATGTTAAACGAACCCTCAATGGGCTGAATGATCGGGAGGAACTCTTGGCGGAAAGTCTGATGTTGATTGCGCCAATTTGGTACGAAGTCATAGATATGACGGGCTGTTTTGGTGATTTTCCGATTCAGGCGCGGGCGTCCGTGTTCATCGAGCTCTTCGTGGTGCCAATCGCCAAGGGTATACTTGTATTCAATTTGGTCAGGTAGGTTTGACAGATTTTTGAAAGTATATTCATACGTATCAGCGTTGATTTTTTTGAGTTCAAACTTTGGGTCGTCTACCTGCCAATTGTTAAAATTGCCCGTGAGGTAAATAGGCCGATCGAGGTTTGGGATGGTTTTTAGGCTTAAGGTGAGAGTTTCTTTGGATTGGTCAATGGAGTTTGATTCCATGGTCTTGGCGATTGGAAGCAATTTTTAGAAGGAGTTAAAGGTAAATGGTTAAGGATTTAGATTAAGGTTTATGGTTATTGCTATTTAAAATTTAAAAGAAAAGAAGCTGTCCTAAAAGAGGGCAGCTTTTTTTTATCAGTTTTTAAATGGTATTTAATGTTACAAAAAATGAATTAGACTTAAAGCAGGTTTTTGGTAGTGATATTTCAAAAAATTGATTTTTGA
>NZ_BHZE01000028.1 GCF_003851885.1 Thermaurantimonas aggregans | reverse complement strand
CTTCAAAAATCAATTTTTTGAAATATCACTACCAAAAACCTGCTTTAAGTCTAATTCATTTTTTGTAACATTAAATACCATTTAAAAACTGATAAAAAAAAGCTGCCCTCTTTTAGGACAGCTTCTTATAGGATAATTTTAGAACATTATTTTTTGACCGAAAAGGCGAAATATTAAACCAGTTGAAGTTCGCGTTCTTTAACGCGTTCATAGGCTTTTTTGGTTTTGTAGTGTATCCACTCTTGTCCAAAAATTTTACGCATGGCATTGTCAAAATTGCGCACTACAAAAACATTATTTATAGCTTCTAATAAATTTTTTGGATGTGTGGGAATACCTCTTAATGACAGTGAGAAGCCATTGGTATTGTAAATCATATAATGCCACCACCCCTCGGGCATGTAGAGCATATCGCCGTGTTGAAGAGTAGCCTTGTAGAAGGTAACTTTTTTAAGTGCCGGATATTTCTGAATATCTGGATTTTCGAAATCTATCTCTTCTAGGCTGATGGTAGAAAATGGAACATGGTAGAGGTTTGGCGTGTCGTCAGGTGCTGCCAAGATGGCAGTTTTGGTGCCGACAAAATGGTAATGAAAGATGTTTGCAAGGTCGATATCGTAGTGCATAAAGACTTTTGAACCGGCCCCGCCAAAGAAGAGCATCGGAAGGCTTTTAAAAAGGCGTATGCCGAGATCAGGATATATGATGTCGCTTTGGAGTTCAGGGATTTCCTTTAAAAAGTTGTACAAAAAAATTCGATATTCATTTTTACCGCTGAGCAGGTAGTCGATGTATTCATCGAGCTTCATCCAGGCAACTGGTTCATTTACTTTTTTAGAGGCATCTACGGGCTTGTTGTCGTACAAGGGTACGGATTTATTGCGGCCTTTTGACTTGATGTAGTCGAGTGTCCACTTTTCGTAAGCAGGCCAATTTCGCGCTGCAGCCTTGATGACAACAGGCCTCTGAGGTTTATAATACTTCTTTACAAAATCTTGCTTATTAATGTCATTTATGGTTTCAATTTCAATAGTTTTAAGCTGTTCCATACTTTACCAGTTTTTAAAACAACTTAGAATGCTTGAGCGCGCTTAGCAAAAAATATACCTAAGCAAAAAAATGCATTTCGATTAGCTTGCAAAGCTCTTTATTTAAGACTCAAAAAATGGTTGATTGACCACTTGTTTTTTGTGAATTTTTAAATTATTAAGTGATGCTTTTCTAATTAAATTATACTTTTCTTAATGGACCAATAAAAAAATCTAATTGCCATAGTCAGAGAAAGCTCGAATTATGTTTTGGTTAAAATTTGCTCACCCAGCAGCATTTTCACTTTTTGCGATTGTTAATTTGTAATTCCTTCTATCACATCTGATGAAAAATTTTCTTTTTGTATTTTTTTCCGGTGTAGAATTTCTCATTGCCCAGCCTAAGCTGGTGGTAGGCATCGTAGTCGATCAGATGAAATACGAATACCTCGAGCGCTTTGAACCATTGTATAGCAAAAATGGTGGATTCGCTCGTTTGCTGAGTGAAGGATTTTTTTATAAAAATGCCCATTACAACTATGCCCCTACCTACACCGGCCCGGGGCATGCGAGTATATACACGGGCTCTACACCGATGTATCACGGCATAGTAGGCAACGATTGGTACGACCGCAGCCGTGGTAAAAGTGTTTATTGCGCTGAAGATGAAACCGTAAAAACCGTGGGCGATGACAGCCGCGAAGGCCTAATGTCGTGTCGACCCTTACTGGCCAGTACCATAACCGACGAGCTGAAGCTCCAAAGCCCTAATAGCAAAGTGATTGGCATATCGGTTAAGGATCGTGGCTCTATCTTTCCGGCCGGACATGCGGCTGATGCTGCCTATTGGTTGGCTGATGAGAGTGGTCGATTTATCACCTCCACATATTACATGAACTCATTGCCTAAATGGGTGTCTGATTTCAACAGACAAAACCTTGTAGATAAATACCTTTCTCAAAACTGGACGACTGCTCTGCCGCTGAGTGCGTATCTACCTTATACCGATGCGGATGACAGTCCACATGAAGGCACTTTTACCGGCATGGCTAAGGCCGTATTTCCCTATCCGCTGCCAGCACTGCGCCAGAAGGGTGGCCGTAAGCTCATCAAGGGCACTCCTTATGGCAATTCAATCGTGCTGGATTTTGCGAAAGAGGCTGTGAAGCAAGAAAAACTCGGTCTGCGATCAGTGACGGATTTTCTGGCCATCAGCTTCTCCAGTCCCGATTACATCAGCCATATGTTTGGCCCGCGAAGTGTAGAGGTGGCTGACAACTATGTGCGACTTGACCGTGAGTTGGGCGAATTCTTTGATTTTCTTGATAAAACGGTAGGAAAAGGCAACTACCTCGTTTTTCTGACGGCTGATCATGCCGTAGCTGACATTCCGTCCTTTCTGACAGAGCGTCGTGTGCCGGCCGGCGGATTTGATTATGCTTTGGTTAATGATTTAAAAAAATATCTTTTTGACACCTTTGGTGATTCTCTGATCGAATCGGCAACGAATCTCAATATCTACCTGAATCACGGCACATTAAAGGCTAAAAAACTGGATTATCTAAAGGTGATGGAATCAGCAAAATATTTTTTGTTGACTAAAAATCCCATTATACATGTTTTCACAGCTCAGGAAATTACTCAATCCCATGCAATGGGTTTCAACTACCTGTCAGAAACCGCCCGAAGCTACTTCTACCGCCGTAGTGGTGACCTGGTCATGGTGCTTGAGCCAGCCCACATCGAAGGCAGCAGTGGCCGTAGAGGCACTACTCACGGCTCGATGTATGCGTATGATACACGTGTGCCTATAGTTTTTTACGGGGCAGGTATTAAAGCCGGTAGTGCAAGTAGAAGGGTACACATTACTGATATTGCCCCTACACTTGCTCTGCTGCTGAAAACCTCATTCCCAAATGCCTGTATGGGAAATCCGTTGGTGGAAATAACCGACGCACAAAGCAAGTAAGTGTTGTAAATACACTTAGTCCGCCTATATTTGTTGCGATTTTTACCAACTGATGGCCTTTCGAACCCTAAGAAATTGCGCATTTCTTGCTGTTTTTGGAATTCTGTTTTTCAATTCCTGCAGCAGGAATTCCGATGGATTCACGGCCAATGAAGACTTTCGATATACGTATCCCTTTACACCTATACGACTTTCACCTGATACAACGATTTTTTATCTGGACGATTACTTTCCCGATGAGCCGGTAGATTCATTCCGCTTCCCAGGTGCACTTCAAGTAATTAAAAAGTCTGAAGACAGAATTTACCAACTCATCGGCAACGTCGATATGGCCATTGATGTAGCAATATTTTACACTAAATCAGGAAAATACGAAATTCCGATATATCGATCTGAGAAGGTTCGATACACCTACATTCTGCCTAAGTCAATTGATGTAAAGCAGTCCGTGGCCATTAAGGGCACTTTTAACAGCTGGAACACGTTGGCTAATCCCTTCGAGCTGAAAGACGGAGTGTATCAGACCACCCTTCTGGCCGATCCCGGCACGTACGAATACGTGCTCGTAGTGGATGGCCGGGAAATGACCGACCCGGAAAATCCCAATATTGTAAGCAATGGGATGGGGGGGTTCAATTCCGTATTGAGCATCGAATCCGGCAAATCCGAAAATTGCGGATATGTGGAAGCGGTGAATTATGAAGACGGAATGCTCAGGATCAAGGGGATAAAACAAGACCAGAAAGTCATTGCGTTTTTTAACAATCAAATTTTACCAGAAAATTTTATCAATATAAACCCGGGGCATGTGGACATCGTTTTCCCGTTGGCTTCAGTTCGTTTTCCCCGCTCCTGGCTCCGGGTTTTCTCTTATTCCGATGGATGCCGAAACAATGAAATCCTCATTCCACTGGCAGAGGGCCGACCAGTAAATTCATATTCCCAACTGACCCGAAACGATTGGCATGCAACCATTTGGTACTTTCTGATGGTAGATCGGTTTAACAACGGAAATCCGGCCAACGATCAGAAAGTAGATGACCCTGAAGTACTGCCGATAGCCAATTATTTCGGTGGTGATTTGAAGGGAATACTTCAGAAGGTAGCCGAGGGCTACTTCGATTCCCTCGGAGTCAATGCCATTTGGCTGTCACCCATTACTCAGAATCCCACAGGCGCATGGGGGCTGTGGGACAAAGGTGGAGTAAGAACCAAATTCTCCGGCTATCACGGCTATTGGCCTGTATCCAATGTGCGCGTTGATCACCGCTTTGGCACTGCTGAAGATCTAAACACCCTTTTGACTACCGGCAAAAAGAAAGGATACCGCTTTGTGCTCGACTACGTGGCCAATCACGTGCACCAGGAGCATCCTATTTATCAGAAACATCCCGATTGGGCAACATCCCTTTACCTACCCGATGGCAGCCTGAATACCGAGCGGTGGGACGATCATCGCCTCACTACGTGGTTTGACGTCTTTATGCCCACCCTCGACCTTACCCGGCCTGACATCGTCGAGCCCATGACCGACTCGGCTCTAGTGTGGGTGCGCGATTATGGCTTCGACGGTTTCCGCCACGATGCTACCAAGCACATCGACGAACTCTTTTGGCGCACTTTGACTAAAAAGATTAAACTGCTCGACCGCGTGCGTCGTAAAGGAGACCGCATCTATCAGATTGGCGAAACCTATGGAAGCCCCGAGCTGATTGCCTCTTACATATCCAGCGGAATGCTCGATGCACAGTTTGACTTCAACCTTTACGACGCAGCCATCCGCTATTTCGCCCTGGGAGGTGATGCAGACCTCGACAAATTGCTCACTACCATTCAAACCAGCCTAAAAACCTATGGCATGCACCACTTGATGGGCCATATTACCGGCAATCAGGATCGCCCGCGCTTCATTTCGCTGGCCTCTGGCGACGTGCGCTTCGACGAAGACACCAAGCTCGCCGGCTATACCCGCAAGATTGGAAAACCCAGCAGAGAAGCTTATTTAAAACTACAGCTACTCACAGCCTTTAACATGACCATGCCCGGCATACCCATCCTCTACTACGGCGACGAAATTGGCATGCCCGGCGCCAATGACCCCGACAATCGGCGGATGATGAAGTTTTCCGATTGGGATAAAGACGAAAAAAACACTTTCGATTTGACCCGTCGACTCATTGCTCTGCGCAAAGAGCATCTGCCACTTATCTATGGCACTACTCGTATTTATACGCAAAATGGCCTACTCGTCATAGAGCGCAACTATTTGGGAAAAAAAATACAGGTGTATTTTAACAACACCCCTCTTGAGCAACCGATGCCTGCAGGCCGTGTGCTGCTTACCAACTCCAGTGAGGGCACAATCTCCCCATATACTTTTGCGATTATCGGACAGTAAACTCGTATTTCACCAAGCCGACAAAAAGCATATTTAATGAATTAACAAATATTTATACATTCTTTAAGTCTTTCTTTCTTTCTTACTTTTTTTGTTTGACTTAGATTCTAAAATCAAAGTAACATGAAAAAGAATGTATTAACACTCGCCGTAGTGGCGCTCTTGGCTGCCACAGGCTGTAAAAAAATTTCAGACGAAGCGAGTAATCGTACTTTGAAAGTGACTACAACTTCTTCAGAGCTACTTATAAATACAGTTGACATTTCATCTGCAAATCAAACTATTTTAGATTTTATAAAAAATGTGGACATTTTGAAAAATCTCAACGAATACTCTGAAATTCATTATGCAGTAGATGAACAAATAGGTAAAAATTTTATATATGGCAAGGCAAAAGATGCTGAAGGCAATCATGTAGTCTTCAGAATTCCTGTCGTAGACTCTGATGGATTGATCGATCTCAGAGTTCCGGGCGGAACAATAGAATCTTGTACTGGAGTAAATTGTGAACGTTGTGATTTTGCTCCTAAGGGTGGTTGTATTTGTCTGCAAGTTGGCTCAATAAATGGTGGACCATCGTATTGTAATCATTCCATATCCAAGCCAAATTGAAGTATTTTAACCCACAACTCTTCTCAATCGGTTGTTGATTTTTCTTCGAAGATTAATTTTTGTGAGAATTTCGCGCGACAGATGTTCTGATTGTTGTTCATCTGAAAGGGTGCTGATGGTATTGGTAAGGTGCTGAATGTCGCGCTCGAGGTGCAGGTCTTTAAATCGCAGAATGGTTTCAATGGTGTCAATCTCCAACAAGAGATTGAAGTCGGTTACATAGATGCCGCGGGCCTCCCAATTGGGGCTAATCTGATAGTTAATAGACGATAACTCGGCAAAAAGCGGGGCAACTTCCTGATGTTTCACGTATTCTGCAGGGTCAGGAAAACTGTTGTGCTGCTGAAAATGCCTGAAAATCAAATTGGCTAGAGCAGCGTGTTCTTCATTTTCGAACGTTAGATTATCTTCTTCAAGGCTGTGGTATATCAATTCGCCAATGCGGGCTTCTATAAATTCCTGATCTTCAAAAGGGTGTTTAAACCGGTCTTCTTTATTGCCAAAATTGACCAAAAGCCATAGCAACTGACGCTCAATGGCGTAAAGGGGCGAAGCTACACGCTCAGCGACTGATTCGTCCACTTTCTTCAGTTCAGTAATGCGCTGTCGGGCTTTCTGTTCCTTTTCCAGCTGGAGTGTGTTTCGGGCAAGGATGGTGTGCAGTTCGGTGGAGAGTATTGTTTGGTCGATGCCAAGTATGTCGGCTGCCTCCTTTAGATAGACAGATTGTTTTAGCTCGCCTTTCATCAGAGCAATGCTCTCGAGCAACTCTCGGGCAGCCTGAATTTTTTGAGTGGGCGTAGCTTCCGAACCGGTGATGAGCATTCTTGCTTTGAAGCGGATGAAGTCTTCGAGATGAGTATCTATAAACTGGCGTATCTCTACAGGAGTGTACTTGCGGGCGAAAGAATCCGGGTCGTCGCCCTCTGGAAAGAGCAGGACTTTAACCTCGAAGTCTTCCTTGAGAAACATGTCGATGCCCCGCTGAGAGGCGCGAATGCCAGCCGGGTCGCCATCGAAGAGGATGCCCACCTTGGTGGTCATCTGCCGAATCAATCTAACCTGGTCTTCCGTAAGCGAGGTACCACTGGAGGCCACCACATTCTCGATACCCGCCTGATGGAGCGAAATCACATCGGTATATCCCTCGGCCAGGTAGCAGATATCTTCTTTACTAATGGCTTTACGGGCTAAATGGAGTCCATAGAGGATTTTGCTTTTGTTGTACACCGGGCTTTCGGGCGAATTGATGTATTTAGCGGCCTTGGCTTGGCTGTTCATTATGCGCCCGGCAAATCCGGCAGTACGTCCCCCGCGATCGATGATGGGAAAGATTACCCGCTCGCGAAAGGCGTCATAGAATTCGCCCTTGTCGTTTTTTTTCACCAAGCCCAGCGTAAGCAGGTAGTCGAGATTGTGACCGGCTTTTTTCGCAGCTTCGATCAGAGCTGTGTAAGAAGACGGACTGTAACCGAGTTGAAATTTGCGGATGGTATCGTCCGTAAAACCGCGCTCTCGGAAATACGCTAAGCCCACAGAACGCCCCTCGTCTGTGTCCCACAGTTGTACCTGAAACCAGCGCTTTGCCCATTCATTGACGATAAAGAGACTTTCCTCCTGAGTTTTGGCCTCTTTTTCTTCCGGAGTAGGCTCATCATCCTCGATCTCGATGCCGTATTTCTTAGCGATGTAGCGCAAGGCCTCTACATACGACATCTTCTCGTATTCCATCAGAAAGGTAATCGCATTGCCACCAATGCCCGATGAAAAGCATTTAAAAATCTGCTTGGCCGGACTGACATAAAAGGAAGGCGTGCGCTCGTTGGTAAACGGTGAAAGCGCCTTGTAATTGGCACCTGCCTTCTTCAGATGCACAAAGTCGCCGATGACCTCCTCGATGCGCATCGTTTCGAAAATGCGCTCTATGGTAGCCTTGCTGATCATTGGTCAGAAAGGTTTTTCTGATAATAAAACGCCGGAATGAGCAGCATCATAAAGAAGGGATTAACCACCAGCCGGTGCAGATGACTCAAAAACCACCGCAATGCATCCCAATACCAGATTACTCCGATTACATAAAAGGGCATCATCACCAATGCCTCCACTAAAAAGACGGCAAAGGCAAAGTTCATGTATTTTTTCTCCTGAAACAATGCCCACAGTATGCCTAAGGCCATCGTATCATTGATGAGAAAACGGGTGTATTTCGAAAGAAAAAATTTCCAGGCATCAAAATCAGCAACCTTATCAGAAGCAGCCCCTGTTTCGTAAAATCCGGAATAGAACCACTCCTTTTGAAACAAATACACCAAAATCAAAACGGTAAGACTTCCGAGCCCTACGATATATCTTGGAAATGAGGATGCATTCATCTTTTAAAAATTGCATCGCTAATGTATCTTTTTTATCCAATTGCGTGCGTAAACTTCGTTTTCAACATCAAAATATTGATAAAAAAATTTGATTTCTTCATTGATTAACAATGAGTTAATCTCAATTCGTAAAAATTTGCAAAAACACATCCTTGGAAAGACGCGAACTTAAATTAGTAGTGATATCCGATACGCACCTCGGAACGTACGGCTGCCGTGCAAAAGAACTCCATCGCTACCTCAAGAGCATTAAGCCCGAAATCCTGATTCTGAACGGCGATATCATCGACATCTGGAATTTTCGCAAAAGCTACTTCCCGGCTGCGCATCTCAAGGTCATCAAGCAGATTATCAGCCTGATGAGCAAAGGAGTGAAAGTGTATTATCTCACCGGTAATCACGACGAGTTGCTGCGGAAGTTCAGCGAATTTACCTTAGGCAACTTTACCCTGGCTGATAAGTTGGTCATTGACTTAGACAAAGGTGAGCGCGCCTGGATTTTTCACGGCGATGTGTTTGATGCCAGCATTCAAAATGCCAAATGGTTAGCGAAGCTTGGCGGTTGGGGATACGACCTGCTGATTTTGATTAACAGCATGGTCAATTTTGTGTTGGAAAAAATGGGAAGGGAAAAATATTCGCTCTCCAAAAAAATAAAAAACAGCGTAAAAAAAGCTGTTAAATACATTTCAGACTTTGAAAACACAGCAGCCGAACTGGCCATCGACAATGGTATGGACTATGTCATATGCGGCCACATACATCAGCCACAATTCAGAGAGGTTTCTACTAAAAAAGGCAAAACCATCTATCTGAATTCCGGAGACTGGGTGGAAAATCTGACAGCGCTTGAATACAATAGCGGAGAATGGAAAGTGTATAAATTTGAAGAAGACTTAACAAATCAGGAAGAGGTAGCAGAAGAATCAGAAATCGATGCCCCGGACATTGAAAATTTGTTGTTACGCATAGCGGCCTTCCAACCTTATGTAAAATGAAGCGTGTTCTATATGCCATACAGGGCACTGGCAATGGCCATGTCTCACGGGCGTTGGTAGTGGTGCCTATTCTGAAACGGCACTTTGATGTCGATATACTCATCAGCGGAAGGCAATCCAATCTTCACTTGCCCTTTGAGGTGCATTATAAATACACGGGGGTGAGCTTTGTCTATGACAAGTCAGGGGGGCTTAGTTATTCTAAAACTCTCTTTCACAACAATCTGGCAAAAGCATACAAAGAGCTAAAAAGCCTGCCTGTAAATCAATACGATTTAGTAATCAGCGACTTTGAGCCCATCAGTGCATATTCAGCCTATTTAAAAAATGTTCCTTCGCTGGCCTTCAGTCACCAAGCTTCTTTTCTGAGCAATAAGGTACCCCGTCCAAAGAAAAAAAACAAAATAGGAGAGCTTGTGTTGCACAGGTATGCTCCCTGCCGACATAATCTCGGAATTCACTTTCAGAGGTATGAGCCTTGGATTATCCCTCCGGTATTGCGGCCCGAAATATTGAATGCCACGCCTACGGAAAGCGATGAGTACCTTGTGTATCTTCCAGCTTACGGCGATTCACAGTTAGTAAATACTCTCAAAAAAATAGACGAAAAGTTTACCGTGTTTTCAAAGTTTGCCTCATTTTCTTACAAGAACAATAATGTGAATATAATTCCGGCTGATGCCATAGAATTTACCAAACGACTCATTTCCTGTAAGGGTGTCATTACGGGGGCCGGATTTGAAACACCGGCAGAAGCACTCTATCTCGGTAAAAAACTCTTATGCATCCCAATCAAAGGACAGTACGAGCAATACTGCAACGCGGCCGCTTTGAGTGATTTAGGAGTGATCATAGCTGATAGGCTCAGTGTTTCAATTTTAAAATACTGGATTTCAACATCTTCACAAAATTCATATGTTTTAAAAAGCGAATTAAAACAATTGCCTTCAAGAATTCCTGAGTTGATAAATCAATTTATCAGTTGATTTCACGAGCCAAAATGTGTCTTTCAAAAATTAAAATCTGAACTTGTCTAGATTATTTACCAGCTTAAATGAAAATTTTTCTAAAAACGTTTTAGGTCCTATTCCATATTTTGAAAAATTGTGTTCATTTGTGGCCATGATTCAGATGTGGCGAAATACATATGCTATAAAACACATGGGCAAGATTAATTGTCCAAAAAAGCATATATGGCGCCCGTCGATTTATTACAATTAGAAAAAGATTTTAAAACATAAACAAAAACCAAAGGGCGCCCCAAAAAGGCGCCCTTTTAAATTTTAAGGGCCTATGATACACCTACTGGAAAAAACGCGTGTGTACACCCCTGAAACTCTCGGGGTAAGCGATGGCGCAAGTCAAATTTCGCTCTTACAAGTGCTAACAGTAATTGAGACAGAATTTAAAGAGCAACTCGAGGAACTTCGATTAAAGCGGGGTAAAGACTTAAAAATTAAGGACGTAGAGCTTCAAAATCAAATGCCAGCCCCAGCCGGTAATCCCTTGGTAGTGCGCTCCTATGTGTACAAGCTCGACAAAAAGGGCGGTTATGAAGTGAGGGTTTTTGTTCATTCTCGCTCTAAAAAGACCGAAAATCGGGTGGCTAAAGCTACCTATGTGTTGACTCCGATTGATGCAGATGCGTGAGTCTTATTCACACTTTGGGAAAATTCTAAAGCCTCAACGCGCATAAAGCCATCTTCGTCTATGCGCTGCAGGGATACGACTTGCAAGGCATTAGCCAACTCAGGATTCCAGTAGGTGCGGCAGCGAATGTAGTTGTCGGTATAGCCTTGTATGTAGCCCTCGCGGTTTTCTGTTTCCCACAGCACAGTTCGAACTGTGTTTAGCTGAGATTCCATAAAAGCGCGCTGCAGCTTAGCAGAAAGGGTGCGCAGCATTTTGTTGCGCGATTTGCGTGTATGCATGGGTATTACGCCAGTCATGGAAGCTGCCGGAATATTATCGCGCTCAGAATATGTAAATACATGCAGATACGAAATGGGCAGCGTACGAATAAATTCATACGTCTCCAAAAAGTGCTCGTCTGTTTCGCCCGGAAAGCCCACAATAACATCTGCACCAATACATGCATGAGGCATCAATGATTTGATAAGCATTACCCGATCGGCATAAAGATCCCGACGATAGCGCCTGCGCATGAGTCCCAGGATATGGTCGCTGCCGCTTTGCAAGGGAATGTGAAAGTGAGGCACAAAATGCTGGCTTTGAGCTACAAATTCGATGATTTCATCGCGAAGGAGGTTAGGCTCGATGCTGGAGATGCGTATACGCTCGATTCCAGAAACTTCGTCCAGTGCCCTGATCAGGTCAAGAAACGTGTGGTCGTGTTTCTTATTGCCGAACTCTCCCTTGCCATAGTCGCCGGTATTTACGCCAGTGAGCACTATTTCGCGGATACCCTGACGAGCAATTTCTGCAGCTTTTGCAAGAACGTTTTCAAGAGAATCGCTCCTTGAGATACCACGCGCCAGGGGTATTGTACAGTAGGAGCATTTGTAGTCGCAGCCATCTTGCACTTTCAGAAATGCACGCGTGCGATCTCCAATGCTGTAGGAGCTGACAAACGAATTCGCTTCCGAAATTTCGCAGGAGTGTACCGTGCCTCGATCGCTTTTTTGTAAATCGTTGAGATATCGAAGTATATTGAACTTTTCTGTAGCGCCCAGCACCAAATCTACTCCCGGTATGGCCACGATTTCTTCCGGCTTCAGCTGGGCATAGCAGCCGATTACAACTACGATGCCTTCCGGATTGGCCCTCTGTGCTCTTTTTACAATCTGCCGGGTTTCGTCGTCGGCATTTTGAGTGACGGAGCAGGTGTTGATCACGTACACATCGGCCGGCTGGTCGAATTCCACACGCTTAAATCCGTTAGTCACAAAATCGCGCGCAATGGTGGATGTCTCAGCGAAGTTAAGTTTGCAGCCTAATGTGTGAAATGCTACTGTCCGTCTCGTCTCATTCATGGTTGCAAAGGTAAGACTTCCTTTCACTCCGTTGGCTTTCATGGTTTTAACCTTTTTGGGTTTATTAACCAATTGTAAAGAGAGCACTTCTGGCAAAAAAGCCAAAGTATTTCGCTACAATGAATCTGCAGGCATTACTTCGCTTGATCCCGCCTTTGCCCGCGCGCAAAACAACATTTGGGCAGTACACCAGCTGTACAACACCTTGGTAGAATATGACCAACGTTTACAGTTAAAACCTTCCTTAGCTGAAGAATTTGCAATAAGCTCTGATGGCTTAGAATACCGCTTTCGCCTAAGGCGAGATGTGTACTTTCACCCCAGTCCAATCTTTTCCCCCGACAGTATCCGAAGGGTTACAGCCTATGACGTGGCCTTCAGTTTAAAACGCCTGTCAGACCCCACTCTGGCCGCTCCAGGCGGCTGGACAATGCAATATGTAGCCGATATACGGGTGATAAATGACGACAGTCTGTTGATCAGACTTCGAGAGCCCTTTCCCCCGTTTTTGGGCATTCTTACGATGAAATACTGCAGTGTAGTACCGCGGGAAATTGAAAGAATGCCTAAAGATTGGCTTAGCAAGCATCCGGTGGGAACAGGTCCGTTTTACCTAAAAGTGTGGGATGAAAATGAGGTGATGATTCTGCGTAAAAATCCATATTACTTCGAGCGCGATACTGATTCTGCAGCACTTCCTTATATCGATGGCATCAAAATCACTTTTATCAATGAGCGTCAAAGCGCCTTTCTGGAGCTGCTCAACGGGCGCATCGACATGCTCAGTGGCCTTGATGCCTCTTATAAAGACGAAATTCTGGATGCAAACGGCCAGTTGAAAGAAAAATACCTACGTGATTTTGTCCTTCAAAAAGCGGATTATCTCAATACAGAATACCTAGCTTTTAATCTTCAGAAGTGCAGAGCCGAGAATCTGCCCTGGGCTGATGTGCGCGTGCGAAAAGCCATCAATCTGGCTATTGATAAAGAAGCCATTATCGCTCATTTGCGCAATGGAGCCGGACGCCCTGCCCGGCAAGGTTTTATTCCACCGGCCTTAAATCCCATGGGTTATTACAGCGAATCTTCAGACATCGAAAGGGCCAAAGCATTACTCGCTGAAGCCGGTTATTACCAGCTTGATCCTTTACCCGTGCTCACACTTAGTACAACAGCTACCTACGCCGATATGGCTGAGCTGATTCAACAAAACTTGGCTAAAATCGGCATCCAGATGCGTGTGGACGTACAGCCGCCTTCTACACTTCGCCAAAATATGGCCGCAGGCACTGTCGTGTTTTACCGAGGTAGCTGGATAGCCGATTATGCCGATGGCGAAAACTATCTTAGCCTCTTTTACAGCGCTAATCAGCCCCCTGCCGGACCAAACTATGCACGATTTTCGAACTCTGTGTTTGATTCAGAATACAAGAAGCTCCAAACCATCACCGACCTCCATAGACGAGTAGAGCTCATTGCTGCCCTCGATAGCATTATAATGGAACAGGCAGCCGTAATACCACTGATGTACGACCAAGTGATTCGCATCGTACACAAGCGGGCTGAAAAGTTGGAAGTGAATCCCTTAAATCTCTTAGAATTGAGAAGGTTGAAAATTCAATAAAGGGGTACTCTTGCTTTGATGAACTAAAAAGAAAAATTTTAAAACGTATCATTTCTCTAAAATTCAAAATCCCATCAAATCCGAATTAGGCTGCCAGCCGTACCTTTGACCGTTCAATTACAATACAAAAAATGAAATTCGGTGTAGTCGTTTTTCCGGGCAGCAATTGCGACGAAGACATGGTGTATGTGCTTCGCAACATCTTGGGGCAAGAAGTAGTAAAACTTTGGCATAAAGACCACGACCTGCAGGGAGTAGATATGGTGGTGCTGCCCGGTGGATTTTCCTATGGCGACTACCTGCGCAGCGGGGCCATCGCTCGCTTCTCACCGATTATGAACGAAGTAATCGACTTTGCCGAAAAGGGGGGCTACGTACTCGGCGTGTGCAATGGATTTCAAATTCTTTGCGAAGCCCATCTCTTGCCCGGTACGCTGATGCACAATACTTCACACCGCTTCATCTGCAAGAATCAATACATCATCGCCGATAACAACGCTTCACCTATCAATGCCGGTCTTCCACTTGACCGACCACTGCTCATTCCCATAGCGCATGGCGAAGGCAATTATTTTGCTGATGCTGAAGTTATTAAAGAGCTGGAAGACCACGCACAGGTGCTCTTCAGATACTGCGATGCCAATGGAAATGTAACCCCTGAAGCCAATCCCAACGGCTCTGTAAACAACATCGCCGGCGTAACCAATCGCCACCGCAACGTATTTGGCATGATGCCTCATCCCGAACGCGCTGCCGACCCAGAGCTGGCTAATGTGGACGGCCGCTTGATATTTGAAAGCCTACTGAACCACTGCCTCTCTGAAGTGAAATAGCATGCCTCAGGATGCGAAAGTCATCTGGATGACCGGTCTTTCAGGAGCCGGTAAAAGCACCTTAGCCCAAGCCTTAAAATATGAATTGGGTAGCAGAGGTATCACCGCAGTGATTCTCGACGGCGACGAATTGCGCAGGGGCATCAACAGCAATCTGGGCTTCAGCGAAAGTGACCGCATGGAAAACATCCGCCGAGCAGCGTGTATGGCCGACTTACTTCGGCGACAAGGCATTTGGTGCATTGCTGCGCTGATTACCCCAATGGAAGCTATGCGCCATCTCGCCAGGCAAATCATCGGCAGTGCCTATTTTCATTTGGTGTATATCAAAGCCCCTTTGGAAGTCTGCATAGCCCGCGATCCCAAAAACCTCTACAAAAAAGCCCTAAAGGGTGAAATTCCGGATTTTACTGGAATTTCAGCTCCTTTTGAAGAACCGGAAAATGCTGATTTGCATTTAAACACCTCTGTTATGCAAATTGATAAATGCGTCGATGCGTTAATGAAATCTTTATTTTAGAAACTTTAGAATATTAAACTTTTTCTCATTCTGTTTCCAGATAATACAACTGGAATCATAATTTCAATGTGGCCATCCCCTCAATCACTCTATCTTTACAGCCTTGAATTTTCGCATATCCTGCGCCTATGCTTACCAAAGAACAAATCGCCCAACGGATCGCCAAAGAACTTAAAAACGGTTACTACGTCAATCTCGGCATCGGCATTCCTACACTGGTGGCCAATTATGTGCCTGAAGGCATAGAAGTCGTCTTCCAAAGCGAAAACGGAATGCTGGGTATGGGCCCTTTTCCATACGAGGGCGAAGAAGACCCCGACGTGATCAACGCCGGTAAGCAGACGGTCACTGTGTTGCCGGGTGGTGTCTTTTTCGACAGCAGCACATCTTTTTCCATGATTCGTGGTCGCCATGTACACCTCACCGTACTGGGAGCTATGGAAGTATCTGAAAAAGGCGACATCGCCAATTGGAAAATCCCTGGTAAGATGGTAAAAGGTATGGGGGGCGCTATGGACCTGGTAGCAAGTGCCGAAAACATCATTGTGGCCATGATGCACACCGACAAAAAAGGCAACTCTAAGCTTTTAAAAGAGTGCACCTTGCCCATCACCGGTGTGCGTTGCGTGAAAAAAATAGTAACCAATCTCGCCGTACTCGATGTCACTGAGCGCGGTTTCGAGCTTCGCGAGTTGGCCCCCGGTGTTTCCGTTGACGACGTCAAAAAAGCTACCGAGGGCACTCTCATCGTCGAAGGCGACATTCCCGTAATGCAGTTTTAACTCCTCTATCGCTGAGCATGCTCGAACGATTACGTCACCATCCGGCATGGCCTGCTACCCTAATTTCGCTTTTTCTCATTTTCTACATCTCTTACGACAAGCGCTGGACATATAGCCCCATCATCGAATGGGATGTGTGCAACTACTACAGCTACATTAAGGGACTGCTCTACGAAGGCGATCCATACCTCCGCCTTTGGAATGCGGATACCAATCGCATGGAGCTCTATACATACACCAGCTCACAGAGTGAAAAGATGACCGGCGGGCTGGCGTTACTCTACCTGCCCGGAGTCTCAGTAGCCCATATAGTGGCATCCTTATCGCCTCATTACCAAGACGATGGAATTAGTTTGCCTTATCGTATTGCTTTGCAGTACAATGTAATACCTTACCTCTGGTTAGGTTTTTACTTTCTCTACATAGTTCTTTACAAAGTACTTAAGCGACATTGGCCAGTTATACTAGCGCTATTTACGCTCTTTTTCGGCACTAATCTACTCTATTACAGTGCCCTTGAAAATGCAATGTCGCATGCCTACACTTTTTCTCTATACTCCATATGGCTATACCTATCGCATGAGTGGCTCACCAAGCCACGGATTATAATCGCTATCGCCATGGGTCTCCTGGCTGGCCTTATTATATGGATTCGGCCTGTCAATATAGTACTTTTACCCGCTTCCCTTGGATTGTATTGGTTTTTGAGGCGTGACGAGAGGTCAATCTTGGTATGGAAAGTATTGCCCTCACATTTGCTATGGATGGCAGCAGCTGCCTTTCTCGTAATGATTCCCCAAATGATTTATTGGAAGGTTACCTCTGGTCGCTGGCTTGTCTATTCTTATGGCGATGAGCACTTTTTCTTTCTAGCGCCTAAAGTCATAGAGGGTCTCTTTAGCTGGCGCAAAGGGTGGGTGCTCTACTCTCCCGTTTTACTGATGCTCATTCCAGGTTTTATGGCATTATGGCGAAGAAGTTGGAAAGGTGCGAGCATATTCTTAGCTGTATTCATAGTATTCCTTTACGTTACTTTCAGCTGGTGGTGTTGGTGGTATGGAGGCGGCTACAGCCAGCGACCAATGATTGATATCCTTCCTTTGCTTGCCTTCCCTATTTCGACTGCATGGATGTTAATTCCGCGCTTTGTCCTTCCGATTCGGGTATTGCTCATTGCTACCCTCACAGCTATGATCGCCTTAAACACTTTTCATGTTTGGCAATACAAAAACTACCTCATCCATTTCGACTCCAACACCCGCCGGTCATATCTAATGAACTTTTTGCGTACTACACATGCACCCGGCTGGTGGGAGGCTTTGGAAGCCCCTGATTACGAAGCTGCCAAAAAAGGTCTTAAGCGATGATGTGTTGACTTGAGCTTCAACTATGTCTAAAACTAAAACTTTTAAGTGTTTCAATCGAAAATATTTAGAAATGAAAGCAGAAAAACTCCTTTATAATCAAATAACTAACAAAAACAATAACTCCTATGTTACCACTTCTCACGTCCGATAAACACTTGTCTCCTCTACACTCTTTTTACTTTTTGAATACTTACAATTTTTCATCACTAACTTGCTCAAATTTAAGCTCTTCCATAATGTTGTTGTAAAGAGTGAGAATTTTTCCATCCGTTTCGTAACGAACGATATTTTTCAATGATGAATTAAAAAGATTTTGTATCATATTGCCTTGGCACTCCATCATTGTAGAAGCTATTTGCATAATTTTCAAGCTATTACCTTCGCCAATTTCAAATCTGCCCGAAATGCGATTACAGGAGTTACTACCAATCAGGCGTTTATCGTAACTGTGCAAAATAATATGTGGTTCTGAAAATCGCTCTGAACCCATCGTCAATGTTTTAATATCAATACTACCTATTCGAACCAATCGCCAATACTTATCAGTGATGTCATCGGGCGACACTTTCACCAAAGCATGTGTGAGCTCAGAGGCTGGAGCCTCACTCAGTTCAGACGGTAGCAACGTTAGGCGTCCTTCGCCGACTCTAAAACTAAAATTTCCTATGGTAATCCGATTGCCATCGCGCATCCACTCAGCAATGCCATCAGCTGTGAAGAGCGAATCTGTTTTTCCAAAATACCGAAGGATAAGTCGGTACGAGTTGTCACTGTTCAGCTTTAGTCGCGCAAATACTCCTTCACAGTTAGTGCAAGGCAATATGCCTTTGTACTCACCACTCCAGTCAATCGAAGTTCGAGAGTTGTCTTGACCTGAGGCAGCAGGCTGATCGTTAAGCAAATTCTGCGATGTGCATGCTATTATAAAAATAAAAGCTAATAAAGTGGTTGTAAATTTCATTGCATTAAGTATTTAGTTAAAAAATCATTTCTAAATTTTCTGATTTGTCTTTAAAATACTCGTTTACTTTTTAAAAAACGAAACTAAAATTTCAAAAATTACCTGATATGCTATTATTATCAATAACTTTTGTAATGTCTAAATCGATACTAAGAAAAAACACCCTTGAGAAACAAAAATCTATGTGAATACAATATGTTTGCAACCTCTACGGTTGTTTAAACACTCCTATGAACTTATCTGAACGGATCACCAACCTACACGAAAGTCAGACCCTTGCTATGGCACGAAAAAGCCGAGAGTTAAAAGCTCAAGGCATCCAGGTAATCAATCTCAGCTTAGGCGAGCCTGACTTCAATACCCCGGATTTCATAAAAGAGGCCGCCAAAAGAGCCATTGATGAAAACTACTCCCACTACTCACCGGTCTCAGGTTATGCAGATTTAAGAGAGGTCATTTCTAAAAAATTTGCACGCGACAACGGACTCACGTATTCTCCCGATGAAATTGTCGTGAGCACAGGAGCTAAGCAAAGCCTGATAAACGTAGTGATGTGCTTAGTAAATCCAGGAGATGAAGTGATCATCTTAGCTCCTTATTGGGTCTCATACACTGCGATGGTTCAACTGGCAGGAGGAATTCCTGTATTTGTTTCAGCTGGAGTAGAGCAAGACTACAAGCCTACGGCTGAACAGATCGAACGAGCCATTACGCCTCGTACCAAGCTCCTCCTCTTCAGCACACCGTGTAACCCTACAGGTTCTGTATTTACCTATGACGAATTAAGTGCTCTAGCCGATGTGCTTCGTCTTCATCCACATGTATTCGCTATATCTGATGAAATTTACGAACACATCATTTTTGACGAAAAACACATAAGCCTCGCCAGCTTCGAGGGCATGCGCGATCGGGTGATCACTGTCAACGGACTTTCTAAGGGATTCGCCATGACGGGCTGGCGCATAGGCTTCATTGGCGCCCCACGCGAAATCGCTCAGGCGTGCGACAAGTACCAAGGCCAATACACGAGTGGCACGTGCACCATAAGCCAGCGAGCTGCCATAGCGGCCCTCGAAGCTGATCCATCAGAAATCAGCTACATGAAAGATGCTTTCCTTCGTCGCCGAGATATCGTACTCGACCTGCTGGGTAAAATCCCGGGTTTTAAAGTTAATGTACCAAAGGGAGCATTTTACGTCTTTCCCGATGTGTCTGAATTACTCGGCAAGCGTTTCGGCGACCTTGTCATCCGAAATACGGAAGACCTCTGTATGTATTTCCTGAACCAAGCTCACGTAAGTCTGGTTACGGGCGATGCGTTTGGGGCTGAAAAGTGTATCCGAATTTCCTATGCAGCCTCTGAAACAGACCTGATCGAGGCCATAGCCCGCATTCATCAGGCAGTAAACAACTTAACCGATTGATTGCCATGCCTATTCACACTGATATTGACTTTATCTATCAGATTTTTGACCAAAGCGTAGACGACTATCACACGCACGACGATGTAAATCAACCCATATCCGTTCCTTATGAAGAGGGTACTTTTGAATACTTTCTCTATCTGAAAAATGCCATCGATTGTGTTCAATGGCACCTCGAAGACCTCATTCGCGATCCAGATATCGAACCGGTTGAAGCTCTAAAAATCAAGCGAAGAATTGATCTGCTCAATCAACAGCGCACTGATACCGTCGAAAAGATTGATGATTTCTATTACAATTTCTTCGCGCCGATCAAACCGCGCCCTGATGCTCGCTTAAATACTGAAAGCATTGCTTGGGCCCTCGATAGGCTATCGATCCTAAGTTTAAAGATCTACCACATGGAGGTAGAGGTGCGTCGCGAAGACGCTTCGGACGACCACATTGATTTTTGTCAGAAAAAACTTCACCTGCTCTACACGCAGAAAAGTGATCTCATCACCGCTATCCGACAACTGCTTGCCGATATTGCCGAAGGCAAACGCATCGTTAAGACATATCGCGCGGTAAAGATGTACAACGACCCCTCAACAAACCCCGTACTCTATCGCAAGAATTATAAATCTTAACTCATGAAAGTGCTGGCCATTCGCTTCTCTGCTATGGGCGATGTGGCCTTACTGGCAGCCGCAGCCAAAGCATGGCTCTACAACAACCCATCAGGCGAGCTCATCGTCTGCTCAAGGCCTATTTTTCAGCCTCTTTTTGAACCACTTGAACGCTGTACATTCTATGGTGCCGACGTCAAAAAGACATACAAAGGCCTGCTGGGCATGAAAATGCTGGCCGATCTGCTGGTCAATGAATTTGACTTTGACCATGTAGCCGATTTACACGACGTAATCCGCAGCCGAATGCTCAGCACGTTTTTGCGATTTAAAGGCTATCCTATCTCACGCATCAAAAAAGGCAGAGCTGAAAAAAAGAAATTAACCAGCCGAACGAAAAAACAACTTTTACCCTTAACACACACCGTACAGCGATATCTGAACGCTCTGCCAGGTCAGGTACAGTGGAGAGATGAATTTCTACCGATATTTCAAAATCGCAACATCAACACCCCATCAAACCAGGAAACTACCATTGGGATTGCACCCTTTGCCAAACATCCCACCAAACAGTGGCCGGAAAATCGAATTGTAGAACTCATTCACAAACTCACCCATCAGGGTATTCGCTGCTTGATTTTCGGCACTCCTGAAGAACGAAAACACCTACTGAGACACTTTTCTCAAAACACTTTGGTCGAATCTGTACCCGATACCTTCTCATTAAAAGATGAAATCAAATTGATAGGACAACTGCGTGCATTTATTGCGATGGATTCCTTCAATATGCATCTTGCCGCCCTGTGTGGAGTACCAGTTGTCAGTATTTGGGGGCCAACACATCCCTATGCTGGCTTTTCACCGTTGGGATCATCGCAGCAGCACATGGTTCAAATTGACCTCGAATGCCGTCCATGCTCGATCTATGGCAATAAGCCCTGCTACCGTGACGACCATGCATGCATGCAGGGCATTTCTGTTGAAAGGGTTTATAAGGAAGTACTTGGGGTTTTATAAGAATATAAACCTTTTAAATCCTTTTGTAAAACATTCAATTACAGACATGACACATAATTACGATCATTGACAGCACTGATTGAGTGCACTACATTCTCATTTTCTGATAAGTATTTGAGTAAAATGCGAATCTCTGACCAATTGCTAAGAGATCATCGCGCGAATTCATTTAATAATTGTTTTAAAAATTCATATGTGAAATATTTATTTTACGTAATAATAAATGTTTATCTTTATAAAAACTTTTAATTGAAATTTTTTTTCATATATAATTGAAATTGCTATTCTACTTTTGAACAACTAAATGTCTGACTCTAAATCTCAAGCCATGGAAAAGAAAGCCCAAATTCACAACTTAATCATCCTCGATGAAAAAAGTGGTTCAATGAAAAACTATCGAGAATTTAATCATCTCAGGATTTAATCAGTGAATTCAATCCATCAAAGAAACACAAAGGGAAAAATCGGAACTCGAAAACACTTTTTCTTTCTTTTCCTTTAACAATAAAGGTATCAAAGAGCATTACTTCATGGTAGCTGTTGACGATAGGATTCGAGAGATAAATTCTTCGACTTACAACCCAAATTCAATGACGCCTCCATACGATGCAATAGGATTCAGCGTTAACGAGTTGCGCAACGCTTTAAAAGATATAGACGACTTTGAAGTATTAAATACTATTCTTACAGATGGACTTCAGAATCATTCGAAAGAATACACAGGAGATACAATTAAAAAATTAGTAGAAGAACCAAAAGCGCAAGGCTGGACTTTCACCTACATAGGTACAGATCACGATGTGTATTCACAAGCTTGTACTATCGCTGTTACCAATGTATTGGTTTTTAATAACACTGAAATGGGCACAAAAGAAATGTTTGAAAGAGAAAAGAAAAGTAGAGAAAAATATTATTCTAAAATACTTGACATGAAAAAAGAAAAACTCAAGATAGATTTCAATAATAAATTCTATGAAGATGATGACACTAAAGAAAAGAATGATTGAGAAAATAACTTTTTCATTCAAGTAAATAAAAAGTATTTTATTACAGTCTTTTAAATCTTAATACCATGAAAAATCTATTATCAAAAACAGTATTTGAGAAGGCAGAAAAAAAATTAAAAGAGTTGCTCTTTCCAGTCAAACTTTGTGAAGTAAACGTTCGTTTGCCCAACAATAAAATGATATATGCTAAAACATTTAAAGGAGTAGTTCGTACCGATACTAATCATATTTTTTCTGTGGTTTCAGACGATTATAAACTCATTACTAATGAAGAAGCAATTAATTTAGGGAAAAAGATCTTCAATCTTTTATTTAAAAATATAAATGTAGACGAAATAAAGCCATATCGCGTCATTCATTCTAATTCCTACGGATTGTGTAGTATTCAGCTCGTTCATGAATCTGTAAACTTCATGGTTTTTCAACAAGACGAGTGGTTACCTTTTATTCAAGTTTCAAACAGTTACAATAAAGCTGTTTCGCTCAAATTTGATTTGGGTTTTGTGCGAAAACTTTGTTTGAATGGAATGATCTATAAAAAAGACACTGTAGAAATCAAATTAAATCATAATAAGAATGTAAAATTTGATTTAAAAATAAAAAGTGGATTGAGAAATTTTGAAAATACTTCAATCGCTTTTTCTTCAAAACTCCAAAAATTAAAAGAAATAAACTTTGACAAATCCTATCTAGTGCCTTTGACGTGCAAGATATTCAATTTAGACTTCGCTCTTGAACCAGACTGGATTAAAAATAGTACTTTGGATAGATATGAAATAGAAAGAAAGATCGAAAAAGATAGGAAGGAATTTGTAGTATTGAATGACTTAATTAACTGGTTAAGCGATGAATATTTTTCATCTTTAGGAGATAATATGTATGCAGCGTTGAATGTACTGACTGATTTAGTATCAAATCATCCGTATAAGGTTAAAAAACTTAAACAATTTTCACAGCGATCAGACTTCTATTTTTATAGACCCACAGAGTGGATGATTGATATGCACGAAAGAAATTTTGATGACAATAATAACCTTGATGAGTATCTAGGGGAATATTTAAAGTATCAGAATTACTACGAAAAGAATAGATTTAATTTTTTTCCGAATTAAATATCTAACATTCGTTTAAAAATTGGAAGGTATTATACTTAGCAAAGTCTAAGTTTTTACAGTACCAGCCACAAAGAGCTAATGGCTCAAACTTGATCTGAGTCACTTGCGATTCTCAAAGTGATGCAATATTTTTGCTCTAATGCTCAATATCTTCTTGCGAAAATTTAGTGCCCTTCTGCTGACACTGTCTATGGTCAGTGCTCAGACGGGTGTTGTCTTTTCATTTCACTACTGCAAGGGGGAGCTTATTGATTCATCTGTTTATCTGCCTGTAGATGAATGTACCTCTGAGAGCACAGAAGAAAACTTAACTTGTAGCCCGCAGGAAGAAGATGCAGTGTGCAGTACAACGCAGATGTCGGACGACTGCTGTGCTACCAAAGTGATTTCGCTGCACGCTGATCAGAATGCGCTCCAAAGCAAAAAAATTGAGGTTCAAGATTTTGTTGTTTCTATTGAACACATATCTCTTACTCATTGCACACTCGTAGTATTACCGACTATTGAGACTACTGAGGTCACTACACACAAAGGGCGAACGGTACCGCTGTACATCGAGTTTCATCAATTGATTTACTACGGATAAATTTTTCTTTTCTGCGATCTAAGCCTCTGGCTGACCCTATGCCTTTGTATTTTGTAAATTCTGCTCCGTAAAATTTTGAGTGTTAAAGCAAAAGTTTAAAATCTTAGGAAGGCATACCATCAACAGCCGGAATGAAGGCAATGTGCTAAGCAGCAGACCCGCGTGAGGTGCCTGGAGGGTGACGGCGAAGCCGGCAGGGCTGAGCGAAGCGAAGCACCGAGCGAACAGCGAGCCCGGAAGGGACCGACCGCTGCCAAGCACGCGATGTGCAGTGGGCATTGGCCTCGAGGTGAGCGATGAAAAAAGGCTTAGACGCATCAGTAGAACGTATCTGTAAAAAAAAGCATCGCTGCGAAGGCAGCGGGCACGCCCAAAAAACCAAAATCAAAAAATCAATTTGTTAAATCATTAACCTTGTAAAACATGAAAAAATTTCTCGCAATCTTCCTGTTAATCATTGGAAATCAGGTTTTTTCACAAAAGAAAGTGGAAACTACCATCCATGTAGATGGTGTGTGCGATATGTGTAAAAAGCGCATCGAGCGGGCACTCGATGTGCCGGGCATCATCTTCGCTGAGTGGGATAAGAAGACCCATAAGCTCCAGGTAGTATATCGACCTAAAAAGATCAGCGAGGACCGTATTCATCAGCTGCTTAATGAGGCTGGACATGATACTGAAAAATCGAAGGCACCGGATGATCGTTATGAGGCATTGGCTGAATGCTGCCGCTACCGGGACGAAAACAATCCGCATAAAAAAGGGCACTAAAATCACTTGAAAATGAAGAAATTGGCAATAATTTGGGCAGTGTTCAGCACTGCCCTTACCTGGCCTTTGGAAGCTCAGAAAGTGACCGGACGCGTTTTTGCGGAAGAAAATGGCAAACTGGAGCCGCTGCCTTATGCCAATGTTTTTTGGAAGATCGAAAAATCAGGAACGGTAACGGATGATCATGGATTGTTTGTCATCGATAGACCGACGAAAAACGATACGCTCGTAGTGAGCTTTGTGGGGTATAAAAGGCTGGAACTATATCTACGGCCGGGGGTGCGGCAACTTGACTCCCTTATTTTGCGCCCGGGTAATCTGCTGGCCGAAGTGGAAATACGGGAGGTAGTGAAAGGAATAGATCTTGACCCCAAAGCCATACAACTTACCCAAAACATTGGTAAAAAAGAACTTGCTAAGGCTGCCTGCTGTAATCTGTCGGAGAGTTTTGAGACCAATCCGGTGGTGGAGTCGAGCTTTACGGATGCCATCAGCGGCATACGACAGATTGAGCTGCTTGGCCTTTCGGGCAAATACACCCTGCTTCAGACGGAAAACATTCCGACCGGCCGTGCGATGAATCAACTGCTGGCGCTCTCAGCCATCCCCGGCCCTTGGATAGAATCGATCCAATTGACCAAAGGCATTGGCAGTGTGGTCAACGGCTTTGAGAGCATGACGGGGCATATCAATGTAGAATTGCTCAAGCCGGAGTCGGCTCCTTATCTGCACTTGAATGGGTATGTGAACAATGCCCTTCGGATGGAAGCCAATGCACTGTTGGGAAGCGTGGTGACCGACCACCTCTCGCAACATACGCTCATTCATCTGAACGCTAGTACTATACCCTGGGACATGAATGGAGATGGCTTTATGGATATGCCCATCGGCCAACAGGTAAATCTTCAGAACAAATGGAAATACTCCGATGGCCGAAGGTTCGAAGGACAAGTGGGACTTCGATTTTTAAACGATAGTCGGGCAAGTGGCACGATGGAAACACCTTTGCTCGGTGCGCTTGCAGGCGTACAGTGGCCCTACCGCGCCCGTGAGCGCCGATGGGAATTTTTTACGAAGAATGCCTTCATTTTTGAAACAGAAAAGCCTTCTTCCATTGGGCATATTGTAAGTGTTCATCAGCACACTTCTGACAGGTTGTACGGCAACCGAAGATTTGACGGACATCAGTGGAGCTTGTATCAAAATCTAATTTATCAATCAGGAGATGGCAGCAACCAATGGATCTTTAAGGCAGGCCTATCACAGCAAATCGACCAGGTATTTGGCGCCTTTGAGGATACTTCGAGTGTAGAGACTTACGATCAAAGAACAGAGGTTGTGCACGGTGCATTTGCTGAAATTTCCTGGATACCTTCCGAACGATTTTCAGCTGTAGCCGGCGGAAGGGTGGATTATTCCAATTTGTTTGGATTCTTCGCCACGCCCAGATTGCACCTGCGCTTTGCCCCTTGGGAGGGCACAGTGCTTCGGGCACATGTGGGCACCGGTCGACGCACACCGCTGCTCGCACTGGAGAGTGCGCAGGCCCTCATGTCAAACCGCCGGATATTCATCGCCAGCCAGCTTCAGCAAGAACACGCTCTGAATGCCGGACTTAGCCTTCAACAAGACTTCAGGCTCAACTATCGCAAAGGCACAATCACGGCGGATATTCAGCGCACGTACTTCTACAACCAATTTATCCAAGACTTTGACCTTCACGCCCTGGAATATCACGGCTATTTCAACCGCGGCTCATCGGCCGATCACGTGATGCTGCAGCTCGATTACGAACCTATGCGACGTTTTGAAACACGACTGGCCTATCGCCGGCAGTGGGTCTTTACTGAGTTTACCCACCAACGGCTCGAAACGCCTTATGTGGCACCCGAACGATGGTTTGCGAATGTGGCGTATTCCACAAGAGGAAACTGGAAGTTTGACCTGACGGTCAACTATTTTAAATCGAGAAGACTGCCTCAGACGGTCGAAAAAGGCTCTTTCCGCGTTGAAGACCGTTCACCTGACTTTTGGATTGTAAACGGACAGATTAATTATACCCTGAAGAAAGGAGAACTTTATCTCGGTGTAGAAAATCTTTTGGACTTGCGCCAGCTCAATCCCGTAATAGCCGCCGGCGATCCTCTTCACCCGGCCTTTGACGCCACCATCGTCTGGGGTCCGATATTTGGGCGAATGGTGTATGCGGGAATAAACTGGCAGGTATTTTAGGAGTTTTTTAAAAATAGGAGTTAATAAAAAGAAGGTGTCCAAAAAGTAAAGGACGCCTTCTTTTTTATTTTGATAAAACCCTTAATTGAAGTAAATTAGAGCCATCATAGACATTTTAAGTGAGGCGAGTAGTCTTTAAACAGCAACCCGGC
>NZ_BHZE01000027.1 GCF_003851885.1 Thermaurantimonas aggregans | reverse complement strand
TGCCGGGTTGCTGTTTAAAGACTACTCGCCTCACTTAAAATGTCTATGATGGCTCTAATTTACTTCAATTAAGGGTTTTATCAAAATAAAAAAGAAGGCGTCCTTTACTTTTTGGACACCTTCTTTCCGGGATTATCCTCCAAAGTCGTCAAACGATATATTTTCTTTAGGTACACCCCAATCGTCGAGCATTTTAAGCACTGCAGCATTCATCATGGGAGGACCGCAGAAATAATATTCTACTTCTTCTGGCTCGGGATGGAATTTCAGATAATTATCGATAAGGGCTTGGTGCACAAATCCAACAAAACCATCAGCTTCGCGGTCGTTGATGTCTTTAGCCACTTTCCAGTTGTCTTCAGGGAGCGGCTCTGAGAGCACAACATAGAATCTGAAGTTGGGGAATTCTTTTTCAATTTTGCGGAAGTGATCTATGTAAAAGAGCTCTCTACGGCTGCGGCCGCCGTACCAATATGAAACTTTTCTGGTGGTCTTAAGTGTGTGGAACAAGTGGAAGATGTGTGCGCGCAGGGGTGCCATACCAGCACCACCACCTATGTAAATCATTTCTTTGTCGGTGTTCTTGATAAAGAACTCACCATAAGGACCTGATATGGTAACCTTATCGCCCGGCTTGCGAGAGAAGATGTATGAAGAGCAAATACCAGGATTTACATCCATCCATTTGTTCTTAGCTCTGTCCCAGGGCGGAGTGGCGATACGAACGTTGAGCATAATTATGTTGCCTTCGGCTGGATGATTCGCCATTGAGTAAGCGCGGAAGATAGGCTCATCGCTAACCATCTTGAGCGACCACATGTCGTATTTATCCCAATCAGGCTTAAACTTATCAGGACCGGCAGGATCATCCGGATGGGGGCGAATGTCGATGTCTTTGAAATCAACGGTTGTAGGTGGTACGTCGATTTGGATATATCCACCCGCTTCGAAGTGCAGATTTTCGCCTTCAGGCAGTTTTACAACAAATTCTTTAATAAAGGTTGCAACATTATAGTTTGACACTACTTCGCATTCCCACTTTTTGATACCAAAAACTTCCTCAGGAACGCGAATTTTCATATCACCCTTCACTTTCACCTGGCAGCCAAGTCTCCAGTGGTCTTGGATCTGCTTGCGGGTGAAGTAACCTACCTCTGTAGGCAGAATTTCACCTCCACCTTCCAGCACCTGACACTTACACATGGCGCATGTACCACCACCACCGCAGGCTGAAGGCAAGAATATTTTGTTGTTGCTGAGCGTAGAAAGAAGTGTACCTCCGGCTTCTACCTCGAGTATAGTTCCATTTACATCCAGCTTTACTAACCCACCCGGCGATAGCTTGGCTTTAGCGTAGAGCAGGATAGAAACGAGCAGAAGTATTACGACAAAGAATACTACTGCACTTACTACAATCACATTAACACTCAATAGCATATGTCCTCCGATTAAAGTTTAATACCCATAAAACTCATGAAAGCCAAGCCCATAAGGCCTGTGATGATAAAAGTAATGCCGAGACCGCGCAAAGGCGCCGGAACATTCGAATATTTAATCTTTTCGCGGATGGCTGCAATTGCTACAATGGCGAGAAACCAACCTATACCGCTGCCAATGCCAAATACAGTTGCCTCAGTAATTGTAGAATAGGCTCTTTCTTGCATAAAAAGGGCTCCACCGAGAATTGAGCAGTTTACGGCTATAAGAGGCAAGAAGATACCAAGTGCATTGTAAAGCGCTGGTGCAAACTTTTCTACCGTCATCTCAACCAGCTGAACCATTGAAGCAATAACTGCAATAAACATGATGAAGCTCAAAAAGCTCAGGTCAACTGTAGCGAAAGATGGATCAATCCATTTTAAAGCTCCTTCTTTGAGCACATAGTTTTCCAGCAGATAATTGATGGGTATTGTGATGCCTAATACAAAGATTACTGCTAACCCAAGACCTACTGCAGTACGTACGGTTTTAGAAACTGCCAGATAGGAACACATCCCGAGAAAATAGGCGAAAATCATATTTTCTACGAAGATGGACTTGACGAATATGTTGATTAAGTCTTGCATAGTAATCGGTCGTTTTTAGATTTTCTCAATCAATTTAGTATTTCTAGACCTCTGTATCCAAATGATGATGGCTACAGTGATGAGTGCCATCGGAGGCAGTAGCATCAAGCCGTTGTTGGCATAAAAACCTCCATTTGACAGCATCCAAGATTTTGGAATCACAGGAATGTCAAACAAAGTTCCATTGCCAAGCAACTCGCGGAAAAAAGCTACGGTAATAAGGATAACCCCATAACCGAGAGCATTGCCAATGCCATCGAGGAAAGATTTCCAAGGTGTATTACCTAAGGCAAAGGCCTCAAATCGACCCATGATGATGCAGTTGGTAATGATCAATCCAACGAACACCGAAAGCTGTTTGCTGATGTCGTACACATAAGCTTTCAATACTTGGTCAACCAAAATAACCAGCGATGCAACTACAACCAACTGTACGATAATACGGATTCTGTTTGGTATGTAATTTCGCATTAAAGAGATAACTACGTTACCCACTGCGAGTACAAACATTACGGACAATGACATTACAATGGCTGGCTTCAGCTTCACTGTAATAGCCAGTGCCGAACAAATACCCAATACCTGTACAGTAATGGGGTTATTGTCGTTGAGAGGGTCAGTTATGAGTTTGCGATTCTTTTTTGAAAAAAGAGGTTCGCTTTCCTTGACTTGAATTTTTTTCTCTGCTACTTCACTCATGGCATTATTTGTTGTAAGATTTCAAAAAACCGATGTAATTTCTCAAATTGTCTTTCAGCATGGCATCTACACCTACGGAAGTAATTGTTCCTCCTGATATACCATTGACCTGGTAGTCTCCGGAAGCATCGCCTTTTCGAACCTCGATGGAAACAAATTCATCGCCTTTCATGATTTTTTTGTTAGCGAATTGGCTTTGGAAACCGGCTGTATTGATTTCAGCTCCCAAACCCGGAGTTTCAGTTTTATGGTCGAATGTGGCACCATAAACGGTTTCTACATCCTCGTTTAAGGCAATGTATCCCCAGATCGGCCCCCAAAGACCCTTACCTCTTAAAGGAATGATGTAATAAGTTTTGCCTTCTTTTTCAGCAACAAAGAGAGGGTTGAGGCGCTGTTCACCGGGTTTTTTGATCTCATCGGCGAGGTCCACTTTAAGCGCATCTACACCTTCTACTTCCTGACCATTTTTGACAACCAGGGATTTTTTAATGTATTGGTCGAAGGCCTTTTCTGCCTCGCTGCGCTCAACGTTTACGCCTATAGATTTTAAAATGTTCTGCTTGATTTCGAGATCAATGTTCTTCTGCTGCTTATCCTTGAGCGAAATGGCTGTGAAAGAAAGGAGTGCTGCTACGATGATCACCATCACGGCAGCAAAGGTGAAAGTATAGCCGTTGCTGTTTACGTTCATTTTCTTAGGCTTTTACAGTTTGGAGTTTCATTCTCTTCATGCGCTTCCTAATGTTTGCTTCCACTACATAGTGGTCGATGAGTGGGGCAAAAACATTCATCAGCAAGATGGCCAGCATGATGCCTTCGGGATAAGCCGGATTAAAAACGCGGATCATGATGGCAAAAAATCCAATTAAGAAACCATAAATCCATTTGCCCTTTTCGGTTTGTGCAGCACTTACGGGGTCAGTAGCCATGAAGACAATACCGAAGGCAAAGCCACCCATAATAAGGTGCTGCCAGGCAGGTATACTCATGAAGCCCTTCATCTCAGGTGTGATGGCTGCTGAGCTCACCGCATTGAAGATCAATCCCATGGTGAGAGCACCGAGTACGCCAGAGAGCATAATCTTCCAACTACCTACACCTGTAGCAATTAATATCACAGCCCCTATCAAAATAGCCAGAGTAGATGTCTCGCCTACAGAGCCAGGAATGAACCCTAAAAACATATCGATGGCTGAAAAATCAGTCTTGCCTGTGGTAGCGAGATCACCAAGAGCAGTAGCGCCGGAGTATCCGTCCACAGCTTCACCTTTAAGCATTCCGCCAATCCACACCTTTTCGCCTGACATGTAAGAGGGATATGCGAAAAAGGCAAAAACGCGTGCCGTAAGGGCAGGATTGAGAATGTTCATCCCAGTTCCACCGAATACCTCTTTACCAATAACTACCGCAAAAACTACTGATAAGGCCAACATCCACAGTGGAATATCGATGGGCATAATCAGCGGGATGAGCATCCCTGTTACGAGGTAACCTTCATTGATTTGATGTCCTTTTGCTATAGCCATTCCGAACTCAATGCCCAAACCTACACCGTAGGATACGATGAGCATCGGTATAATCTTAGTAGCACCGTAAAGGAACTTATCCCAGAAGGTAACTACCTCAAGCATACCAGCTGCTTTGAAGTGCTGATAGCCGGCGTTGTACATTCCAAAAAGCAGAGCCGGAATGAGGGCTACTATTACGGTAAACATGGTCCTCTTCAGATCGATGCCGTCGCGGATGTGAGCACCTCTCGCTGGAGTAGTATGACCGGGCACAAACAAAAAGGTGTAAAATGCATCGTAGGCCGGCCAATACTTGTGCAATTTGCCTCCCTTTTCAAATTGGGGTCTTAGGGAGTCCATGAAATTTTGAATTGCTTTCATTCCTCAAAAATTTATATCATTCAACATTTAATCTACTAACCCACTTCTGATTTTAAGAGTTCCAAACCTTTGTAAACGGTTTCTTGGACGGGAATTTTTGATGTACAAACAACTTCACAGAGGGCAAAGTCTTCTTCAACAACTTCGTACAGGCCGAGCTGCTCCATTTTTTCGATATCGTTTACCATGATGGCCTTAAGCAATTGTACGGGGTAAATATCAAACGGGAAAACTTGTTCGTATTCACCAGTTACAACAAACGGGCGTTCCTCCCCATTCATCTTTGTATTGTAGGGCAGCGCTTTGCCATTCTGAAACCAATTGAGCAATGCTCTGTGTATGGTGAACTTTCCTATACCAGGTAGGAGCCAGCCTAGGAATTCGGGTTCGTGATTTTCCTCAAGTACAGAGATGGTGTAATCGTAAAAGCCAAGGAATCCGTCCTCATCTTGACGCACTCCGGTAAGAATGTTACCCGAAATTACTCGACTATGCCCCTCTTTGAGCAATACTTTTAAGCCTTTAAGCGAAGCACCGGAGATGATGTGGTAGTAGCCCGGGTTTGATACCATCGGCCCAGTAACTGCTACAATCTTTGAGGCATTATATCGGCCTGTTTCTAAGAGTTCCCCAATCATCGCAAGGTCTTGCGGGTAGAGATACCATACGCGCTCACCGCGATTAATGGGATCGATGTAATGAATGTGCACCCCAACATTGCCAGCCGGATGTGGGCCAGATATAGTGTGGGTTTCAATATTTCCAGAGATCAGACCTGAGAAAATTTCGGGATTGGGATTTGAAGCCGAAAAAGTAAGGTGTACTTTTCCGTCAGTAAGCTTTTTAACCGCTTCTAATCCTGTTTTCAAAAAGTTTTTCTTGTCCTTAATTATAAAAAGTGGATCAGCTGAAATAGGAGCAGTATCTACACACGATATAAAGATGGCTTTCGGCTTGTCTTCTGGATGCGCGATGCAGCCATACGGACGTTGACGAACGAGTGTCCACAGGCCTGATGCCAATAGTTTTTCAATGATTTGCTCTCTGGAGGCATTCTCCGGATTGAGCTTTCCAAAATCTAAAAAGTCAATTTCTTTATCAGCAAGGATCTTTACTGCCAGCAACTTTCGCTTTTCCCCTCTTACAATCTCAACAACCTGACCACTCACTGGGCTTGGTATTGTGATTCTGTGGTCATCTTTGCTGTAGATGATTGGTTGGCCTGCCTTTACGGTATCCCCTTCTTTTACCGAAAGTTTTGGATGAAGAAACTTAAAATCGTCTGGCTTAATGGCATAAACATCGGCCTTCAAGTCTCCCAACACCTCCTGCTTTGGCTGGCCTGTTATCTTTATATCAGCACCTTTTTTTATTCTGATATTCATTCAATTGTTTGTTTTGAGAGCGCACAAAATTATACAGCCACTAAATTTAATTGTTTGCTTTCTAAAAATTTGTGAAAGCCCTTAAACGATTTTAAAAGATTGTTTGTAACTCAAATCATAAAAAAAACCGGCCCGTGGGCCGGTTTAATTCTTTAAGAAGGTTTTTTGCTTGAGCAGCAACCTTTTGCTTCACTTTTTTCAGAGCCGCAGCTTTTCTTTTCAGCTTTCTCAGTTTTACATCCCTCTTTCTCAGATTTTTTTTCAGGCTCAGTGGCCATCATCATTATAGGAAGGGCAGTGATAGCAAAGAACAGAGCGATTTTTCTCATTTTCAGTAAAAATTATTTATTGTGAACAAATTTACTCAAATAAAACATTCACTTCCAAAATTTTTTCTGCCCGAAGTATCTGAACGGGAGCCGTATCTCCTTTTTCGTATTGAGAGAGGGCTTCCATATAATCACGAATGTTCCGGATAGGCATATTGCCAATTTTCACAATGTAATCTCCTTTTATTATACCGGCTTTATCTGCTGGTTTTCCTTTCGTTACACCTTCTACTTCTAGGCCTTTATTGTCGGAATTATATCCAGGCATTATGCCCATTGTAACAGACAAGCGCACCGGACGACTCTCTTGCTGGTCGTCAGTGGGAGTGAAAGTGAGCGGTTGTGGGAGTTGATCCAAATATTCAATCAAACTAGCACTGAGGGCGACAACGTCGCGAATTCCAAATATATTGATGCGCGCTGGAATGTCAGAGGGCTTGTGATAGTCGGGGTGCAGTCCTGTAAAAAAGTGAAGAACGGGAATGTTTTGATTGTAGAAAGAAGTATGGTCAGATGGCCCTCTACCACCTCGCGACAATTGGTAAGTAATGTTATAACAAGGAAGTTGCCTAAAAGCATTTTCCCACTCTGGCATTGTACCTGTGCCGCTGATTTTTAAATTTCTATCATCACCCAGCCGGCCAATCATGTCAAAGTTGAGCATGGCGGTGATCTTTTCCATCGGATACGTAGGGTTGCTGACCCAATGCTTAGAACCCAGAAGTCCTTGTTCTTCAGCACCAAAAAACAAAAAGAGGTAATTGAAATTTCTATTGCCAAATTCGGCGATGTAGTTGGCTAAAGCCATAGCACCTGCTACACCTGAGGCATTGTCATCAGCGCCAGGATGTATTTGCGGCTCACCTCGATACGTCGAATTCTTATCGCCCATTCCCAAGTGATCATAATGTGCACCTATTATGAAGGTATATGGTGCACCATTTTCCCAATAACCTGCGATATTATATGTAGTAACTTGATTTTCATATATTTGAGTGATAACTTTTATGCGTTTTAGCTTCTGTAAGCCCTCGATCAAGTCTTTTGATACATACCAAACAGGTAAACCGACTGGCTCTTGGGTTTCAAAAAATCGCTCAGGAACTGGAACACCTGAAACTTTTGTACTCGTAAGCAAAAGCCCCTTCACTTTGTAGTCTTTAAGCAGTTGAATCAAATCCTGAATTTTAAATGTTTTAAAATCAAGCCCTTGACTTTGATATAACTCCTTTAGGCCGTATAAATCGACGACTGCTATTTTCTTGCGCACTTTTCGTGGTTCCTCTACAGTAAGAGCACTGTTTTTCAGGGTAAATACAGGGGCAATCAACCGACCTTTCACTTTTCCGTTGTCTGAAAATCGCGTTGGATACACCTGTTCACTGGGTTTCACAACTGCTTTTCTCGATTTAATTAAGGTGTTGTCTGAAATTTTAACTTGAAGTTTTACAGTAAAGGGCTGGGTATAGTTACCGGCTTCACCCATTGGAATCAGTCCAATCTCTTTGAGTTGATCAACGATGAAAGCCACGGCGATCGAATCGCCTTGTGAACCGGGATAACGCCCCTGAAACCGCTCTGATGCCAACTCATTTAAGACAAAACTGATTTTATCAACAGAAATTACCTCTGGGTCTACACACTTCTGAGCGTAGCTCCAGAAGAGCAAAAACTGAAAGATGAATACATATGTTATCCTTTTCATCCGAACGAAATTTTTACGAATGTACAATGTTGACCTCTGAGCAGACCAAAGTGTTCCTCTACGTTTTAAAATTTGAAGGTTTTTTAAATAGATGGTGGGCCTTTACCCAAATGGGAAAAAACGATTGGAAAAAGGAACTTGAGCAGGTATTCGGATTCTTTAAGATGATGGGCACGGGTTCAGGCAATGGTTTTGGAATTGCACCTGATTTTGGTACCTACATCATTATAACAACCGCAAAAAATCACGATACAATTGTCGAATCTTTGCATGTAAAAGAATTATTGAGGCGTGTAAAAAGTCTGAAAATCTACGAGATGATGCCAATGAAAAGCCACGGCTTGTGGAATGGCCGAAATCCATTCGAACACAATTCGGTTACCCACATACCGGAAAATGACTATCCACAGCTATCGGTCATTACCCGCGGCAGTATTAAGCGGTCGCTCTGGTGGAAATTCTGGAAATTTGTGCCAAAAGTAGCCCGCCAAATACCTTCAGAGGCTCTTTATTCTGTAGGCATGGGCGAACTGCCCCTGGTAGAACAAGCCACTTTCAGTGTATGGAAAAGCGAAGAAGACATGCGCCGATGGGCTTACCAAAACAAGGCACATAGAAACGTAATTGCCCTTACGCACAGCCTGAAATGGTACGAAGAAGAGCTATTTGCCAGATTTCGCTGCCGCGAAATTCAGTGAGTCGTGTCTATCCACCTATCAAACCACATTTGAAACATAAGCAAAAACCAAATTCTCTGGTGATCGATTCGAGATTTAGAGTCGCTTTTCAAAAAATATTGCACGCTTTGTTTTACTACATCCGGATTGAAAAAACCTTGTCGTTTCAACTTGTCTTCGTTTAAATGTTCATCGATCATCCATTTCAGTTCATTTTTCAGCCATTTGTGTATTGGAATTCCAAATCCCATTTTTGGTCTGTCCATAATCGTTTTAGGCACATATTTATGCACGATGTGTCGCAAAATCGCCTTTTGAATATTTTGGTTATTTATTTTAAAATAATCGGGCAAACTAAAAGCATATTCAACAACTCTGTAATCTAAAAATGGCTCCCTTCCTTCCAAACTAACTGACATTGTTGCGCGATCGACTTTTGTGAGAATATCTTCTGGTAGGTATGTATAAAAATCTGTCAAAAGAATAGAATTTAAGAGAGATTCATTGGATATTTCAGGTAAATATATTTCTTGAAGTGGGTTAAAAAAAACACCCTTAGATAACATAATTTTAATTTGATAAGGGGAGAAAACACTCAATTGATTTAAGAAGAGTTTTGAAGTATTATTATCCGAAAAATAAGTGTTTATTTTCCAAATTAAATCATATTTAAAAATATTTTTTTCATTCGGCAATAAATGCGTCATTTCACCGATAAATTTTTTAATTATTGGAGGAATGGATACGATTTTTCGCAGCTGTTGATGAGCTTTCAGATGTCGTTGATAACCGGCAAAAAGTTCATCGCCTCCATCGGCCGAAAGGCTTACGGTGACGTATTGCCGAGCCAGTTTGCTCACGAGCATGGTGGGCACTGCTGATGAGTCACCAAAGGGTTCATCGAAGTGAAATGGAATTTTTGGCACGAGTTCAATGGCATCCGTCAATTTGCAGGTAATGGTGGTGTGATCAGTACCCAGATGTCGAGCTACTGCTTCTGCGTGGTTTGCTTCGTTGTACGCTTCATCATCGAATCCAATGGTAAACGTTTTAAGTCTAGAAGTCATCTCTGTCTGAAGCAAAGCGGTAACTGCTGTGCTGTCATACCCTCCACTTAGAAATACACCCACAGGCACATCAGCCACCATGCGCAGTTTAAAGGCATCTTTTAAAAGAGTTTCAAGCTTATCAGCCGTGTCTTCAAAAGATTCGTATTGATATACATTTTTTATAGGTGTCCAATAAGCAAAGTTTTTAACTTCTTTTGAGGTTAAATTGTATTCAATGATGTGTGCAGGCAATACTTTTTTAATGGATTGAAAAATGGTAGCTGGAGCAGGAATATACCCTAAATAAAAATAAGTATAAACTGCTGAATAATCTATGTCATTACTTGATGGATTTAACCGTAAAATAGATTTTAATTCAGATGCAAAAATGAGATTGCCATTTGTAAGCTTAGAGTAGTATAAAGGCTTCACTCCTACTCTATCTCGAATTAGATAGATTTTTTCTCTTCTTATGTCGTATAATACTATTGCAAACATTCCATTTAGATGCTCAACGAAAGAAATACCGTATTTTTTGTACAAATAGATTAAAACTTCCGTATCGCTTTCTGAGGTAAATTTTATTCCATCCTTTTGTAGTTCAGCCTTTAATCTTTTGAAGTTATAAATTTCACCATTAAATACGATTACCATATCTTTTTCAGCAGAAAACATTGGCTGATGACCGCCGGTAGACAGATCGATAATAGCCAATCTTTTAAATCCAAAATAGATAGAATATATATCTTTTCTTATTATTTCAATACCCTCGTCATCCGGTCCTCGATGGTGTATTAAATCTATAGCTTTTTTAACCTTTTCTTCAGTAACAGAATTCGAAAAATCAACAATACCCGCAAAACCGCACATACATGTACATTTGTTGCAATCAAAGGTATGACTTCACTTTATAAATGACCATAAAGTTTTACCACAAAGACTCAAAGACATATTACACAGAAGAAGGAGGCTATCTAATCGCATCAGACACAAAGGTTCAAATTGTGCGTGGCATACCCAGATTTGTGGAATCCTCAGCGTATGCTGAAGCATTTGGAGTGCAATGGAATCGTTTCAAAAAGCTGCAGCTCGACAGTTTCACAGGCACACACTTTACACGCGTGCGACTTGAACGATGCCTGGGTGCTGATGTAAAACAGATTTTAGCTGATAAACTGGTACTCGAAGCCGGCAGTGGTGCTGGTAGATTCACAGAGTACTTGGCACCATATTGCAAAGAATTGTACACCTTTGACCTCAGTAGCGCTATTGATGCCAATTACGAAAACAATCGCAACGAAAAAACTCAATTTTTTCAAGGAGATATTTTGAACATTCCCTTTGAAAATGAAGTTTTTGACCTTGTAATTTGTTTAGGCGTTTTACAACATACTCCAAGTACTGAAAAAGCCATTCATGAACTGTGGAGAGTGGTAAAACCAGGAGGAAAATTAATTGCGGATCATTACCATTTTAGATGGTCATATTACACCACAGTTATTCCGTTTTTTCGATTTTTTATAAAGAGATTACCACCAAAATATTCCATGAAAATAGTTCAATTATTGGTGGATATCTTTTTCCCAATACATTGGAAGTTAAGACACTCTAAAATATTTAAATGGATTTTAGGGCACATATCGCCAGTACTTACTAACATAGAGGCATTTGAAGAAAAAGGTTACGACTTTAATAAAGACACCGCTTATCTCGAAACCTACGATGTACTCGCAGATTACTACAAGAAATTAATCACCAAATCAGAATTGGAGAGAATACTAAAAAACTTAGACAATGTCGAAAATTATACAATCGAAAAAGGTGGAAATGGATGGGAATATAGAGTCACAAAAAAACTCTGCTGATAAGACATCGCCCGAATATTGGGATGCCTTTTGGGAAACAAATCAAATTCCGGATGAAATTGTAATAAATAAAAAACACATAAACTCTTATTTATATACAGAATTTGATGCCTTTTTTAGAAAACATATTGAGACAGGACAAGAAAGAAAACTCATTGAACTTGGATGTGGAAATAGTGTATGGTTACCCTATTTTTTTAAAAATTTTAATCTGATTATTTATGGTCTAGATTATTCAGATTTGGGATGTCAAAGAAGCCGGTTTATTTTAAAAAAATATAATACCCCAGGTAAAATATTTGAAGGTGATTTGTTTTTGCCTTCGGATGAGTTGAAAGGCAAGTTTGACTATGTGGTCAGCTTTGGGGTAATTGAACACTTTCGAGACACTGTAGAAGTTCTTAAAGCTCATGCTCAGTATCTCAATGATACTGGTAAAATCTTTGTTTCAGTCCCAAATATGTGTGGTTTTCCAGGTTGGTATCAAAAGGTGATGAACCGTGCAGTGTTTGACACACATATGCCAATTGACAATAACTATTTAAAAAATGCTTTGCAAAAAGCTGGATTCAAAAACATCGATATACAATATGTCTTGCCGATAGCTGTATCCGCTCAAATCGATGGAGCGCATAAAACATCCTTTGTCTCATTAAAAAAATTTTTGACTTTAAACCTCTCAAGATTGACAAAAATATTATGGGCTTTTGAAATTTATACTTCTTTAAAACTTCCAAGAACCCGCACATTATCTCCAGCACTTATAGCCTATGCCGAAAAAGAGTAAAGTACTCTATTTTTACCCTGATCTTTCTCCATTTATACAGAAAGATATACACTTTTTAAGAGGGTATTTTTTGGTAAAGGCATACGCATTTACTGTTAAGTACAAGTGGCTACTTCCAGTGTATTTTACCAGACAATTTTTACATTTGATTATAAATTTATGGACATCTAAAAAAATTATTTGTCGATTCGGAGGCTATCATGCACTCTTACCAGTACTTTTTGGCAAAATTTTCCAGAAGAAAACCTTTGTAATTTTTGGTGGAGTAGAAGCACACTGTATACCTGAAATTAATTATGGATTTTGCACTAAAAAAACGCTTTTTTTTGTGAATAAAATCATACAAAAGTATGCATATAAAATTCTTGTTGTTCATCGAAGTCTTTACCATACTGATTACAAATATTTTTCGACAATAGGTAAGCAAGGATTAAAAAATTTATACAATACACCATCAGACAAAGTAATCGAATTGAAAAATGGATATTCAAGTGATGTTTACAGAGTCAAAAATTATGACAGAAGTGGATGGTCATTTATCACCGCCCCTGGCCGTATTGATCAACAAACGTTTTACTTAAAAGGAGTGGACTTATTAGTAGAACTTTGTAAAAAAATGCCATATATTGAGGTAACGATCGTTGGTGATTGGCAACTAAATGGAATTACACTACCAAAAAACATAACCTGCTTGCCAAAGTTGTCGCCTTCAGATCTGGTGGAGGTGTATAATCGCCACACATTTTACATGCAACTTTCAATGGCTGAAGGATTTCCGAATGCGCTGTGCGAAGCGATGTTGTGCGGATGTGTACCTATTGGCTCCGATGTTTTTGGAATACCAGAAATCATTGGTGATACAGGATTTTTGTTGAGAGAAAAAAAATTTGATGAGTTAATCCGAATAATCGAAAATTTAAAGAATTTTGACCTGAAGTATCTCTCTGAAAAGGCAGCTGAACGGATCATACGGAAATTTAGCCTTGAACAGAGAAATAAAAGATTTTTAGAGATTTTATATTCAGACTGATAACAGCGTTATGCTTCAGAAAAATATTACAGTACTTGCCCTTTCCATTGGTGTTTTTTTTCAATCATTCGCACAGAAACCTCTTGGATTCGAAGAATGTTTGGCGCTGGCCTATTCAAGAAATCTGTCAATAAAACGCGCCCAACTTTCAAGACAGCGAGCCGAATCGCTCGCCTCCCTGGCGAAATACAACCTTACCCCCTCACTCAATGGATCATTTGGTTACACGTTTAATTTCGGTTTGAACATCGACCCTGTGCGAAATGTGATCGGACGAGAGACACGCCAAATAGGCAACATCGGCTTCAATACGCAGTGGGTGCTCTTCGATGGCCTTCAGAACTATCACAACATCAAAAGAACGCAGTATAATCTGCTGGCTGAAAACGAAAACATCGAAACAGCTAAAAACGACCTTACCCTGAATCTTGCTCAATTCTATCTGCAAGCCCTTGTTAATGAGGAACTTCTGATCGTTGCTGAGCAACAGCTCGAGCTGACTGAAAAACAACTTAAACGAACTAAAGAACTCGTAGATGCCGGCGTGCTGCCTGAAGTGCGCTTGCAAGAAATTCAAGCTCAATACTATCGAGAGCAGCAAAATGTAGTCTTAGCCAAAAACAATCTCGACATAGCTCTGCTACAATTGGCTAATCTGATGCTGTACGACGGGACGGAAAGCCTGCGAATTAAGCCCTTGACGTCAGAAATTCCTGTAGTGGACTACTCAGGCTACAAGCCTAACGACATCTACCGAGAGGCTTTTCAGAACAATCCGTCCTTAAAATCGGCGCGACTCCTTGAAAGTGCTGGAATACATGAAGTAAAACAAGCCCTTGGTACGCGCTTTCCGCTCATAGCTCTGGTAGCCGGTATTTCGACCAATTACGCCAACACAGTGCCTAATATAACTGGCAATCAAACCGTTACCATACCCATTGGTGTAACCCAGGATGGAGTACCCGTATTTACTACCATCAGTCAACCGGTAATTGATTCCGAAAAACCAATTAAGCCCTTCAGAAACCAAGTGGTGGACAACGTCAATGAGTTTTTAGGCATCTCTATACAAATACCTCTGTGGTCGCGTTACCAAATTTCAAATACGTTGAACAATGCTCGAATCAACTATGAACTGGCCAAAGTGAACTACCAACAAGCTCAAGTTTCGCTATTTCAGAACGTACAACAAGCGCATGCACAATTTATGGCCGCAAAATCAGGCCTGGAGGCTGCGACCAAAGCTGAGCGCGCTGCCCGAACAGCTTACGAAAATGCTGAACAACGATACACAAATGGGCTGCTCGATCAGGTGCAGTTAGAAAGCTTTAAAATCAACTATGCCAATGCGCAAAGCCAGCTGACGAGAGCCAAGTACGAATACATATTTCGCTCAAAAATCATTGAATTTATCCTTACAAACACCATAAAACTTTAACAGGATGAAAAAACGAACCCTCCTGATAGGCGCAGCTATCCTAGTGATTGTCGTATTAATAATACTTAGAAAACAAGGAATCATAGGTAGCGCAGGCGAGGTATTGGAAGTAGAGACAGATGTAGTGACAAGAGGTGATATCATCGAAACAGTGACCGCCTCAGGTAAGGTTCAGCCAGTTACGATGGTGAAGATCAGCCCAGAAGTGCCGGGAGAAATCATCGAACTGCTTGTAAAAGAAGGACAAACCGTAAAAAAAGGCGACTTGCTCTTGCGCATTAATCCCGATATATATCAAGCGGCCGTAAATCGTGCCGAAGCCGCTCTTAACTCAGCTCGCGCAAATCTATCCACTGCTAAGGCTACTCTGCTGGAGGCTGAAAAGGTCTATAAACGCAATCAACCCCTTAAAGCATCTGGCGCCATCTCTCCAGGAGAGTTTGACGCCATCGAACGTGCCTTTAACGTTGCAAAATTTCAAGCTGAAGCTGCTGAATATCAATTAAAAAGCGCAGAAGCTTCATACAAAGAAGCGCGTGACAACCTGCGCAGAACGACCATCTACGCTCCCATCGATGGGCTAGTGAGCAAGCTGAATGTAGAAGTAGGTGAACGCGTGGTGGGTACGGCTCAGATGGCTGGTACTGAGGTGATGCGCATCGTTGACCTTAGCGAAATGGAGGTAGTGACAGAAGTAAATGAAAACGACATAAACAAAATAAAAATTGGCGACTCCGTATCCATCGAGGTAGATGCCGTTTCAGATAAACCCTTCTATGGCCATGTAACTCGAGTGGCATATTCATCCACCTCTAATCCTTTGAATCAACAGCAAGTAAGCACTGACCAAATTACCAACTTCGAAGTGCGCATACGCATTCATCCGGCCTCTTATGCTCATTTGGTTGAAAAGACAAAATATCCCTTTAAACCAGGTATGAGTGCGGCTGTAGAAATCTTCTGCCAAAAAGTAGAAAACGCCTTGCGCGTGCCGGTAAGGGCCGTAACTGTGCGTTCAGACTCAGCATCAGCCCGTGTAAAGGTCGAAGAACAAAACAAAGACAATGCGTTTGAATGTGTCTTTGTGGTAGATGGAAACAAAGCACAACTGAGAAAGGTGGAAATCGGGATTCAAGACGAAAACTATTTTGAAATTCGAAAGGGACTTTCTGAAAACGAAAAAATTATCATAGGCCCTTACACGGTGGTTAATCAAAAGCTCAAGCACAACTCACCCATTAAGATTAAATCTGAAAAAGATAAGTCAGAGAAGTAATGCAAATTGCCTTTGATACCTCTACACCTATGTGCAGCGTGGCGCTGCAAGCGGGAGGTCAAGTCGATAGTATTAATGAAGTTTTAAAAGACAACAGTCATTCAGAAGCGGTATTTTCATTCATTGAAAAGTTGCTAGATAGACAGAATGCGACTATTAATGATGTTAAAAGTATTGTCGTTGGGTTGGGTCCAGGGTCTTACACCGGACTGCGCGTAGCTGCCTCAGCAGCTAAAGGACTAGCATATGCTCTCGATATTCCCATTTATGGCATAAGCAGCCTCCGATTAATACGTGAAAAGTTTACTAACAGTCAAATTTCTGTAGCTCAGGACGATCTCGTTATTTCTTGCATTGATGCGCGAAGAATGGAGGTGTATGCCTCAGCTTTTACAGGGCAAGGTAAAGCGGTGTTTGAAAACAAAGCCGTTAAAGCCAATGCCGAAACCTGGAAAGAACTGGAAAACAAGTTCAAATCGATTTATGTAGTAGGTGTAGGCGTTCTGAAATTGAAACAGGTACTCACCTTGAGCAATATTCAAGTGGTAGAAGATATTTATCCGCTTGCTGAGCAAGTATTTTCTCAGAATGTAAAGTCTTACTTAGAACCGCTCGATATGGCCTATTTCGAGCCAATTTATGTAAAGCAGTTTGGCGAGTTGTAATAAAATTGAGGGTTTATTCCTTTTTATCTCCTACCTGCAAAAAATTAATGTGCTTTTTAGGTTAGATGGAATATGTGGAGGTAATAAGATCGCACAAAAATTTTTTTGGCATTTTTAGTAGTCTAATATTTTTAAAATTAAGATTTGCAGCTTATGATTGCGTAAATGATAAACTAAAAAGCTAGGCTTCCAAATTGTGTGGACTTCTTTAGCAGCCGAACGTAAGTTTCTGTAGTCAATCCTAATATCCATTGTTAAGTTTTTGGTGATAAGATCGAAAAAATTTTTATCTAAATCTGTGTACGTTTAAAAGTGACTAAAAATCTTTTAACGAACAAGGCGGAAATAAGCAGACAGGCTCAGACGAAACAAGCATTCACTACCTCATCTGAGCAAGCCTTAAAAACGAAAAGATAATAAATGAAATTTACTGCTTCGCTGTATTCAGCAGGTCTTTGATTCCGCCGAGAGAGCTAAGTACACCAGTGGCTTCGAAGGGTAAATAGACGGTTTTGGTATCGTTGCCAGTAACCATTTCTTTTAGGGTTTCGATGTATTTAATAGCCACCAGGTAGTTGACTGGGTCGCTTTTTGTACCGGCTATGGCCTGAGAAACGAGGCGAATAGCTTCGGCTTCGGCTTTGGCAAGCTGAATTTTGGCTTCGGCCTGGCCCTGAGCTTGGAGTATGGCTGATTGTTTTTCGCCTTCGGCTCGATTGATTTCGGCCATTTTGGCCCCTTCGGCTTCAAGGATTTGAGCTGTTTTCAGACCTTCAGCCTCGAGGATGCGCGCACGACGATCGCGCTCAGCGCGCATTTGCTTTTCCATGGCATCGCGAATGTCTTTGGGTGGGTTAATGTCTTGAAGTTCAACGCGGTTGATTTTTACGCCCCATTTATTGGTAGCGTCATCGAGTATTCCGCGAAGTTTTGTGTTGATGGTATCGCGCGATGAGAGGGTTTCGTCCAGGTCCATCTCGCCGATCACGTTGCGCAGGGTGGTTTGAGTAAGTTTTTCAATGGCTTGAGGTAGATTTTCGATTTCGTAGAGGGCCTTTTCAGGCTCTACGATCTGAAAGTAGAGCAGTGCGTTGATTTCGGTGACCACGTTGTCGCGGGTTATGACGTTTTGTTTCGGAAAGTCGAAAACGGCTTCTCTAAGGTCGATGCGTACGTTTTGTCGGTACACGGAGATGGTCTCACCTCTTGGACCTGCTACGCTATACCTCCAATTTATGGGGCGTGGTTGGTCAATAAAAGGCACTATAATGTTGATGCCAGAATTAAGTGTTTTATGGTACTTTCCAAGTCGTTCGATGACCATGGTTTCGCTCTGGCGTACGATGATGATACCTTTTACGGCAAAGAGAATAACAAATACGGCGAGGAAAATAAATACATACATGGCGAAGGAGTTTTGTGTGCAAGGTAATTACCAGTTTCTGAATGTGCTATTCATCGGCATATACTTTTGTCAAAAAAAAAGTATTTGAAAGTACTCATCTTAATTCGCAAAGGCTATCGGGAACATATCGGTGGCGACACGATTCAGGTATTAAAAACAGCTGAATATTTAAGAAAATTCAGAGTAAGTGTCGAAATCATTGAGTCGGATGAAGCACTCAGTGGCAGACGTTACGACATTTTACACTTTTTCAATTTAGGACGCCCTTATGACCTATATCCCTATCTGAGTAGCATTCGGTCACCACTGGTTATCTCTTCGTTGTTTGTAGATTACCGAGAATACGACGTGCGTGGCAGATTTTGGCCTATGCGCGACATCATGGCTTTTGTGGGTCGCGACAATGCCGAATATCTTAAAGCATCAGCCAAAATGCTGTTAGGCCAATTGCCTTACAGCGCATGGCAATATTTGATAGACGGACATAAAAAGGCTATTCGAAAAATCCTTCAAAACGCCGATTGTTTGATTACAGCTACCGGTAGCGAACTGGAGAGGATTTACAACTACTGCAACTTGCTCCCCGCTTTTACGGATGTTGTTCCCCTGGGAATTGATCCGATTTTTTTTACAAAAGATACGCCATGGCACAGGCGAAAAGGAATAATGTCAGTTGGTCGAATTGAAGGACTTAAAAACCAAGCAAAGCTTATAAAAGCGGCTGGTAAACTCGATGCTCCCCTCACACTGGTGGGTAAGCCAGGTAAAAATTCGCTGCTGTACAACTGGTATGTGCACTGGTTGGCTGGCGATCGGGTTACATTTGCAGGCCATGTGCGCCCCGAAAAGTTGCTCGACTTGTATCTGGAGCATCGCGTGCACGCACAGCCCTCGTGGTTTGAAACGACTGGATTGGCCTCGCTTGAAGCAGCTGCCTCCGGCTGTAGAATAGTGGTAACCAACAGGGGTGACACTGCCGAAGTTTTTGGCGTTTATGCACTCTACTGCGACCCTGTCAATCTATTGGACATTACAGAAAATCTTATGCTCGCTCTCGAAACCCCACCCGCAGCGGAACAGAGAGATTATTTTTATGAAAACAACTCTTGGGAAAAATCGACCAAAAAACTCATTGAGGTTTATCGACGTGTATTAGATAAGTAAAGGCTAAACGCCTTTTTATGAAAACATTAATTTCATGAACGTACGGCTCACTTTAATGGAATTGGCTCTAAATAAATAGAACACCTGCTCTTAGAATTTAAAGACTTCAAAAACATTTATCATAGAGCATCGTTTACGTTAAAAAACACTTAACATGAGAACCATTTCCTTCGTAGCTTTTATTCATCTGCTTACAGGTATACTTAGCCCGTTTCTCTACCTAAATGGCTACTACGCACTCGGATTATTTTTATTTTCTGTATCGCCTGCAGTATTGCTGTTGCTGGTGTACATCATTTTAAAGGACAAAACATTTGTAGCTCCCGAGTCGTACAACAATCAGTGGTATCAGGACAATACACACATCAAGTTTTCACACACCAGCGAGTGGGAATCAGAGAATTAAAAAGGTTTAAAGTGCAAAAGCCGACCCTTGGGCCGGCTGTTACGACGGTTATTTCAAAAGTTCTTTTAAGCGTTGGCTTGCTTATCGAGTACTACCTTGCCTTTGTAGTACAGCTTGCCCTCGTGCCAGTAGGCTCTGTGCCACAAGTGAGCCTCGCCAGTTACATTGCAAATAGCAACAGTAGGAACTTCGGCTTTATAATGCGTTCTGCGCTTATCTCTGCGGGTTTTGGATTGCCTGCGTTTAGGATGTGCCATGGTCGTATATATTAATTGAGTTTATTTTTTAAGTCTTTTAATTTTTCCCACCGTGGATCGGTTGGAAATTCGTCTAACGGCTCTATGCCAGTAGAAATTTTATCTACTTTGATTTCGGCTAATTTTCGAGTTACGTCGTTTTCAAAGGTACCGTCAGCCACGCCTGGATGTATTCGCTGAAGGGGAATAGCGAGTACGGCTGTTTCGTAAATGAACTGCGATAAATTGATCGTGTGTTCTTCGTGTGGAAGCGTCATTATTCCATCTTCTTCTTCAATGAAAGTAGGGCCAAATTTTACGACCAATTTCCAATCGCCAGATATGTCGAGGTCAAAAGGTTCGGTGCTGATATCACAATCCACCTCTACTTTGCCACCTACTTGAAAACCAAACACAAGCATATTTGGTTTCTTTTCCATCTCCACCTTACAAGTGAGGCGGGCATTTCTGAAGTCTTGAGTGGCATAGTGTGCAAAGTAGGCATCGTCGAGGGTATATTCAAAGCGATGAACGCCCACCTTCATGCCGACGAAGGGCACGTCAAACTCTTTTAGCCAGCGTTCATCTTTTTTTGACATCTTTCAAGTAGTTAAAAATGAGCCTACTCTTTCCTTTTTATCTCTGTTTTTAAAGGGCTGCAAAAGTAGTGAATAAAGCGCTAATTAAAGTGTTTACAAGAGGTGGATTGTAATTTTAACACTTTACTGTTCAGAGCTACACCGAAGTATTTAATCAAATTTTTTGACATAAAAGTGGCAGTAAGGCGTAGTGCCTTTAGTATCGTAGTAATTCTGATGGTAATCTTCAGCTGGGTAGAATTCACCTGCCGGAGTTACTTCGGTTACTACTTTATGCCCTTTACTGCGAAGGATTTCAATCAGTTTTTCGGTAATTTTCTTTTGTTCCTCATTTAAATAAAAGACTGCACTTCTGTACTGATGGCCAATATCGGGTCCTTGTCTATTTAACTGACCTGGGTCATGCGTTTCAAAAAATACCTTACAAATTGTCTCGAAATTCACTTTTAAGGGATCGTAGATGACCTCTACGGCTTCTGCATGACCGGTAGTTCCGGTACATACTTGCTTGTAAGTGGGGTTGGGTACATGTCCGCCGGTGTATCCGCAGCGAGTACTGATGACGCCTGGGATGCGCTTCAAATGGTATTCGGTGCCCCAAAAGCAGCCTGAAGCCAATATGGCACGTTCATATTTTTTGTCGTTCATCTTCTGAGCATTTAGGGTAAGGACTGAAAGGGTAAGCAAAGAAAACAGCTTTTTCATCTACATTTGTTTATACATTTATTAAACCACCACACGGGCAGCTTGTTTTCTTGTAGCATTTTCATCGACCATTGAGAAATCCTATTTCCGTCGTTTGGTACAAACGCGATTTGAGAATTCACGACCATTGTCCATTGCGAGAGGCCTTACAGGCTGGAAATCCCGTCTTAGCTCTTTGGATTGCAGAATCAGCTTTGGTAAATCATCCTGATTACAGCTCGAGGCATTTCGCCTTTCAACTCCAGTCTGCATTAGAGGTAAAAGGCAAACTAGAGAAAAAGGGCATCACCATGTGGATAGCGTATGGAGATGCGTTTGATATTTTCAGGTTCATCCATACTGAATATCGAATATATTCTGTATACTCATATCAAGAGACAGGGGTTCGCACTACTTATGAAAGAGATCTTCAGCTTGCTAAATACTTTCGTTCGGCTGGCATTAAATGGCAAGAGTATAGGCAATTTGGCGTGATTCGTGGCTTACGTAACAGGTGCGATTGGGACAAAAAGTGGAAGGAATTTATGCGTGCCGAAAGGTGTACTCCTGATTTTTCCAAATATTCCTTTCCAGCGATTGATTTGCAACATCCATTTGAATTTCCGACAACACTGTGCAATCAATGGCTTATTGAATCTAGAAACTATCAACCTGCAGGAGAGGATGCAGGAATATCGACCCTAAAGACTTTTTTAGACGGGAGATATCACTCCTATAGCCGGCACATTTCAAAACCGGAAGAGAGTCGTACCAGCTGCAGCCGTCTTTCACCGCACATAGCCTGGGGTACAGTCAGTTTACGACGCGTGTATCAAGAAGCCATAGAATTGTACAAGCATCCAAAGTCAGCCAAATTCCCGCTTCGAGCCTTTATAAGCAGGCTGCATTGGCACTGTCATTTCATCCAAAAGTTTGAATCGGAAGACCGAATGGAGTTTGAGCACGTAAATCGAGGATACCAAGCAATGCCTTACGAGTTCAATCCGGCTCTAGTGAAAGCCTGGGAAGAGGGGCTTACTGGGTTTCCACTGGTAGATGCTTGTATGCGCAGTGTGCGCTCAACGGGATATCTAAACTTTCGAATGCGGGCCATTTTGGTTTCTTTCCTTACGCATTACCTTTTTCACGACTGGCGATCGGGGGTTCATCATCTGGCGAAACAGTTTCTCGACTTTGAACCGGGCATCCACTATCCGCAGTTTCAGATGCAAGCCGGTGTGACAGGCATAAACACCATTCGCATTTACAATCCGGTAAAACAATCTTTAGAACACGATCCGCAAGCCCACTTCATCAAACTATGGGTGCCCGAGCTATCTCGGTTGCCAGCACCTCTTGTACATGAACCATGGAAGACTATTCCGATGGATGAGCTGATGTACAATTTTCGCTACGGAATTGATTATCCTCGTCCGATCGTCGATCTATCGATCGCCTACAAGAGAGCTCAAAAGATACTTTACGAAGCTCAGAAGTGGCCGAAAGTAATAGAAGAAAATCAGAGAATTCTAGCAAGACATACCACCTCGTCGCGCAACATCGACAAACGAACGGATGAAATTTTAGAGGAAGATTGACTTTTTAAAAGTATTAACATTTTATTTGCAAGAAAAATTACCTGCTATGCAAACCAATATTTTAACTGAAGTTTTTTTGCCTATTTCACTGGCCATTATAATGCTTGGAATGGGGCTCGGCCTAACGTGGGACGATTTTGCGCGCATCGTAAAATTTCCAAAATCCGTGGCAGCTGGTTTGGTCAATCAGCTTCTATTACTGCCGTTAGTGGGGCTATTGATTGTTAGCACCATTCCTATTACTAAAGAGCTGGCTGTCGGCTTGATGGTACTTGCTGCCTGCCCCGGAGGCGTAACTTCTAACTTAATTACCCACTTAAGTAGAGGGAATACCGCTCTGTCAATCACCCTAACGGCCATCACCAGTGTGATTACCATTTTCACGATTCCTTTTATTGTAAACTTCAGCCTCGACTTCTTTATGGGCAAAGAGGCAAACATCGAATTGCCGGTTGGCAAAACGATGATTCAGATCTTTGGAGTTACACTGGTTCCCGTAGCCATTGGCATGTTTATACGCAAAAAAGCATCTGCATTTGCTGAGAAGGCTGACAGACCTGTGCGCATTTTTTCGGCAGTGATTTTTGCTCTCATCGTTTTAGCAGCGATTCTAAAAGAAAGACAAAACCTGCCAGAGTACTTCCGCACAGCTGGATTGGCCGCTTTGCTTTTGAACTTGGCAACCATGGCCCTTGGTTGGTTTTCCGGTGCTATTACTGGAATTCCATATGAAGACAAAATATCCATCGTCATCGAATCTGGCATTCAAAACGGCACACTCGGAATTATGATTACCGCTACGTTACTCGAAAATCCGGCAATGACTGTAGCTCCTGCCCTTTATTCGCTCATTATGTTTATGACCGGAGGGTTGCTCATAATTGGGTTTTCAAGGAAAAGACAACTTGCTGAGGCCTAATATCCAATTAGCCTTTAAACCATTTTTTGATCTCTAATATTGATTTTTTTAAATGAAACCCCGTCATTACGACGGGGTTTCTTCGTCAGAGCACACAAAAAGGAGGGGGAAAACTGAAGCCAGGGGATGCTATTAATGAAATTGCTCTGACTCAGTACTACCGGCTAAGGCAAGTGTAGAAGCACTACCTGCAGTAATCACATTTTGAATAGCGTCAAAATAACCTGTTCCTACAAAAGCTTGATGCTTCACTGCTCTGTAACCGAGGTGCTCGTTTTCAAACTCACGCTGCTGCAGGCGGCTATAGGCCAGCATACCTTCTTCGCGATAAGCGGTTGCAAGCTCAAACATGCTGTTGTTGAGTGCATGCCAACCTGCTATAGTGATGAACTGAAACTTGTAACCCATTTCTGCTAAATCTTCGCGGAAGGTGCGCATTTGTTTTTCGGTGAGTTTAGCAGCCCAGTTAAAGGAAGGTGAGCAGTTGTATGCCAGCAATTTGCCGGGATATTTGCTGTGGATGCCTTCAGCGAACTGGCGAGCTTCTTCAAGAGAGGGCTTAGAGGTCTCACACCAAATAAGGTCGGCATAAGGAGCGTAAGCCAATCCACGGGCAATGGCCTGTTCGATACCATTGCGTACGTAGTAGAATCCCTCAGAGCTGCGTTGGCCTGTGATAAATGGCTGATCGCGCGGATCTACGTCACTAGTTAGCAAGTTGGCAGCGTCGGCATCGGTGCGCGCGATTATGATGGTGGGCACGTCGAGTACATCGGCAGCAAGGCGAGCCGCAACTAGCTTATTAATCGCTTCTTGAGTTGGAACAAGCACTTTGCCGCCAAGATGACCACATTTTTTAGCCGATGACAGCTGGTCTTCGAAGTGTACCCCGGCAGCGCCAGCAGCTATCATTGCCTTCATCAGTTCATAGGCATTCAGATTGCCACCAAAACCTGCTTCTGCATCGGCTACGATGGGTACCATCCAATCGATGGAAGTATCGCCGTTCATCCAAAGGATCTGATCAGTGCGCAACAAGGCATTATTGATTCGGCGAACCAGTTCGGGAACGGAATTTACCGGATACAGCGATTGGTCGGGATACATCTCGCCGGCAGTGTTGTTGTCACCGGCCACTTGCCAACCTGAGCAATAAATAGCGCGAAGCCCAGCTTGCACTTCTTGAATGGCTTGATTGCCTGTGAGAGCACCTAAACCTGAAACTACGGGTAGGGTATTCAGGTCGTTCCAAAGGCGCTCGGCCCCACGGCGAGCCAATGTATATTCAATTTTTACGGAGCCGCGTAGATTTATTACATCTTCGGCTGAATAGGGGCGAGTAATTCCAGCCCAACGCTTGTTGGTAGCCCAGTCTATTTTCAGGGCTTCAATGGCTTGCTGTCTGTTCATAGATTTGGGGGTTTTTGTTTGGTTTTTATTTTGGGAGTTTATCTGATTTTAAGGTAAAAATTCGTAAGCTGGTAGAGTTAAAAATTCAGTAAATTCTACATCAAGCACGAGCTGATCGAGAATGCACTCTGCCACGCGGAAGCGACCTGAAGCAAAGCGCTTCTCACCGACCATTCCTTTTATTTTAGCAAGTTCTTCTTTTTTGAGTTTTTCGTACACGTACTCAGTGAACTCAATACCTTCAGAAGTAACTACCTTGTTGTGAAGCCATTGCCAAAGCTGAGCCCTTGAGATTTCAGCTGTAGCAGCATCTTCCATCAGATTGTAGATGGCTGCTGCTCCAGTGCCGCTGAGCCAGCTTTCAATGTAGAGAAGGGCTACGTTTATATTGTGGCGAATGCCTTTTTCGGTAACAACAAGGGCCGGAGGTGTTAGTAAATCAGCGGCCGTAAAATCATGTGTCGGTTTTACCTTGTGAATTTGATTGGGCTCGGGCATGTATTGATCAAAAATTTCTTTGGCTACTTGCACCAAGCCCGGATGAGCTACCCAAGTGCCATCATGGCCATTGAGCACTTCGCGCAGCTTGTCTTTGCGTACTTTTTCAAAAGCTGCCTGATTTTCAGTTTCATTGTCTTTTACTGGAATGAAAGCCGACATACCGCCCATGGCATGCACCCCTCTGCGATGGCACACTTGTACCACGTACTTGGAATACGCATCCATAAAGGGTGTCTCCATGGTTACTAGAGCTCGATCAGGCAAGATGAATTGCTTGTGGTTTTTGAGCTTTTTGATGTATGAAAAGATGTAATCCCAGCGACCACAGTTTAATCCAGCAGAGTGTTCGCGGAGTTCATAAATGATTTCATCTGCCTCGAAAGTAGCCAGTATCGTCTCAATAAGCACAGTAGCCTTAATGGTTCCACGCTTTAAGCCCAGATAGTCTTCTGAAAAATTAAAGACATCATTCCACCAGCGAGCTTCGAGATGGCTTTCGAGTTTCGGCAAGTAAAAGAAAGGCCCAAATCCGTTTTCGATGCTTTTGAGAGCGTTGTGGAAGAAGTAAAAACCAAAATCAACTAATGACCCTGAAGCGCAGTTGGAACTATACTTGAGATGTTTCTCAGGCAAGTGGAGACCTCGAGGGCGAACGAAAAGCACGGCAATTTTCTCATTCAGTGCATATTTTTTGCCATTTGGAGCAGTAAAATCTATTTGACGGCGCACAGCATCGAAGAGGTTCACTTGTCCTTCATACACGTTTTGCCAAGTCGGGGAGTTGGCATCTTCGAAGTCTGCCATAAATACATTGGCACCACTGTTCAGCGCGTTGATGATCATTTTTCGATCAACCGGACCTGTTATTTCTACGCGCCTATCGGCGATGACCTCAGGTACAGGAGCAGCTTTCCAGAAGTCCACCCGAATATGGCGTGTTTGTGGCAGAAAGTCGGGAAGGGCACCGTTGTCTATTTCCTTCTGCCGCTTGCGACGCATAGCAAGCAGTGCCAAGCGTCGCTCGTTAAACTCTTGGTGGAGCGCATCCACAAAGGCCATTGCCTCAGGACTGAAGATATGAGAAGCCTCAGCGGGCAAGGGGGTATTGAGGGTAAGTTGGGAGGTTTTGTTTGTGACCATGTGATTTTCAATTTGTAAAATCATCGACACAAATCTAAAACGAAAATTTGTATTCAGCGAATTTTCGCTATTAAAATTTTTTCGATTTTCTGGAATTTTTCATAAAAACGTAGATTTTTAAAGTCAAATAGTACTTTTGTGCTATGTACAAGCTTACAGAAGATAAAATACGACTGATTTTTGGCCTTAAAGTGCGCCATCTTCGCACAGAACAAAACCTCTCTTTACAAGAAGTAGCTGATAAAAGTGGACTTTCCGTATCGTACATAAACGAGATAGAAAAAGGTAAAAAATACCCTAAAACCGATAAAATAGCTGACCTGGCCGAAGCCCTGGGCACTACTTATGACCAACTCGTCAGCACTCGACTGCCCCGATCACTTGCGCCTTTAGTTGATATTTTTAATTCGGGCATTCTCGATGAGCTCCCTTTTGAACACTTCGGAATTGATTACCAAAAATTCGTCGAAATCATCACACAATCGCCTGCTAAAATCAGCGCTTTTATATCGACCTACATCGATATAGCCCGCAATTACGACCTTAATAAAGAAAAGTTCCTCTCGGCAGCCTTGCGCTCTTATCAGGAGCTTCACGACAACTACTTCCCACAACTCGAAAAAGAAACAGAGCTGTGCGCACGCCACTTTCAGATTCCACTTGATGCTGCTGCCAACTGGGAATTTCTAAAAGACATCCTCACAAAAAAGTTTGGTACTCTCGTGACCGAACTAAACACCACTACTGAAACAATCGTACTTCAGCAGCTGCGCGCTCTCTATTATCCCGATCGCAACGAACTCTCCATTCATCCGGGCCTTCACCCGTACCAAAAAGCGTTTATTCTCGCCAAGGAGATCGGTTACCACTGGTTAAACCTTCCTCTTCATGAGCGGGTGTATTACTACAAAGATTGGAACTCCACAAAAACCTTTGATCAAGCGCTGATTAATTTTCAAGCGTCATATTTTGCAGGGGCTCTCCTTTTACCACTGCAAGCATTTTGCAGCGATGTGTCGTACATGTTGGAGTCGATGGAATTTCCGGGTGAATTTCTGGAATCGATGCTTCGCAAATGGAATACATCGCCCGAAACCCTCATGTACAGACTCACAAACATTTTGCCCGGGCGATTCGGACTTCAAAAGATGTTCTTCCTTCGATTTAATCAAGACGGTCATCGCCAGAGCTTTCATCTGTCAAAAGAGCTGCATCTGGGCAATAAACACCAGCCACACGGTAATGAAAGTGGCGAACACTACTGCAGACGCTGGATGAGCATTAAGATTTTTAACGAGCTAAACCAAGAGAAAAAACACGCTCTCGGGGTTCAAAAGTCGCACTACATCGACTCGGGCCTTGAGTATATCGTAATCTCCTGGGCAAGAGAAACTCTTTCAAAACCCTTTAGTCGAACCTCTATTAGCATCGGAATTGAAGTCAATAACGATACTCGAAAGAAAATTCGCTGGATTAACGATCCCAACATACCAACACACAAAGTAAATGTTACCTGCGAACGCTGTCGGCTCGACCCCTGCCAAGAACGAGCAGCCGAACCAAAAATTTACCGCAAACTCCAAGAAATCGAATCTATCAAACAAATTTTGCAATCCGAAGGCCTTATAAAAGAATGAAAGACAATTCGCCCACTAAACCCGTCCCAAGTTTTAAAGTGCCTAAGTGGATTCCCATTACGATTCGGATGTTGGAGAAGTTTTCTCCAAAATTAGCTCTGAAACTTGCTTTAAAGTTCTTCTTCAGGCCAATTCCGTTCAAAACTCCACCCGTTGAACGCAAGTGGCAAAACAAAGCTTTGCAAAAAACACTATATGCCAGTGATATGCCCTTCACTCTTTACAGATGGGGGAAAAAGGGGCCAAAAGTCTTACTCGTTCATGGCTGGAGTGGAAGGGGCACTCAATTTTACAAGCTTATAAAAAAACTTGTTAAACAAGGTTATCAGACCTTCGCCATTGATGCACCGGGACATGGCAGATATCCAGCCAAAAAAACCGATTTGCTCAAGTTTATCCAGGCAGTTGAAACTGTTCACGGTGAATACGGTCCTTTTTACGCTCTCATAGGTCATTCACTGGGTGGTGTGGCTATATCAAATGCTGTAATAAGAGGTGTATCGACCCGAAAATTAGTCGTTATTGGTTCTCCCGCCCTCATCAGCAATACCGTTAAAGATTTCTGTGTAAGAATAGGAGCTTCAAAAAAAATTGAGGTGGCTCTCATGATTAAGCTTAAGGAACTCTATGGAGAAAACATACAACAATATTCCTTAGCTACAGTAGTTACGAAACTCAGCATTCCGGGCTTGATCGTACACGACACCCATGATGAAGACGTGAACTACTCAGAAGCTCAACTCGTACATCAAAATTGGCCAGGTAGCCAACTGCTCACTTCCTCGGGTTTAGGCCATCGAAGGGTACTAAGAGATAAGCATGTGAACAAAAAAATCATCCGTTTTCTCGAGAAAGAAACGCATTTGCACTCAATGACCTATGAGCAGATTCAACAACTTTTTATCAAAAACAAAAAAAACTCTGATAATCAATAACTAAAAAAAGTTGCCTTGATCATCACAAAAACACCCTTTAGAATCAGTTTTGTAGGTGGCGGATCAGACCTGCGCTCCTTCTACAGCAGGCGCAAAGGAGCTGTACTCAGCACTACCATCAATAAATACATGTACATAAGCAGTCACGATTTTTTTGAACCCGATAAAATCCGCACCAAATACTCAGTGACTGAAACTGTGAGCTCTGTGGCAGAATTAAAACACCCCATTTTGCGCACAGTGCTAACCGAGCTTCAGATTTCCGGTGGAGTGGAAATCAGCAGCATTGCTGATGTTCCATCCGGCACTGGCATGGGGTCATCATCTTCCTTCACCGTAGGAGTTTTGCACAATTTAATGGTTCGACAGCAGAAGATTGTGACCAAAGAAAAGCTCGCAGCAGGTGCATGTGAAGTGGAAATTGACATTCTCGGCGAACCCATTGGAAAGCAAGATCAATACGCAGCTGCCTACGGCGGCCTTAATCTCATTGAATTTCTGCCTGACGAATCGGTGCGGGTATCGCCATTGTATCTAAATCCTGAAAACAAAAAAACCTTAGAAGAGCACTTGGTACTTTTTTACATCGGTAGCCAGCGCAGTGCCAGCGCCATATTAGCTGAGCAAAACAAAAACACAACCAGTCAGCTCGACAAGTTTAATGCGCTCTGTCAAATGGCCGACATGGCTGAAGAGCTCTACTATAGACTATTAGAAGGCGATTTAGAGACTATGGGACATTTACTCCACAAAAATTGGCAACTCAAGCGCCAATTGGCCGGAGGGATTTCAAACCCCACCATTGATGAGATTTATGAAACTGCCTTAAAAGCAGGAGCTCTTGGCGGCAAGTTGCTCGGGGCTGGGGGCGGTGGCTTTATGTTATTTTTTATTTCACCTAATCGAAAAAATTACCTGATCGAAACCCTAAAACAGCTAAGACTCTTCCCCTTTCACTTTGAAAATGAAGGTTCTAAGCTTATCTATTTTGGCGATTGATCTTCATCCTTTTTTAACGATAGCACATTATCTCGCAGAATAGCAAAGTCAGGCTTAAAGCGCCAGATATAATCCTTACTATCAGGGTGCACGTATCGCAAAAGTAGAACGAACGATCCCACCGCCGTGATAGTGTAAGAAATTGTATTTACTACGACGGCTCCAAAAAGACCAAATTGTTTAATAAAAAAACTGCTCAAAGTGGCAACGGGTACAAAAGCAGCCAGCGAAATCATGAAGTTTACGACAAACTTGCCTCTGCCAGCTATGTAATGGGAGTACACCATACCAGCAGCGAGTATAGCCACAGCCGGAGTCATCGCCAGCAGCCACTGCGCCAGCCCAGAAAAATCTTTCCCCAAAAAAGCTAGAAAAAACCCATTAGGTAAAAACGCCAAAACGAGCATCGCAAGAGCGCTAATTAAACCTACCCAACGAGCCGTTACAAAGGTGATAATGCCGGCATACACATCCTTCCCAGATTGTGATACACGCGAATACACCACCAGGCTCGCGCTTTTGGCAACAAGCCATATGCCCTCGCCCAACTGCACAACCGTTGAAAAAATACCGACAGCTCCCGTTCCCAGCCATTTATCGAGAAAAAAATACGTAAACCGGTAATTCAATTGCTGAATTAAGTTGCCTATCTGTATGTGAAATCCATCTTTTAACAACCGAAAGACAATCTCAAAATTCAATCGAAACGAAAATTTTTCGCTTTTTATGTCGGGCCACAAAAAGATAAGAGAAAGCATCCACTGCGCTGCTGCTCCTAGGCTTAACGATAAAAAATACTGGTGGACATCAGGACGGAAAAGATGGTATTGAATGACAAGCGAAGCAATCAAAACTGCATTTACCGAGAGTGAAGCAGCATTGTGAAGGTGAATTTTATCGCGACCCACCAGCAGGTATTGCTGAGCCCAGCCGGTAGCGTAAAAAAATACCACCACAGCCAGATATCTCACATCCGGAAGTCCCTCGCTCCATAATGCTGAAGTCAAACCTAAAATACCTAAACCCACCAAAGCCCAAGCATAAGCCCCTGTGAGAAGCTCAGAAACCTTGTGGCGCGGGGCATAATACACCATAGCCGAACCGCCGAGCAGATTTCCAATCATCAAAAATATACTCACCCACAGATTGAAAAGAGCTGTCTCTCCCACCCCCTCACTGCCAATGTGGTGAGCGTTAATCGACAAGATTAAGAGACCAAGAAACGCAGAAATAGCTCTTGTGGCAGTGGTCTGAAACAGCTTTTTAATCATCGCATTAAGTGCTGATATCTCCTTAAAAATTTGCTGCCTACTGAGGCGTAGCTAAAATAGGCGGTCGAATAGGCCCTCAGGGCATCAGGAAGATATTTTTCACTGTTTTCTAAAAAATATATCATCGCTTTTTTCAGGTCGCTTTCATTTTTTGGATCGACAAGTACACCTTGCTCTACGTTAAGCCACTCTTTAATTCCACCCACATCGCTGGCCACCACAGGTATACCGCAAGCCCAGGCTTCGGGAATCACACAAGGAAAATTTTCATAATTGCTATAAAGCACTAAACAGCGCGATGCATTGAAGTAAGCCGATACTTCCTCAGCCGACAGCTCACCAAAGAATGTAACAGCATTCCGGATATTAAGCTCTTCAGCAAGTTCAATAAGAGGTGTTAGATCGCCATCGCCTCCTATTGCCATATTCGTCTTTGGATATCTTCGCAATACTTGAGCAAATTGCCTTAAAATAGCATCAGGCCTCTTATGCTTAAAATCGAGAGTGGAGAGATGGATAAAGTCAAATTGTTTCTGAACTCCAGGCATTGGCTTAAATACGTCCACATTCACCGCATTTGGAACAACATGCATCGGCAAGCTGATTCCCAAAGCTGATTGCATGGCTTGGCCTAAATGATGTGAAACAGGCTGAAATTCATCCACATGCTTTGCAGACCACTTAATAAGGCTTTGTTTCCATTTAGGCAGTTTTGAATAATTGCCGTTGTGATATCCCGTCCAATGCTCGATGCACAGTATGGGTTTTTTCAGGAGCCATTTGAGAGGAAAAACTGTCCAGTATGTTTCGTGAAAAATATTCAAATGTATCAGGTCGGTTGAAGAACCCCTTGTCAAGAGTATCCTTACCAAAAAGAGAAACAACTGAATTTTTCCAAAAAGACCAGGTGTATAATACAGATGTACTCCAGAAAAATCCCTTTCAGAGAAAAATTCGACTTCTGTCGTTGTCTTTGAATTTTTAAAGTAATGAAATATAAAAAGCTCTGCATGTTGACTCGCCACCTCGGCATGTCGCTTTACAAAGTTGCCTAATGTGGAGTGCAGCTTACTGGGGTACCAAGGGGTGATCCAGAGCACTCTTGGCCTCTTCATTATATCTGCTGAAGGTGGTGAAGACAAACTTCCCATCTCCCTTTAACTAATCGGGCAAAAAGACCACTTTTACCTCATTGGATGGCATTTCGGCAATATCGATCAACATTTTAATCCACGCCTTGCCATAGCGACTGTAGTACTGACCAGCATTTTCATACCGCTCTTGTAGCACCCCACCCGGAAATACCTTTTGATTTATGGATTCTAACTTCTCAGCAAGCCAGGCGTTTTTACGAATCTCTGCATTCAGCACTTTGTTTTTCAATTTTTCTAAGCCCTTTAAGTGCCTTACTTTCTGAGCCTGAGTAGCTGCCTGAAGCGAGAAATCGACCGACGCTACATAGGAGGCTATTTTTTCATACAGATTTTCTATCTCTTCTGCAAAAAATTCAAACTGTCCTTCGGTAGCCGAACTGCGCTTGACAATATTTTTAAGTACTGTTCTTGGTGAAACGAATAAATTATTAAGCGAAAGGTTGTTCTTTTCAAAAAACTTCAGCGTTTTTTGGTCGAGCATCACAAAAGAATTGCGCAGCAGCAAAATGGGCATTGGCACCTGATGGGCAACAAACATTTCTTTCAGCTGCAGCCAATAGGCAAGTTCATTCGCTCCGCCCACATAGGCGAGATTCGGAAGCACAAATTCCTGATACAGAGGCCTTGTTACCACATTGGGGCTAAAGCGTTCGGGATACAGTTCGATTTCGTGTTCTAATTCTGTCGCGCTCCACCGAACGTTGCCCGCTGAGTACGCAGTATCCTTGTCTTTTACGATGCGCACCCTACCAGATTCACTTAAGTAAAAAAAGTTGATTTCTCTTGGATTCACCTGGGTAAACCACAGCTTGCCAAGCTGCTCAGAAGTAGATTTTACAGTCTTGGCTGAAGTTTGATTAAGAATTTCATCTTTAAGGATGAATCGAAAGGACTTTTTAAGCTCAGGGTCATCGCCATCGACCACCATTACACCGCATTCACCGAGCAGCGCATGTACTAATCGACGGGTAGCTACCGCAAGGTTGGGTGCATCTAAGTAGGCACTTTGTAGTATTTCAATCCACTCGGCAGTAGCTGTATTATGAGGTTTTAAAAAATCAGAGTAAGTCTCCAAGAGTTTGTAAAAGTCATCAAGCGGCAATCTGCCAACAGGCATTCCATTAGATTCTTTAATCCATAAAAAACGAACCTGATGGTGATGAAAGTGATTGATTTCGTCGAAATCGTGATCTTCACTGGCCATCCAATACACCGGCACAAAGTGAAAATCAGGGTAAAGCTTCTTTAAACGCTTGACCATGCTAAGTGTACTGATGATTTTGTACAAAAAGTACAGTGGACCGGTGTGTATGCACAATTGATGGCCGGTAACTACTGTAAAAGTATTCTGCGATGTAAGCGACTGGATGTGATAATGCAATGTGGAACTCTCATCAATGCTAATACCGGCTTCTCGATATTGGCGTTCAATGGCATTTTTGAGTATAGCCCTTCGCTCAGCGGTGAATTCTAGTTGTTTTTCTAAGATTTGACTATAAAAATCCTTATCAGAGAAGTGGCGATTGTAGAACGGGACTAATTCTTGATTGCCGGAGATATATTCGAGCGTTAGGGATGGTAAAATGCCTGTTTTGGAGAATGGAATTGACTCTACAACTACAGAAGTTGACAGACTTGGATCGATAGACATCATTACACAAAAGTAAAAAGAATAGCCGACCATCCCGGCCGGCTACTCGAATCAACACACCATGAAAAGACTATTTGTTTCTGGAAGCGAAAGCTACGATCTTATCGCTCAATGGATCGGTCATGCTACCGAAATCCTCCACCCAATTGCCGTTTTCGTCAATCAGGAATTTGTGGAAGTTCCAGCGCACGCTGGCATCCGATTTTCCATTCA
>NZ_BHZE01000026.1 GCF_003851885.1 Thermaurantimonas aggregans | reverse complement strand
TAACTTTGTTCCATGCAACACCCACTTTGCGTTTTTGCACTTCGTTAGGAATTTGCCCCCTCAACCCAATCTCTCAAAGATCTACCCCGTCCTGAAAAAACGGGCTGCAAAGGTAAATACTCCTATCCCTTCTGTACAAGCATCCCTGAGAAATTTTTTGAGAAAGTTTTTGTTGATTGAATATCAGCATCTTATAAATGCATATGATATCACCTATTGTTATCTATGCGCGGCCCAACAAAAATTTCCCAATAATTCAGCATTAATGAGACTAATAAGCAGGTTCATCTCTATTCCTAATATGGTACTCTTACAATTTACTTCCAACACAGTACATATTTGCATATTAAAAAACAGCAAAGCGTTTTGGGATCCAAATGTTTAAAAGATGATACGCGAAGTAGAAATCAATGACTTTCTTGAATTAAATGCAAAGGGATTCCCAACAATCGATGCAAGGAGTGAAGCAGAATATGCTGCCGGACATATACCGGGAAGCCACAACATACCTCTTCTTAACGACGTACATAGAGCAGCCGTTGGAAGGACATACAAACAGGAGGGCCGTGAAGCTGCAGTAGAACTTGGTTTTAAATTGGTAGGTCCGCTCTTTTTTGAAAAATTCAAGGCAATACAACAAAAAGCTGGTGAAGGGAAAAAGTTGCTCATCTATTGCTGGCGTGGAGGGATGCGATCAAACATTCTTGCCTGGATGATGCATCTGGCTGATTATGAAGTATATTTACTTAAAGGCGGCTACAAAGCCTTTCGTAATTGGGCATTGAAATACTTCGAAGTTCCACAACCTTTTATCGTTCTGGGCGGAATGACTGGAGCAGGCAAAACCGAAATTTTGCACATTTTAAAAACAAGAGGAGAGCATGTTCTTGATTTAGAGCATTTAGCCTCTCATCGTGGAAGTGCTTTCGGCCATATCGATATGCCGCCTCAACCGACAAATGAGCACTTTGAAAATCTTATAGCAATCCAACTATTTCGTTATCAAAACTTTAGACCCATTTGGGTAGAAAATGAGAGCAGAAAGATCGGAAGACTTAAAATTCCAGATGCGCTTTTTAATCGGCTTTTAAAAGCGCCAACTGTGGTACTAGAAGTCCCTGATTCAATCCGAAAACAGCGAATTTTAGAAGAATACGGAAAATATGACCCTGAGGCTTTAGCTGAAGCAACTCGTAAACTACAAAAACGCCTTGGAAATGAACGCATGAATTCAGCACTCAACTCCTTATATGAAAAGGACTTAAACAAATGGCTGGACGAAGTTCTACCTTACTACGACAAAACCTATCAATATGACCTCGAACAGCGAAACTCTCCTGTACTGTTTGTTCCTTTTGACTGGAACAATGTTGAAGAAAGCATCTCTAACCTACTTCAATTGAGCACGAAACTATGGAAAAACGATTAACTCATTTCAGCAGCGGATCGGGCTGTGGTTGTAAAATTCATCCGGCAAAGCTTGAAGAGATTTTAAAAGATGTGCGTTCGGATGTACAATCTTTTCCGAATCTTTTGGTAGGTAATGAAGCATCAGACGACGCATCTGTTTTAAAGATTAACGATGAATGGGCTCTCGTTCAAACCGTTGATTTTTTTACACCTATAGTCGATGATCCCTATGTTTTCGGACAAATTGCTGCTGCTAATGCCTTAAGCGATGTGTATGCGATGGGAGGTAAACCATTGATGGCCAATGCCTTGCTTTGCTGGCCTGTGGAAGAATTGCCAGCAGAACAAGCGTCAAAAGTTTTAGAAGGCGCAAAATCGGTATGTGATAAGGCGAGCATCCCCTTAGCTGGTGGACATTCTATCAATATCAAAGAAATAGCTTTTGGTCTTTCCGTCACAGGTACTGTTCATCCGCAGAAAATTTTAAAAAATACAGGGGCTGTCGTTGGCGATGTTTTGTTCCTCACAAAACCTCTTGGCACGGGCATACTCAGTACAGCCCTAAAAAGGGGAAAACTTAACGAAAATGGATATGAGGCGCTCTTGCGCGTGGCAACGGAACTAAATACCATTGGAGCCGAATTGGTGGCAATCAATGGCGTACATGCGGTAACTGATGTAACCGGCTTTGGACTTTATGGACATTTGATCGAAATGTGTAAAGCCTCTGAGGTGAGTGCAGAAGTGTATTTTGATAAAGTACCCAAAATCGCAGAAGCTGTGCAGTACATTCAAGAATTCATCTTGCCTGATAACACCTTTAGAAATTGGAACAGCTATGCTCAGTTCATCGACTGTCCTCTGCCTGAAACATTTGCCTGGCTCAACGACCCTCAGACAAATGGCGGACTTCTCTTTGCTGTGGCTGAACATGCTGTCGATACATTATTAAACACTTTTCAAAAACACGGCACTACGCAATTTCTTTTGGAACCAATAGGTAGAATACTGCCGAAAGATGAAAAAATTATCTACGTGAAACGTTGACCTAAAGACCCTCTTTTGCCTTTAGGATATTTATTACTCTAGATGTGGCATCTGTGTATTTTGTGAACCAATGTTCAATTTCCCCTTTTGTGAGTTGACGGTTTTCAGCGTTCTCATAATGAATTAGCCATTTCTCTAAATCAGTTGAAGTACTGTAGGAATGCGCAAGTTGGTGAGAAATGGCTTCTTCTGCCTCCCAAAACTTATGGTGTTTGGGACCAAAGAGCACAGGAATTCCGTAAGCTAAGGCCTCGACAATGTTGTGAAGCCCGGAGCCAAAGGCCCCACCCACCAAAGCTATATCGGCATAGCGGTACAATCGCGACAAATGACCAATGGTGTCGATGAGTAAAACTCTTTTTTCAAATATCTCCGAATGCTGGGCTTTAGCAAAAAATACTGTGGGTAAAGAAAGAGCTTTAGCCAATCGCTGCACATTCGATTCCGAAACATCGTGTGGAGCAATTATCCAGCGCCAATGTAAGTACTTGTGTATTAAAGGGATATACCTTTCTTCGTCGCCTATCCAACTGCTTCCGACAATTACAGTGTAATGATTCTTCCTAAAATTTTCGACCATCGAATTTGAATACTCCGATAGACTTATCTCTCTGGCGCGATCGAATCGGGTATCACCGGTTAAAAACAAATGAGAGGAAAGTCCGTAGCGATGTGCCAGTTCGAGCGACTGCTGATTTTGAACCATCACAGCGGTACAGCTTTTTAAAATTTTGAGAACAGGGTTAGCCGGAACTTTCCAAAACCATTGATCTGAGCGAAATACTACTCCCGCGAAAAATAACGGAATTTCCTGTTTGATAATTAATTGTAGAAGATTCGGCCAAAATTCATATTTAATAAAAAGAACAGCTTTTGGCTTTAAAATATCCAATACGATTTTGGCATTGTAAGGAGTGTCGAGCGGCAAATAAAACTTTACAGAGACAAGACCTTCGTCTTTAAAATGATTATAACCTGAAGGTGAGAAAAAACTCAATACTATTTGAGTATCTGGTTTTTCTTGTTTTATAGCCCTTATAATAGGCCGAGCCATTTCATACTCGCCCAGCGATGAAGCGTGGATCCAGAAAATTTGACCTTTAGGAAGATTTGTTCTGAGATTATTCTCCCAATCTTGACGACCTTTTATCCAGTCTTTTGCTTTTGAATTCCAAAAAGAAGCAAGACATATAGCCGCGTAGTATATCCTGATGCCTACACCATACACCAGTGAAAAAATCATTAGGCAGGCTTTTTACTGAGTATGATCAAATACCTAAAGTGCTCGATGAGCGCTTGACTAAAGCGTGCATACTCCTGGTATTTGATATTGAACTCTTCTGCTGTTTGCTTTACAATGTTGGCAATTTTGGGATAGTGCACATGGCTAATGTGTGGAAACAAATGGTGTTCGATCTGGTAATTAAGACCACCTAAATACCAAGTTATCAAAGGATTGTTTCTTGAAAAATTGGCAGTAGTCTGCAATTGATGCACACTCCAAACTTTATTTTTCTTCGACAGATCGGGTATTTGCTGTACATCGGGCATTACATGTGCCATCTGAAAAATGAAGCTCAGCGTAGTACCTGCAGTAAAGTGCATAAGCAACATTCCCAGCAAAATGTGGTACCACGCTCTATCAATTATTAAGAATGGCAACACGATAAAAATGAAATAATTAATAAGCTTCGATACTATCAATATGACAAGTTCTTTTGTGTAAGTTGTGTTTGCTCTACGTAGCAATCCCTCACGGTGATAGCGGTGAAGCTGAACAAAATCTTTAATAAGAAGCCAATTCAGTGTCAAAAGACCGTATAAAAATGGTGCGTAAATGGGCTGAAGGCGATGAATGGGTTTCCAATCCTGCTCCGGATGTAGTCGAATCAGTCCACCTGTATCTACATCTTCGTCTTTTCCATGCACATTTGTGTAGGTATGGTGCAACATATTGTGCTGAATCTTCCATGTGATTACGTTACCAGCCAATAAAAACATAGAATATCCGGCAAGCTTATTTACAGTTTCGTATTTTGAAAAAGAGCCGTGATTGCCATCGTGCATTACTCCCATTCCCACTCCCGCCATGCCAAGGCCCATGATGAACCAAAGCGCGTAAAACCAGAAAGTAGAAACATTAAATATCAGTAAGATAAAAAATGGCAACAAGTAAGAAGTCATTAGCACAAATGCTTTGGCATAAAGCTGAAAATTGCCTTTTGGGCTAAGTTGGTTTTCCTGAAAAAAGCGATGAACGCGTTCGTTTAATTTTCGGTGAAATTCTTTGTACAGTTCAACAGCATTAGTAGGTTCTACTACATGATTTTGTTTCATTTTCAATTCTCTAAATTTTGTATAATCGTATTAAAAATGCCTTCGGAAGACAGACCTGTCAAATGTAACAACTCTTCGGGTGTACCGTGTGTGATAAAAGAATGAGGTAATGTGATGAGCACAATTTTAGGTAGTCGTTCACCATGTGCCTTTAAAGCTATATAAGCACTGAGTTTTTCTGCCAAGCTACCTGAAAAATAATTTTCTTCTGCAATAAACAACCTTTTTTGTTCCCCCAATTTGTCGAGTAAAGTAGTGTTTTCAAATGCATCGAGCGAGTGAACAGAAACAAAATTTAAGGGTAATCCCTTCTCTACTAAACGCTTAAATGCCTTAAATGCTTGATGCGACAGTGTACCTACGGCCAATAAAGTGTTAGGAGCATCCTTCCAAAGTAAATCAGGAATATCGTTGTCAAAATTTATAACTGCTGAATCGCGGGGAATACGAAGGGCTGCTAAATGAGGCGCATTAGCCCAGTTTTGAATGTCTTTTTCAAGACAGTGAGTCGAGTCAGGAAAGTACACTTTTACTCCAGGAATGGTTGAAAGTATTTGAAAATCAAAAACCCCGTGATGAGTAGGTCCATCTTCGCCGACCAATCCGGCCCGATCTACCACAAACATCACCGGAAAGCCTTGCAAAGCTACGTCGTGAATCAGTTGATCAACAGCCCTTTGAAGAAACGTGCTGTAAATGTGTACAATCACCTTTTTACCGCCTTTAGCTAGGCCAGACGCTATACCTACGCACGCTTGCTCAGTGATGCCTGTATCTAGCACTCGCTCAGGATATTTCTCTCTTACCTCTTTGAGCCCAGCGCCTGCTAACATGGCAGGACTAAGCACATATAGGTCAGAATGCTTTTGCAAACAGTATTCTACAGCTTTTCGAAGGGATGTTCTAATTGGCTGTAAGGGATTGGCGGTGCTAACTGAATTTTCAATTCGCTGAATATGCGTAAAAACACGTAGAACTCTTGGACCACTGACTTGAATGGCTTTTTTTAATTTTGGGAGCAATTCAAGAATGTTGTTTCCATCGACTTCACCCAAATAAGAAAAATTCAAAGCTTCGAAATAGTCCTGATATTTTCCAAAGGTACTAAGTGCCCCAACATTAGGGTCGATTGACAGGCCATTGTCGTTCAAAATCACCAGAATATCTGCATTCCATTCACCTGCAATGTTGAGTGCTTCAAAGGACTGTCCACCTGTAAGCGCCCCATCGCCTATTACAGCTACTGTTTTGGGATTTTTATCGGCAAACCACAGTCCTAAAGCCATAGAAATACTTGTAGAGGAATGCCCGGTGAAAAAGAGATCATAAGGGCTCTCGGCTGGAGATGGAAAACCAGATATGCCATCGTGTCGCCTAAGCGATTGGTACATAGCTGCTCCCCTACCCGTCAGCACTTTGTGCACAGCCATTTGATGGCCTACATCCCAGATCAGGCGATCACTTGGTGTATCGAGCAAATAGTGCAAGGCAACTGTGAGTTCGGTGACACCGAGTGAACTCTCCAAGTGCGCTTTTTTATCTGTTGGAATTTGCGCCACATATGCTCTAAGCTCCTTACAAAGCTCAGGCAGCTCCCCTGTGGGAAGATGCCTGATGTCATTGGGACTTTTTATTTCTTTACCTTGAAAAACAAATGGTTTCATTACCAAATGACAACCCGCTTATCGGCCTCTTTCACCATTGGATCACCCTCTTTACAGCCCCATGCTTCTCTAAATTCCTTCATCATACTCATGGGGCCATTTACGCGATAGCGCGCCGGACTGTGATAGTCAGTAGTAACCTGAATGCGCAGGTAGCCATCGGTTACATTGCTTTGCCACACCTGTGCCCAGCCCAGAAAAACGCGCTGCTCTGGCGTAAAACCGGCTAAGGTGCCTGCAGGATAGGTAGCCTTGTAGCGCTGATAGGCATAATAGGCTAGCGTAAGACCTCCTAAATCGGCAATATTTTCTCCCAAGGTCATTTTGCCATTTACAGCATAGCCAGGCAATGGCTCATACATGCTGTAGTGTTCTGCTAACAGCCGAGCGCGCGACTCAAACTGTGCTGAATCCACGGCATTCCACCAGTTGCTCAACTGGCCGAAGGCGTTGTACTTGCGGCCTTGATCGTCGAATCCATGGCTAAACTCATGGCCGATCACCCCGCCGATAGCTCCGTAATTGATGGCGGCATCTGCCTTCGGGTCGTAAAAAGGAGGCTGCAAAATACCCGCAGGAAAGACAATCTCATTAAAAGTCGGATTGTAATATGCATTGACTATGTGTGCCCCCATAAACCATTCATCCTTGTCCACCGGCTTACCCAAGCGACTCAAATTGTCTCGAAACTGAAACTGACGGATGTTTTGCAAATTCCGCACGTAGCTGGTGGAGGTAATTTCGAGACCTTCGTACGACTTCCATTTGTTAGGATAACCAATTTTGTAGGTAAAAGCATTGAGCTTTTCCAGCGCTTTTTGCTTGGTTTCTTCCGTCATCCAGTCGCGTGTAGCGATGCGTTGGCGAAAAACTTCACGGATATTTTCGACCATCAACTCTACATCGGCCTTAGCTTCAGGTGAAAAGTAGCGTTCGGCAAAAAGACGGCCGAGAGGCTCTGAAAGTCCATCGTTCATCTTGGCTAATATGCGCTTCCAGCGCGGTTTCATGGTTTGCGTGCCATAGAGTACCCCTGAGAAGAAATCGAAATGTCTCTTTACAAAAGCATAAGGCAGAGCATCAATATAGGCTTCATAAGTTTTCCAAACGGCATAGGCTCGCCATTGCTCTGGTTTAAATTTTAAAAGTACTGAATCGAGAGCTTTTAAATAGTTTACATGCGTTATTACGACAGAGTCAGTAGTTACCCCAAATTGGCGGAGAAATTCGCCCGGCTTAAGATAAAAGGTCATTTGATTTGCCTCTGAAACAGTCATTTTGTTGTACGTGAGCTCTGGCTTGCGCATGTCTTGACGGGCCATGTGTAGGCGTGCCAGTTCCGTTTCAATAGCGTAAACGGCTTCGCACATCTCAGTCGCCTGCTCTGGCTTTCGCACTCTATGCAGCGCAAAGAAATCGGAAAGAAATTTTTTGTACTCGCGCTGCTGGTAGAGGGTTACGCTATCGGTGCGCAAATAGTTGTCGCGATCGGGCAGTGAAAGCCCAGATTGCCCCCAGTACACGATGTAGCGCTCCGGATTCTTCGCATCGGTGCGCACCCCCATGTAAAATGGAATGCGAATGCCCGCCTGCATGGCGTAGGTAAACCAATCCACAAGCGTTTTGACATTCGTTATTTGATTTGTCAGACTCAGCAAGGGCTCTATTTCATTAAGCGCCTTCGACTCAATGGTAGCGCTGTCCATAGCAGCAGCGTAAAAATCGGCACACAACTGCCGAGCTGAATATTTTTCGGCAGGAGCATTTTGTCTGCTATACTCTTGTAAGATCTGATACAAGCGCTCATTGTTCTTCTCGATCAGAATGTTAAACGATCCCCAGCGCGATTCGCTCTCCGGTATGGGATTTCGCTCCATCCACCGAGCTGTGGTGTACATGTAGAAATCTTCACAAGGCGAATATTTTGGTTCCAGCAGCGTAACGTCAAAACCGGGAATACCCTGTGCAGCGGATTTTGTTGAAGCTCCTGCTGAGTCTGTTTTTACAGACTTACAAGCAGTAACAGTGAGTGAAATCGCTGAAGCAACTACAAGTCTCTTCCAATTCATTGATTTAACCATTTTAAACGAAATTCTACTTCTTTTTCAGTAACATCCTCTGCAGGTTCGAGGTAATGCTCTTGTTCGATGGTGAGCAGTATCGCCTTCGCCTTCAGCGTCATTTTTTTGTATTTATTCTTTTTGCCTGGACGATTTATCTCAATGGTCACAAGGTCACCCTCTTTGGTGTTGTTAAAGTAATTCATTACTGTCGATTCAAAAGTCTCGATGGTTAAGGGCAAGCCTTGAATAGATATAATTTCATCGCCCTCCTTTAAACCCAAGGCTTTACCAAACTCATCGAGATCTTCGACATCTGACACATAAATTGTTTTGCGCTCATCGTTGTAATTGAGTCGAATTCCTCCAAACGATGGCAACCGCTTGGTATATGTGAGTTTGTAGGTAATCCCAGCTTTTTGGAGAAGCTCTTCCAGCGGAAGTGCCTCTGCCGCTTCGAAGTAGCGAGCAAAAAATTCCTTTATCTCACTAAAAGAGTGTGCTGCGAATATGTCAAAAAAATCTTCGTCTACAAAGAAGGTATCCCTCCCATAGGTCGTCTGAAGTTTTTGAATCACTTCGCCCAGTCCTAACTCGCCATTTGATAAACTTCTCAACTTCAGATCGAGGCACATAGCCAGCACTGCCCCCTTGTTATACACATTCAGATACTGATCTTCGTATACATCGAGTGCATATTTCGAGCTTGTCGTGATTGGCACATACTTATTAAAATTGTCCATAGCCACTATTTTTTCGCGCATTCTTTCCAGAAAGTCTCTTACGTCGATTAGCCCGCTCCTCACCTGTATCAGTTGCGATGTGTACTCCGTCACCCCTTCGTAGAGCCATAGGTGCTTCGACATTTTCGGACGGCTAAAGTCAAAGTTGTGCACATACTGACTTCTCAAGGTCAGAGGCGTAACAATGTGTAGAAATTCATGCGCAACGATGTCATTCATGTATTGGTAAAATTCCTCTCCATCGAACTCAGGCATATACAGCACCGTTGAAGTTTCGTGCTCCAACGCCCCAAAACCTGCTCCGAAGATGTTTTCCGGCTCTGCCAGATACAGCAGCACTGTATACAGATCCGTAGGTAGCGCCCCCCCTAAGTATTCAGCCGCTGCTTCAAAAATCCCTTTCATTTCATCCAACGCCTTGCGAGCATTAATCACATGGTTTGGACTATACACAGCTACTGCTATCGTCGCATTTTTCACCCTCATCGATGCCGTATCAGGTACCGCATACAAGATCGGATTGTCGTGTATCTGAAAGTAATTTTTACCCACAAACACATCCTGCTCTTTGCCTCTGTTCACCACAGGCAGCGAGGTAGCCCCATAGAGATTCGATGGCCTCTTCACCGTAAGGCGATATGGCAACTGATGGTACCCCTCCACAAACCCTATGCTCGTGTACAAATTCATCAGAAAAACCGAATCTTTGTATTCAGAACCTGCAGGCTCAAAAATCCTTTTGCCTGACTCATCGCTGAAGGTCTCCTTAGCCTTGTATCGAATGGTCGAGAGCTTGTTACCCGGAAAGATTTTCCATTGATTTACAGACGATTTAATCACCTGCAGAGGCATTCCCTGCGCATCATAGGCCTGTAAGTCACTCACAAAGCGTCCAAAATCATAAATCTTATATGTACCCGGCACTATGGCAGGCATGCTGTAGATGACCGTATCAAGTCGCATAGCAGGTAAGCGTACCTCCACAGGTATTAATCCATCTCTGTAGTCGATGAGCGATATTGAAACTTCGTATTGCCTAACCTCTCGATTGGTTTCCAGACTTTTCTGTTGCGATGAACTTGAAGGCTTGCGATTCTGTGCGTGTACCCATCCAATAATTAACAAAGAACTAATTACAAAAATCGATTTTCTCATAAAAAAACGTCACAGCGATTACAAGCGGCTAATGTACACTACATAGCCACATCCATCATCAAAGCCACTACATGGTGTTTTTTTAATTTTTTTTATTTGGGCGTGCCCCAGGCAAAGGCACCATAAGTGCCTTCGCCTGGGTCGGGCTACTCTGGGGTACGCTTCGCTTCCGTGCTGCGTCAGGGCTACGCCCTGCCTTCGCACCGCGCTTTCGCGCGCCCGCCGTATCCCTCACGCGCACAGTCTTCTACCATCTGAATTCTTTGAAAACTTCTTCCTTTTTAAACCTTTCGTTCCTCATTATTTATGACATTTCCTAGTATCTACACACCTCAAATCATCATGAAAAAAAATGGATATTTACCCTTGATGACAACGATCACATAATCCAAAAGCAAAGCCTTTAATACCTTTGCATTGAAAAGGGATTATGAAGAAAGCCTTCGCTATCGTTATTCAATTTGCGCTTCTGCTACCCGCTCTTGTGGGAGCGCTCAAGCTTTCTTCGTATTTCCTCGAACTCGAAAAGTACAAAGCCCAGTGTAAAAACCGAGATAATACTGAAATTACTTGCAATGGGTTGTGTAAGCTAAGCGAAGAACTATCGCTCGAAACCTCCGAAAATGAACCCGTACAACCATTGTTCCCCACCATCGAAAACATTCTCCCACTTTACTACTGCTACACAAGTGCCCCTTTGCTTCCGGTAATTCTGTATCAGGTGGGTAAACAAAGCAACAACCATTACTACAAAGTCTTTTTCCCTAAGGGCGTTCGTTCTAGACTGGAAAAGCCGCCTACCGTTGGTTAATATCTCTCCTTGTTGAATTTGTGTATTTTCTCTCATTTTCAATTCATTACAAAAATATTTATTAACCAACAAAACGCATTCAGACATGAAAAAGCTACTTTTATTTGCCCTGGCGGCTACACTCTTATCTTGTACCAAAGAGAACAAAAACGATGAAAATCCTGCTCAACTAACCGGAACAGTCGAAATAAAATTCGAACACATTTGGGGTGCTAACATGGCCCCCTTTGCCCTTAACCAGGAGATGACGCACCCCTCCGGACAAAAGATGACCTTCACCACTCTTAAATATTACATCTCTAATATCAAGCTCAAAAAAGCAGACGGTACCGAATGGATACAGCCCGAGAGCTATTACATCGTTGATGCACGTCAAACACCGGAAGCATTGATTTCAATTCCAAATGTACCTGAAGGCGATTATGTAGAAGTAAGCTTCATAATCGGAGTCGATAGCCTTCGCAACACATCAGGTGCACAAGTTGGTGCACTAAGCCCCGAGCACGGTATGTTCTGGAGCTGGAATACTGGCTACATCTTCATCAAAGCCGAAGGTACATCGCCCAACTCACCCACCGGCGATTTTGCATATCACATCGGCGGATTCTCTGGCCAGAACAATGCTATCCGCAGTCGCACCATCAATTTTAATGGCGCTACCTTAATGGTGCGCCATAACGCTGTGCCTGCCATTCATCTGATGGTAAATGCCGCTCGATTCTGGCATGGGGGTATCATGCTCACTGATGTAAGCAAAATTCACGCTCCGGGCCCTATGGCTGTAACTATGGCTACCAACTTCCAAGGCGGTATTACTTTCGACCATATTCACAATTAGTAAAATTCATTAACCACTTCAGATCCGGTTCGGAGCAACGCTGTAGCTCCGAACCGCGATTGTTAATGTACGTATACCGATGAAGGAGAAACTGATCCTGGCCATCAGTATTATAGCTTTTGTTGCTTGCCGTAAGGAAGAAGAGGCTACAGATGGTCTAAACGAAATGACTTTAGAAATTCCGTCCTATTTTCCGAAGCCAAACTACAATTTCGAACAAAATAAGCTCACCAGAGAAGGTTTTGAACTCGGGAGAAAACTCTTTTACGACCCAATCCTATCGGCAGATAGTAGTATATCTTGTGGATCCTGCCATGCTCAGGTTCATGCCTTTGCCGATCACAATGTGGCCGTAAGTACTGGAGTATTTGGACGTATAGGCACCCGCAATGCCCTGCCGACCTTCAACCTCATCTTCGCTCCCTTATTTCATTGGGACGGAGGCATCAACCACATTGAAATGCAACCTACAGCCCCCATGCTCAACCACGATGAAATGGACATCACCATAGCCGAGGCACTTCGCAGGTTGCGCAATCATCCAGAGTATCCCGAACTCTTTAAAAAAGTATTTGGAACCTCTGAAATTTCAGCCCGCGACTTTTTGTATGCGCTCACGCAGTTTCAAGGGGCTATTATTTCGGCCAATTCTAAATACGACCGCTATCGACAGGGCAGAGCTCAGCTCACTGCCGACGAAATGGCCGGCCTACAGCTCTTTGAAAAACACTGTGCCACTTGTCATGCCGGTGCGCTTCAAACAGACTATGCCTTCAGAAGCAATGGCCTAGAATCGAACGGTAAAGAAGAAGGTCGATATCACATTACGCTTGACTCAGCCGACTTTCAAAAGTTCAGAACACCCTCCTTGCGAAATGTAGCTCTTACTCGGCCATATATGCACGACGGGAGATTCAACTCTCTTCAGGCTGTGCTCGACCACTACGCCGACTTGGGCAAAAACAAACCCGCACCCCCTTATACCGATCCAATGCTCAAAAACGGACTTCCGCTATCTGAAAGCGACAAGGAAAAGATCATAGCCTTCTTACACACCTTGTCAGACTTCAGTCTATTGGCCAATTCCATGTACTCAGAACCTAAGACAAAATGAAACTCCCAAAAAACCTCATATCGCTTTTAATTGCCCTCTCCTTAGTACCCAGAAATCAACAAGCTTGTGACATTTGCGGCTGTGGCGTAGGTGGTGGCTATCTCGGCGTGCTTCCTCAATTTCAAAAAAACCTGATGGGCCTTCGCTATTTTCAGAGCAGCTTTCACCATCCGGCCACTCTACTCAATACTACTGATGGCCAATACCTTAAAACAGATTTATACCATTCAGCGGATCTATGGCTTCGCTACTACATGACCGAAAAGTTGCAAGTTTTCACATTCTTGCCTTACAAAGTGAATGTGCGAAGCTATGAAAACGGGTATAACGAACTGCTCTCTGGTGTGGGCGACATTCAGCTTAATGCCCTGCATCAAGTGATAAATCAAGGTGCTGATCCCACCAAACTTTTAAGGCACATATGGTTTTTAGGCGGAGGGGTAAAACTGCCCACCGGTAAGTACATGCAGCGCGACAGCAGGCGCCGAATGTTTCCTCTTCCCATTCAAGTAGGAACAGGTGCATGGAGTTTTTTGTTACAAAACATGTATATCCTCCGATTTAAAAACTTTGGATTTCAAACCGATGTACAATATCGCTATCAGTTGGCCAATGAACTTCAGTACAAAATGGGTAATACTATTTTGGCAGGTGGCTCGGCCTTCTACTGGTGGCAGGTAAGTCCGCACATGGCCGTGTTGCCAATTATCGGAGGGCAATTCGAATCTCTTGAGAAAGACACAGAATATGGTTATGCGAAAGAAAATACAGGAGGCAAATTCGGACTTCTAACTGCTGGAGTAGATGTTTACTACCAGAAGATGATTTTCCAGCTTTTTGGTCAACTGCCATTGGTAAGCTCCATACAAGAAGCGCAGCCCTCAGTAGGCACTCGATTTGGGGTGGGAGTAGCTCTTTTTTGGTAACTAATCATCTGATCGACTCATGCTGAGCAAGTGAGACAAAGCATAATAGTCGTTTAATCCACTTACAGCCAAATGTCCCAATATCTGGTGATCGATGCTGCCGTCACTTTGCACGGCAGCATCGACTTTTATGTGCACATCGATGACCTCACCTACCAGTAATTGCGTTTGATTTGCGGCAATCAAATGTTTCTCGACATATCGAAGCAGTATTTTCAATGGACTCTCAGCTACTGCCGGCACGTTTGGGTAACTACCGAAATACCAAGGCGTAAAACCCAGAAGTTCGAATTCATCTTCGTGAGCTTCGAATTTCTCGGCTGTGCGGTGGGCTAGATGCATCAGCTCTGAAGTAACGGAATTCAGCGTGTAGAGCCCACTCTCATTGATATTTTCAAGTGTATGGCGCGGAACGGAATGTGGCCTAAAAATCAGGCCTAACAATGGCGGATTAGCTCCAATATGGACTAAAGAATTAAAAAGGCCCAAATTTTTCACCCCTGCTTTACTCTGCGTACCGACCATCCACACCGAACGCACTCCAGAGAGCGTGTTAAAAAAGTTGATTCTAAAGTGCCTGTCCTCGTCTTTTAAATAATTGGAGAGTGTTTTCATACTTTTAGCGAACTCATACCACCGTCGATGTGCAGTATTTGGCCGGTTACCCACGAGCTTTGATCGGATAGAAGCCAGAGTACAGCATTGCCTACATCTTCTGTGGATCCATAGCGCTTGAGTGGGTGTCGCTGACGAGCGGATTCTTGTTTGGCGTCAGTGTTCAGCAATTTATTGGCAAGGGGAGTGTCGGTTAAACTGGGGGCAATCGCATTAACGCGAATACTGGGAGCCAATTCTGCTGCTAAGCTTCTTGTAAGCCCTTCAATAGCTCCCTTAGCCGAGGCTATACCGGCATGAAAAGGCATTCCGGTTTGTACAGCTACAGTGCTGAAGAACACAACTGACGCCTGAGCGCTTTTTTTCAAAGCGGGAAGACATGCTTGAAGTATGCGGAATGCTCCAAAAAAATTGATCTCAAACTCTTCTCTGAGTTCAGTGTCCGAAATTCGATTAAAAGGTTTCAGATTGATGGTGCCGGGGCAGTATACAAGTCCATCCAGAACATCAGGAAGTGGTGAAATAGGAGTTTGGCTTGTTACATCGTAAGGAATGTTTTTCACACCGGGTATTTCTGCACTTCTCCGCTGGGCTGCATACACGTTGTTTCCACTTTTCACAAGCGACTCAGCCACATACTTTCCAATACCTGAGGAGGCTCCTATCACAAGAATATTTTTCATTTCTTTGAGATGATTGAAAGAAACTCCTGACGAACTTGATTATCTGTGAGAAACTTTCCGCTATAGTGGGTAGTCACAGTTGTGCTTTGGGTATCTTCTATCCCACGTGTCTTTACACAAAAGTGTTCGGCATCAATGTAAACTGCTACATCTTCGGTTTGTAAGACCTTTTTAAGCTCCTCGGCAATTTGCTCTGTAAGCCGTTCTTGCACTTGTGGTCTTTTAGAAAAATAGCGAACGATTCTGTTGATTTTACTCAAGCCGATGACCTTGCCACTGCTGATGTAGGCTACGTGAGCTACTCCTATGATGGGCACCAAATGGTGTTCGCAGTAAGAATGCACAGTGATGTTTTTTTCTACCAGCATCTGATTGTACTGGTAAGGATTGTCGAAGAGCTGAACAGATGGTTTACGTGCCGGATGCAAACCCGAAAAAATCTCCTTTACATACATTTTTGCCACTCTTCGCGGTGTATCCTTTAAACTATCGTCATCCAAATCAAGACCAAGTATATGAAGGATATCGGCAAATTTTTCGGCTATTGACTCAATCTTCTCATCATCTGTCAGTTCAAAGGCGTCAGGCCTTAGGGGAGTTTCCTTGCCAGTGCACACGTGATCGTCGCAGCAAGTATCATCATCGTGTATATGCAGTGCGTGAGCCGTATTTCCATTCAAATGGGGTACGCCATTACGCTTCTTCTCCTGAGTATTCAACATAATTTCTTGGCGTTTCATAAAGGGTAATTTTGAGTTTTAAACTGGGTGAAATGTGTGGGCGCAACCAATCATAAATGACGATTGCTATATTTTCAGCCGAAGGAATAAGATGCTTGAATTCTTCGACTTGTAAATTGAGATTTTTGTGGTCTAATCGAGCTTCTACATGTTTTTTGATCAGATCCGATAATTCTTTCATATCCATCACATAACCAGTATCCGGATCAACCGGTCCTGTCACACTTACAATCAGCTCATAGTTATGCCCGTGAAAATATTCGTTGTTGCAGAGCCCAAACACTTTTTCGTTTTGTTCGGCGTTCCAGCTAGGGTTATGAAGCCTGTGCGCAGCATTGAAGTGCGCATGCCTCGACACTGTAACCAGCTTCATATCAATTTTTTACATGAGAGTAAAAACGGTCGAAAATGATTTTAAACCACTCGGTGTAGTTATCCGGATTTTCCTGTAGATCGCGTTTTACCTCATCGAGTGGCATCCACTTGTATTCAGCTACCTCTTGGGTATTGATTTGGGGACTTCCATTGTAATACCCCACAAATACGTGGTCAAATTCGTGCTCGGTAAGCCCATCGGAGAAATCAGCCCGATAGACGAAGTCCAGCACCTTCTCAAGTTCGCAGTCGAAGCCCATTTCTTCCTTTAGACGTCGATGCGCTGCGGCTTCCACATCTTCATCTTTGCGCGGATGGCTGCAACACGTATTTGTCCATAGGCCTCCACTGTGGTATTTGTCAAATGCCCTGCGTTGTAGGAGTAGTTCTTTTTTGTCGTTGAGCACAAAGACACTGAAAGCTCGATGTAACAGGCCTTTTTGGTGTGCTTCCATCTTCTCCATCAGTCCTAGCTCACGGTCGTGAGCATCGACCAGGATAACGTGTTCAATCATGATTTACAAGAGATTAAGAGCGTGTTTAATGTATGATTTAAAGAGCAAACGGATTTTTTTGTTATTCGGTATGCGAATTCTTTTGTTGAGAATTTCAGCAGGAGGTAAGTTTTTAATTCTTTGAAAAAGCTGGTAGTAGTATACGTAAGCAACATATACTCCCAGTCTGCTCGACTTAGGTAGTCTTCTAATGCCTTCAAAGCCAAGAGCAAAGTCGATTTCGATGTCTTTTTCTATAGCTTGCTTAGTTTCGTAGTCAAATTGGCTCATATCTACGCCCGGGAAGTACACTCTGCCGAGCTGAAAGTAGTCAGCATTTAAGTCGCGCAAGAAGTTGATTTTCTGAAAAGCGCTGCCAAGCTTCATGGCATAATATTTCAACTCCTCATACGCTTTCTGATCGCCCTCTACAAAAACCTTTAGACACATTAGCCCTACCACTTCGGCCGAACCCAGTATATAACGTTCGTACTGTTTTTTAGTATAGGTATGCTTGTAGAGATCCATTTCCATACTTTGGAGAAATGTTTCGATCAAGTCGAGGTCTATGTTGTACTGATTGACCACTTTTTGGAAACTGTGAAGCACCGGATTGAGGCTTATGCCCTCCTGAATGGCGCGATAGGTATCTTCTTTAAATCTCAGTAGCAGCGACTCTTTGTCGTAATCGTGAAAAGTATCCACAATTTCATCGGCAAAGCGCACAAAGCCATAAATCGCATATATAGCATCGTGAAATTTTTTGTCGAGAAAATAAATTCCCAATGAAAACGAGGTAGAATATTTTCGCGTGACCATCTTACTGGTCTTAAAAGCTACTTTATCAAATAGTTCTTTCATAGCAGGGTGGTTTTTAGCAGGTTTGTTAAACAGTTGAGTAATTCATATCCTTCACCACTTCATTAGCCACCACCCATCCGGATATGAGTGAGGGAGGTACACCTGGCCCTGGCACAGTGAGTTGACCGGTGTAGTAAAGATTGTGCAATTTTTTATTTTTCAGCGAGGGTTTTAAAATAGCTGTTTGTAGCAAAGTATTGGCTAATCCATACGCATTTCCTTTAAATGCGTGATAATCTTTAACGAAGTCATTCATCGCATAGGAACGCTTAACCACAACGTGTGGTCTTATTTCCTGACCGATGCGCTTTTCCAATCGATCCATCACTACATGATAGTACTTTTCGCGCATCTGTTCACTGTCTTCCAAGCCTGGCGCAAGAGGTATTAAGATCGTTAAATTCTCACAACTTTCTGGAGCAGTTTTTTCTGTTTTTGAGGTTACAGATATGTAAAATAGGGGCTCTGTGGGCCATTGAGGTTTGCCGTAAATTTCCTCAGCATGCAGGGCAAAGTCTCTGTCAAAAAAAAGCGTATGGTGGGGCAATCCTTCGATGCGCTTGTTCACGCCTAAGTAAAACAACAAGCTGCTAGGTGCCATTTTTCGGGTTTGCCAGTACCTTTCCGAGTAGTTGCGATATTTTTCGGGCAACAGCTGTTGGTCTACATGGTGGTAATCTGCACCAGCTATTACTACATCTGCTTCGTATCTGTAGTTTTCAGTAAGTACTGCTTTGATTTGATTATGGGCTATTTCAAAAGATTTAACCTCCTGATTGTAAAGGATGGTCACACCCTTTTCCTCAGCCAATGATACGAGTGCCTTCACCACAGAGTACATACCTCCTTTAGGATACCAGGTGCCAAGCACAAGGTCCGCATAATTCATTAAAGAATAAAGAGCAGGGGTTTTCCAGGCTCTTTCACCCAAAAAAAGGACAGGAAATTCGAGAAGCTGAATGATGTAAGGATCGCTGAAGTAGCTTCGAATGTGCTTGCTGATGTTGGTGAGAAGATCCATCTTCAAAAGTCCGGTTAAGACTCGCCAATCAGCAAATTCAAAAATGCTTCGACCTGGTCTGTACACTAAGTCATTGATGCCCACTTCATATTTGTAAGCTGCTTCTTTGAGAAATTTGTCGAGCTTGGCAGCACTACCAGGCTCTCGGCGTTCCATCCAACTTTTGAGCTTGGTGAGGTCAGCCGGCACTTCCACTTCATCGTCTTTAAAAAAGACTTTGTAAGCGGGATCTAATCGATATAATTCGTAATAATCAGATACTTTTTTGCCAAATTTTGAAAAAAAAGCTTCAAATACATCGGGCATCCAATACCAAGAAGGACCTAAATCAAAGATAAATCCATCTTTCACCCACTGTCGGGCTCTGCCCCCTGGCATGTCGTTTTTTTCTAAAAGAGTAACCTCATACCCTTTGTGTGCCAAAGAGATGGCCGCCGATAGCCCTGCGAAACCACTTCCTATTACAACTGCTTTGTCTTTCATAGTGTGCTTTGCGATGAAACGTTTTTATCGATAATCTTTTAAGCGCTCCATCATCTTCTTCCTTGCCAGAAATATTCTGCTTTTTACTGTACCCAAAGGTATGTTCATGATCTCGGCAATTTCTTCGTATTTGTATCCGTTGTAGTACATCATAAATGTCTCTAAATATACTCGATCAATGTCTTCTATTCGCTTCATTAAATATTCCATGTCTAAGTTTTTATCAGAATACACCTCTTTATCGCGGGGTGATTGACTGATAAAGAACTTATTGTCCGTTTCGTCAATAAAAGTATTCTGAAATTTCTTTTTTCGATACTGATTTATAAAAGTATTTTTCATAATCGTATAGAGCCAACCCTTGATATTGGTGCCCTCTTCATACTTGTCCTTATTTTTGATCGCTTTAAAAAAGGTCTCCTGAATCAAATCTTTGGCATCATCGATGTCTTTTGTAAGTTTCATAGCCAGCTGGTGCAGGAAGGAGCGATGAGACGATATCAGATTGGTAAACTCAAGAGTTGACATAGCATGTTTGTTTAATATTTTATGCTACAAAGTTAAACAAAGAATCGATACATGCAAGTGTTTTGTTTAATTTTTTTTGCTATTACTTAAACAAAAAATGTATTTATTTGACAATTAACATAATAATTATTTACATGTAGGTACATTTATAATAATTTTTAAACGATTAACCTATATTATTCTGCCATCAGTACTAAACCTGCACAGATGACTTGCTCAAAGACAGAAAATTTGTAACGAATGACTAATTAAAAAGAATCGCAGATTGACTCTACGGACGGATGGATGTGAAAACGTTCCTTATTGAAATTCAGATCGGTAACATTTTGCACTTGATAACCAGTAAAATGGAACCAGCAGTCGTTTTCACCAAACAATTCATCCAGCTTTTTTATGTAGTCTTCGACTTCTTCTGAAAAAGGATTTGAGGTAAAAATGGATATAAAAAGGCGTCTACCGGTTTTATCAAAAAGTTCTTTAAGGTTTTCAGCCGGTACTGATTGCCCGAGATAAAGTACCCGGTAGCCTTTTTTCTTCAATGTATAATATATGTAGAGCAAGCTGAGCTCATGAAGTTCATTATCAGGTAAGTATAATACAATGGGTTCGGTGTCAGGTTTCGGTGTAACGATCATTTGATCGATTGCTGCAAAGAGTTTTTGCTTGATCAGATTTGAAATAAAGTGCTCATGAGCAATGGAAATAGAGTTGGTTTGCCATAAAATACCTATTTCAGCAATGAATTTGCCAAGGATTTGGGTAAAGGTTACATCTGGGCCGAAGGTAAAGAAGCACTGGCCGAGGATTTTTTCGAAATACTCCACATCAAAGTCGATCATGGCCATTTTAAGGCCATTGATTTGGGCTTCGTATTCACCTCTGTAGCGTGAGTATTCAAGCACTAAGGCTTGAATTTCTTCATTGCTAAGCTGTGATATTTTGCTGATCTTAATACCCTTTTTTATTAAAACACTGATATTGAGTAGCTTTTTCAGATCGCTATCGAGGTAATAGCGAATATTTGTTTCAGTCCTTTTGGGAGTAATCAGTTTGTATCGCTGCTCCCAAATACGAATAGTATGGGCTTTAATTCCTGATAATTGCTCTAAATCTTTAATGGAGTATCGATTGGTCATTTAACAAACTACACGCATTAATCCGACAAAAGTAGTAGTGTTTAATTTTAAACACACTTATATTAAACAATTTAAATTCATTCAAAGTAACCTGTCAACGGTTGAAATGTTGACAGATTGATTCATTTTTTTAAATATCTCATTTGTCACAGATTGGGCTGATAAAAGTTAGCATCTAATGTGATGATTACCACTGCACACCATATGGCAATTGACCGATTTTTGTTCACGAAAATTTAACAATTAAAATCAAAAAGACCATGGTAGTAGAACAGATTTATACAGGATGCCTTGCCCAAGGTGCATATTACATCGAAAGTGAAGGAGAGGCCGCCGTCATAGACCCTCTTCGGGAGGTACATCCTTACATCGAAAGAGCTTCCAAGTCGGGAGCACGTATTAAATATGTGTTTGAAACACATTATCATGCTGATTTCGTTTCAGGCCACGTTGATCTAAGCAAAAAAACCGGAGCGAAAATCGTTCTTGGTCCGGTATTGATTGAACCTGGTTACGACGCCTACATTGCCAAGGATGGTGAGGAATTTCAACTCGGAAAAGTCAAAATTCGCCTTATTCACACACCAGGTCATACCATGGAGAGCAGCTGCTACCTGCTTATCGATGAAAATGGAAAAGAAACAGCACTTTTTACTGGCGATACCCTTTTCATCGGTGATGTAGGTCGTCCGGATCTTGCTCAAAAAGTGGTAGAAGATCTTACTCCGGAGAAGTTAGCCTCACATCTTTACGACTCCATTCATAAAAAAATTCTTCCCCTTCCTGATCATTTGATAGTATATCCGGCTCACGGGGCTGGTAGCCCTTGCGGAAAGAAGATGAGCAAAGAGACATCCGATACACTTGGCAATCAAAAGAAAACCAATTACGCACTCGATCCCAAACTTACACGTGAGCAGTTTATCGCCAAACTGCTCGAAGGTCTTACACCCCCTCCAGGTTACTTCCCGGCCAACGTTTTGATGAATGTGAAAGGCTACGAGTCTATTGACAATGTTTTTGAAAAGGCCAAAAGAGCACTTGATCCCAAGGAGTTTGAAATAGTAGCCACTGAAACGCGGCCTGTTATTCTGGATACGCGCAGTGCCGACGATTTTGCTAAGGGACACGTCCCCAACTCTATCAACATCGGTCTCGACGGCAGCTTTGCTATTTGGGTGGGTACACTCATTCCAGATGTCACTACACCTCTGCTGCTCGTATGCGACCAAGGCCGCGAAGAAGAGGCTATTACTCGCTTGGCTCGCGTTGGTTTTGACAATGTAGTTGGCTATCTAAAAGGCGGTATTGAAGCTTGGAAGAACGCAGGTTTTGAAATCGACACCGTTGAACAAGTGACCGCTGAAGAACTCGCTGAACTTTATGCTAAAGAAGACATCAACATAGTAGATGTGCGCAAAAACAGCGAATACAACAGCGAGCACGTAGTAGAGGCCATGGTAGCTCCGCTCGACTACATCAACGATAGCATGAAGCTGCTCAACCCCGAAAAGAAGTACTACGTGCACTGTGCCGGCGGCTATCGTTCCATGGCGTTTATTTCAATTCTAAAAAGCCGCGGCTACGATAAACTGGTGAATGTAATCGGTGGTTTCAAGGCAATGAAAGAGACCGGAAAGTTCCGCGTAACAGATTATGTTTGCCCAACTACTGAGTTATAATTAACTGATTTACATACACATAATAAAACCACTTGCTAAAAGTGCAGGTGGTTTTTTCTTTTGTAACATAAGTACCAAAAACATGATTAAAATCAGCCTGACATTTGCAAAAGAAATTTAAAAACAAAGAGAACTATGTTTTTTCAGCACGTTTACGATAAAACTCTAGCACAAGCAAGCTACGTAATCGGATGTCAGGCAGCAGGTGTTGCTGCAGTAATTGACCCTCGTAGGGATGTAGATGTATATCTCGAGATTGCAAAAGCCAATAAGTTTAAGATTACCCACATCTTCGAAACACACATTCACGCCGATTTCCTTTCAGGAAGCCGTGAATTAGCCCAGCTTACAGGAGCTCAAATTTATCTGAGCGACGAAGGTGGTGCCGACTGGCAATATCAATTTCCACATGTAGGGCTCAAAGATGGAGATGAGATTATGGTGGGTAATCTGAAAATCAAAGTGATGCATACACCAGGTCACACTCCTGAGCACATCAGCTTTCTGCTTACTGATACCCCTGCCAGCCCTGAACCTGTAATGATTTTCACTGGCGACTTTGTGTTTGTAGGTGATGTAGGAAGACCCGACTTACTCGAAAAAGCTGCTGGTCAAACAGGCACACAACGTGCAGGTGCTGAGCAGATGTATGAATCACTGAAAAAATTTGCTGCTCTTCCCGACTTCGTACAAGTATGGCCTGGCCATGGTGCAGGTTCAGCCTGTGGTAAAGCCCTAGGTGCTGTACCCAGCTCTACCGTAGGTTATGAAAAAATGCGCAACTGGGCTTTCCGCTACATGAACGATAAAGAAGGTTTCATCAGCTACCTTCTGGCAGACCAACCAGAGCCTCCTCGCTACTTCGCTATGATGAAGAAGCTCAACAAAGTAGAGAGAGCTCTTGTAACTGAAGTGCCAAAGTACAAAAAGTTGAGCGACAGTGAGTTTATAGAGGCTTTCAATCAAGGTACTCCTCTGGTAGATACTCGTAATAAGGTTAATTTCGCCAAAGGTTTCATTCCTGGTAGCATCAATATTCAAAACAACAACTCCCTAGCTACTTGGGCAGGTTGGTATCTTGACTACGACAAGCCCTTCATGCTCTTAGCTGCTGAAGATCAGCTGGAAGATATCGCTCGCAAGCTCATGCGAATCGGCCTCGATAATGTAAAAGGCTACATCGATTCTACTGACCCTTACACTAAGAACGGAGGAAAACTGGCAACCGTAGAATTTGTGGAAAAAGAAGAATTAAAGAAACTTATTTCAGCTAACAACATTCAAGTTGTTGACCTTCGCGGTGCCAGCGAATACAAGTCAGGACACATCAAAGGTGCTGACCACGTATTTGTGGGAACTCTCCCCAACAATCTCGATAAAATCAGTAAAGACAAAAAAGTAATCATCCACTGCCAAGGTGGTGACAGAGCCTCTATTGGCTACTCACTGCTCACTAAATATGGATTTAACAACATCGTAAACTACTCTCCAGGCATCAACGAATGGGCTGCTGCCGGCGAGGAGTTAGTTTCTGAATAATCTATTTTCAGGTAAGGCTCTGGTGGCCTTACCTCTTCTTTCCTTAGCAAACAACGACAATGGAAATTCTAGGCTATATAGCTTCAATACTCATCGGAGTATCTCTTGGTCTCATCGGTGGTGGTGGTAGCATTCTCACAGTACCAGTATTAGTATATCTGCTATATGTAGAGCCTGTTGCAGCCACTGCATATTCTCTGTTCATAGTTGGCCTTACTAGCGCTATCGGTTCGTACACCTATTTCAAAAATCAACTGGTAAATGTTCGTACAGCCATAGTTTTTGGCATTCCGTCTATCGTAGCTGTATTCGCTACAAGAGCCTACATTGTGCCAGCTATACCAAAAGAGGTATTTGCCATTGGGGATTTTGTAGTGACTAAAAGTCTTTTACTCATGCTGCTCTTTGCTGTACTAATGATTGCTGCATCGTACAGCATGATTAAGAAGGAAAATCCTAATAAAACAGGCGAGAGTGAAAGTGGAAAACAAGAGTTTAACTATCCCCTCATACTGCTTGAAGGTACAGTAGTTGGCATTCTTACAGGTATGGTTGGAGCCGGCGGTGGCTTTTTAATCATCCCAGCACTTGTAGTGCTTAGTAAGTTGCCCATGAAAGAAGCCGTAGGTACTTCATTGGTAATTATTGCAGCTAAATCGTTGATCGGCTTTTTTGGCGAAAGCAGTGAAACACCCATGAATTGGCCTCTGATTCTGATGGTATCAGGTATGGCTATAGTTGGTATTCTGATTGGTAGCGCTCTTTCGAAAAAGATCGACGGAAAGAAACTCAAACCCGCCTTTGGCTGGTTTGTACTCGTAATGGGTATTTATATCATTTTAAAAGAAACATTAAAATAAATTCCTAATAAAAATGACAGAGACAGTAAATCTCAAAGAAATCATCAACCAAGAAGGCACCCTTCTGGTAGATGTACGTAGTCCATATGAATTTATGGAAGGTTCTGCTCGCAATGCGATCAACATTCCTGTAGACCAGATTCCTTACCACCTTTCTGAGTTTCAAAACAGAAAAAATATCGTAGTATTCTGCCGCTCAGGAAACCGCAGCGAAATGGCTAAGCAAATTCTCAATAGCTACGGAATTAAAAATGTATACAATGCCGGTACATGGCAAGATGTGTTGAGAAATCAATATTAATTGCGATGAAAAAAATTGTTTTCGCATCCATTTTCACCTTATTAGCCGTTGTAACTGCTTTTGGCCAAAAGCAGCAAGGTGAAATAGATTATCGCAAAGCACTTCTTGTAGATGTACGCACACCACAAGAATTTGCTGAAGGTACAGCTAAAGGCGCAATTAACATTCCACTGCACGAAATACAAGCGCGCATCAATGAATTTAAAACCGACAAGCCGATTGTAGTTTTCTGCAGAAGTGGCGCCAGAAGTGCACGTGCTGAGCAAATACTGAGACAAAACGGAATCACCAACGTGACAAACGGTGGAACCTGGCTCGATGTAGACCGAAAGGTTAAGGGCCAGAAGTAAAAAGTAAAAAGCTCTTTTATTAGGGGGTTTAATAACAAAAAGCCGGCTAAATGCCGGCACTTTTTTGTCATACGTTAAAAAAAATACTTTGCTTAGATAAAACAAATTTAGACGTTAAAATCGATAAAAAATTATTAACTGTTTTGAATAGCTATTTTACTTTAGCTTAATAAACAAAATCAATCATGAATAGCATGAATTAAACTTTAATTCAATTAAAAACAAAACTTTTCAAAACAATGAAACCAGTAAAAATTCTGATTCCTTCCGACTTTTCCATTCAATCAGAATATGCCTATATTCTGGTGAAAAAGTTGGAAGAAAAACTTCCGGTGGAGATTCACTTCATTCATATACTCAATACACCGGAATCTGTAAGCATTGATGAAAATGGAAAAATTACAACATGTGGTGATATTGCGCCAACCTTTGTACAAAAACAGTACGACCTGGCTGTTCAAAAATTTGAAGAACTTAAAAAGCGCCTTGAAGGCAACATTCATACACACATTCGCTCCGGAAAAATCACAGAAGGTATCATCTCCTTTGCAGAGAAAAATGGCTTTGATTTAATAGCCATGGGTACCAAAGGCGTGGAAGGTCTGCGCGATAAAATAGGTGGAACTGAGACCCAATTAGTAGTGCGCAAATCGAAGGTACCAGTGCTGTCTTTGAGTTGTGATCGCAGCCAACTTGAGATCAAAAACATACTCTTTGTACACGATTTTCTGGCTGAAGAGGATTTTGACATAAGTCTTATGAAGCGCATAAGAGAAGCTTTTCAGTGTAAAATTCACTTGCTGCACATTCTGACATCGCGCTCTAAAACCCATGAATCACAAGAGCTAAAGAAAAAAATGGAAAGCTTTGCGAAAGAAAATCAACTAGAAAATTATTCCATTAATGTACTGAAAGATACAGATGTAGAGCATGGGGTGTTCCACTTCGACCAAATGCATTCTATGGATATTATTTGCCTTGGAACACATGGAAAAGGAAGTCTTTTTTACTCAAGCGTAGCAGAAAAATTAATAAATCACATGTATAAACCCTTCATAACCTTCAGACTCTATGAAAAATAGCTTTGTTGACTTTATAATGAGCCCCTGGCCGTGGTGGTTTTCTGGTGGTTTGATAGCAGCCACAATGTTTGCCCTCTTGTTTTTTGGGAAGCAATTTGGCTTTTCATCTAATCTCAGGACGATTTGTACCATTGCTGGTGCCGGTAAAAAAGTGAAATTTTTTGACTTCGACTGGAAATCACAAGCTTGGAATTTGATGTTCCTTACCGGGTCGATCATTGGCGGTTACGTTGCAAAAAACTTTTTAAGTTATCAAGAGGAGCCGGTAGACATCTCACCAAAAACCATTGAGCGATTGGCAGAAATGAACTTTCAAGCTCCTACAGGTATGCAGCCCTCTGAGCTTATGGACTGGAGCAATGTTTTAACAATCAAGGGATTCCTGATTCTTGCCCTCGGAGGTCTAATGATAGGATTTGGTTCGCGCTATGCGGGAGGTTGTACCTCAGGGCACGCAATTTCCGGATTGAGCAACCTACAGCTTCCTTCGCTGGTAGCTGTTATAGGTTTCTTCATCGGCGGCCTACTAATGACACATCTCATTTTACCCATATTGTTTTAAAAACCCCTAAAACCTACTACCTCGCTATGAAATACCTAAAATTTTTACTCGCTGGAGTTTTCTTTGGAATTATCATGGCCAAGTCGGAGGCCATCTCGTGGTACAGAATTTTTGAAATGTTTCACTTCGACGCCTTCCACATGTACGGCATTATCGGAACCGCTGTAACATTGGGTGCATCAGGCGTCTGGATCATTAAAAAGTTCAAAATCCGCGATATCGAAGGCAACCCTATAACCTTCTTCCCAAAGGATAAAACCTACAAGCGCTACATATTTGGAGGTACCATTTTCGGACTTGGATGGGCACTGAGCGGTGCTTGTCCTGGGCCTATGGTAGTAAACATTGGCTACGGTTATTTGCCCTTCATCATTGTTTTTGCCTTTGCCGTAATTGGCACATATTTATATGGTTATCTACAAGACAAACTTCCTCATTAATAATTACTTATAGCAATGAGCACAACTAGAATAATTGCTTGGCTGATGGTGCTTGTCACCGTAGTGGCCCTAATCGTTGTGTGGGTCGAAAATTCAAAGGGCGAAGCTACGACCACATCGGAGGTACCCGCTACAGAACAACAGGTTCAGACTGCCACGGCCGAAGAGCTGTGGCTGGCACCTGATCCTGAAAAAATTACAGATGAAGCACAACGCGAACTTGTTTTGTATGGAAAAGATTTAATCGCTCATACCGCCAAGTACCTCGGACCCAATGGCTCAGTGGCACAGCTAACCAATGGAATGAACTGTCAAAACTGCCATCTCGAAGCCGGGACAAAACCGTGGGGAAATAATTATGGCTCAGTAGCATCAACCTATCCCAAATTCAGAGCCCGTAGTGGCGGTATGGAAGATATTTACAAGCGTGTATCCGATTGCTTCGAAAGAAGTTTAAACGGAAAAGCACCCGATACCAATAGTCGCGAAATGCAAGCCATAAAAGCATATATCGAGTTCCTAGGCACCAACGTGAAAAAAGGCGAAAAAGCTCCGGGATCAGGCCTGAAAGAGTTTGCGATGCTCGACAGACCTGCCGACCCTGCACGCGGCAAAATTGTGTATGAACAAAAGTGTCAGAGCTGTCATCAAGCTGATGGACAAGGTTTAAAGCATCCTGATGGAGTAGAATATCTCTATCCACCTCTTTGGGGCAAAAATTCATACAACGATGCAGCCGGTCTGTACCGCATAACAAATTTTGCTAAATACGTGAAATTTAACATGCCCCTCGGAGCTAGCCACACCATGCCTTTGCTGACCGATGAAGAGGCATGGGATGTAGCTGCCTTTGTGAATTCACAGCCACGCCCGCACAAAAAAGTTCCGAAAGACTGGCCTGACATTAGCAAAAAACCCGTGGATCACCCCTTTGGCCCATACAAGGATACCTTCAGCGAACAACAACACAAGTTTGGCCCCTGGCAACCCATCATTGCTTTTTACAAAGATTTGGAAGCTACATCACAGAAAAAACAGTAATGTTTTCATGACATTTGTATAAATTTTTGACCAATGAAAAAGTTTTTGTTTCCTTTTGTTCTTCTATCGTTTTTAGTAAATCCCGCTTTTGCTCAGAAAAAGAACAAGAAATCCGAAGAACCATTGAAAATCATATTTCAACTGACTACCGATGATACACTGGCTCACAAAGCCTTGATGAAACAGCTCTCTAACATCACAAGTGTAGAGCCGGGAGTACAGATCGAAGTAGTGTGCCACGGACCAGGTTTAACCCTCTTACAAAAATCAAAATCCACCCAAAAAGCAAAAGTCGCAGAGTTTGCCGGAAAAGGAATTTCTTTTAAAGCATGTGAATTCTCCATGTCAGAACGCAACGTGCCAAAAGAAGACATCTTAGACGAAGCAGGATTCGTAAAAGCAGGCATAGTGCACATCGTACGCAAACAGCGTGAAGGCTGGAATTACATCAAATCTGGTTTTTAAAAGACTTTAAAAATTCTTTTTAAGATTGATGAGAATATTTCCGTTTGGGAAAGCGGTTATTTTTTTGCTCCTGTCTCAGACAGTTTTTGCTCAACATCAAGACATTCTCGAAAAACCCAATATCTGGAAAGGCCCGGAAAGAAACCCAAAAAATCAGAATTCACCGTTAAATGCGTTCAAAAACGGTACAATTCACGGGCATTTCCGATACTTCTACAGCCATACTGACAACAATGGGCCATTGAGTACCTTTTTTGCCAATGCCTTTGGCGGTGGATTTAAATACGAAAGCGCACCTTATAAAAACTTCCAATATGGTTTAGGTGGGTTTTATATCTTCAATCTGCATTCTTCACCCATGGATCGGGTAGATTCTTTGAGCAACAAAGGCAGCCGTTACGAGCTTGAACTCTTCGACATTACCGACCCTCACAACAGACACGAAATGGACAGACTCGAGGAGTTTTATGTAAAATACAATTTTGGTAATCAGTCATCAGTCAAGGTAGGCCGACAGCTCATCAATACCCCCTTTATCAACCTTCAGGACGGCAGAATGCGTCCTACAGCTATTCAGGGTATATGGAGTGAGATAAACGAATCTGAAAGTTTTTCAGTAGATGCTGGTATTTTCAATGCCATTTCTCCTCGAAGTACCATTTCGGTTTACAAAATCGGTGAATCCATAGGATTGTTTCCACAGGGGTTTGATGAAAATGGACATCCTAATCACTATCACGATCATGTAAACGCTCAATTTGTTGCCCTTGCCGGATTGTTATATCACCCAAAGAAGTTTCTTCAAATTTCGAATTGGCACATGCTAATCGAAAATGTAATGTATTCAACTTTTGTACAGGTTGATGCATTCACCCCCACGCGATTCGGAAATCTGTTTGGAGCATTTCAAGGGATCTACCAGCAAGCTGTAGGAAAGGGCGGTAGCTCAGACCCTCAATACCGTTACATCCCCATCAATCATACAGCTGCTACCTTTGGATTACGAGCTGGTCTGGACCTTGACAAATTTCAATTTTCTTTGAATTACAACCGCATTACCGATCAAGGCAGGTTTATCATGCCAAGAGAATGGGGGCGAGAACCCTTCTTCACTTTTATACCTCGTGAGCGAAACGAAGGCGCCGGCGATGTACATGCCTATGCCTTAAAAATAACCTATGAACCTTCGGAATCTTGGATTATCGCATTTCATTCAGGATACTTTAACTTACCAGACATAGACAATGTTCGGCTAAACAAATACAAAATGCCCTCTTATTACCATATAAATTTAGATGTTTATCATGAATTTAAAGGCGTTTTAGAGGGTTTGGATATGCATTTGCTAATCACCTCTAAAATCAACGCTCAAGAAAAACCTTTGACCCCCGATCTCGAAATAAACAGAGTAAACATTATGCTCTACAACGCAGTAATAAATTATCATTTCTAAAAGTTTATTAAAGCTATTAATCGATTTTCAGATTGTTCAATAAATTTCTTTTTATTTTGAAACATTGTATTGAAAATTCTAAAATTCATTGATTTAATCCACGAAAAAGATCCTTCTGGAAGATGTAAGGTTAGGGTTTCAGATTTTTCTTTTGGCGCTGCCTCTTAGCCTTGGAATCGCCAAAACCAGTGGATATCCACCAGGTATGTGTATACTCACGGCTATAGTGGGCGGTCTAAGTACTTCGTTCTTTCGCGTGACAGAATTAAGCATCAATATACGAGCGGCAGGGGTTATCACCGTAGCCGCTGCTGCTATGACCGACTTTGGCAGCTATGAATGAGCTTGGAGCTCTGTGTCTGCCATTGTATTGATGGCTCAATTCAGGTGTTAAAAGGTGCAGCTAAGCTTGGAGGTGTGAGCGATTTATTTCCTGAAACCGCAGTGCACGGCATGTTGACAGCTCTCGGACTTATCATCATCATTAAACATATTCCCGTACTACTGGGTTTTAATACCATTCTCAACCATTCATTTGATCTCTTTGCACTGTTAAAAAATCTGCCAACTTAGATAAAAGTTTTTTAACCACATATAGTTAGTATTGGTTTGGTTAGTTTGCTGATATTAACTGTCTATCCGTATTTAAAATCTCCCTTATTCGTACAATATCGGCATCTGTTTGGGTACTTTTTGGTGCCATACCATTCTCCATGATTTGGGATTTAAAGTCGAATGATCTGTCTTTTGACCTTATATATATCGGCAATTTTTGGGATTCCATTTTGATTAGCCCTCGCATTAGCGAAATAAACAATTTTTTGTTTTGGAAATACTTCACAATGTTTCTTTTCGTCATTAGGATCAAATCCTTACATACGGTCAAAGCACTCGAATAGATCGATTCACTCAAGCGCAAGGTTCACACAAATGGTGATTTGATAGGTCAAAGAGCAGTTAACATCGCCTCTGGACTCATGGGGGGACTACCGATAATTTCAGAAATAGTACGTAGTTCAGCCATTATTGCTTTAGGTGCCGTGAGTAAGTGGTCTAACTTTTTTCATGGATTCTTTCTTTTGCTTGTAATGTTGTTTTTAATACCTATTATCGAATGGATTCCGAATGCCGCTTTAGCTGCGCTGCTAATATATGCCGGTTATAATCTGGCATCTTTCAAACACTTCATTCACGTCTACAGTATTGGCAAGGGGCAATTTTTCATTTTTTTGACCATCATATTTTTTACTTTATTTGAGGACTTGCTCGTAGGTGTAGCAGCAGGAATGCTGGTAAAAATCGGTATTGAATTTTATTTAGGTCTGAAGTTGAAATATATCTTTAAAACATCCTTTCTTATAAAAGAATTTCCTAATGAAACGGTAGTGCACTTACAGGAAGCCGCTATTTTTTCACACAGAAATACACTAAAAAAAATATTGAATTCTAATATTGAATTCTATAGATAGCAATCGAATGATCAGAATCGATTTATCTGAAGTAAAAATAATAGACCATTCTTTTTGGTCATGCTCGATACAATGACTAAAACAGGATTTGCAGGAAGACTGACAGTGAGTGGATTAGACAAACACAGAGCATTGTCAGACCATTATCTTTCCACAAAAGTTTATGTCAGTAAGTAAGTGGTTGCTTTTTTTTGAAATCACCAAACTGTGTTGTGATGCTAAAAAGATTGGCTGCCCCGCTCACGTGATACACCCCACGCGAATACTGAATCATAAACTTACTGACTTTAAAGCCTAATCCAAAAGTAAGCCCAGCCGAGGATCGGCGGGTGTTCATGCGCAGTTCTTGCTGCATTCGGAAATTATAGCCGATACCAATGTTGAAGCCTTTTGTAGGTGCTAGCTCAGCCCCAAAGCTAAAATGTCGCAATACTTTGTTAGCAATCGTTATATTTTCATCGATCAGTTGGCTCGTAATGGGATCGCGACGAGCATTGGCAGGGTTTATGAAGCTCACATCAGGCCTGTGCAATTGATCAGCAGTAATATGCCAACGCAACGGCAAGTGTCTGAAGCGATTGCTCACACCGATCTGCACATCAAAAGGCAGGCTGCCTCGCTCAGTGGTGTATGGATCCCATTGAAAACCAGCATTTCTGATAAGCAAACTCCACGAGAGCAATTTTTCAGGTATGTAATACGTTATGCCCAGGTCGGTAGCAAGTCCGAAAGAACTGTATTGTTCGTAAGCTGAATTAATAATCTTTAAATTAGCTCCCACATACAAGTTTTCATACACCTTGCGCCCATGACCCAAGGTAATTACCAGGTCTGAAACGTCAAAATCCCCTGTTTGTACGCCAAATTGATTAGCTGCCACAAACTTTCCGTACTGAAAGCTTCTCACGCCCAATGTGAAAGTACCTACTTTCTCAAAGGAGTGAGCATAATTAGCACTACCAATAAAAATATCTGCCGGAAAACTGACGGCATTTAAACTAAGTGAACCGTGTAATTTGCTGTGAATTAACGCCGGATTGAGCAGGGCAAAGTTTACATCGGGCTCCCAGTAGGCTATGGGCAATCTACCCATAGCCACTACGCGAGCCTCTGAGGCAATATTGAGAAATTGAAACACCTCGCGTCCGCCAATTTGCCCTTGCACAGAGGTGAACAGCAAAGTATTAATGCTTGCTATACTTGCAATAAGTTGCCTGAGCCGCATGAATTTTTAAACTGCTATATTCTTCTTTTTATTGCTCAACTTATCGCTCAACTAAACGCACATAATGGTCAAAAAAGAGCGGAATCGTTTCTATTCCAATGAAATAGTTGAACAATCCATAGTGCTCATTGGGCGAGTGAATGGCATCGCTGTCGAGTCCAAAGCCCATCAAAATAGACTTAACGCCCAATTCGCGTTCGAAGAGTGCCACTATAGGGATACTACCACCGCTGCGCACGGGCACCGGTTTCTTGCCAAAAGTAGCTTCCATTGCTTCGCTGGCGGCCTGATATTCAGGGCTATCTAATGGCGATACATAAGGATCGCCCCCATGATGCGGCTTTACCACTACCGAAACACAATCTGGCGCAATGGATTCGAAGTGTTTTTTAAAAAGTTCGGTGATTTTATCGGGATTTTGATTGGGTACTAAACGCATGGAGATTTTTGCATAGGCTTTTGAAGGGATTACCGTTTTTGCTCCTTCGCCCGTATAGCCACCCCAAATGCCATTTACATCGAGCGTAGGACGTATCGACGTGCGCTCGGGTGTGGTGTAGCCCTTTTCGCCCCAAATATTTTTTAGGCCTATGGACTTTTTAAAAGCTTCATCGCTGTGAGGGGCTTGTGCCATCAGTGCGCGCTCTTCGGCCGACAGTTCCACTACATCGTCATAAAAGCCGGGTATTGTGATGTGATTGTTTTCATCGTGAAGCGAGGCAATCATTTTCGCCAAAATGTTGATCGGATTAGGCACTGCACCGCCATAAAGACCTGAATGTAAATCGCGGTTTGGACCGGTCACCTCTACCTCTACATAACTCAACCCGCGCAAACCGGTACATATCGAAGGAATATCGTTGGCTAAAATTCCGGTGTCTGAAATTAAAATCGTATTGCATTTAAGTCGCTCGCGGTTGTGTACAACAAACCAACCGAGATTGGCAGAGCCAACTTCTTCTTCGCCCTCAATCATAAATTTTACGTTGCACGGTAAGGTTCCGGTGGCTATCATTGCTTCAACCGCTTTAATGTGCATGAAAAACTGCCCCTTATCGTCACAAGCACCGCGCGCAAAAATGGCACCTTGTGGGTGTATTTCGGTTTTTTTAATCACGGGATCAAAAGGTCCTGACTCCCATAGATCAAGCGGATCGGGCGGCTGCACATCGTAATGTCCATACACTAATACTGTTGGAAGTGAAGGATCTTTGATGTATTCGCCATATACCACAGGATAGCCGGGAGTTTCACAAACCTCTACGTTTTTAATCCCGGCTTTTTCCAGGTAGTGAGCTGTAAGCTGAGCTGCCTTAATTACCTCTTCTTTATATTTCGGATCAGCACTGACGCTCGGTACGCGCAGTAGCTCCATCAATTCATTTAAAAACCTTTCGCGGTGGGTGTCAATGTACTTTTTGATGTCAGCGTGCATGAATACAAATTTTTGAATTGTGCCAAAGATAGGCAGTTCTGCCATCAGGAAACTACTCTGAGAAACATTTAATCCGCTATGTAGAAATTAAAAAACTTCCCCTATTGCCCTGTAGTCGCGAGCGTATTTTAGAGCACATTTTCAGACGCGATGAAACTTCGGACACGCATTACCCTGTGGTTCACATTCATTACGGGCATTATCCTAATCATGTTTGCCGGCAGTATTTATTTCAGCGCAAGCGCCTCACGCGAAAGAGAATTTTTCAACTACCTCGAAAACGAAGCCATCACCAAGTGTCAATTACTCTTCTCTGCTCATCTTGAGCCCGTTGCACTACAGAAAATGTACAAAAACAATCGCCTTTTGCAAACCGAAGCCGAGGTAGCCATTTACGATACTGCTTTCCGACTTCTGTATCACGACGACGTTGAAATTGATTTTGTAAAAGAAACTCCAGAACTCTTAAAATCCATTTACACCCAAGGCGAAGTCCACTTTTATCAAGAAAACTGGCAGGTAGTCGGCTTAAAATATCAAATTGATGATGCTACCTACTTGATTACCGCAGCGGCATTTGATCGATATGGCTATGCCAAGCAGCGCAGCCTCCTTATCTCAATGATCGCCCTCTCACTGCCTTCTCTCGTTTTGATTTACATAGCCGGCATTTTTCTTTCGAAAAAAGCCTTGGATCCCATCAAAGAAATTACCCAACGTGCCCAGCGAATTACTGCCACCAACCTCGATCAGCGCCTGCCAATCTATTCTAACGGCGACGAACTTGCTGACCTTGCACGCACTTTCAATGAGATGCTCTCTCGCCTCGAAAATTCTTTTGACGCCCAAAAGGCTTTTGTATCCAACATCGCTCACGAGCTCCGAACACCGCTTACTGCCATAATTGCCGACCTCGAATACTTGCTCGCTAAACCACGGTCGCACGATGAGTTACAAAATGCTCTGAAATCTACTCTTGCCGACGCCCAAAAGCTCTCGCGCATGTCGGCAAGTCTTTTAGATTTTGCTAGAGCCAGTTACGATGCCTCTAAAATCGCTTTTAGAAATGTGCGCATCGACGAAATCTTACTTGACGCCCGCAATATGCTTTTGAATGCTCATCCCGATTATTCCGTGGAAATCTCTTATTCCCACGACTTTACTGCTGATTCTGACGACACTCTTACCATTAGAGCAAACGAATATCTGATGAAAATCGCTTTTCTTAACCTTATGGACAATGCATGCAAATTCTCACCCCAACATACATGTCAAGTAAAAATTGCGAGTATTCCCTCTAATGACAAAAATTCAAAACCCCAGCTCATCCTCCA
>NZ_BHZE01000025.1 GCF_003851885.1 Thermaurantimonas aggregans | reverse complement strand
CCGGGTTGCTGTTTAAAGACTACTCGCCTCACTTAAAATGTCTATGATGGCTCTAATTTACTTCAATTAAGGGTTTTATCAAAATAAAAAAGAAGGCGTCCTTTACTTTTTGGACACCTTCTTTTTTGTCTTGTCTTTTATTTAAACAAATCTTATCGTTTGCTTATCTTAACATTGCTTCGCACTCTGTTTGTAGCGAAGTTAGAATGCGTTGCATGATCTGATCAATTTCTTGGTCGTGAAGCGTCTTTTCCTCGTGACGCAAGGTAAAACGCATAGCGTATGACTTCTTGCCTTCGGGTAAATTTTTACCTTCGTACACATCAAAAAGGGTAATATTGCGCAATTCTTTGATGTTAAGTTTTAAAACTGCCTGTTCTAAGGCTTGATATGTGGTTGTTCGATCGATTACAAGAGCCAAATCTCGAACCACCTCTGGAAACTTAGGCAAAGGCGTGAAAGTTGTTTTTACTTGTCCAGCAGCTCTGAGCAGAGCATTCCAGTTGATTTCCGCGTAATAAACAGGTTGCCCTATGTCAAATTTTTTCAAAATCAAACCGGAAATAGACAGAAGTGTAAGAAGATGTTCACCATCATGTTGTATTGTTATCCCCTCACCTTTGTTAGATTGAGAGTAGCTTTTATTTACGTTATAAAGTTTAAAGTGTTGTAAAATGGCCTCTACATCGTTGAGCAAATGATAAAACGTAGAATTTTTCTCTGCCTCAAGCCAAGTATCCGTCCAATAAGAGCCAGTAAGAACTAAAGCTAAAAATTCCTCTTCGGCATAGTGTCCATTCAGCCTTTTGTAGGTTTTGCCAAATTCAAAAAGTCTCAGATTGGGTACTTGACGATAAATATTGAAGCGAATGTTTTCGAGCAATCCATACAACATAGTGCCGCGCAGTACAGCTAATTCATTGCTCAGCGGATTTATGAGTTCTACAAGCTGTGTTTTGTTTTCTTCATTGTAAGACTCGGCTGAGGTCAAGGAATTGTTCATCGTTTCATTGTACCCCCTAGCCACCAATAGTTTTGAAATATCAGCCTTTTTAGAGACTTTTATGTGGTCATGGCCAGGCTGATGCCATGCAAACTTGATTTTACGCGGAGGCTCCACAGCATCGAGTCCGTAAATGCGCAAGATTTCTTCCACTACATCGGCCTCGCGCTGTACATCTACGCGGTATGCAGGTACTTCAAGTCGTAGGGTGTCCTCAATTTCTGCTAAGATTTTGATTTCCAATGAAGCAAGAATAGATTTGATGTCACCGTTGCTAATGTCTTTCTTGCCAATGAACTTTCGAATGCGCTGCAAGTTGGCATCTACCATGTGCGGAGCAATAGGAGATGGGTATTCGTCGTGAATATTCATTGAAATCTCACCCCCTGCCACTTCGCGAATGAGATTAGCCGCGCGTTTTAGGGCATAGATGGTCATCTCGGGATCCACTCCTCTCTCATAGCGGTAAGAGGCATCGGTCTGCAAACCGTGTCTGCGCGCCGAACGACGGATGTGAACAGTATCGAACACCGCTGATTCCAGAAATACATTCGTCGTTTGATCATTAACACCAGAATACAGACCTCCATAAATTCCGGCTAAAACCAGCGGTTTTTCGGCATCGCAAATCATGAGATCTTCGGCTGATAGGGTTCTCTCTACACCGTCGAGGGTAACGAACTTTTCTCCTTCCTCGGCCTTTCGCACAACGATTTTACGCCCGGCAATTCGATCGGCGTCGAAGGCATGTAGCGGATGCCCACACTCGTGCAAAACGAAATTAGTAACATCCACCACGTTGTTTATGGGATTTAATCCTATGGATGTTAATCTTTTTTGTAGCCATTCGGGCGACGGTCCGACTTTTACACCCATAATGCTTACGCCTGCATAGCGCTTACAGGCTTTACGGTCTGCGATTTCAATGTCGATGGTCAACTGTGTATTGCTTACTTTAAAGCCCGAAACAGAAGGCAGGCTTAATTCCACTTTTTTCTTTCTGTGGGCAAGAGCTGCATATAAATCGCGCGCTACCCCGTAGTGGCTCATCGCATCAGCTCGATTAGGGGTGAGGCCTATTTCGAGAATGTAATCAGCATCTGATTGGATGTAGCTGGCCAATGAAGCGCCCAGTTCAAATGCATTGTCGAGAACCATAATTCCCGAGTGATCAGCGCTGATGCCTAATTCATCCTCAGCACAAATCATTCCTTCACTTACTTCACCGCGTATTTTTCCTTTTTTTATCTTTATCACCTCACCACCGTAGGGGCGCAGCGTAGCACCATGTAATGCTACAGGTACTTTTTGACCTGCGGCCACATTCGGAGCTCCACAAACGATCTGCAGCAGTTGTCCATCGCCAGTATCTACCTGACATAGAGTGAGTTTATCAGCATTAGGATGCTTCTGAGCAGAAACAACAAATCCGACCACCACCCTTTCGTCGATCTCCGGCCCTCCTCCCAACGGAGTAACCGCCTCACACTCTAAGCCTATTTCTGTAAGTATTTCACCAACTTCATTTGCACTTAAACCCTTTAAATCAATGTATTCTTTAAGCCAATTATAGGAAATTTTCATTTGTCAGGTTTCTAAAAGTTGGGCAAAAATACTGGTTCTTTACGCGTGTTTATGCTAAACCATTCTTTTAAAAATCCCAAAAACACAAGTAGAAATTGAAAAATAGGAACTTAGGAGATACAGTGTTTATTTAATCTCCCACCACTTGCTCAATCCACTCGATCATTTCACGCTCATAATCGGCGAAAAGGCTTGTGCCAGGACCATAAAAGCCGGTGTAGGTTTTTAAGATATTTCCCTGAGCATCAAGTGCAATCAGGGTGGGATATGCCAATACCTTTTGAATTTGCGGAAAAACGCGGGCAGCGGCTTGTTGACGAACACTACCTCCGTAAAGGATGGGAAACTCGAGTTTTAGCTGCGTCGCCATGCGTTTTAAAATTGGTAGTGCAACTGATTCTTTATCAGTGTATTCAAAATAGACTCCGATTATTTTTACTCCTCTATCATTGTATTTCTGGTACAATTGATTTAAAAAGCGAGCTTCATCCATGCAGTTTGGGCACCACGAACCACCTATGGTGATGAAAGTAAGCTTTGCTCCAGGATCGTTTGCGTTGAATTCCACTATTTTGCCCTCTGTGTCAGGTAATGAAAAGCGAATTTTTCCGGCGTCGTTCTTAACTTGAGTCAGAGCCTTTGGATCAGGCAGTCTTGCAGCATTACTTTTTACTCCTTTAAATTGGCGGGGATTTGCTTTGGTGTAAAATTGATAACCAAAAATGCTATCGCCTTGTAAGCGGGCGACAAATACATAGGCAAATTTTCCGTCAAAAGTGCTCATTATCAATGAATCTGAGGAAACACTACCTTGTAAAAAACGGTAATCGCCCGCTGTAGTAAGTATTGAACCTCGAATTTCACTTTTTGTATAAGGAAAATACTCCAAAACCGCTACACGTTCGTTAGAAGTACCTGGTTCGAAGGTGATTTGAAATCTGTTTTCAACTGCTTGCATATTTGATAAATTGTAGCGAGGTGTTTCCTTTGAAGCGGGTTTAAATACTACAGGAATTGTATCGCCCTTATCGTCATCGATAAAAGTACCAACCCAATGCTTCAATAGTCGGCGCAGTCGGATATGAGTGTTAAAGACAGGAAAATCAAATCTCCATGTTTGAGTACCGGGTATCGGTTTTCCTACCAATTTTATGGTGTCTTGGGAATTAATAATGTTTAATTCGACTGAATTCTTAAAAGGTTTGATGATGGCATTAAAGCGAAGAGGTGTCTCACCATTCATTTCCAATTCTCCGATGTATATCAATTGAGCGGACGCAGAAAAAGATAATGCCGTAAAGAGTAGAGAAAAGAGTTTATTCATCCTTTATTTCAATTAAATACACCTTTTCGAGCTGGCTTTCACGCGTGGCAGGATTCAAAAAAGCAGCATTGAGCAAGGTGATGTGAAAAGCTGGTCTTTCATAGAGAATTTGAAACTTGAGTTTTTTCGCTTCAATGGATTTGAGCTGGTCACTCGAGCAAATCCAAAATTTGCTTTTATCTGGATCTATATCAGCGTTTTTGCAAAAAATATGTTGGCTGTAAAACTCTAATGCGTGAATAGAGCGCACAAATGAAATACAAACCTCTGACGGCGAAATATGGGACTGATGAATTTTTTTAGCCAAATAGTAACCTGGTTGATATTCCATGAGTTCGGGATAAAAACGGAAGTTTAAAACTCCGTTAAACATCACTCCTGTAAAAGCACCTGCAGCCAGTATCGCGCGGGTATAAGGCAATTTGAGCAATGAGATGATAATAGCCACAACACCCGTTAACCAAATAATTACTGATGTATATTCTTTTTCTGGAAAAACCACTGCCATAAGCAATACAGCCACTACTACACTAACCAGGGCAAAAACATACTGTTGAACAACAGCCATTGTTTTCACCCATCCTTTAAGTTTCGGCAAGCGCATTACTACGAAGTAAGCCGTAAAGAGGGCAGCATATGGAAAGGCGATAAACAAGTAATGCGGCAGCTTAAATCGAGAAGCTGAAAAAGCAAAAAAGGCTGCCAAGAAAGTAACCGGTGAAACCCATTCTTTGTAGCGATTGTCAGAGGCGAGGTTGTTCTTAAGTCGTGAATACAGCGCCAGAAAAGCTAGAAGGCTCCAAGGCGCAAATGACCACAAAAAGTTGTGAACGAAATAAAACGGAGAGCTTTCGTCTTTCCAATCGCTCTCTCCGGTGATTCGTCCGAAACTTTGTGTCCAGAAGAAAAATTTTATTCCCGACAAACCTTTGTACCTCTGAGGACCTGAACTGGTGATTAATTCCACTTCCTTTTCGGGCAGGGCATCGTACTGAGTATATAAACCATAGAGCATTGGCAAAAGCAAGAGAAGCGTCCAAGCCAATCCAACCAGCCAACGCCAGTGGAAGACTTTTTTCCACTTACCTAAACTTAAAAGATACGTACCCACTGCTATGGCTGGTATTACCAATCCAATGGGCCCTTTACTCATCATAGCTATGGCAATTCCCGTAAAACCACCTATAAAAGGCCATAACTTCTTGCCTTTTAAATAATACAAAAGCTGCCAAGCTGCAAAGGTTGCTGACCCAGTCAGAATTGTATCCGTTCGCACATCGTGATTAAAAAGAAACCAGGCCTGACTGGTAGCCAGAATCAAAGCAGACACTTTTCCCACCCATACGTTGTATAGCAGCCTTCCCAATCTGTATGTGGAATAAACGCCTAAAATGCTGAACAGAAAAGAGAAAAATCGAAATCCGAATTCATTGACACCAAAAATTCTGTATCCAAGCGCCGATGTCCAAAACAAAAAAGGCGGTTTATCGAGATAGTCACGTCCTTGATGGTACACTTGAAGGTAATTTCCCGTTTCATACATTTCTCTGCTTATGGAGGCGTACTGAGCGCTATCTACATCCATAATGCCGAGAAAAAGGCCTCGCAAATACACGAGGCTTACCGTGATGTAAAAGAAGAGCCAAAGGGTATTTTCAAACTTCCAACGCGTCATCCTGTCAGGATTTTACAGTCCGAGGGAAGTCATGTAGCTGTTGATCTTTTTTTCAACTGTAAGCGCTGCCTGAGGAATGTCGTCATAGGAGTGCACAGGGATTTTAACACTGAAATAAAACTTGATCTTCGGCTCTGTGCCACTGGGTCGTGCTGTAATCCGTGCTCCAGATTGAGTATAGAATTGTAAAACATTCGAAGTCGGAAGTTCAATCGCAGTAACATCACCTGTCAGCGTATTGGTGTCTTTAAGCGATTTGTAATCCAACATCCGAACAACTTGCTCTCCACCCAATTCCTTCGGAGGCTGACGGCGAAGATTTTCCATCATGCGGTCGATTTCTTCTAAGCCTTCTTTACCCTTTTTAGTGATGGAAATGAGTTTTTCACCGTAATAACCAAATTTCAGCCAGATGTCTGTAAGCAGTTTGTAAAACGACGATCCCTGGCTTTTTGCCCAGGCAGCAGCTTCGGCAATCATTACAGCCGAACCGATTGCATCCTTATCTCGCACAAAGTCACCTACCAGATAGCCATAGCTTTCTTCGCAACCGGTGATAAATTCTTTCACGCCTTCGAATCGACGGATGAAATCAGCAATCCATTTGAAGCCGGTAAGGCATTCCATACATTCCACGTTGTAGGCACGGGCTATTTCGTTGATCAAGTCGGTTGTTACGATAGATTTAGCAATAAAACTGTTAGTTCGCAAGCGCCCTGCCTGTTTGTATTGGTCAAGTATATACCAAATCAATACAGCACCAGTCTGATTGCCGTTCAGCAAAATCCATTGATTTTCTAAGTTTTTCACCCCAATACCCACTCGATCGGCATCGGGATCAGTACCAATGATTAAGTCAGCATCTTCGTCCTGAGCCATTTGTAAGGCCATGCTCAGGGCTTCTGCTTCCTCAGGATTAGGCGATTTAACAGTTGGAAAATTGCCATCCGGTGTTTTTTGCTTTTCGACGATTTGAATATTTGTGAATCCCGAAGCTCGAAGTGCAGCTGGCAGAAGCTCTACCGAAGTGCCATGCAGAGGTGTGAACACAATTTTCAAGCGATCTTTTCCTGCCTGATTGAGCGACAGGCCTTTAATGCGGGCAACGTATTTTTCATCGATTTCTTTGCCGACGAGCTTAATGAGCTCAGGTTTCTTGTCAAAGCGGATGTCTTCAAATCGCACTGCGCGCACTTCCTGAATCACAGCCTTGTCGTGAGGGGGAACGAGCTGCCCTCCATCGCTCCAATAGACTTTGTAACCGTTGTATTCCGGTGGATTGTGCGAAGCGGTAAGCACAATTCCCGACAAGCATCCCAGCTCGCGTATGGTAAAACTCAGCCAAGGGGTTGGGCGAAAACTTTCTGATAGAAAAACATGTATTCCATTAGCACTTAGGACTTCCGCTGTTAACTCCGAAAGCTGTCGGCTGCCATTTCGAGTATCGTGAGCTATAGCTACTGAAATGGATTGATAGGGAAATTGCTTTTTTAAATAGTTCGCCAATCCCTGAGTAGCCTGGCCTATGGTGTATTTGTTGATGCGATTGGTTCCACAACCCATGATGCCCCTCAAGCCACCGGTACCAAAGTCGAGATCTGTGTAAAAGGCATCGATTAATTCTTTCCCTCCAGCATCTATGAGCTGTTGGGCCTCTTTGCGTGTTTGTTCGTCAAAAGGGAGTTGCGTCCATACTTTTGCGCTTTCGATGATGTGTGTTTCCATGGTCAAAAAGAATTTTATTCGATAACTGATAAAGTTGCATTGCCCGATATACTGGATTTGATGGCCGGACTCCCCAGATACTTTAGCGATGAGGCACCTGAAAGGGTTACGTTTAAACGATCGATAGCAAAAACTTCCGCTTTTGAAGCTCCATTTACAGTCGTTTTTACATTACGAGCGGGTAAGGTTTTAGCGTCTGTATAAGATGCTCCCGTGGTATTGAGAATTAAATTTTCGACTGCACCTGCTATTTTCAATTGAGCAGCGCCACTTTGATTGATAAATGCCTCGTTTGCACGCAAACTCAGGTCGGCATAAGAAGCTCCCGCCATATCTATCTGAAACTTATCGACCGCTATGCGTCGATTGCTAATCACTTTAACAGCTCCGGCCAGTTCCATATGAGTAATTGGCGCATTCGTAGTAACCTCAATCACAGGTGGTTCACCTCCCTTCCAATCGCGTTTTGTCTCAATGATCAATTTTTTTCTTTTTACAGAATAAGAGATGTATTCTAAAAATGCACTGTCACCTTTCAGAAGTATAGCTGTGTTTTCACCGGGCTTTAGCTTAAATGTAAAATTACCGGCAAGGGTGATTTGAGAAAAGTCTTCGAGTGCTGCTGACTTTTCTATTTGAATTCCAGAAGCATCCACTGTACGCATGGAGCACGATGTCAAAAAGGTCAAAGCAAATGCGATAGTCGCAACAAGGTAAATTCTCATGAAATTCAAATTTCAGGGCTAAAATATTTAAGCATTTTAATTATTCGACACAAGAATAAATGAAATATACACATCGCTTTCAGCTTGTTCAAAAGTTAAATATGCCAATAAAAAAACCCGGCCAAACCGGGTTTTAACTTATTAAAGAAAAATCTTAATTACGACAATGTAGCCTTAAGATATTCTCTGTTCATTCTGGCGATGTTTTCGAGGCTGATGCCTTTAGGGCACTCCACTTCGCAAGCACCAGTATTGGTACAATTGCCAAAGCCTTCGAGGTCCATTTGGTGTACCATTTTTAGCACACGTTCTTTAGCTTCTACTCTACCCTGTGGCAAGAGAGCAAACTGACTCACCTTGGCTGCCACAAAGAGCATGGCTGAGGAGTTTTTACATGTAGCCACACAAGCACCACAACCGATACATGTAGCAGCGTCAAAGGCTTTATCAGCATCTTCTTTTGGAATGGGAATCGCATTGGCATCAATGGTATTACCACTTGTGTTTACGCTGATGTAGCCACCTGCTTGAATGATGCGGTCGAAGGCTGAGCGATCTGTTACCAAATCTTTGATCACCGGAAAGGCTTTAGCTCTCCACGGCTCGATAGTAATAGTATCTCCATCTTTGAAAGAACGCATGTGCAGCTGACACGTTGTAATACCACGACCTGGACCATGTGCCTCACCATTTATGTAGAGCGAACACATTCCGCAAATGCCTTCTCTGCAATCGTGATCAAATGCTACCGGGTCTTCGCCTTTAGCAATGAGATCTTCGTTCAATACATCCAGCATTTCAAGAAACGACATGTCGGGGTTTACATTCGAAACCTTATAAGTTTCCATGCGCCCCTTGTCGTTAGGACCAGCTTGTCTCCATATTTTCAATGTCAAGTTCATACGATCCGGATTTTTTATTTGTAACTGCGAGTCTTTAATTCAACATTTTCGAATACAAGTTGTTCTTTGTGCAAAACAGCTTCAGATGGTTTACCGGTGTACTCCCATGCTGCTACATAGGCGTATTCCGCATCGTTTCTCAGGGCTTCGCCATCTTCGGTCTGATATTCTTCTCTGAAGTGGCCACCACAACTTTCATTTCTATGCAGAGCGTCGAGACACATAAGCTCTCCAAGCTCGAGGAAGTCAGCCACTCTTCCAGCTTTGTCGAGCTCCGGATTGTACATATCGGCTCTGCCTGGTACCTTCACATCTTTCCAGAACTCCTCGCGAAGAGCTTGAATTTCACGAATAGCCTCTTGAAGTCCCTGCGCATTGCGGCTCATACCGCACTTATCCCACATGATTTTGCCCAACTCGCGGTGGAAGGTATCGACGGATGTCTTACCGTTATTGCCAAGGAAGTGCGAGATTCGCTCGCGAGCGGCTTTTTCAGCAGTTTCGAACTCTGGGGCATTTGTATCCACCTTTCCACTTCTAATCTCACCAGAGAGGTAGTTTCCAATTGTATAAGGTATGATGAAATATCCATCGGCAAGGCCTTGCATTAGTGCAGAAGCTCCCAATCTGTTAGCTCCATGGTCTGAGAAGTTTGCTTCACCTAACGCAAAGAGACCAGGAATGGTAGTCATCAGCTCGTAATCTACCCAGATGCCTCCCATAGTGTAGTGCACAGCAGGGTAAATCATCATTGGACTCTTGTATGGATTGATGTCGGTAATCTTTTCATACATCTGGAAAAGATTGCCGTATTTGGCTTCGATGATTTTTTCACCTAACTGACGAATTTTTTCCGGAGATGGATTTTTAATACCTTGTAGATTGGCCTCGATCTGCCCATAGCGCATTATAGCGCTTTCAAAGTCAAGATACACTGCCTTACCCGTAGGATTGACACCATAGCCTTCATCGCAACGCTCCTTGGCTGCACGACTCGCCACATCGCGTGGTACCAGGTTACCAAAGGCAGGGTATCTTCTCTCAAGGTAGTAGTCTCTTTTTTCCTCAGGAATGTCAGTGGGTTTTAATTTGCCTTGTCTAAGAAGTTCAGCATCTTTTCGGTCTTTTGGCACCCAAATACGACCGTCATTTCGCAGAGATTCGGACATGAGCGTAAGCTTGCTCTGGTACTCGCCAGATTGCGGAATGCAAGTGGGGTGAATTTGCGTAAAGCACGGATTGGCAAAGAGTGCTCCCTTTTTATGCGCTTTCCATGCCGCTGATCCATTGCTGCCCATCGCATTTGTAGAGAGGTAATACACATTGCCATAACCACCTGTAGCCAAAATCACAGCGTGAGCTCCGTGGCGCTCGATTTCACCAGTTACCAGATTACGTGCGATTATACCTCTGGCTTTACCATCGATCACCACTACATCGAGCATCTCATGGCGAGCGTACATCTTCACGGTACCTTTGGCAATCTGGCGGCTCAAAGCTGAATAAGCTCCTAATAAAAGTTGCTGACCAGTCTGACCCTTGGCATAAAAAGTTCGGCTAACTTGAGTTCCCCCGAATGAACGGTTGTCGAGCAATCCGCCGTAATCGCGTGCAAAAGGTACACCCTGAGCCACGCACTGGTCTATGATGTTAGCTGAAACTTCAGCCAATCGATACACATTGGCCTCGCGTGAACGGTAGTCGCCACCTTTTATGGTATCGTAAAAAAGCCTGTAAACGCTGTCACCGTCGTTTTGGTAATTTTTCGCAGCATTTATACCACCTTGTGCAGCTATGGAGTGGGCTCTTCGAGGCGAATCTTGAAAGCAGAAGGCTTTTACATTATAACCGAGCTCAGCCAGTGATGCAGCAGCCGATGCGCCAGCTAAACCGGTACCAACAACGATAATGTCTAACTTGCGCTTATTAGCAGGGCTTACAAGGTTTACCGAACCCTTGTAGCGAGTCCATTTTTCTTCTAATGGACCTCCTGGAATTTTTGAATCCAACTTCATGTGTTCAATATTTATTGTAAATAAATGAAAATAGGAATAATTGCAAAAAGGATCGAAACAAAGACGCTGAAAAGCACACCTACATTTTTAATTATTGGATTGTATTTTTTGTGGTAAAGACCCAATGTTTGGAATGCTGAAGCGAAACCATGCAGCAAGTGAAATCCTAAAGCAATCATACTTACCACGTAGAGAGATACATAAACGATTCCCATGCTCGGATCTTTAAAAAACGTTACTACCACTTCATATAAATCTTTATTTCCATTTGCATCTAAAGGAATATCGCCAAAGTGCATTTTGTACCAAAAGTTGGCCATGTGCGTTACTATAAATGCCAAAATGATGGTTCCTAGCAATGCCATATTTCTGGATTGCCAGGTGCTATTAGCTTCAGGTTTGTTGTAATAATATTTAACAGGACGGGCTGCTCTGTTTTGAATCGTAAGCAATATACCGTCAAACGAGTGAAATAAAATGCTGAAATACAACAAATAAGAAATTGCTTTAATAACAGGGAAGGTGGTCATAAACTTTGCATAAGCATTGAAATCTAACCTAGCCTCCTCCCCGCGCAATAGCACCAGGTTGCCACCTAAATGCACCACGAGAAACGTACACAGAAAGAGACCCGTAAGGGCCATCCAGTACTTTTTAACAATTGAAGAACCTAACAAAGCGCTTTTCACTTCCATACCATTTAATTCTTAATTTGGCAAAAATAGATAACAGGTGTATGCACCATATCTTAATTAAAAAAAAATTAAGGTACTTGACCACAAATAGTAAACACATTGACTTCCATCACAGTTTACATCTTTTGGTCATGAATTAATTTTAGTAAATTATTTATTAAAATATGTAATTTACAAAAAAAATTGTGTTTTGTTACCCAATGTAAGTATCTCATTTGTGGCGATATGTATACATTTGATTTAAAATTAAAACCAATGAAGTCACTTATTTTATCAGGTTTGCTTTTAATTGTAATGTATTCCTGCACCACAACTCCCACTGCAGATGAAAACGTAGCAAATACAGCTGAAGAAGAATCGGAGGTGAGATTATCCAAGGAGCAAATTGATTCGCTCATTGAATTTATAGATTCTAAAAGAGCACTTGCAGAAGATAAAAAAGACAACCGAATCGAACTTTTGACCGAAAATCTAAGAGAAAAAATCAAGCAAAAATGGCAAAAAATTCATTACTATTTAGATGGTAATTCTGTAATCCGTATCAAAACTTATCCTTATGAAAATATTTCAAAACGCACTGAAGAATTTTATTTTTATGATGGAAAACTGATTTTAGCAATAATCAGAGATTCAGGAGTAGAAGATTCAGAAGATCGCAATAAAGGAATTGATAAAATGTACTATTTTAATAATGATGCAGTCTTAAAAGAGGTTAATTTATCAGACGAGAAAGAATTTACCATTCGAGAAAGTGATGGTGAGGAACTTCTTTCAGAGGCTGCAGAATACTTAACTTTATTACCTAAATAAAATAAATAGAATTTTATCAAAAATAAAAATTTCATTTTTTCATTTTTTTAAGGAAATTAAATGAGCGTTAGTAAAACGTACTTGTTACAAAAAATTTTATATATATGAAAATAAATGTATGAAAAAAATTTGATTTATTTATTTTTTCGTACATTTGACATGTGTAAGCCTGACTAAAACAAACCATAATGACAAAGGTAATTATTTGTGATGACCATATCATGTTCCGAAAGGGCATGATATTATACCTCAATCGCGATAAAGAAGTAGAGGTTGTCGGAGAAGCATCAAATGGAGAGGAATTACTAAACATGCTTCCTAACATTGATGCAGATATGATATTTCTCGACATCGAAATGCCGGTTAAAAATGGAATGGCTGCTCTGAGAGATATCAAGAAAATAAAACCTAACATTAAAGTTCTGATGGTGACTATGTATCCTGAGGAACTTTACGGACTGGCCGCCAGAAAACTGGGTGCCGATGGATATATAACAAAAAGTACTGAACCCAGAATGATCCTTAAAGCTGTTAGAAAAATAATGGCTGGCCAAGAGTATTTCGACCGCGACATCCTGGCCCGAGCAAGAGCCAAAGCTCCCGGACGACCTGTAGTAAAACTCTCAAAAAGAGAGAGTGAAGTGCTAAGCCTATTAGCTGCAGGAAAATCCAATAAAGAAGTCGCTGACGAACTCAATATTTCAGATAAAACCGTAAGTACCTATAAACTTCGTTTGCTTAAAAAATTAAAGGCAAAAAGCCTTGTTGATTTGGTTAATTTCGCTAAATATTATGTTCAAGGCGAGGATTTGCCTGAAGGTAAGGTATTGCTGTAAAATTTCGATAAAATTTCAGCAAAAAGTCGCCATAAAGGCGACTTTTTTATTTTATTAATCTCCATTCAAAAGTTTCAATGAAATTAATTATTTTTACTGAAAAAATATTTTCCATTATTTAAAATACCATGAAAAAAATTCTACTTATAAGCACTTTACTTTGGCTTGCTTTAATGGCTTGTCGGAAGGATAAAAACTCTGCAAATAATAATAATCTCAATCCTTGCAATCAGTACACACCCATCGTTTTTATCCACGGTTTTTTAGCATCGGGTGACACTTGGGCCGGTCAGGTGATGAGATTTACTTCAAATGGATATTGTGCCGATCGACTCTATGCCTTCGATTGGAACACCCTATCTCAGGGAGCAGATAATGCATCTCTACTCGATCGCTTTATTGATTCAGTATTGCAGATTACCAAAGCCTCAAAAGTCAACCTTGTAGGGCATTCTGCTGGCGGTGGACTGGGATACACGTATTTGTCTAACAATCAGCGCGCTGCTAAAGTGGCGCAGTATGTACACATCGGCAGCAATGTGCAGAGCGGTCCAGCAGGAAATGGTTCCGTACCAACGCTCAATATATGGTCGCCACAAGACCTCATAGTACAAGGCGGAAATATCAACGGAGCTACCAATGTGCGTCTCGATGGAAAGGACCATTACGAAGTAGCTACCTGTAAAGAAGCATTTGAAGCCATGTATGAATTTTTTACTTCTGGCAAAAAGCCAAAAAATCTCGATATTCTTCCTGAAAATACCTTGAGTATCAGTGGAAAAGTACTTACGCTCGGCGAAAATCAGCCAAGAGCCGGAGCTGATGTTAAAATATATGAAATAGATGCCACCACCGGATTTCGGAAGACAACGACTCCTCTACATACGCTTACTTCTGATGCGCGGGGTCAATGGGGTCCAGTTGAATTAAATAAACAAACGTATTATGAGTTTGAAGTAAATACCAGGATCTCAGGAGATCGGGTGGTGTACTACTATCGGGAACCTTTTAAAAGAAGCAACCCCTTGGTCTATCTTCGCACTTTGCCACCGGCCAATTCTTTCGTAGGTCTTTTATTCAGTGGGCTGCCAAATAGTGCCGATCAGTCACTTTTAACCATATTTGCTGCCAGTCAAGGTGTTTCGGCAGGTAGAGATTCACTTCTTGTCAATAATTTACATGTATCTACATCTTCTCTGGCTCCTCCAGGTAAAAATGCCATCGCCTTTTTCCTTTATGACGGTAACAACAATGGACAGTCAGAATTGACACCGGTAGGATTGTTTTCACAATTTCCTTTTTTGGTGGGTGCTGATGTGTATTTTCCTACTTCACCTCGAGGAACCATCAGCTGTAAACTCAACGGCAGAACACTCAATGTTGAAAACAAACCTTCGGCCAGTGGTATTACAATAGCTGTGTTTGATTGATTGGTTTTAGACTCATACATACTATTCTTTTTAAAAAATTTTCTTCATTCGGCGGGCAATTATTCCAATGGATCTTTCCGGCATCAGTCGATATAAAACATCAAGCATTTTAGCTTCTCTGCCGAGTAGTAGTCTGAATTGATTTTTCTCAATGGCATTACATATTTTCAAAGCAGCTTCTTCGGCGGTTAGTGTTTTTTGATTTTTAGCTGGTTGTGGTGTAGACATGCTCACGCCGGAGTTTTGCACGATGTTGGTTTTCACTGCTCCGGGTATTACCAGTGTCACCTTGATTGATGAATTCAACAGCTCGGCGTACATGCCTTCGGTCAGAAGTTTTACTGCGGATTTCGTTGCTCCATACCACGTTTGTCCCGGAAAGGGAAATACCCCCCCCATACTGCTCACATTTACAAGGTGAGCCTCGGGTCGAGCTTTTATGTGTGGATAAAAGATGCGAGTCAAATGCACAACACTTATTAAATTGACCTGTAGAATTTTTAAAATTTTCTCATCTGGTAATTCAACAAAGTCCACGAACGGCTGAATGATACCAGCATTGTTTACCAGCCCGTCAATTTGACCGTGTTTTTGAATGATTTCACTGGGAAGTTCTCGAATGCGATCGATGTCTGACACATCAGCTTTGTGAATACTGATACTTGAGGGAACATTTAACGTTTTCTCTGCTTGCCGCAAGGCTTCGTCCGCAATATCGATCAAGGCCACTTTTCCACCACGAGATAAAATTTCGCGGCTCAATGCTAAACCGATGCCACTGGCGGCACCGGTTACAGCCCAGACTTTACCGGAGATTTTCATAATGTATTTGTTAGGTGTTTTACAGCAATGTATCCGAAGGTACAGGCCGGACCTAATGTAGAACCTGGACCGGGGTAGGTGCGACCCATCACTGAAGCTGTGGTATTTCCTGTCGCATAGAGATTTTTTATTGCTGTTCCATCTTTTCTGAGCACCCTTGCAAATTCATCTGTTAGCAAGCCTCCCTTAGTACCTAAATCGCCTGGGTAGAATCGGATGGCATAAAAGGGGGGGGTTGTGATGGGTGCCAAATTGCTGTTTGGTCGGATAAAGTCGTCGGAATAATATCTGTCATATATATCCTGACCACGACCGAAGTCTTCATCCTTGCCATGCAGAGCAAAACTGTTAAATCTCACCAAGGTAGCTTTCAAATTATCATACGGTATATTGCATTGTCTAGCCAAAGATTCCAGCGAATCGGCTTTAATGATTTCGCCATTTCTAATAAATTTCTTCGGAGTAAGACCTGGCGGCATCATGCCAAAAAGATATCTCTTTCGGTATAACCCATCCATAATGAGCCAGCAGGGAATGGCTTTACCAGTATTGCGGTGGTGTTCTAAAATCCTATGTCCAAGATCGACATAAGATGTAGACTCATTGGCAAAGCGAAATCCATCCTGATCTACCAGGATACAACCGGGCATCGAACGCTCAGTTACGGAAAAGTTGATTTTGCCATCGAGAATAAAACTTGCACCCCACCATGCGTCGTCCATCAGATCGGTAGCAGCCCCTATCGACTCAGCTGCGGTAATGGCATCACCTGTATTTCCGGGAGTAGCTGATGACCACTCTTGATCCAGACCGTGGTATTTTTTGCGCATTTCTTTATTGTGCGGAAAACCTCCTGCAGCCAAGATGATTGCTTTTTCTGCCTTGATTTTTGTGGCCTTACCGTCGCGTTCAACTACTACACCCACTACAGAATCTCCATCGCTGATGATTTCCTTAAGAGGTGAATTGAGCCATACTTCTGTAGGCTGTTTTTTCTGAATGAGGTACATCAGTTGTCCACATAAAGACCGACCAAGGGTAAGCGGCTGTTTTCCGGTAAGTTTCCACTGCAAAGTTTGACCCAAGATACGCATCATGGTACTAAATCCTTTCCAGCTACGAGTCACCATCGGCAGCAGGTATGCATCGCCGGATTTGAGAGCAATGTCAGGCATACCGGGCGCTTTGTTCAGACTCTTCGCCAGAGGGCCAAGCTTTTTACCGTCAAATACAGCTCCTTCGATTACACGACCTGTTTTGGCACCTTTCACATTTGGATAATAATCCGGATACAAGTGTGCCCGTACCCATTTAAATCCAAGTGAAGTGAGCCAATCGACCATTTCCGGGCCGAACTTGAGAAAGATTTTGCGCTTTTCCTCTGTACTAGCAGGGCCTACTTCCCCTATTACGGCATTCATGTACTCCAGAGCCTCTTCGGGTGAGTCAAGTGCCCCGGCTTTTTTCATCAGAAAATTAGCGGGTATCCAGAGTCCACCGCCAGAATAAGCGGAGGATCCGCCCCATTAGGCAGTTTTTTCAAGAATTACAACACGTAATCCCTGATGAATTGCAGTGAGAGCAGCAGTAAGAGCTCCTGCACCGCTGCCTACTACGACTACGTCGTAGGTTTTGTCCCATTGAGTATTTTTCATGATGTTTGTTTTTTTGTTTTCCGATGTAAAAAAAAAATTGATAAATGAAACATATTGTAACATTTATCAGTTTTTAAAAAAACTTTCTCATGAAGCGATCCGATGCAGAACACAGCCGACACACCATCATTCGCATAGCCAGAAAGCTTTTTATGAAAGAAGGACCGCAGGTGACGCTAAGTGACATAATCAAACATTCTGGGCTTTCACGCATTACTTTCTACCGGCACTTTTCAAGTAAAACAGATTTGATTCATGGAATCTTCGAACGAAACCTCGATATGTTAACATGGTATGCAAAAAGACTTGAGTGTGATGAACGGGGTTTTGAAAAGCTGCTTTTGGTAACTGCCAATATGCACATGTACTTTCACGAATTATCACTCTATCTCCATGACCCTGGAAAAACATTTCTCCTTCGCTTGTTAGCTATTTTCAAACCCTTAGCCGAATGTACCTTAAAAAGCAAAAAAATCCGAAGTGATTTTAATGTCGATAAAGATCTGACCCTGCTGATCATGATGATTTCAGGTGCAATTGTCTTTTCTTCAGACAATGAGAAAGAAAAAGATCTACAAAGAGCCTATCAGATTCTATTAGAAGGCATTCGCCGATAAAAAAAATCTAAAATTATTCTATCGTCTCCAGGATCTCAATTAGGCCTTGTTCGTACCAATGCAGTGTTTCACGACCTACATATTCCAAATCAAAATTTGATTCCTGATATCCTCTTAATAGCAATTCCTTTTTCAACGGAAGAATCATCTGCACGAGATAAGGTTTTCCTTTGAAAGTGAATGTGTAATACACTTCAAAGAGAGGGAGGGATTTTCCATCGGAAAAGGTATTCATATACTTGTAATAACTTCGGCTTCCGCGGGAGAATTTTCTCTTACCCTCAGCGTTCCATGAGATGCTGTCAGTCCCGAATGCAAGCAACTGACTTTTAGCAGCCAGAAGTTCGAAAACTCTTGCTTCATGTCGCTTTTTTACATTGCCTTCATAGAGAAAAATTCTAAACAGGGGATCCGCTGTCAGATTATCGGAGCAGCGAATAAATTCATAACCTGTCAAATCGCCACTGATGGGCAATAACACAAAAAAACCTTGCATTCGAAGTGACATACCCAATGCACTGAGATTTCTTTTTACAGGTAATGGTACAAATGCAGAGCCATCAGATTTGTCAGCCAGGGTTCCATATCCTTCATCCCAATATCCGTCATTTTTTACATAGGAATGTACTGCGACGATATAATCTTTACTAATATACAAATTGTAAAAGTGATAATAATTATTGCTGCCAAAACTGCGTGCAGTACCTTTCAATATCAGCCAGCCAAATGGTGAAATGTACATTTCGGATTTAACGTCTGAGAAAGTGATATTTGAATTTCCTGAATTCCTCAAATTTTTTTCAAATTGCTGTAAGACTAGATTCGGATCTAAACAATCACCTTTATAAATTTCCATTATAATATCTACTCCGCTTTGACCACTCTGTCTATAGTAAGAATATCCTTTCACAAAAGGAAATGTAGACCCAAGTTTGGAAGAAGAAAATGTTGAATATCCGGAAGGAAATTTATGTTTAAATCCATATTCAGGAAATTCGAGATACAATATAGACTGACCATTTAAATATGAAATAAAATAAAAACAACAAAATATCAAAAAAAAGGAAATTTTGATAAGATTTTTGCGATGAATCATTGTTAAGATTTATTTCGGTAAATCATGGAGATAATCGAAGACATTATTTTGTGATGTTTCCACGCGTACTGCATTTATTCCCTTGTCTGAGTAAAAGAAGTATTTTTTACCACTTGAGCACACATACAATAGACCAGTTTTATTTGCAATTGTTTCATTTTTACTGTGAACAATTGTGCATGGCCCACCCCACTCTACATACGCTCCTTTTCCCCAGATATATTCCTGAATTGTTGTAGGTGTTACCACGATTTTTACTTGCATTTCTTTATATGTACCCGTATTATTAAACCATTGATATTGGTACTCTGATTGGAAATTTAAGTTCAGTTCTCTAACTCCCGATGGAACTGAAGCCGAAGATCGTCCCTGATTTTGACTTCCGGAAGCTTGTTGTTTTCTTTTAAGATTTGAATTTGGGTAATATTTACCGTACTGAAAAATTTTGGAATAATCGTCAGTAGATGCTACAAGTACCCAGCCATTTTGTTCAGAATAGATATATTTTTTACCGTCAGGCGATACCTCAATATCATCAAATGGATAGTACATATCATCATAGATGATATTTCGCATTCTACTATCATAAACATTCAAATATTCAGTGCGGGAATTGAATTCAGATGAAGTCAATATTTTCTTCTTTTTAATATCATAAACAGAGTACGTGAGTGTTCCTCCCCGGCTAATGATATATTGACCGTTTTGGCTCAAATGATGATCACAACATGGAATATTTGGATTTGTAAAAGTACTGACCCAATCCAGAAGTTCACCTGTTTTAATATTTATGAAATAATATCTTTCTTTACTTACAAATGCGAGTGTATCAGAGACAGTGAGAAGAGGTGTAAAATTCACGGTATTGATTGCTTCATTTGTTCGATAATTTAAGATAATATACGATCTTCCTCCCTTCTTTTTGTTGTATTTTTTCTTCACATATACATATTCGTGAGTAAGTGGAAATACTTCATCGCCTTTTTCGATTGGAAGTTTTATTATCTCGGTAGTTCCGTCGTCAGGATTGACTATGTATATTATTCGGTCTTTACTGTCGGATACAATAAATACATTTTTTGATTTGTGAAATAAAAACTTCTGATGTTCAAAGGGATCTTTATCTTTTTTAGTTCTTAATATTATTGTTAAATCAGCTACTTTTTTAAGGTCTTTAAAGTAGTTGTGTTGGTATATCGCAGTAGTCGTGATGATGTACTTTTCATCTAGATGCAAGAGTTTATTGAGCAGCGTTCCATCGAAGGCATATTTTTCAATGAAAGGATTTGGAGAATTTAAATTGAATTTACTAACTTTTTCATTATTCCGAACAATGAATTCATGATCATTAATAAAAAAAATGCTTTTAAAATTGTATTGACTTGGAGGATTGTAACTGTAGCTAAAAATTTGTGCGTTAGATAACTTAATATTCCAAAGGACGAAGAGCACTACAAGGATTGTGGGTATTTTTCTCATATTTCAAAGTTGAAAGTTCTTTCAGGATTAAAAAAATACCTCATTTGCATGATTTTGAATTTTGGCTGTTACGGAGAATTGCTTACACTTCTATTTTGGATCGTATTCCAAGCTTCTCCATGTAACTGACTTCGATGGAATACACTCCGTACTCTTCGCATACCCGGCCGCGGAGGTGATACACCCCCTTGCCCCGGAAGGGATATTGAAGTGCTACCTGAGGAAAATGGACGCTGTCGGCCCAATGGCCATCCACGTCGATCCAAGTGCCGAAGTACATGCGCTCACCCTTGACTGTGCGGGTGGGTTTGATGGTGACCAAATAGCCGTAGAAGTCCACCTCTCGACCTACAAAATCTGGCAGGTCGCGTGACCGAAGCAGATCAGCCGGCAACCCTACGGCCAAATCAAAGGGCGAACACAGCGGAAAACCCAGCAACTCCATTTGGTCATATGCTTCCTCAATCGGATCCGTTTCAAGATGTGGGAGCGTAAAGTCAACGGTAGGTTCTGAAAAGAGCTCCGGCTGAGTGGATTTAGGCTTTTCGCCCGACAGCAACCAGTGTGCCTGCCAGTAGAGTTCTTTCTTGTCAAGGCCAGTAAAGCGAAACGCACCAGCTTTAATGAGGATTTTAAGCTGCTCGAGGCCGGGGCGCACACGGCGGTAGAAGTTTTCGAGGCCGGTATAGGGGCCATTCGTTTCGCGCTCGTTCAGTAGGCGCTCCATGAGCGGGGCTTCTAAAGATTTTATCAGACCGAGGCCGAGCCATAGAGTGCGGCCTGTGATGCAGGTGAGTTCGCGGCTGTGGTTTACGCAAGGGGGCTGTACGTCGGCGCCGAGCATCCGGGCCTCGTGTATGTACATTTCGGTGGTGTAGAAGCCTCCGAAGTTGTTGATCACGGCACACATAAATTCCAGCGGATAGTGTGCCCGCAGGTAAAGGCTTTGATAGCTCTCCACAGCAAAGCTGGCCGAATGCCCCTTGGCAAAGGAGTACCCGGCAAAGCTCTCGATCTGCCGCCAGATTTCGGCGGCTTCGTCGTCGGGATAGCCCCTCTGTCGGCAGTTTTCGAAAAAGCGGCTTTTCACTCGCTCAAACTCTTCGCGCGAGCGGTATTTGCCACTCATGCCCCGGCGCAACACATCGGCCTCAGCAAGGGTGAGACCGGCATAGTAGTGTGCCACTTTGATGACATCTTCTTGATACACCATTACGCCGAAAGTCTCCGGCATAATGTCGTAGAGGATGGGATGTGCGTCCTTCCGAGCCTCGGGGAAGCGGTAGCGACGAATGTACTCGCGCATCATGCCGCTGCGCGACACCCCCGGTCGTATGATGCTACTGGCCGCTACCAGACTGATGTAGTCGGTACAACCCATTTTTTTGAGCAACTGGCGCATGGCCGGTGACTCTACATAGAAGGCGCCCATGGTGCGCCCTTCGCTGAGCATACGGCTGATGGCCGGGTCGGCCTTAAAACGCGGGATATCGTGTATGTCGATAGTTTCCCCGCGGTTTTCGCGCACGAGCTCCACAGCATCGCGTATATGCCCGAGCCCGCGCTGGCTGAGGATGTCGAATTTGTATAGGCCTACATCTTCAGCTATGTACATGTCAAACATAGTGGTGGGCAAACCCTTGGGTGGCACAAAGGTGGGCGTGTACCAACTCATAGGCTTGTCGGATATGAGTATCCCACCTGCGTGTATGGTCAGGTGATTGGGGTAGTCGTGCAGGTACTGTGCATACCGAAGTATAATTCGGCTGATGTCGTCGAGGTTGTGCGCCGAGAGGTCGCCTTCGGCCAGGCGGTCAATTTCAGGCTTGGGCAGGCCAAAGACCTTGCCCAGTTCGCGCACCACAGCCCGGTACTGAAAGGTATTGACCGCTGCCAAGAGGGCGGTGTGGCGTCTGCCGTGGCGTTCGAAGAGGTAGGCTAGCACCTCGTCGCGGTCGCGCCAGCTGAAGTCGAGATCGAAATCGGGCGGGTTCTCGCGGTAGAGATTGATAAAGCGCTCAAAATACAGATCGAGCTCCACCGGGTCCACATCGGTGATGCCCATGCAGTACGCCACCAGGCTATTGGCCCCACTCCCCCGCCCTACGTGAAAAAAGCCTCGGTGAGCTGCATAGCGCACTACATCCCAAGCGATGAGGTAGTAGCTCACGAATCCTTTTTGTACAATGATGTCGTACTCCTTCTGAAGGCGCGCGCGCAGCTCGGGTGTTTCGCTTCCATATCGTCGGCTGAGACCCTCTTCAGCCAACTGCTGGAGCAACTGCCAATCGTCTTCGGCCGATGTACCGAAGACCCGCTTGTTTTGCATCTGTCCGAAGGTATAGTGAAAGCAACAGGAATCCATAAGCCTCTCCTGCTGGCTGACCAGCTGGGGCTGCTGATCATACGCATGCCGAAGCTCATCAGCCGTAAGCACGCGCTCCTCCGGCGATGCCTGTTGGTCTGGTGAAAGCTTGCTGAGCAGACAATTCAGATCAACGGCCCGCAGCAATCGATGTGCGTTGTAGTCGCGCTTATGACGAAAGGCCATTACAGGCCACGCAATGAGCCGCTGGGCATGATACCGCCAGGGCGATGCACTTAATAAGGAAAGATCATGCGGACGAATGCCAATGTACTCGTGCGACTCGGGTGAAAAAAACCAATCTCGGCGCAGCGGATATACGGCAAATACGCCTTCCAGAGCAGGCGCGCGCATCGGAATCGGCTCACCGGAGTGCAGATAGCCGGTAAGCCATTCGTTGATGGCGGCAAATCCGGCCCAGGTCTGCGCCACAAGGGTAAAGCGCCTTTCTACACCTTGCCGCACATCAATGGCTGGTATCACCTGCACGCCCACTTTCTGCCCCCGGCGCATCATGTCAAATACGGCTGATGTGCTGTTGATATCAGCCACTACCAACCTGCGAAAGCCTTGCTCTACAGCATACTCTATCCACCAATTGTCAGGTATCACACCATATCTGAGCGAATACCACGACATGGCCACCGGCGTAGCTTTCATGATAATTTGATAATTATTTTATCATATTTTCGACTACAATATAATCAGATAATGCAATCCAATCACTGAATTTTTTAGAGTGAAGAAATTTTAACTAGCCTGTGAAGTATTTTAAAAAGCTGATTTTAACGGTGGCTTTAAAGTCAAAATGCCTAAGGAATTTGGGCACCGCAGAAGTGTAAGTAAACTGCTTCAATCGAAATTTTACAAATCCTCAAAGAGTTCTTCAGCAGCTAAAAAAGGATCGACCTCACCAGACTCCACTAAGGATTTTAAGTGCTGATAGATTTGAAACTTCTCCGGATTCTTTTGCAAGAAATATCTCCATGCGCTGGCAATGGCTTGCTCATACCAATAGCTCTGCTGCAAAAGGCGATTTTGCTTCCAGTATCCGGTGGCATGTGTCAGACGTCGATACTGGTCGATGAAGTCGTATACCTGAGCCATTCCGGCGCCTGTCAAAGCACTTGCCGTACAAACATGCGGGCTCCATTGCGACTGTCCGGCTTGCAGAAGGTGCAGGGCTCGGGCATATTCTGCAGCTGCCCTTCGAGCGGCTGTAAGGTTTTCTCCATCAGCTTTGTTAATCACCACCAAATGGGCGAGTTCCATGATGCCGCGCTTGATGCCCTGGAGTTCATCACCGGCATTTGCCAGCATTAGAACCATAAAAAAGTCGGTGAGATGATAAACGGCAGTTTCGCTTTGTCCCACACCCACTGTTTCGACCAAAATGACGTCGAAACCTGCTGCTTCGCACAGAAGCAACGACTCACGCGTGGTGCGATTCACACCGCCCAGTTGATTTCCAGATGGACTAGGGCGTATAAAGGCCTCTGGCCTTGAAGCTAAGCGAGCCATACGCGTTTTATCGCCCATAATGCTTCCGCCACCCGTTTGACTGCTGGGATCAATGGCCAATACAGCCACTCGGTAACCAAATTCATCGATCAAAAAATTGCCGAATGCCTCGATAAATGTGCTCTTTCCTACGCCCGGTACGCCCGAGATTCCGATACGCAGCGTATCCGTTTTTACCTCCACGCTTCGGCGTATGAGTTCTGCTGCCAACTTTCGATGCGACGGATTTGTGCTTTCTAAAAGCGAAATGGCTCTTGCCAAAGCAAGCCTGTCACCATTTTTTAAAGCTTCAAAAAGTTCATCTGCCGATGGCAGCTCGCTGGGATGGTATTTAAAATTCGGATTAAGCACGCCCAAAACTATGCAAACTTTACCGGTTCTTTGCCTGATGAAAGTTCTGAAATGAATGCTTTTTTTGAGAACTTCCTTCGTTCAAGTTGGCTAAAAACTGAAATACAGGATGTTGAATTTCAGGGAAAGCACTTTAAGGTTCTTCGCGACGATTTGATACATCCTGTCATTTCAGGGAATAAGTTGCGCAAACTTTGGCTTTATTTGAGAGAAGCTCTTAAGAATAACAAGGGCATTGAAACCTTTGGCGGTCCGTTTTCAAATCACCTAATTGCCACTGCGTTTGCAGCTTATACATTTAAAATTCCGTGTCGAGCTTATGTGCGCGGATTGTGTCAAAATACACCCTCCCTTGAAATGTGTCAACGGCTTGGTATGCAGCTCCAGAAAATGAGTTCCGATGCTTACCGAAGAAGTAAAAATTTAGGTCAATCATCTAACATTAATTGGCTTACAGTGCCAGAAGGCGGCAAGGGACCAATTGGAGTCGAGGGTGTGAGATTAAGCTATAAAAACACTTTTGAAAAGTATGACGAAATATGGCTAGCGGCAGGTACCCTAACAACAGCCTTAGGCGTAGCACTTGCTGCTCCACATACCCGCGTAGTTGCCGTTCCGGTACTCAAAGTTAATGGAATAGAACTTTTAAGCGATTTTATGTCACTTTACTGTATAAAAGTTCCTGAAAATCTGGCTTTTGCTGATGATTATCACTTCGGAGGCTACGCTAAATGGACTGCAGAATTGCTCGAATTTGCCAATGAATTTTATCTGGAATCGGGAATTATGACCGACCTGGTGTACACGGCCAAGTCATTATATGCGTTTATTCACCACAGTAATTCACCGTCGGGTGTACGAAAATTGTGGATTCACACCGGTGGACTGCAAGGAATGATAGGTATATTGCCCCAAATTAAAAAGAAAAAGCTTCATTTGGCCTATGAAACACCTCTTGTGGCTCATCTCTCTGCTACTCACCTGGCCATTAATGGGCCAAAACCTGAATAAACGCCGTTTGGAGTACATTCAAAAGCACAAACTGCTGGCCATCGAAGAGATGAAGACCTACAAGATACCAGCAAGCATCAAACTTGCACAGGCAGCTCTTGAATCAGCAGATGGAACAAGCGTCCTAGCTGTAAAAGCCAACAATCACTTCGGCATTAAATGCCACCGCGAATGGGATGGTCCAACCGTATACCACGACGACGACCAGAAAAATGAGTGCTTCCGTAAATACAAATCTGTAGAGGAGTCATACCGCGACCATTCGCTCTTCCTAAGCGAGCGACAGCGCTATCGCAAATTGTTTTCCCTGCCCATCTACGATTATAAAGCGTGGGCTTATGGATTAAAAGATGCCGGATATGCAACAAATCCGCGCTATCCCGAGTTGCTCATAAAAATCATCGAAGATTATCAGCTCTACATCATCGACCAAGAAGCACTTGGCTCTTTGGTGGTTTCAGAAAAACGCTTGAAATACCACGAAAACCGCATAAAATACGTAATAGCTGTAGCAGGCGATACCTGGGAGTCGATCGCCGAAGAATTTGATACCAAAGTAGAATACCTTTTAAAGTACAACGAGCATAACTATACGTATGCCCTGCAGCCGGGCGACATTGTCTTCTTACAGCCGAAGCGTTGCCGTGCCCGCAAGGTGAAGACTTATACCGTAAAACCCGAAGACGACATGTACAAAATCAGCCAACAGTTTGGCATCAAGCTCAAATATTTGTACAAACGCAACCATATGAAAGCCGGCGAACAGCCTAAACCCGGCGACGTGCTCTACTTGAGGGGATATAAGAAAAACGATTAACCTCAGTGGCTTTTTATTTTTTTAAACTTAATAGTCCTGTATTGCATTTTAAATGAAAACTAGCCTTATACCTTTGTCCACATGCAATGGAAATCATTTGACGTTCACAAGGCCGATGAGGTCGATGTTTTAAAGGACTTCCGCTCCAAATTTTATATACCCACAACTCCAAAAGGTAACGAAAAAGTATATCTCACCGGCAACTCCCTCGGCCTTCAGCCGAAAGCTGTGCGCGAGCTTCTGATCGAGGAGCTCGACGACTGGGCAACGCTCGGGGTAGACGGCCATACGCACGCCCGCCGTCAGTGGATGCCCTATCACGAACTGCTGACTGAATACCTGGCTTACATCGCAGGTGCGCTGCCCACTGAAGTAGTAGCTATGAATACACTGACGGCCAATCTGCACTTGCTGATGGTCTCTTTTTATCGACCTACTAAATGGCGGTATAAAATTCTATGCGAAACAAAAGCTTTTCCGAGCGATTACTATGCACTTCAAAGCCAGGCGCGCTTTCACGGTTATCCAGATGCGGTGGTTGAAATTCCGACAGATTCTCATGGAATTATATCTGAATCGACTTTATTCGACTTCATTGATGCACATTCCGACGATACGGCTCTGTTGCTGATGGGCGGGGTGAATTATTACACCGGTCAGGTATTCGATATGGAGAAAGTTACCCACTTCGCCCGTGAGCGGGGCATTGTGGTAGGTTGGGACCTGGCCCATGCCGTTGGTAATGTTCCCCTCAAATTACACGACTGGGGTGTAGACTTTGCAGCCTGGTGCAGCTATAAGTATTTGAACGGCGGTCCGGGAGCTGTGGCCGGTATTTTTGTACACGAGCGACATCACGGCAAAGAGCTTCCAAGATTTGAAGGCTGGTGGGGACATTCGAAGGCTACGCGCTTTCAGATGCCTCACGACTTTGAGCCTATTTCTACGGCAGAGGCATGGCAGCTGTCAAATCCTCCCATTCTGTCAATGACGCCCCTGCTGGCCTCATTGCCCATGTTTGCTGAAGCCGGCTGGGAAGCCCTTCGCTCCAAAAGCCGGACACTTACCACGCTGCTAGCCAATGGTTTATGCGAATTACAAGATGCCTACGACGCTGACATTAGTATTCTTACTCCCTACGAAAATGAAAAATCGGGCTGCCAGCTCAGCGTAATCTTCCAGGGCTATGGCAGAGCAATGTTTGATCATCTCACGCAACACGGCGTGGTAGTCGATTGGCGCTATCCCGATGTGATTCGCATGGCACCTGTACCTCTTTACAATTCTTTTGAAGACATTTTTAAAACCTTGGAAATCATAGAAAAAGGTATTTTAATCCACAAAAAATGAACACCAAAAAAAACATTGTAATTGCCGGTGGCGGACTAGTAGGCTCACTCCTAGCTGTGTATTTTGCTGAAAGAGGTCATCGCGTCCGCCTCTTCGAACGCCGTCCCGATGCCCGCAAGACGAATATCTATGCCGGTCGATCTATTAATTTGGCCCTCAGCGACCGCGGCTGGAAGGCCCTTCGCGGTGTAGGTCTTGAAGAAAAAGTGCGCCAAATAGCGCTGCCCATGTATCATAGAGGGCTCCACCAGCCTGATGGCAGCTATGTACGTCAGCCCTACGGACAACCCGGACAGGCTATTTATTCTGTATCGCGCGGAGGTCTTAACATTTTGCTCCTCAATGCTGCCGACGCCTATGAAAATGTGGAACTCTTCTTCAATCACAAGTGCGTGGATGTTGACTTCGAAACGAACGAGGTAAAATTTCTGGATGAAGCCGGAAATGAAGTGGTTGTCAAAGCTGATTACATCTTCGGTGCCGATGGGGCATTCTCAGCCATTCGAGGTGAAATGATGAAGACTGACCGGTTTGACTACCAGCAGCAGTATATCTCGCACGGCTATAAAGAGCTTACAATACCTGCTGGAGAGGGTGGCAGCTTTTTGCTTGAAAACAACGCCCTGCACATCTGGCCACGCCATGAGTTTATGCTTATCGCATTGCCAAACATCGACGGATCCTTCACCGTCACCCTGTTCTTGCCCTTCGAAGGCAACAACTCCTTCTCAGCTCTTGATTCCGTAAAGAAGGCACGCGAATTTTTTCGGCAAACCTTCCCTGATGCTCTTGAGCTCATGCCCGACTTCGACCAGCAATGGCAGCAGAATCCTGTATCGTCTCTTTGCATCATACGTTGCTATCCATGGGTACGCAATCACACCGCTCTGATCGGTGATGCAGCCCATGCCATCGTGCCCTTCTATGGCCAAGGAATGAATTGCGGTTTCGAAGATGTAGATGTACTCTTCCAACTGCTCGACCATACCGCCGATTGGCCGGCAGCCCTTGAACAGTACCAAAAACTTCGCAAACCCGACGGTGACGCCATTGCAGAGCTCGCCCTGCGTAACTTTATTGAAATGCGCGACCTCACCGCTGACCCCAAATTCCTGCTTCAGAAAAAAATCGAGGCCCGTATCCAGCAGAAATATCCTGAACTTTGGACACCCCTTTACTCTATGGTCACCTTCAGCCATATGCGCTATTCTGAAGCACTCGCCCTTGGCAAAGTGCACGACCAAATTATGGCCGACATCATGAGTCGTCCCGACATCGAATCTAACTGGGATAGTCCTGAAGTCGAAGCAGCTATTATTGCCAAACTTCGCGAAATTCAACCTGTATTATGAGCGCCATAGCTGAGAATCTCGCACGCATTCGCTCTGAAATAGGCCAAAACGTTACCCTTGTGGCCGTGTCTAAATTCAAATCACCTGAACAAATACTGGAAGCCTACCACGCCGGCCATAGAGACTTCGGCGAAAATCGCGTGCAAGAACTGGTCGAAAAAGCCGAAAAACTACCAAAAGATATCCGATGGCACATGATCGGCCACCTACAGACCAACAAGGTTAAATACATCACCCCTTTTATCCACCTCATTCACAGCATCGACAGCGAGAAGCTTCTCACAGAAGTTCAAAAGCAGGCCCTGCGCGCAAATCGCTCCATCGACATCCTCTTGCAAGTCTTCATTGCGGACGAACCCACCAAATTTGGTCTCGACGATAACGAATGTCTGCAACTGGCCGAAAAGATTCACCAAGGCCTCTACCCAAACGTGAGACTGCGCGGCCTTATGGGTATGGCCACAAATACCGACGATGCCTCAAAAATCGAATCTGAATTTCGCCACCTCAAGAGCGTGTACGACCAGCTCTGCAGCACTTTTCCCACTATGCCAATCGATACCCTCTCGATGGGCATGAGCGGTGATTATCCGATTGCCCTTCGCTGCGGCAGCAATATGATTCGCGTGGGCAGCGCCATCTTTGGCGCCCGTTAAAAAATCTTTCTTTTTTAAGCATATGGTTTAGAATGTTCTCTCAAAGGCAGCAACTTATGCTTGTCCAGACAAGGGGCCTAAAATGCACCTTCGTATGGTCTTGAATAGATTAAAAGATACCTGGCTGACTTCGTATGGATTGAGCTTTTCAAAAGAGCTCAAAAATGCTGACGCAAAAGAAACATTTCATCAGGTTACACTTTGCACCTACACTTCGGTGCGCCATCTCTTCACCTTCGAACATCGGACTTGCGCGCCCACCTTATCACCAGCAAGTGTGCCCTACTGCAGATTTTGATAAAAACTTCTACTAAAACTAAAACTCCCTCGACACTTTTAAGCGATTTCTGCGGGTGTAGTCCTCATTTACTAGACTCTACAAAGAAAATTTTCGTGAAAATCTTCAGTTTACTCATTAAAAATCTGTTCTCTCCCTAAAACATTCTTGATGCATATTATTCAGAGTTTTAAATCTTAATTCTCCACTCGTGTAGAAGGTAAGCTCTCGTCCAAATTAATTACCTCATTAAGCAGATATTTGCACCGCAATTCTTTTAACATGTATTCCATTCTTCGCCGATTGCTCTTTGCTCTTGAACCCGAGCGCGCACATCACTTTACGATGGAAACGCTCAAAACGATTTACAAACTTCCTTTCGGCGAAACTATCTTAAAAACCACCTTTTTAACTTCTGATTTCCAACCCTTTGAATGGAAAGGTCTGAACTTTCGGCATCCGGTTGGCCTAGCAGCCGGCTTTGACAAAGATGGAAAATACCTGTATCCTTTGGCCTCATTAGGATTTTCGTTTATCGAAGTCGGTACCGTTACTCCTCTGCCCCAACCCGGAAACGACAAACCGCGCCTCTTCCGCTTACCTGCCGATAAGGCCTTGATCAATCGCATGGGCTTCAATAACGAAGGCGCTCAATCCTTAGCTGCTCGGCTGAAACAAGGAAAACCCCGAAACCTAATTATCGGTGGAAATATTGGTAAAAACAAAATCACTCCAAACGAAGAAGCCCTGCGTGATTACATCGCTTGCTTCGAAGCACTCCATGCTCAGGTCGATTACTTCACGATAAATGTCAGTTCGCCCAACACCCCTGGTCTGCGCTCCCTTCAGGACAAAAAGCCGCTGGAAGAAATCATCACGCACTTGCGAAAGCATCCCATGCAATCAACTACCTATCGACCTGTTCTATTAAAAATTGCACCAGACCTCACCGACGAACAAATCGACGATATTGCCGAAGTGTGTGCCAATACAAGCCTTGACGGCATCGTAGCCACCAACACTACCATTTCGAGAGAAGGGCTTAAAACTTCAAAAAATCAAGTGGAATCCATGGGTTCCGGTGGCCTTTCAGGCTTACCCATCCAAAAAATTTCAGATATAGTTTTGGGTAAAATTGCGAAAAAGATCTCTTCCGATACCTTATTGATTGGCGTCGGCGGCATTTTTACGGCCGAGGATGTTCGGCGCAAACTCGACCTGGGAGCAAGGCTCGTACAGGTGTACACTGGATTTGTATATGAAGGTCCCCAAATGGTTCAACGAATTGTAAAAAATCTTTCGAAAAAATGATTCAGACAAAACTGAGCGTAAACATTAACAAGATAGCTACCCTTCGAAATGCACGAGGGGGCAACATACCAAACGTACTTCAGGCAGCCATCGACTGCCAGCGCTTCGGTGCTCAGGGCATCACAGTTCATCCACGGCCAGATGAGCGTCACATTCGCTATAGCGATGTACGCGAAATAGCCCCAATTATCACTACTGAGTTCAATATCGAAGGGTATCCATCAGAGCAGTTCTTGTCTCTCATTGAAGAAGTAAAGCCACATCAAGTGACGCTTGTGCCCGACCCTCCAGGTGTGCTGACCTCCAATGCCGGATGGGACACCTATGCCCATTTAGATTTCCTAAAACAGGTGATCGAGCGCATTAAAAAAACAGGTGCGCGTGTATCACTTTTCGTCGAAACAAACGAAGAAGACATCAAAGGAGCCGCTGAAGCTGGTTCTGACCGCATAGAACTCTACACCGAAGAATATGCTCGCGGTTTTGTACGCAACCCTGAAAACGCTGTAGCGCCCTATGCCGTGTGCGCAGAAATCGCTCACAGCCTTGGACTTGGCGTAAATGCAGGCCACGACTTAAATCTGGAGAATCTCCGCTACTTCGTGGCTGAAGTACCCTACCTGCTTGAGGTGAGCATCGGACACGCCCTTATTTCTGATGCCCTGTACTACGGCCTAGAAAATACCATTCAGATGTATCTCCGCCAAATTGCTTTAGCAGCTGAGGGTAATGGATTAAGCCAGTAATCCAATCCTCATCGCAACCGTAGCCTGGGAATTTTAAAGGAATACTCGGCTGAAGCTCTTAAAGTTGTATGATAGCGCACTTCTGCTGGCAAGGATATGGCATGTAAACTTGTAGCGTCGAGGTATTCTTTCTGAAAGTTTTTGGGCATGCGCCTCAGCGCTGATGTGAGGTTTTTTATGCCCAAATCCGCAGGTCTGCGGATAGAAGATGTAGTAATCGTATTGAATTCCAGGTGATTTTGTCCAAAAAAGAGAAGCACCGGACCATCAATGCGGTTGTTTAGAAGCGCGATGCGATGGGTATTGGGTTCTGTCACTGAAAATCCATTTCGACCAATGTGATTTTTAAAGAAAACATTATTCGGCCCAGAAAATCCGTGCGCGTTATCAGCTATTGCCATCACAGCCCGATTTCCTTCAAAGAGATTGGCATAGGTGTAATTGCCATGTAACACCATATCGCCAGTTAGGCCATTTTCAATGTCGATTCCAAACAGGGTAGTTGTTTGGCGTGGATTGATGGAATAATTAAAAGCAAAAACATTCCCATTGGCTCCGGCTTGCGTAATCATTGCATGTCGCAATACATCGAAAGTATTGTCTAAAACAAGACAATTGACCGACCCAAGGTGTATCATAGTGCCATAACCTCTACCACCCCCTCCATAGCCATGTGACAGGGTAAAATAGCAGCCTGATACTTCGATGTGAGCACTGTTGCGCGCCTCTACATGGGCATAGTTGGTGTAAAAGCTCTCAACACCCGAAACCCGACAGTTCACAGCATAGTTAAAGTGAAAATTGGACGACTGGCTGCTGGTGCGATCGAGCCGTATAAGGGTAAAATCTTCAAAGAACACATTTTCAGCCGGCTGCACTACTGCTACTACGTGTTTGGCCGTAGGACGCGTACTGTCGCGAATGGCGTCGTGTAAATAAAGAACTTCGCCCTTCCGCCGTTCAATGAGGAAAAACTGCCCTGTCATCGAATAGCACCAATTGGCCTTACACAAATCTTGATCTTCGCGAATCCAACGAATCCAGCGCACGTTTTCTGGAATGCGCTCCAGTACTTTGATGGTGCGATCGCCTTTCTTCGGCGGAACGATAGCATATCGAGCGCCTTCCAATCCTCCCTCTACGCTAAAGCCATGTCCATTGCCTCCGTTGTTGATATACACCACCGTTTTTCCTGGGCCCATTCCTTTGATGAGTGTATTTGATGGTACTTGTAATGTTTTTGTAATCAAGTATTTGCCTTCGGCTAACAAAATAATTCCTGGTTTTCCTCCCAATGCCTTAAAGGCACTCTCAAAACTTTCATTTACTGGTACAGATGTATCGGCATGGGGCGATAACTTTACAACCTTCGCCGTTTTAAAATCAGAAGTAATTAATCCTGCTCTACTCCAATCGCTCAAATAGGTGTTTAATTCTGATTGTCCAAAACCTAAAAATCCAAATAACAGGAATTTATGTAGATACAAGAATTTCATTTAGTCTGTTTTGTTGCGAATAAAAATCGGTTTTTTCCGGATAGATCTTTCAAAAGTTCAACGAGAAAAAATTTAGAAAACAATTCTTTTAATTCACTGTAATACAATGGATTAATTTCAAATGCCATCAAACCTTTTTGATTAAGTGTATTTACAGATATTTCTAAAATCCTTCGATAGAATATTAAAGGATCCTCATAAGGCACAAAAAGTGCAATATGGGGCTCATATTTCAATACGTTCACATGCATAGCTTTTGCTTCTGATAACAACACATATGGAGGATTTGAGACTATTACATCAACGCTTTCAGGCAAGTGTTGTGCTACATCGGGTTTCAACAAGTCCACTTGTATGAATTCTACTGGCGCATTCAGAGCCTTAGCGTTCTTTTTAGCTACATCAAGTGCTTTTTCTGAAACGTCAGTGCCCATCACACGAGCGTTTGGAAAGGCTTTTTTCAGCGAAACTGCCAAACATCCGCTACCAGTACAATGATCAATAATCGTATCAGGCGCAAAAGATCTTTTTTTACACCACTCAACTACCAGCTGGAAGAGCTCCTCTGTTTCAGGACGTGGAATAAGCACATTGCCATTTACCTCAAACCATTGACCGGCAAAGAGTTGCTTACCCAAAATGTACTGATAAGGCTCGCCTTTGCACAATCGGTCGAGTACCTCTTGCAGTTTGAAAATTTGGTCTTGGCTCAATTGTACTGTCTCATCACTCCACTGCTGCCATCTTTTTACCCCCGCAAAATCTTCTAATACATATCTAATTAATGTTTCAGCTTCTGAGAGGTCATACATCGTGGATAATATGCCTAAAGCCTTGGATTTAAAATCAGCTACATTCACTGAAGGTTATTTAATTCCCTTTTGGCTTTTAACATCATTTCCAGAATTTGTATGGCAGCTTCAGCCAGATTCGTACCCGGACCAAAAACCCCGGCAACGCCCTTTTCAAACAAAAAGTCGTAATCCTGGCGGGGTATCACGCCACCGGCTATCACGATGATATCTTCGCGTCCCAGCTTTTTAAGTTCTTCGATTACGGCGGGGACCAAAGTCTTGTGACCAGCGGCCAGACTCGATATTCCCAGGATGTGCACGTCGTTTTCTGCGGCTTGTTTGGCGACTTCTTCCGGAGTTTGAAACAGCGGACCCACATCTACATCAAAGCCAAGATCGGCGAAGGAAGTAGCGACCACTTTAGCCCCACGATCGTGCCCATCTTGACCTGTTTTGGCCACCATAATGCGCGGCCGACGACCTTCGACCTCAATAAATTGCTCTACCAATTTTCGAGCTTTTTTAAAGGCTTCATTTTCTTTCATTTGTTGGGCATAGACTCCTGAAATGGTTTTTACTACAGCCTGGTAGCGTCCAAATACCTTTTCCATAGCCAGCGATATCTCACCAAGGGTGGCTCTGGCGCGTGCAGCCTCTACCGCAGCCTCCAATAAATTGCCTTCTATGCGATTAGCAGCAATATCGGTGATGCGCTTTAAAGCAGCCTCTACTGCCTGTGTATCGCGTGAAGCTTTAATTTCATTAATGCGCGCAATTTGTTTATTGCGTACAGCTTGATTATCTACCTCTAATATCTCTATTTCGGTCTCTTTTTCAGGCTGATACACATTTACGCCGATAATCCACTCTCTGCCGCTCTCGATCATGGCTTGCCTGCGCGCAGCGGCCTCTTCGATTTTCAACTTTGGCAATCCGGCTTCGATCGCCTTGGCCATGCCCCCGAGTTCTTCGATCTCGCGAATGTGTCCAATAGCCTTCTGGATGAGTTGGTGAGTCAAATACTCTACATGATACGAACCAGCCCAAGGATCGACCGTAGCGCAAATTCCACTTTCGTATTGCAAATAGAGTTGAGTGTTGCGAGCTATGCGGGCCGAAAAATCTGTGGGCAGTGCTATAGCTTCATCAAGGGAATTGGTATGTAAACTCTGCGTACCTCCAAAGCCTGCCGCGAGAGCTTCAATAGCTGTACGGGTTACGTTGTTAAAGGGATCTTGCTCTGTAAGGCTGTAACCCGATGTTTGGCAATGAGTGCGCAAGGCAAGCGATTTCGGATTCTTAGGATTAAATTCTCGCACAATACTGGCCCACAGCACTCTACCGGCGCGCATTTTGGCGATTTCCATAAAGAAATTCATACCTATCGCCCAGAAGAAACTCAAGCGAGGAGCGAAGTCGTCGATGTCGAGCCCTGCATGTATGCCCGTGCGTAAGTATTCGAGTCCATCGGCCAATGTGTAAGCCAGTTCTAAATCGGCCGTAGCGCCAGCCTCGTGCATGTGATAGCCTGAAATGGATATGCTGTTAAACTTCGGCATGTGGCGTGCCGTATATTTAAAAATGTCGCCAATGATGCGCATCGACGGACCCGGCGGATAGATATACGTATTGCGCACCATAAATTCTTTGAGGATATCGTTTTGAATCGTACCCGAGAGTTTATCAGGGCTAACCCCTTGCTCTTCAGCTGCAACGATGTAAAAAGCCATGATTGGAATCACCGCACCGTTCATCGTCATACTTACCGACATCTGGTCGAGCGGGATGCCATCGAAGAGTATTTTCATATCCTCAACAGTGTCTATAGCTACACCTGCCTTACCCACATCGCCCACCACGCGAGGATGATCGCTGTCGTAGCCTCTATGTGTAGCAAGGTCGAAGGCCACGGAAAGCCCCTTTTGACCAGCTGCCAGATTTCGGCGATAGAAGGCATTGGATTCCTCAGCCGTAGAAAAGCCGGCATACTGGCGGATTGTCCATGGTCTTATTACATACATGCTGGCATAAGGACCACGCAAATACGGTGGTTGACCAGCGCCATAGCCCAAGTGAACCGCACCCTCCAGCAACTTCTGCTCAGCTAGGTGTGGGATTTCAATGCCTTCAGGAGATTGACGTACTGTGTTTTGCGCACTTCTCTTCCCGTTTGGCTTCACATGTAAAATGTCGTTTTTGTCAATTAAAATTTTCATGCCAAGTGATTTTGGATTACAAATGGCTCAAAAGGCGATCCCTCTCTGAACGCTTTTTTTAGCTCTTCCACTTGCTCATTGGTAGGCCTGTACTTCGATATACCTACCATTACTTTGTTACCATTCTTATACTCCTCAAGGATGGTTTGGCGCGCCTGTGAAAGAGCATCGCTGTAATAACTTGATTCAAAAAGATCTGATAGAGTCTTAAACTGCTGTATCTCGTTTTGATATTCAAGTGCCGCATCGATAAAACGTTCTGTCAAACTTTCCAGTGCATAACTGCCTGCAACCGGATCGCTGTAATAAGTGAGTTTTGATTCGTAAATAGCTATCAAGGCTTGATTTCGCGCCCATCTCAAGGCATCAGAATCAGCAGAAGTTTTAAAGTAGTTGTACGGAAGTACCGTAACCGAATTTGTGCCACTAATAATGGCAGAAAGTGTTTTAATCGAATTGCGAATCAAATTGTTATACACGTCGGCCGAGCCCATATCCATCCGACCCGTGCGTGTATGGATGTACACATTGTCAATCTGAATATTTGCTTTTTCGATCCACGCCTTAACCAATATTTTTAAAGCCCGATTAAAAACCAAATCTTGATAAGTATTTCCCACAGTGGCAGTTAAAAAACCTGTGTGCTGCAACATTTGTGGCTTGGTTTGCCTGATAGCATTGAGGATTTCGAGTCCGAGTGCCAATACCAGGCCCGGGGGTAAACCCGCTTCTAAAGGCTCAGCAAGGTCGACCAGCAAACCGTGAAAATCCGTTTGAATTTCTTGCAGTGTCTCACTAAAAACCTCTTGATGGCCATGCCAGGGAAGTACTACGTAAACTTTTTTCGCCGAATTTTCATTGCGCGTGAGTGATAAAAAGGCTTCTAAACTGCGGTAACCCTTGTGAAAATCTGTTTTGAAGTCAATGGTTGTTTGAATGTACTCCAATCCTACTTCTTTGAGCAAAAGCTCCCAATTGGGCTGCTTGTACACATTGAGGTATAAACCAGATGCACCTGAATTTAAGGCCTTTAAAATAAAAGCGTTTACATATTCATCCTTTTCTTCCGGAAGGTCCACCCATTCTGAAACAGCAATTTCATGAAGCGTATCTGACGTGTATTGAGGGTTTTTATTTTCGGAATAGTGATAAAACGGCTTTAGTTCAACCCCTCGATCCAGTTTTTTGACAAACTCCTCCGGCTGCTTGCCTCCAGACTCTTTCAACCAAAGTTTTAACCAGTCGCTGTAGGTTTGATTGTCAAAGTGCAAATTAAAGTCCATGGATTCATCATAAATTGACCGTGCTAAATTACGCCATATCGCGCCCGACCCATGCAGTGGTTGTAAACACCATTTTACATCAAGAATTTATAAATCTTTGCCAATAATTCGAAATTCCTTAAGAATCTTTAATCAGATCCAAATTTGAAAATGAATATTTGCACAAACTCTACCACTGATGCTTTTCCGCCTACTCAAGAAAAAATCGAAACTCGAAGAATTATACGAAAAATACGAAGAATTGAGAATTGAAGCCTATCGCTTAAGCAAAATCGACAAAGCAAAAAGTGAAGAACTTTTAAAGGAGGCGAAAAAAATCAGTGACGAAATCGACAAGATGAAAGCAACTCATTGACAATTAACAAAGACATCTAAATAATTTTTTTTCATTGAATACGTAACCAACGCAAAAATTTCGACTTTTGAAAAAAAGTCAACTTTATGCGCGTTTGTGCCATCATTTTTTTCTTTATAATTACAACATTAGGTCATAGCCAATACACTAAAGAAGAGCTCTTGGGTCGCTTTGATCCAGAAACACACTCAGATTTTGTGCGAATCAAAACAGAATACGCCAATCATCCTAATCATTATTTGCGAAAGGAAGTTGCCGAAGCTTTTTATAAAATGGCTCAAGCAGCGCAGAGGGACGGGATTACGCTGACCATTGTATCCTCCACACGAAACTATGCGCGCCAAAAAACGATCTGGGAGAACAAATATCACAAATTTGCTGGTACTCCATTCGACCGCGTTCATCGCATTTTGCAATACTCGAGCATGCCCGGCACATCGCGCCACCACTGGGGAACTGACTTCGATCTGAATTCCGTGGATCCAGAATATTTCAATACCCCTGCCGGACAACGCGTGTACAAGTGGCTACGCGAAAATGCTTGGAAGTATGGCTTTTTTCAGCCCTACACGTCTTTTGACGACACTCGTAGTAGCGGCTATTTCGAAGAAAAGTGGCATTGGTCGTATAAGCCCTTGGCTGACCTCTTTTTATGGGCTTATCGGTTGATGGTATCGTATGACGATATTTATGGATTTTCTGGCGCTGAAATAGCCAAATCGCTGAATGTGATTGACAATTACGTATTGTCTATCCTACCTGAAGAGAGGTGATGAATGAAATTTTATTCTTCTGTGTTTTATAAACCACAGTGGGCACAGAGTTACACAGAGTTTTTTCATTTTCCTCTACGTGCACTCTGAGTTCTCCGTGGTGGTTTTTTTTAACCACTGAGGGCACAGAGTTACACAGAGTTTTTTCATTTTCCTCTACGTGCACTCTGAGTTCTCTGTCATGGTTTTTTTTCAACCACAGTGGGCTCAGAGTTACACAGAGTTTTTTTCATTTTCCTCTACGTGCACTCTGAGTTCTCTGTCATGGTTTTTTTTTAACCACAATGGGCACGGAGTTAACAGAGTTTTTTCATTTTCCTCTCAGTGCACTCTGAGTTCTCTGTCATGGTTTTTTTTTAACCACAATGGGCACGGAGTTAACAGAGTTTTTTCATTTTCCTCTCAGTGCACTCTGAGTTCTCTGTCGTGGTTTTTTTTTTAACCACAGTGGGCTCAGGGATTTTTTTAATTTTCCTTCTTTATACTCTAAGAACTTTTCGATGTTGATTTTTACTAAATAATCCAACGAACTACTCCTTCTTTTAACAACTTTACATTAAAATTCATCAACAAACCAACTTTAATACTTGCCAATTTCATGTAAGTCATGAGTTGTGCTTTGTGAATGTCTAAAATGGCATCAACAGATTTAATTTCAACAATAACTTTATTCTCTACCAATAAATCAATTCGATATCCAGCATTGAGCTTGATTCCTTTATAAACTACTGGCAAAACGACCTGCTTTCTTACTTCTATTCCTGAGCTTTTTAATTCATAATATAAGCACTCTTCATATGCGCTCTCTAGCAACCCAGGACCTAAAAACTTATGTACTTCTAAAGCACATCCAATGATTTTATCTGTGATTTCATTTTCTATCATTTACTTCCATTTTTAGTTTTATAATTCAAATGTATTATTTTTTTACCAAATTGAGTAAGGAGTTTTTTCAATTTTCCCTCTATGCACTCTGAGTTCTCTGTCGTGGTTTTTTTTAACCACAGTGGGCACAGAGTTACACAGAGTTTTTTCATTTTCCTCTCCGTGCACTCTGAGTTCTCTGTCGTGGTTTTTTTTAACCACAGTGGGCACGGAGTTACACAGAGTTTTTTCATTTTCCTCTCCGTGCACTCTGAGTTCTCCGTGGTGGTTTTTTTCATCCACTGAGGGCACAGAGTTACACAGAGTTTTTTCATTTTCCTCTCCGTGCACTCTGAGTTCTCCGTGGTGGTTTTTTTCATCCACTGAGGGCACAGAGTTACACAGAGTTAATGAGTTTTTTATACAATCCCCTATTGCTCTTACATCAAATCATACAAGGCATTTACTAAGCGGTCAATCTCACGTACCCATGCCGTGGTGTGGGCTACAGTCTTCTGCTGCTTCGCTTCTAAAATCTTGTCCATTAATGCTTCTATTTTTTTGATTTTATCTTTATTTGTGATTAATGGGTGGATTCAGTGTGACTCTTATGCCTGTGCACTCAGCACGAGATTTTTGATTTAAATAATCTTCATATTTTCTTAAGGCCATAAATGGATTCCTTAATCGCTTTTAATAGAACAGGATAAGAAGTCAATATATCCCATTTTTAATTTCAAACGAACTGGATTCTAACGAATATTATAAATAATCACATAATCTCAATCTTGTAAAGTTTGACCTTCACTTAAGCAATCAGAAGCAACTAAAACATTTATAGGATTCATTATTATTAGCCAGTTTTTCTTATCATTTTCTTTAATGATATTTTTTCATTCTTAATAAGAATCAAACCACTTGCCAAGTTCATCAAATAAATCACGTGAACTGTTTTTTCATAAAGCTCGGTTCATTCTTTCTTTTTGTAAAGTTATGTATAGGAAATAAATCGTTCTAAGAATGGTTCAAAATTCTCTCCTTAATATACGTTATATATTTCAGTAATTGTTCCAGAAATATATGCAATATTTTAAACACGTAATATAATAATTCGTTGTAAAGAAACTTTCAAGTATCTATGTAATCAGTAAAGATTTAAACGTTTTTATTTATTGTCTTTTTTTTATTTTTAAAAGAATATAAGCCTTTCTAACTTTGGATCAGTAATCAATCAAGAGTTAAAATCACTTTTATAAAGACCAGGAATATCTTTATGAATTATTAATTATTTTATATCTTTTTCTAAATGATTTCTAATAAGATTAATAATGCTTAATTCAGATAAGTTTATCGGCATTTTTTTTCCTAAAGTAAATTTTTATTCCTCATTATCAGGTTCATCGATTTCAGCAGCAGTTTCTTCGATTTCTTCTTTTTCTTCCTCGAAAAAAGTCCTCACTCAAGTCGAAGTCTTTTTTATATTAAAGATAAATATTTACCTTTTACAGTCTATTTTGATGATGTTGCAAGATATTTTAAACTGTTCTTTCGAAAGCAAATTAACTAGACTCCAAACTTTTATAAGAAGGATATACATTCTTTTTACAAGAACATTTAGCGCTGTTTCTTATCTTCCAAAACACTTTTAGATGCCTCATCAGAAATATAATCAGCTGGTCTGTATGCAGTCAGATTAATACTAATTTCATTTAGAATATCGACAAAAAATTTTAAATTACCTATATTTTCATGTGTAACTTATTCATTAATAGGTGCTTCCTTTTTTAGAAAATTTAATTGACCAAATTCTCCTTCGATGAGTTTTCGAGTCCTTGCAACATTAAGTGAATCTGCTAAATTTACGAATTTCTTTGACTTTTTTGAAGTAAAGCCAGCAATTATTTTATCTTTATTTTTCCCATTTGTTAAATTCTTTATGTACATTTTTAAAAATACTTTCGAGACTAATAACTTCTAGGTCTGTATTCTTAACCCATCACCTTTTCCTCTTGCAATAAGTTTGAATTGATTTTGAATATCTATCAATTTATTATTGATAGATTTTGCCGAAAAAAGTAAAACATTAACATATCTACTTGTAACACTTGGTAATAGTTAATTCTCAATTAAAAACATATAACGAGAAGTTTTATCATTACGTAAATTATGACTTTTATCAATTACGATTAAAAATTTCGGTAGAGAATGAAAGATACGAAGACTTTTAGCATTATATCGATCAAATCACCTTTTTGTAAATCGGTATATTAACGTATGTAATAGTCTATTTCATCTCTATTAAATATGCTTCGATTACCAACTCTTTACTACTGCTAGTTATTTGAAAATTGTTTTAGACATAATAAGAGAACTTTATAGCCCTTTACTTCAAAATATTTCATTACAAAACAGACAGTCCAAGTTTTACCTAAACCCACTATACAATTTAAAATTATCCCATTACATTTTTGAAGCATTTTAATTAAATTGACAACACCCTTTTGTTGATGGGAATAAAGTGTTATAAAAATAGTAGTTTCTTATAAATGAGCTATTTCTCTTTTAAATTCAATATCAATAGAATGATGAATAAGATCATCCTTAAACATCTCATACAGAACTTTGTAGTATAAGTCATGAGGAGTGTGTTTTTTATAGATTTTATATTAAAATCGGTATAATAATTTTAACTTTTTTCTTTGATTTATCTTTTAGTTGAATAGTATCAATAGTTATCTAATCCCATTGTTCATTAAACCAATTTATTTAATTTTTAAATTCATCTTCATAATCGAGTTTTGTGATATTTAATTAAATATTCAAACTATCTTATTTAACCAACCCTGCATCAGTTAAATTAGAACTTCCTAAAATCAAAAAGTTTTTAGTTTTTTATTTATCTGAATAAATATACATTTTCGCATGGCAAAAATTTTTCTGAATATTTTTAACTTAAACTTTTTGCTGGTTAAGAAAATTCACGGCATTTTTAACCGAATGACTTAATTACAGTCCACTTGAGATGCCATCATTTCCTTCTAAAAGATCTATGATCTTATTCACATCATTTTCGTCTTAAATTAAATTCCTAAGAATTTAATTAAAATTCTCCAAATCTTTAAGTTCACAATACATCCTGCAAGTGCATTAATCGAAAAGTAGCCTGTTACTACATACAATGAACCTCTTTGTACGTTGGATTTGATAAACGCATAAACACTGTAATAATCGTTTTCATCGAGTCTTGTCTTAATTATCTAAAAGCATTACCTTAAACATTTTTAATTTATCCTTAACTTAAGAAAAATCACAAAAGAAAAAACATTTAAGATCAAGACTTACAATTTTTTAACTAAGGAGATTTTTATAAAAATACTTTCTCCTGACTTCCGCATTTTAACACCCAAAATTGAAGATTGAAGCTACTTTTTTTTGCTCCTCTGTTAAAAGGATTACTTTGCTAATGGTTTCTTTCGTCTTGGGTGTAGTGATTTCGATTTGATAA
>NZ_BHZE01000024.1 GCF_003851885.1 Thermaurantimonas aggregans | reverse complement strand
TCAAAAATCAATTTTTTGAAATATCACTACCAAAAACCTGCTTTAAGTCTAATTCATTTTTTGTAACATTAAATACCATTTAAAAACTGATAAAAAAAAGCTGCCCTCTTTTAGGACAGCTTCTTCTCGCGTGAGGGATAGAAGCGGATATGAGCCGCAGCGGGTGGGCTGCAGCACACTGGGAGCGGATGGCTGGACCGAAGGGCAGACAACGCACCCAGGCTGTGATGCGCCCACGCGCAAGGCGAATATGAGCGGATAGCCCGACCCAGGCGAAGGAGATAGTTTGCCCTTTGCCTGGGAATACCCGTAGGCGAAAGCACCCGTCGGCTCCTTCGCCTGGGGCACGCCCAAAAAAAGAAAACCAAGACCCAATAAAAGAAACAACCAATACTAGGGTATTGAACGGTGGGTTACGGCTTACAGTTTGATGCCTTTTTTATTCCCTTTGATGTACATCTCCCAGCCATTGCGGGCCATGCCGTAGCCATAGCCGGCCATCATCACGAGGGTAGTAACTACGGTGAGCAGGCCTATTTTGGAGCTTTCGTTGGTGAGGGTTGAAAAGATCATGATTAGGCTAAAGTAGATGGCGTAGAGCACAAAGGGCCATTCGGTAAGGGGCAAAAGCAGAAGGGCGAGTATAAGCCCGAGGCTGAAAAGAAGGGGAAAGAGATGGGTAAGCTTGAGATTGCCGGGGTGGCGCTCGTTGAGCAGGAGACGTGCTGCTCCAAAGCGATAGACCTGGCGGAAGAATTTTTTGAGCGTAGTGCGACGCTTGTGATATACCCCGGCCTCAGGGATATAGGCGGAGCGGTAGCCGGCCTTGAGGATTCGGATGCTGAGCTCAATGTCTTCGGCACAGACGAAGTCGGAATAGCCCTTGACGGCTTGGAATACGGAGCGTTTTACGCCCATATTGAAGCCGCGGGGAAGGTAGGTGCCAATGGTGCGCTTGCCTCCGCGGATGCCGCCGGTGGTGAGGAAGGAGGTCATGGAAAAGTTGATGGCTTTCTGCAGGGGTGTAAAGCCGGATGCTGCAAGGTCAGGCCCGCCAAAGAGGGCGATGTCGGGATTTTTTACGAGGTAGTCGGCTACTTTGGTGAGGTAGTCGGGTGGGATGATGCAGTCGGAGTCGAGAAAGATGAGGTAATCGCCTTTAGCTACGGCTGCGGCTGCATTGCGGGCGGGACTGACGCCGATGTATTCGGTGAAGAGGATGGTAAGGGGATAAGTGGGGTTGTTTTCGAATCGACGGAGGAGGGGCCGGAGTGTGTCGCCGGGTGTGCCGTCGCTCACGATGACTTCGAAATGGGGATATTGCTGCGCGAGCAGGCTCTCTAAAAATTCGACCACCTCATCAGGCCGGCCAAAGGTGGGGGTAATGAGGCTGAAATAGAGGGGATTACCTTGACTCATAGAGGTCAGCGCGGTTTAGATTGGCTGTGCGTTCGACGATGGCAGGGTCGAATTTGCGGGGATTGTTTCGGATGATGAGTTCGGCCAAAAATCCGGCGAGGAAGAGCTGGGTGCCGAGAATCATGGAAGTGAGGGAGATGTAAAACCAGGGATTGTCGGCGACGAGGATGGCTGGGATGCCCTTTTTGAGGGCAATGAGTTTTGAGATGCCGATGTATGCTGCGGCAGAAAATCCGAAGACAAACATGAGGGTACCTAGCAGTCCAAAAAAGTGCATGGGGCGCTTGCTGAATCGGCTTACAAAGGCGAGGGTAACGAGGTCGAGAAAGCCGTTAACGAACCGCTCCCAGCCAAACTTGGTGTGCCCGTACTTGCGAGGACGGTGTACCACGACCTTTTCGCCGATGCGCGAGAAGCCTGCACTCTTGGCCAGCACAGGAATGTAGCGATGCAGCTCGCCGTACACTTCGATGTGCTTCACTACCTCGAGCTTATAGGCCTTAAGGCCGCAATTGAAGTCATTGAGGTGAATGCCCGACATTCGGCGAGTAGCCCAGTTGAAGAGTTTGGTAGGAATGGTCTTGCTGAGTGGGTCGTAGCGCTTCTTCTTCCAGCCGGATACGAGGTCGTAGCCTTCGCCAGAAATCATTTGATAGAGGGCAGGAATTTCGTCGGGGCTGTCCTGCAGATCGGCGTCCATGGTGATGACTACTCGGCCTTTAGCGGCTCTGAAGCCCGCGTTCAGACCGGCTGATTTGCCTTGATTGCGACGAAAGGATATGCCGCGTACTTCGGGATGCTGAGAAGCAAGTTCTTCAATTACCCGCCATGAGCCATCGGTGCTTCCATCATCGACCATTATGACTTCAAACGATAGCTTGTGTTCATCGCACACGCGCTTGATCCATTCAAAGAGTTCGCGAAGAGATTCCTCTTCGTTGTATAGAGGCACTACGACGCTAACATCTGGTTGTGCATTTGTCATGCAAGTAGAGCTTTTGTGGCCAAATATCCAACAGATTGGGGGTATGCCGTGTGAAAAAATATTTTAATGATAGAAGGAGTCTAATGCTAACAAGGCTAATCGGGAAGAACTTTTTCAAATTCGACACTTTCGTGGTTTACATAAATAAGGTATCCGCTGTCGATCAAATAGCCTGCATCGGCGGCTAAGCGCATGTAGGTTTTCAGCTGGTGAAAGTGTTCTGATTTTTTTACACCAGTTTTGTATTCTAAAATGCTGATTTTATTTCCATTAATGGCCATTGAATCGGGTACAAAATATTGGCCTTTTACGAGTATTTTTCTCTCATTCAAAATTCGGTCAGCAGAATAAAATCTTCTTAATTCTTCGGAATTTTGAATGGTTTCTGTTAAATTTTTAAAAGCATGGTAAGTACTATCATTTTGATCTAAGGTTTCTAATTTTTGTTCAAAATCTTTTACGGAATAACAAGTAGATAGTAATGCATGCATCTTGCTGCCTTCAGCGACCTTTTGGTTAATAGATGAACTATATACAGGAGCAATTTTTAAAACTTTTCTCCAATCGGATGTATCGATATATGTAGGTTCTGAAATTGATTGTGCTTCAGGCTGATTGATATTTACATCGACATCACCTAAAACAAAGATTTCTTCTATTTCAGAGCATCCATAAACATATGAAACTGCACTGTGCAAAAGGTTTGAAATTTCATCATTTGAAGGCGTTTTATGTATGCTGATAAACATTTCTTCTTTGGCACGAGTCATGGCGACGTACATCAGGTTTAGATTGTCGGCCAGTTGATGTTCGATAAATTCATTTCTTAGAATTTCATATGGTTTTGGCCATTTATCGCTTTTTCGTACTTTTACAAGTGCACTTTTTAAAAAATATTCATCTTCTTCGAGTTCAATAATTTCCTGCTCTGTTTTAAACATCTTAAAATCAAAAAAAGGAAGTATCACTACCGGCCATTCCAAGCCCTTGGCTTTGTGAATGGTCATAATTTGTACAGCATTTATTGTGGATGAGGTATTAATACTAAATTCTTCATTTAATACATTATCCCAATAGTGTAAAAAACTTGTAATATCTACTTTGTTTGTATTATTACAATAATCATAAACAAGGTCAACAAAAGCAGCAATAAAGGCGTCAGATTCTTGACCGAAATTGTAAGACTTTATGAGAAGATTTATTAACTCATCAATACTAATTTTTCTTAGATGATAAATGTCTTCAAAAACGGGATTTTCACTTAATTGAGGAAACAATTTCTTTTGTTTAAAAAATTTGAAAATATGAGTATCGAAATTAGCAAAATCAAAGAGTAAAGAATGTTCAGAATCGATCGATGATAAAATGCCCGATTTCATGAGATCATAAAGTAACTCAATGGATGCGGTTTTATTATCGGTGTTGTCTATTACGCGAAGTGTATTAATCAGTATATTGAGCTTTGGGTTCCCTTTTAGCAGGAAAGATTCAGAAGAAGTGACCTCTATGCGCTCGCCGTTGTTAAGGTGATAATTAATCAGACTATTAGCAAGCAATCTGCCATTTTGTTTATTTCTTACAAGGATGGCGATATCGCGTAACTGATAACCCTGTTGAACCTTGTTTTGAATAATACTTGCTACGTATTCTAGTGTATTTTCATTGTATTGATCTTGGTCAAATTTTTTAATTTCAACATACCCTTCATTTTGAATGCTTGCTTGCTGAACTACATCTGCTAAGGATTGGTGAATTGTGTTATAATTCCTGTAATTTTCGCGGATGAAGGTAAATATTTTGTTATTGAATTCTACAATATTTTTCGCACTTCTGAAGTTTTTGTTTAACGAAATTTTTTGTGGTGTGATTGGATATTTTTCTAAATATTGGTTATTAATAAGCTGAAGCATTTGTTTGCTATCGGCATTGCGGAATCGGTAAATGCTCTGTTTGGGATCGCCAATTAATTTTACCGAACCATCGATTGAAAGAGCATTAACAATCAATGGATACATATTTTGCCATTGACGTTTTGATGTATCCTGAAATTCATCGATGAAAATATGTTTGAATCGATTTCCTATTTTTTCGTAAATGAAGTCTCCGGATTCCTGACGTATATGTTCGTTTATTATACGGGATATATCGCTCAAGAGGATGAGATTCTCTTCGTCACTGAGTTTATTTAGTGAATTTTCAGCATCTCGAAGAATGACAAGAAGGGATGAGAGACTTAAAATATTGTCGATGAATTGAATTTTAAACAGGTTGTTGAGAATCTGTTTAGTTGAGTTGATGACATCTTCCTGTATTTTATCAATAGAAAATAAAAATTTTTGTGCATCTTTTTTAAAGTGCTCACGCCATTCTCTTTCAATTATTCTTTCAATATCTTGAATGCATTTATTAATATCTAAAGGTTGTGAAGATAACTTTTCAAAATAGAGCTTGTAAAGTGTGCCTCTGGAGCAGTATTCTTGTTGTATTCCACTGGTTTGAAATATGTTCTTGATTTGTTGATTTATTTCTGAAACAGAAAGTAATATTTCAGTTTTTTTAGTCCTAAGTTGCTCAATTTTTGTCTTAAAATCTTCGTAAGAAATGTCTTTGAGCGCAAGTAGTAATTGATAAGAGGCATCTTTGGAAACTTTTTGTATCAGATTTCTTAATGTATAAAGTGGATTTATATCGTTTTCTTCAGGATCGGAAAACTGTTTTCTCAAGTAATCCTGGAAAAAGTTGGTAAAGTCTGTGTTGATACCCAGAGCACTCAATACATCGTCGAGGGCAAGGTCTTCGAGCAGCTCTTGGTCAATACTTGGCTTTCTGGAAGATGATATGAGTAAATCCGCTGAAAAGGATCGAAAAACTTGGACAAAAAAGGAATCAATGGTGATTACGTAGAAGGCGGAGAAATCGTGGAGTATAGCGAAGAGGGTTTTCCTGGCTTTTTCTGAGAGTTGATCGGGTGAAAGTTGTGTATTTTTTACAAGAGCGTCGCGAAATGCCAGGAAAGAGTTTGACGAGTCATTGATTGAGAGCTTGTAGAGGTAATTGAGGATTCTCGACTTCATTTCGTCGGCGGCCTTGTTGGTAAAGGTGATGGCGAGAATTTCGCGGAAAGTGTACTCGTGGCCTTTTAGGCAGAGGGTTAGATATTCAAGGGCGAGGTTGAAGGTCTTTCCTGAACCGGCTGAAGCCGAGTAGATTTTGAATCGAGAATCCATTTGAGAAGCTTTTGAATAAATGTACTGAAAAGAGGGTAGGTATGGCTCGATTTCGATAGAATTTTTTATTCACCCCCCCCTGATCCCCCCTCTAAATCTGGTAGATTTAAAGAGAGGGAGATTTGCCCACAACCCACGCAAAAAGGTGCGGAAAAAGGTTTTCGTTTTAGATAAAGTTTAAAGCTCAGCGCGGCCTTGCCGCGCAACGCGTGAGGGATAGTGGCGGATATGAGCCGCAGCAGGTGAGGTTTTGCGGCACACAGCGCGAGGCTGGCTGACCCGAAGGGCAGACAACGCAGCGCGATGTGCCGCCCACAGCTGCAAGGCGAATAAGAGCCACTAGCCCGACCCGAGCAGCTGCCCTATAGGGCAGTCGGCGAGGGGCACGCCCAAATACCAAAAAATACTTTGGAAAGATTAAGAATGTGGGCGGTAACGGTTTTTTTAACCGATGCGCTCGATTTCGGCGCCGAGCTGGCGGAGGCGGTGTTCGATGTTTTGGTAGCCGCGGTCTATCTGTTCGATGTTGTGAATGGTGGAGACTCCGTCGGCGCTGAGGGCTGCGATGAGGAGTGAAACACCAGCGCGAATGTCGGGAGAGCTCATGGTGGCAGGGCGCAGGGGTTGACGGCGATCGAGGCCGATGACGGTGGCGCGATGGGGATCGCACAGAATGATCTGGGCGCCCATATCGATAAGTTTATCGACGAAGAAGAGGCGCGATTCGAACATCTTCTGGTGGATGAGTACGCTGCCGCGGGCTTGGGTGGCAGTGACGAGTACAATAGAGAGCAAGTCGGGTGTGAAGCCAGGCCAAGGCGCATCGGAAATGGTCATGATAGAGCCGTCCATAAAAGTGTCGATCTCGTACTGCTCGTGGGCAGGTACGTGGATGTCGTCACCATTTATTTGGAGCTGAATGCCCAGGCGCCGGAAGACGGTGGGTATCTGGCCCAGGTGCTCTACACCGGCATTGGCAATGGTGATTTCAGAGCCGGTGATGGCGGCCAGACCGATGAAAGAGCCCACCTCGATCATATCGGGCAAGCAGGTGTGTGTGGTGCCTTGAAGGGCCTCTACACCATGAATGGTAAGCAGATTGGAGCCTATGCCTTCGATGCGGGCGCCCATAGAATTGAGCATGCGGCAGAGCTGCTGTATGTAAGGTTCACAGGCTGCATGGTAGATGGTGGTGGTACCTTCGGCCAAAACAGCAGCCATGATGATGTTGGCCGTGCCGGTGACGGAAGCTTCGTCGAGGAGCATGTAGGTGCCGCGCAGACGGCCATTAGACTCTACGCCGTAGAAATTTTCACCCGGATTGCCACGGAGGGTGGCGCCGAGCTTGAGGAAGCCATCAAAGTGGGTATCGAGACGACGGCGGCCAATCTTGTCGCCACCGGGCTTAGGGATGTAGCCCTTGCCAAAACGGGTAAGCAGGGGGCCTACGATCATGACGGAGCCGCGGAGGGCTGCACCTTTTCGGCGGAAGTCGTCGCTATAAAGGTAGTCTATATCGACAGCGTCAGCCTGAAAAGTGTAGGAATGAGGTGAGTGCCGGGTAACCTTGACGCCAAGGCTGGCGAGTAGGTCGATAAGTCGGTTTACATCTACGATGTCGGGCAGATTGTGAATAGTGACCGGCTCTGATGTGAGCAGTACAGCGCAGAGCACTTGTAAGGCTTCGTTTTTCGCACCTTGAGGTTCAATGGTTCCTTGTAGTTTTTTTCCGCCGTAGATTTTAAACTGACTCATGTAAGGGCGATGTTATTTTTTAAAATTTTTTTTGTGTTTGCCGTAGTTTTTCTGGTTCTTTTTGAAGCCGTTTTTCTTTTTGGCGTGTTGGTTGGTTTGGCTGGTCATTTTGCGCAGGGCCTGACTTGAGGTGAGGGTGAGTTCGCTAAGGTTTAGTGCGCCATTGGAGAGCTCGCGGATGTCGTTGAGTATGACTTCGTCTTCTACGGTTTCTTTGTTCCACTGCAGATAGGTTTTTTTCATCTGATTGGCAATGAGGCGAATGTAGTTGTACTTTTCTTCGCCTTCAGGCATTTCGATGGCTTTTTTGATCATCTGGCGGATGATGGTGCCGTAGTATCGGTAATGCGCTGACTTCTGAGGGTAGCTAAGCCTGCGGGGTGGTTCGGAGAGCTGTTCACGTGTAGGAATGGGGTAAGGACTATCGACATCGAGCTTGAAATCGCTCATCAGAAAGAGGTGATCCCAGAGCTTGTGGCGGAAGTCTTGATGATCGCGCAGCTGCGGGTTGAGGTTGCCAATTACTTCAATGATAGCTCGAGCGGCTCGGTTGCGTTCTTCTTTGGTGGGCAGGTTGATGGTGTATTGAATCATCTTGTGCACGATGCGTCCGTATTCTGGTATGATGAGAGGCTCGAGCGATGTGTTATAGGTGAGGTGGTGTTGTTCGTTTGACATTTTTTATAGAATCAAGAAGTTACTTTAATGAGTTTGGCGTATTGGAGCAGAAGTTTCTTTTCACCAACTTGATCGAAGGCTACAGAAGCTTTTTTATTGACGCCAGTGCCTTCGACAGAGAGCACTTTTCCATAGCCAAATTTTTGGTGATAGACGCGATCCCCCGGGTGGGCATCTGTAGTAAATTCACCTTGAGGTGGGGGCTCTGACGGACTATTTAATTTTTGAGCAGGAGTTTCTGATGGCTGGAGAGGCCTAATGCCAGGCGGAAAATTCGGGGGCAACGTTTGTTTTGATGAAATAAAATTGCTTTTATATGGCCTTGAAATACCCAGACCATCTAAATTGGGAACCCCACCGAGGAAGGTGGGTCCAGTAGTTCGAATGCCAGGAACGATCAACTCGGTGTATTCATCGTCAATCTCTTCGAGGAAGCGGCTTGGCTCGCAATCTGCTGTGCGACCATAGCGCGTGCGCATGTGCGTGAAGGTGAGGTACAACTTTTTTTTGGCTCGAGTGATTCCGACGTAAAACAAGCGACGCTCCTCTTCGAGATCGGCTCTGCTGTTCATCATCATAGCTGAAGGAAAGAGTTCTTCTTCCATTCCCGGAATAAAGACAACGGGAAATTCCAAACCTTTGGCCAAGTGAAGGGTCATAAGCGACACTCGGTTTGGATCGGTTTTGTCGTCTTGATCGGCTGAGGTCAGCAGGGCGATTTCCTGCAGGAAATAGTCGAGCGAAATGTCGTTATCGGCTTCGAGCTCAAGTTGTTTGTCGTTAAAGGCTTTAATGCTGTTGAGCAACTCTTGTACGTTGCCAAGCCTTGAGATGCCTTCTTCAGTGCTATCCTCTTTTAAGGCGCGGAGTAGGCCGGAGGTTTTAAAAATATGTTCCGCTACATCCCAGGCGCTTTCTTTTTTGGCCATTACCCCAAAGCCTTTGATCATGGTGGCAAAATCACTTACTTTTTGGGCTATTGCCGAGCCAAGGTCGCGGGAGTAGAGTAAGGCGTTTTCGCAAATAGACCACAAGGTAGTATTGTATCTATCGGCTAAAATGGTCAGTTTATCGAGGGTAGTCTGGCCGATTCCGCGGGCTGGGTAGTTGATGACCCGCCGAAGGGCCTCTTCGTCATTAGGATTCACGGCCAAACGCAAGTAGGCAAGCATGTCTTTTACCTCTTTGCGCTGGTAGAAGCTCGTACCTCCAAAGATGCGATAGGGGATGTTTTTTCGGCGCAGCACTTCTTCGAGGGCGCGGCTCTGCGCATTGGTACGATAGAGGATGGCAAAATTGCTGAAGTCCATCTGCCGCGATAGATGCCACTCCATAATGCGCTCTGCGATGTATTGCGCTTCTTCAGCCTCGTCCAGCGCCTTGTAGATCGTGATTTTTTCGCCAGGTTCGTTGGCTGTCCAAACTTCCTTTTTGAGTTGATCGCGATTTTTGGCAATCAGGGAGTTTGCAGCTTTTACGATGTTCTGGGTTGAGCGGTAGTTTTGCTCGAGTTTGAATATTTTGCAGTCGGGGTAATCTTTTTGAAAGCTTAAAATATTTCGAATGTTTGCCCCTCTGAAGGCATAGATCGACTGCGCATCGTCGCCTACTACACAGATGTTTTCAAATTTATTGGCCAGTGCCTTTACGATGATGTATTGACTGTGATTGGTGTCTTGATACTCATCGACCAGAATGTAGCGAAAACGGTCTTGGTATTTGGCCAAGATTTCGGGGAAGGTTCCGAGTAATTCGTTGGTTTTAAGCAGAATATCGTCGAAATCCATAGCGCCGGCCTTAAAGCAGCGCTCTACATAGGCAGAATAAACGTTTTTAAATTCTGGAATCTTAGCAGCTTCATCGTATTCGAACAGCTCCGGGAAGCGGTCGTAGTATTGGGGGATGATCAGGTTGTTTTTTAGATTAGATATTCGATTGAGAATTTTTTTGGGCTTGTAAATGTCTTTGTCGAGGTTTCGCTCTTTTACGATCTGAGCAATGAGTTTTTCGGAGTCGTCGGTATCGTAAATGGTAAAATTGGAGGGATAGCCCAGCAAGTGTCCATCAACGCGCAGCAGTCGAGCGAAGATGGAATGGAAGGTGCCCATCCAAAGGTTTTTTGCTTCAGAAGCGCCCACCACTTGAGCGATGCGCTCTTTCATTTCGCGAGCCGCTTTGTTGGTAAATGTAAGCGCGAGAATATTGAAGGGGTCGATATTATGAAGCATCAGCCAGGCTATGCGGTAGGTAAGAACACGCGTCTTACCTGAGCCTGCACCAGCTATAATCATTAGAGGCCCCTCGGTATGTACCACAGCCTGGCGTTGTACCTCGTTCAGCTCGTTGAGTAATTTTTCTGGATTCAAACTTGGATGGTATTCGTTTGCTTAATTTGTTGCAGTATTTGCTCGACCATTCGGCTGATTTCCTTGGCTCTGGTAACGATCATCAGATGTGAGCCGCCCGGCACTGCCTCAGCACTGCAAATATATCGATAGGCAAATACTTCGTCGTGCGTGCCATGAATATGATATACATTTTTTTGCTGTTTGGATTTAGGGATATGTATGAGCCGATCGACACACCACTTGAAGTAAGAGGGTGAAAACTGGTCAAACATCTGCCGAAACATTAGTTGATGCTCGTGCCTTAAGCCAGCAGGAATCAATCCGCTGCCCACTAAGATTGACTTAAGCCAACTATCAGGCAGCATTCGATAAATGGGAACAATTCTTAAAAATCGAAAAAAGGGCGAAAATTCGTCGCGGCCTTTAACTGAAGAGACCAATATAACATGGGTAAAAAACCCTTGGTCGAGACCATGTAAGGCTACAACTCCACCAAATGAGAGCCCGATGGCTACGCGTACCGCACCCGAGTCTTTCAAATGTGGCGATATCATCCTTTGGGTATAGTCACTTAATGACTCCGTGCGCTCAGGCTCTACCCAAGGGATGTATGTGTAGGGATGTGAGAAATGTTTTTTAAACACTTCAAATGCTCTGTGATCAGTAGCCATCCCAGAAAGGGCATAGAGGCTAATCGCATTCTGTGCCGATGAACAAGATTCTGCCATTGACAATGTGCGTCTTGATCAGATTCCAATAGAGAAATCGAGCAAGCAGCTCTGTGGCTTGCTTTCGTTGGATGTTTGACCTTCGCTGAAAGTTTTCGAGCGAAATACCCTCTTCGAAACTGCTAATGATTCGCAGCGATTGGATGATCTGCTGTTGATTTAATCGCTTTTTAGGCTCTGTATCAGCGGCATAGCGCCAATACTCAAGGTGTACAGGTGAGGCGAGAATGTTTTGGTCAAAATGGCGAATGTAGGCCCAACCTTTGTTGTGTGCATCGATGGCTTTAATGCCTTTCTTTTGGTCTTCGGGCACGATTACTTCAAGCACTATGCGTCCCTCTTGTTCGTGCTCAATTACAGTGAGGGGCAAGGGTCTGTTAAGATACATTTCATTAGCAGCCTCAATCATGTAAAATTCTTCATCGCTGCGCACGCCGGCTATTCGGCCGTTGTCTTTTACGCCGATGAGCAGGCGCCCTCCTTTAGTATTGGCAAAGGCTGATAAACTGATGGCAATTTTTCGGCTGTCGTTAATGGCAAATTTGAAATCGAGCTGTAGGCCTTCGCCTTGGCCGATGAGTTCCATCAGATAGGAGGGTGCCTGAAGCTGCATTTGCAGTAGTTTTTTAATTCGAAACTTTTCGAAGAATCATTAATCCGTCGCGCACGGGCAGCAGTACGTTTTCAACCCTTATATCTTTATGAACATAGTGATTGAATTCTTTAAGTGCCTGTGTTTCTGGATCGTTGATCTCGGGATCACACACTTTACCACTCCACAACACATTGTCAGCAATGATGAAACCACCCATCTTCACTTTGGGCAACACCATTTGATAGTAATTCAAATAATTCTCTTTATCAGCATCGATAAAGACCAAATCCCATTGTTCATGAAGAGAGGGGACAATTTGCATAGCGTTGCCGAAGTGAAGATAGATTCTGGATTCTAATCCAGCTTGTTTAATAAACGTTTGAACAAGGGGTTTTAGTTCTTGATTGATGTCGATGGTGTGCAGCAGTCCACCTTCGGGCATCGCCTGCGCCATAGCTATGGCGGAGTATCCGGTATACGTGCCAATCTCCAGTACTCTGGTAGGCCGAATCATTGCGGTAAACATCCGCAGGATTTGTCCTTGCAGATGTCCGCTGCACATCCTTGGCATTAGCACTTTCAGATAAGTTTCCTTTTCTAGGGCTGCGAGTACATCGCCTTCGTATCGCGTATGCTCTTCAGCATACTGGCCGATGTGCGTTGGGAGGAAATCCATTTCAATGAATCGTTTTAGAAGAAAATGCTTGGGTTTGTTTTAGAATAGAAAACCCCGTCTCATGACGGGGTCTAATATACTTTCAGAATTGAAAAGGCAGTTTAATCGACCAAAACGATTACTTTATTTGAAAGCACTTCCACCACACCTCCTTTGATCGGGAATATGTATTGACCATTGCTCAGTTTTTCAAAGCGCTCGATACCTTCAGCCGACTTATCGGTGATGTCGAGCTTCAGCTTGCCACCGGTAAGGGTAGAGATAAGGGGTGCGTGGTTGTCTAACACCTGAAAAAGGCCATTGGTTCCAGGCAGCTGAATCGATTTAGCAGTACCTGTAAAAATTTTGCCTTCGGGTGAAACGATTTCTACGGTCATTTTGTCTAAATTGAATTATCGTGCCTCAGCCAGCATCTTTTCACCGGCTTCGATTACGTCTTCGATAGTACCCTTCAGATTGAAAGCAGCTTCAGGATACTTATCCATGTGGCCGTCCAGAATCATGTTAAATCCCTTGATGGTGTCTTCGATGCTTACAAACACACCTGGGATACCAGTAAATTGCTCAGCCACGTGGAAGGGCTGTGACAAGAATCTCTGCACACGACGAGCGCGGCTTACCACAAGCTTGTCTTCTTCAGAGAGCTCGTCCATACCGAGAATGGCAATAATGTCCTGAAGTTCCTTGTAGCGCTGTAGAATCTGCTTCACGCGCTGTGCGCAGCGATAGTGCTCTTCCCCTACAATGGCCGGATTCAGGATTCTGGAGGTAGAATCAAGCGGATCAACCGCTGGATAAATTCCGAGCTCTGCAATCTTACGGCTCAATACGGTAGTGGCATCGAGGTGTGCAAAGGTAGTCGCTGGTGCCGGGTCAGTAAGGTCGTCGGCAGGCACATACACCGCTTGTACAGAAGTGATGGACCCGCGCTTAGTTGAGGTAATGCGCTCTTGCATAGCACCCATCTCGGTAGCCAGGGTAGGCTGATAACCTACCGCTGAAGGCATACGACCCAGTAGCGCCGATACCTCAGATCCAGCTTGCGTAAAGCGGAAAATATTGTCGATAAAGAAGAGAATGTCACGTCCCTGACCTTCGCCATCGCCATCGCGGAAGTACTCAGCAATGGTAAGACCCGACAGAGCCACACGGGCACGTGCTCCCGGAGGCTCGTTCATCTGACCGAATACGAAGGTAGCTTTTGATTCTTTGAGTTGTTCAAAATCGATTTTGCTCAGGTCCCATCCGCCTTTTTCAAGCGACTCCATGAAGTGATCGCCGTATTTAATGATGCCAGATTCGATCATCTCGCGCAGCAGGTCATTTCCTTCGCGGGTGCGCTCACCTACTCCGGCAAATACGGAGAGACCACCATAACCTTTAGCAATGTTGTTGATAAGCTCTTGGATCAACACCGTCTTACCCACGCCGGCACCACCGAAAAGACCAATCTTACCACCTTTGGCATAAGGCTCAATCAGGTCAATAACTTTGATACCGGTGTAGAGCACTTCAGAGGTTGTAGACAAATCTTCAAATTTGGGAGGAGCAGCGTGAATTGGTCTGCGCTTGCCCTCAGTTATATCTTTGATCCCGTCGATAGCTTCACCTACTACATTAAAGAGGCGCCCGTGAATAGCCTCGCCGGTAGGCATTGAAATGTTGGTACCTGTAGCCCGAACTTCCTGACCTCTTTGCAAACCATCGGTTGAGTCCATTGCAATGGCGCGTACTGTATCTTCTCCGATGTGCTGTTGGGTTTCGAGAATGAGCTTTTGGCCATTGTCGCGCACTATTTCAAGCGCTTCATAAATACCCGGAAGTTCATTATTAGTGGTATCGAAAGTAACGTCCACTACCGGACCGATTACCTGTGAAATCTTTCCTATTACGGCTGACATGGAATGAATAGGTATATGGGGTTAAAAATTTTGGGCGCAAAAGTAGTTACCACTTTTGCTGATAAAAAACTTTTTTGGAAAAATCAACTGTCATTAACAAGTGGTTTAGGATTTATTGCTCTTGAGAAGTAAATGTGTTCAACGGAATAAAATACATAATTCGATGCTCTCCTTTCTTACTTGACGCTATTTCCTTATTTTCAAATCGGCTTGCTGTCTGCCTGTAATCATTATCTAGTTCTAATTAATTTAAAACATGTTGTCCATTGGACAAAAATTTTCAGATTTTTTGATTCAATAAAAGTTTTAAATTTTTCTTTGTGTCAAAATTTTCTTTTGGATTTAAAACAGAAAAAAATGAAAAAAACGCTCACATTTTTGATGGTAGTATTTATGTTACATGCTTTTCAAAAGATATCCGCCCAATTTAATAACGAACGAATAGCAAATGAATTCAGACAAAATATGAACGCCTATCTGGAGGCATATTTGTCTCCAGCATTTGAAGGTTCTGCAAATGTGAATCCCCTATTATGGCAGTTGCCTTATGAATCGACTAAATCTTACAACTTTTCTGTAAACATTACAGCTGGTGCATCCTTTTTACCGGCTTCCATGAAAGATTTTGACTTTTTTGGGATAAATCGCACTACCAATTTTGAACTGAGCAACCCGACAAATAACATATTGCCGACCATCGTGGGTAGAGATAGTGATAATGAATTGTTTTTTTATGTTACAGACAACAATGGTAACAGAATTTTTGACCCTATCAAAGGACACCATGTACGCGCTGAAATAGATGTGGCCGATGGATTTGATTTTCAAACCCCAATTATTCCAACTGCAAGCATACAAGTGGGAGGCTGGTTCCCTATACATACTGGAATAGGTCTACGTTACATCCCCACTGTAATAGGTGAAGATATCCGATTCGGATCATTCGGCATATCAGTTATGCATAATCCACTCGGATGGTTTAATCTGCCGGTAGATCTTTTGATCGGAGTCAATTACAATCAAATGAATTTTATTGGCGAAAATTTTGTTGAAGATGCAAATCCAAACCGCTTTGAGATTGATTCGCGGTCAATGGCTTTGGATGTTACGGTAGCAAAGAGTTTCGGAATAATAAAGCCCTATTTATCGGTAAATATTATCAATTCGACCTCTGATGCTGCGCTTCGCGGAACGTTTAATTACACATTTTCGGACTATATCGGAGTTCCAAGTACTGTTATACAAGGAGTTCAGTTTAATGTAAAGGATCCGGTTGATTTTCGTGCTACGCATTCATTTGTAAACGCAGGTGTAGGAGCAATTTTGTCTTGGAACAGTCTCTTTTTGAATGGTCAACTGATGTTTGGAAGATTTCAAAACTTTGGTTTAAGCCTGGGTTATAAAATAGGATTTTAATTATCAGTAATTCTTCTTGAGAAGTTACTTCAATTAACAGGATTAGAGGAGTAGCTTCTTTTTAATTTTCCCAGGTCGATTAATAATTCCGGAGAAGATTCCAAAGCGTTTCCTACAACAATCACATCAGCTCCAGCCTCAAAAGCCTGTTTGGCTTGCGTTTCGGTTCTGATGCCACCCCCTACTACAATCGGAATTTGTATAATCTTTCGCACAGTTGCGATCATCCCTGGCTCAATGGGATGTGCAGCTCCTGAGCCCCCATCCATGTAAATTAACTTCATACCCAGCATTTGACCCGCCAAGGCAGTCATTGCGGCTATTTCGTACTTGTTGGATGGGATGGGCATACAGCCCGACATATAGTGTGCTGTGGTGTAGTTGCCACAGTGTATGAGCATGTAACCTGTAGATATCGTCTCCAAACCGGCTTCATAAATGTATGGTGCAGCTATTACGTGATTGCCTATAAGCAATTCAGGATTACGACCTGAAATAAGCGAAAGAAAGAGAATAGCATCAGCCTTAGATGAAATCTGCATGACGCTTCCAGGAAAGAGTATGCAAGGAAGGTTTGAGTGATTTTTGATAAAGTCAAGGGTGAATTCTAATCTATCGCGCACCAACAGTGAGCCACCTATAAATAAAAAGTCAATCTTGGCTTCTTCACAATAAGGCAAAATCCTCGAAAGCGACCTTTCATCGTTTTTGTCTGGATCAATCAGTGCAGCGATCATTTTGGTGCCCTGCTGCACTTTGTTTTGAATGTAATTGTAGATATTTGTCTTCAAAGCGGCCAATTCGTTGCTATGAATTGGCCGCAAGATAAGGGCAGGCCAAAGATTCGAGGGTGTCTATTTTTTAATCTGAAGTTATTTTTTACAAATACAGAGAATTTCGAACTTTATAGCATTTGGCTTCTTCGCTTATCTCTACTGTCTCTTTCCGGTTTACGGGGTGAGAAATCTTTTTTTGTGTCTTCTTTTATAAAGATTTTACGCCCTTGAAGGGTAAATCCTTGAAGACCCTTTTGAATTCTACGGGCTACTTCCTCTGTACATTTAAATGTGGAAAAAGAAGACAGTGTTTCAACTCCGGTTACATCGTTCCGACCGAGATTGCCTTTTTCCTTGAGAAAATCTTTTACATCTTGCCAATACATTCCATCTTTTATCCCAACGTTGATATACCATCTGCGCAGGCCTCCGGTGCTTGGTACAGTATCGTCATAGGCTTTTCCATTTTTTTCGGGGTTTACATTCAGATCAGGCGCATTGCGATACATTTCTAGCAGTCGGTTAAACTCCATACTGAAGATGCGCTCTACCAAATCTCGAGGATGATATTTTTCGAGCAGTTCATCTAACATAGGTCTAAATTCTTCCACTGCCAATGGATTCACCTCTTCTGAAGTGATGCGATTGATTAAGTATTGCATCTGATGGGTACATACTTCCATACCCGAGGGTACCTTGGCATACTGAATTTTGCGCTTTATGATTTTTTCGAGCGTGCGAAGTCGATGCAATTCGTTTTTGCTAACCAAAGCTATTGATGTGCCTTTTTTTCCTGCACGTGCTGTACGACCACTTCGGTGGGTAAAAGACTCCAAATCGTCGGGCAAATGGTAGTGTATCACATGTGTTACATCTTCTACATCTATACCGCGAGCTGCCACATCGGTTGCTACTAGTATTGTGATAGCACGTTTGCGAAAGGCATTCATCGTCTGCTCGCGCTGTGCCTGGCTCATATCGCCGTGTAGCGAACCAGCTGGATATCCGTGGTCAATCAATCGGTCAGCCACTTGTTGAGTTTCAATTTTTGTCTGACAAAAGACTATGGCATAAATATCAGGATAGTAGTCCAGTACACGTGTAAGAACTTTTATACGATCTCGACCATCAATGAGGTGATAAATGTGTTCGATGTTTTCATTTACCTGGCCACCACCTGCCACAGAGATCTGACGTGGATTCTTCATGTACGTCTTCGTAATTCGACGTATTTCTTCGGGCATCGTAGCTGAGAAAAGCCATGTAAGTCTGTTCGATGGGGTTTGGCTTAAAATAGCATCTATGTCTTCTTTAAAACCCATTGATAGCATTTCATCAGCCTCGTCGAGTACTACGATTTTAATCTCATCGAGCGATACTACATCTCTCTCCATCAAGTCCATAAGCCTACCGGGAGTAGCTACGATAATATCAACGCCTTGTTTGAGCCGTCGAATTTGGGTGTTTATACTTGCCCCACCGTAAACAGGAACAATTTCTACTTTGAGATATTTTGAAAATTTTTCTAATTCACCTGCAATTTGAATGCAGAGCTCCCGAGTAGGCGAAAGTACAAGTGCCTGTGGTCGCCCATTGGCAGTCGGTGTTATCTTCTCGAGCATGGGTAGGCCAAAAGCAGCTGTCTTGCCGGTGCCAGTCTGTGCCAGCGAGATTACATCGATATTTTCTTGGATTAAAAGCGGTATTGCCTCAGCTTGTACCGGGGTGGGCTCTTTGTAGCCAATTTCAATAATAGCCCTGAGCAGGGCGCTGTTAAGGCCTAATGATTCAAATGTGTTCATGTATGCAATAATAAGTTAGGGTTATATTCGGGCAAATCACCCGCCAACCCCTGCTGTTTAAACCCCAAAAACTGTGATCTGAAAAAACTTTGATGTCGGAAAGGCAACTTGCTCAGCGATGCAAAAGTAGTTATTTCTGCATCGTAGTAATTATCAATGAGCTATTAAACTTCGAAAAAAAAGCCCCTCCACATCACGTTTCGGGGCCGTTGTGTCAGATGTGTAAGCCTGACACGTCAACAAACCACAACCTAATTTTTAGTTTTTTTGATTATGTATATGAATTTTATCCTGTGGATCTAGGACGATTATTCGATTTCCTTCTATTTTATAAGTTTTTAATTTGTTGTTCTGATTTATAGAGTATGCAATTGAATCCTCTAATTTTTCAATATCTTTATCTGCCTTCGTCTGCTTGCTGTTGGCTGAATTGCATGAAAGCAGTAAGTAGCAGAAACCAAATACTGTACTTAGAGAAAACCTTCGCAACAGAGAGAAATCCATGAACATTCAACTATTTCTACACATCAAAAGAAGTTTTTTGAATCAAATACGTAAATACCCATATTTCGGTATTTTTTTGATTGCTTTTTAAACTTTATTTTTAATTTTTAAATCTTTCTAATATTGTACTTCAGTGTATTATAATTCAGATATCAAAAATTATTTGAAGAAAAGAGCAGTTGAACTCGGATTCAACGACGTACGTTTTTCAAAAGCTGAGTTTTTAACTGAAGAAGCTCCTCGACTAGAACGCTGGCTTAAAGCAGGCTATCATGGTGAAATGCTCTGGATGGAAAATCACTTCGATAAACGTTTAGATCCAAGAAAATTGCTTGATGGGTGTAAAACCATAGCCGTGCTTTCGCACAACTACTTCCCAAGCCAAAATCTTTCTTTGGAGAAATACAAAATTTCAAAATACGCTTACGGCGAAGACTATCATCGGGTATTAAAAGATAAGCTACATCAGCTGATGGCAGAGGTTCAAGAAAAATTTGGAAGTATTGGTTTTAAGACTTTTGTTGACTCAGCCCCTGTTCTTGAAAGGGCATGGGCAAGCAGAGCAGGCATCGGCTGGGTAGGTAAGCACTCACTCATGCTCACCAAAGGATTGGGATCATTCTATTTTTTAGCCACACTTCTGCTCGATGTTGCGCTCGAAGCTGATGACCCAGTAACTGACCACTGCGGTACTTGCACGCGCTGTATTGATGCATGTCCGACTCAGGCCATCGTAAAACCTTACATAATCGATAGCAACCGCTGCATTTCCTACCTTACCATCGAATACAGAAAGGAGCTCCCGCAGGAATATCAAGACAAAATGAACGGCTGGATCTTTGGGTGCGACATATGTCAGGATGTCTGCCCATGGAACCGTTTCGCCACGCCCCACAGCGAACCTCGATTCCACCCATCAAGCGCTATAAAGCAGACAAAAGATGAAGTGATAGAGCAAATGGAAAAAGAGCTGTTTGACCAGTTGTTTTCTAAATCGGCTGTAAAGCGCACAAAATTTCAGGGACTTAAGAGAAATATTGACTTTGCTGTAAAAGGTGAAGAGAACACTCAATCACTTTGAAAATACCCTACATATCAAATAATCGAAAGTGTGTGTTTAATAAGTCATTGATCAATTCAGATTCAAAGCCTCTGGATTTTAAAAAGGCAAACATTTTCTTCCTGATTTCGAAAGGAGAAGAAGTTTTTTTTGATTCTTTTTGTTTTTTCTTCAGGAGCTTTAGGGCTACATTTTCATAGTCTTCTTCGTCTATCGCTTGTAGAGCTATTTCGATGATATGTTGAGGTATTCCTTGCTGCTGAAGATTGTACGCGATTTTTTCTCTTCCCCATCCATTGATGCGAAATTTTCCGCTTACAAACATCTGTGCATATCGATAGTCATTTACTATGTCGTTTTCAATCAATTCGCAGATTATTTTATCCTCATCAATAGGTTCAAGGCGAAATTTTTTAATGTAATTTTTAACCTCATTCAAACTACGCTCTCGATAACTGCAGTAAGCATTTATGCTTTTTTTTATTTTTTTTAGCTCTTCTGTATCCATTCAGTTGATCTTTTTTTACGAAACTAAAAAAGCCGGCTAAATATTTAGCCGGCTTTTTACTTTATTCGATCAATGTGCCATTTTCGTCATAGAAGTGAAATTCCAAAAATTTAAAACTATCGCGAGGCAACACTGTGAATGACTTGAGTTTATTGCTCTTTTTCCACTTGTATGACAATTTCTGCCAAGGCCAAAAACCTTGATTGATGTAAGCTGCTACAAAAGGGTGAACATGCAGTTCTACTTTCTTGAAGTTTTTGGTAGAAACAAGACCTTCTAGATTTTTCTCAATTTTGTCAATTATCGCGATTGGGGCTTCAATTTCGGGAGAGGCTTCTGGATTTTCTTCTTTAGTATTGATATTTAGTTCTGGGCGCACGCGTTGGCGAGTAATTTCGATGAGTCCGAATTTGCTTGGTGGCAGGATCTTGTGTTTTGCCCTGTCCTTAGCCATTTCTTCTTTCAGCTTTTCATACAAGGCTTTTTTGTTTTCGCTGCGGTGCATGTCGATAAAATCGACTACAATAATTCCGCCCATATCGCGTAAGCGTAGCTGACGGGCTACTTCTTCAGCAGCCACCATATTGACTGCAAGAGCATTGGCTTCTTGGTCTTCTTCATTGTTGGTGCGATTGCCGCTATTGACATCGATCACGTGCATGGCCTCTGTGTGCTCAATAATTAAGTAAGCCCCTTTTCCAGCTGGTACTGATCGCCCAAAAGAAGTCTTTATCTGCCGTTCGATACCGAAGTGATCGAACATTGGAATTTTGCCCTTGTAGAGCTTTATAAGCTCTTTTTTTTCAGGCTCAATATCTTGAAGGTAATTGATGATTTCATTGTAGAAGTTTTCGTCATCTACAATGATGTTTTCAAAAGAGTCGTTGAGCACATCGCGAAGCACCGAAGATACAATGTTAAGCTCCCTGAGCACTCTACCCGGCGGTTTTACGCTTGGGATTCTTTTGTGCATCTGCCTCCATCGACGTATCAAGTTGTCGAGGTCAGCCTTCAGTTCTTCTTTGGTTTTACCTTCAGCTACGGTGCGAACAATGATGCCAAAGCCCGGAGGGCGTATTGCCGAAGCCTCCTCCACAAGACGTTGCTTTTCGGCTTTATCTTTAATTTTCTGTGAAACAGATACTTTATCTGTAAACGGCACTAGCACCAAAAAGCGGCCAGCAATCGATAACTCAGAGCTAAGTCTAGGGCCTTTGGTCGAGATCGGTTCTTTAGCAATCTGAACGAGCACAAGTTGCCCTGGCTTCAGAACGTCTTCTATATTCCCGTCTTTGTTTATGTCTTCTTCCCGTTCGAAGTCTGCCAGGTTCCATAGTTGGCGTCCGGTAAGAGTTCTCTTTAAAAATTTATTAAGTGACTGAAACTGTGGTCCAAGGTCGTGATAGTGCAAGAAGGCGTCCTTTTCGTATCCTACCTCTACAAAGGCTGCATTCAGGCCGGGCACTAGCCTCATTACCTTGCCCAGATATATGTCACCTACGTTAAACTCTGTATCGTCCTTTTCGTTGTGAAGCTCTATGAGTTTTCCGTCACGCATCAGAGCTATAGACAGGCTTCCATCGGCACGGGAGTGTATATATAGATCAGTACTCACTTTAATAATGATTTGAGATTAATTGATTTTTCTCCCAATGCTGTAATGCATTCGATAGAAACAGAAGATGCCTGAACGAATTCAGGCATTTCTCAGTGTTAGCTTGTTGATTAGCTCTGTATTACTTCTTCTTCTTGTGGCGATTCTTTCTGAGTCTTTTCTTGCGCTTGTGAGTCGCCATTTTGTGTCTTTTTCTCTTTTTTCCGCAGGGCATAGTAATGTTTTTAAAGGTTTTTAAAAATTTTTGAAATCTTGGACAAATTGTCCTTCAGGGAATTTAGCTAAGTATGTTTTTATCACTGTCTCGGCCGAATCGCTTTTTCCTGACTTATGTAGGGCATCGGCAAGTATTTTATAGGCTTCTTCGGTATCAGGCGCTATTTCGAGCACTTTGTTCATTCGTTCTACAGCGCGATCGTACTGCCCAGTGCTAAACGAAAGCGCTCCGAGGGTAAAATTGGCTTTCAGATGGTTGGGGTCAGTTTCCAGCACTCTTCTGATGGCCATGATGCTTTCCATCGGACTGCCCTCCCCTTTTTGAAGATTTACGAGGGCTTGATCGACTATCGCATCAAGCGAATCTGTTTTTGTAGAAGCCTGATTTTGATTATCAGAAGATGTTTTCTCCGTCGCCGGATATCTTGGTGCCAAGTAAAGAAGAGCCGATGCCAGTAAAACTACCGTAAAGGAAATAAGCAGATTCTTTTTAGCCACAGTACAGCTTTATTACTTAGCGGGTACTTTTTCCTTGATAGCTTCTACAAATACTTTGGCAGGCTTAAAAGCCGGAATATTGTGTGCAGGAATGGTAATGGTGGTGTTTTGAGAAATATTTCTGCCAGTCTTTTGGGCTCTTCTCTTGATGATGAAGCTACCAAAGCCGCGAAGGAAAACTTCATTGCCTTGCTCCATAGCCTCTTTTATCTCTTTCATAAAAAGCTCAATCACAGCTTGCACATCATTTTTCTCCATTCCTGTTTTCTCAGAAATTTTGTTAACAAGGTCTGCTTTTGTCATATTGCGTTGATTTTAATTTGGTTGCGTTTTTTGATTAAAGGGCTGCAAATATATGGCAGTCTATGATTTAAAAAATGATTAATTTATTTTAATTCACCGCATTACAATAAAATGACCCCTTTGTTCGAAACCTATCGCTTCTTTGTATATCAGGTTGAAAATTGGTATAAAAAGCACTACAGACCCTTGCCCTGGCGCAAAGACCCTAGTCCATATCACGTTTGGTTGGCTGAAATCATCTTTCAGCAGACGCGCATCGAACAAGGCATGAGGTACTATGCCCGGTTTGTTGAAAAATATCCTGAGGTTCAATTGCTTGCTTCAGCACCCGAAGATGAAATTCTGCGCATGTGGCAGGGGCTTGGCTACTACTCACGTGCACTCAACCTGCATAAAACGGCTAAAATCATAGCCAACAGAGGGGGTCAATTTCCAAACACCGTAGAAGAATTAATGAAACTGCCCGGCATAGGCCCATATACGGCCGGCGCCATTGCTTCCATAGCCTTCGGAAAGCGCACCCCTTTGGTCGATGGGAATGTACAAAGAGTTCTATCGAGATTTTTCGGAATTGATGTCCCTGTAAACGATTCGAAAAGTATAGCGCACTTTTATAGTCTTGCGGATCAACTCGTTAAAATCTGTGAAAACCCATCGCATTTTAATCAAGGGTTAATGGATTTGGGCTCGCTTATCTGCAAACCTTCAAACCCAAAATGTGCAGAATGCCCACTTATGTCAAAGTGTTTTGCATTCACCGGTCAAAAGTGGAATGTTTTGCCCGTAAGAAAATCGGCACCTAAAAAAACAAACCGATACATGCTGTACGGCTTTTATGACAATAATGGAAAAATAGCCGTTCAGAAAAGAGGAACTCGCGACATCTGGAAAAATCTGTATCAGCTGCCGCTACTGATCGACACGTTTGACGAAAAAGTCGCTTTGGATTTTGAAAACACACACCTAAATAATCTCAATCTATTCAATATCAAACACATATTGTCTCATCAAGTCTTGTATATTCGAATTTTTACCTTAAAAAAATTACCTTTGATACAGAATCCAGATACCCTCATATTTGTGCACAGAGATCAACTCAACGATTTGGGATTTCCCGTTCCGTTTCAAAAATTTTTTTCAAAAATATCCGAATAAAAAAGTTTTAACTATATTCGCAGAAGTAACAAAAATTTTTTAGAAATATGTCAGGTTCTCTTAACAAAGTGATGATCATCGGCAACTTGGGGGCTGACCCTGAGTATAAAACGCTCGAGAATAACGCCACTGTAGCCAAACTACGCATTGCAACCACAGAAAGCTATATGAAAGACGGACAAAAAGTTGAAAATACCGAATGGCACACCGTAAACCTTTGGAGAAATCTCGCTGACACAGCTCACAAATACCTAAAGAAAGGCGATAAAGTCTATATAGAAGGCAAACTCAAAACCCGCTCTTGGGAAGAGAATGGACAAAAAAGATACTCAACTGAGATCGAGGGATTGAGCATGGTAATGCTCGGCTCGTCGAGATCAGGTACGGCTCAATCATCACCTACTGCCCCATCAATTCAGCAAGAGGCGCCAGAGGTAACAGAAATTAAACACGATAGTACTACTTTTGCCTCAGAGCCGGAAAACGATGATTTGCCTTTTTAAAGGCGGTCAAGTATTCGGCTTTATTCTAACCAAAATTCAAACCGTTTGGACGCAGATCCGGACCCGTACCTTCAGGCAATTGTACTTTTCAAAGGAATCACCCCTGCTCTGTTGATTCCTCTAATCATATTGTGGCTACTGCTTGCAATTTCGGCTTTGTTTTCATCGGCAGAGGTTGCTATTTTTTCTTTGAAAATCAGTGATTTAGAGAGTTTAAAAGTCTACAACAAGACTCTTGCTAATAAGCTCTACAAAATTTATGACGATAAGAAGAAAACTCTCGCAACTATCTTAATTGGTAATAATCTCGTAAACGTTAGCATTGTAATTCTCAGCACCTACTTATCAGATCAATTGTTTGATTTTCAGGGCAATGAAAATGTCAAATTGCTCTTTGAGTTGTTTGCTATCACGTCAGTGATTCTGATTTTTGGGGAAATCGTCCCAAAAATTTTAGCTACAAAGTTCAAAATTCAGCTCAGCCGAAATCTCATTGGACCTATCCAATTTTTCACACTTGTCTTCAAACCAATAATTTATATTTTGTTGAAAATTTCAGATTTTTTCGATAACTATTTCAAGCGCAAATACACGGAAAAAATATCTGTAGATGATCTTTCACAGGCTCTTGAAATCACTACAGCTGATGACGATTCGTCAGAAACCTCACTTTATCAAGAAATTGTGCGATTTGGTACCATTACCGTAAAGCAGGTGATGACCCCGCGTATGGACATTTGCGGAGTTTCATGTACTTCTTCATTTGCCGATGTACTCAAAGAAATACGCAACACCGGCTACTCTCGCCTGCCAGTGTACGAAATTGACCTCGACCACATCACGGGTATCCTCTATATCAAAGATATTTTGATGCACATCGACAAAGTGGATTTCGACTGGAAGTCGAAAATACGACCTGCGTACTTTGTGCCAGAATCGAAAAAGATCGATGATCTACTTCAGGAATTTCGACAAAAGAAAATCCACATAGCTATTGTGATCGACGAATATGGAGGTACCTCTGGCTTGGTAACTTTAGAAGATGTAATTGAGGAAGTGGTGGGCGAAATCAATGACGAATTCGACATGGAATCGCCTGTTTATACTCAAATCGATGAAAATAATTACATTTTCGAAGGAAAAACTGGAATCGGTGAATTCTGTAAAATCATGAATGTGGACGACGAAATGTTTGACGATGTAAAAGGCGATGCAGAGACACTGGGTGGATTAATACTTGAAATTGTCGGAAACACCCCTTCCATTAATCAAGAAATTGAATTTCCGCCGTTTACTTTTAAAGTGGAAAGTTTTGAAAAAAGGCGTATTCGAAGGGTGAAGGTCACAAAACACGCAGAATGAAAAAATCACTTAAGTTTTATGGTATTATTTTGATTTTATTTGGGTGTAATGAAGCTTATACGCCTAAACCGACGGGATACTTCAGAATTTCTCTACCAGATACGATTTACCAAGAATACAACAATCAGCCGTGCCCGTACACCTTTGAATACAATCAATCGGCCACCATTACGGCTAAACAAAGTCAACCCTGCTGGGAGGATATCGAATTCAAGAGCATTCACGGGGTTATTCAGCTCACGTACAAACCTGTAAAGTCAAATCTCGATACACTTCTGCGAGATGCGAAGGAATTTGCCTTTAAACACGGAGTAAAGGCAGACGGAATTGCTGAAACGATTTATGTTGATACGACAAGGCGCGTTTTTGGGATTTTGTACGAGATTTATGGAAATACAGCTACAAACTATCAATTTTTTGTTACCGACAGTACTAAGCATTTTTTACGAGGCACAGCTTATGTGCACTCTCAGCCGAATATAGATAGCACTGGTCCGGTTACACACTTTTTAGGGCAGGAAATACGTCACATCGTCGAAACCTTGCGATGGAAGTAAAAGACATTGAAAATCAATGGATACATTTAGCCAGTGTCGGCTCACATTCCGAAGCCCTGGTGATCTGTTCAAAGCTGGAAAGTGCCGGCATTAAAACCTATATCAAAGACCAACATGTAAGCACGTTGTTAGGCCCTGGAGTAAGTGGCTTTAATATAGATATTTACGTAATGCTGCAAGACTATGAAAAAGCCCTCGACATTTACTACGACGAAGTGAGGTAGTATTCTAGCTCTATTTTGGTAAATTGGGATGGTCGATTTTGTCAAAATATCCTCCATATACTGATTGACGGACGCCTTCCTCGCGATAAAATGCTCCCGGGAAACCCAGATCAATGGCTGATACAACATTTAAGTGTTGAAAGTCTTCCGGCTCGAGTTTAAAGTCAAGTGCCATTAAATTTTCCTTCAGCTGAGAAACCTTTGTAGCCCCCACAATTGGGATAGATTTAAATGGTTGTTGCATTGTCCAGCGCAGTGCGACTACACCAGGTGGCACCTTGTAGCGATCGGCGATGCCGATTACCTCACGAGTGATGGCTTCGGCCTGAGCACTGAGTCGCTTGCTGTTTTCAGGCAACCTCCCCTTTTCACCCTTTAAATACTTGCCCGTCAGCGCTCCACCGGCTAAGGGTGCCCAGGCAGTAACGGTCAGACCGAGCTCTTGCGCCATTGGAATTAACTCGCGCTCGGGTGTGCGCTGTTGCAGGCTGTATTCGACTTGCAGTGCTACAAACTGTGCCCAACCCCTCAGCTCTGCAATGGTTTGAGCGCGGCTTACCACCCAAGCCGGCGTATCACTTATGGCTATGTAATGTACCAAACCTCGAGAAACTACATCGTCAAAAGCCCGCATTACTTCATCGATAGGCGTAAGGTGATCCCAAATGTGTAAGTACAGAATATCGATGTAATCCGTTTTAAGCCTTTTGAAGCTTTCAGTAAGGCTCCTTAACAGATTCTTGCGGTTATTTCCTGTGCCGTTTACATTGCCCTTTTGCCCATCGAGCACGGCTTTAATGCCCGGTCTGGTATCGGCCAAAGTATATTTTGTGGCAATGACAAAAGAATCGCGATGCGATTGTATAAATTCACCAATGAGTTTCTCGCTGGTACCATCGGTGTAGAGATTGGCTGTATCGATAAAATTGCCGCCAGCGTTTGCGAAAGTTTCAAGCAGCTCAAAAGATGTTTGTCGGTCAGCACCCCAGTTCCAGTCTTGGCCTAAACCCATTGCGCCAAAGCAAAGCTCAGAAACTTTGAGACCTGAACGACCTAATGTGACGTACTTCATTCTTCAGAAAAATTTTCAGACAAATTCAAATGCGAATACGGATAGCGTTCATCTCTGATTTTACGCACCTCCCGATACAAAAGTTCTCGAAGGGCATCAATATTAAGTTTGTTTTGAGCGGAGATGAAGACACAGTCGCCATGTGTTTTTGCCATCCAAGTTTGTTGCCACTCGTCTATGGTGAATTGATCGGGCCTGAGCGGAGTAAGGTCGTATGGATCGCGTTCTGAGGGCTTGTACAGGTCTATTTTGTTGAAGACCATGATTACTTTTTTCTCCTCACCGCCAAGGATTTCCTTAATTGTGTTGTTTACCGTGATGATGTGGTCTTCGAATGCCGGATGCGAAATATCTACTACATGCAGCAAGATGTCAGACTCGCGCACTTCATCGAGGGTCGATTTAAAGGATTCAACCAGCTGAGTCGGCAATTTGCGGATAAATCCAACGGTGTCGCTCAGCAAGAAACTTACGTCTTGTAGTACAACCTTGCGGACAGTTGTATCTAAAGTAGCAAATAGTTTGTTCTCAGCGAAAACGTTGGCTTTGGCCAGCAAATTCATAAGGGTTGATTTGCCTACATTAGTGTAACCGACCAGTGCCACGCGCACCATTTCTACTCGATGTTTTCGCTGGGTTGCCATTTGGCGATCGATCTTTTGGAGCTTTTCCTTGAGCAGAGCAATTTTTTGCTGGATGATTCTTCGGTCGGTTTCAATCTGTGTTTCACCAGGACCCCTCAGACCAATACCTCCTTTTTGGCGTTCCAAGTGCGTCCACATACGTGTAAGGCGTGGCAGAAGATACTCGTACTGCGCTAGTTCTACTTGTGTACGGGCATGTGCTGTACGCGCACGAGTGGCAAAAATGTCTAGAATTAAACTCGTGCGGTCGAGAATTTTTACATTTAAGGCCCTCTCTAAGTTCCGAATTTGCGTGGCACTCAGTTCGTCATCGAAAATTACAAGGTTACACTCGTGAGCTTTTACTTTTTCAGCCAATTCTTCGAGTTTACCCGTACCTATGTATGTAGCTGGATTAGGATGCGGTAGTTTTTGAGTTAAAACATCCACTACAGCGGCTCCAGCAGTATCTGCTAAAAAACGAAGCTCTTCTAAGTACTCTTTTGTCTTTTCGTCTGACTGACCAGCTACACTTACACCTACTAAGATGGCCTTTTCTCGACTTAGCCCTGGTCGTATTTTTTGTTCAATCATAGGTTAGGCCACACATGCCAGGGTATACGGCTTAAAATCAAGACAATACCCATTCCAAAATAGATGAAAACCAACTTGTGCTTTTTGAATTCGATGATTTCTTTTTTGGCTTTTGAGCTACCTATCGTCATGAGTACAATCGCAAGAATATTAATTGAAATGTGCTCCACAGCATATAAGCGAAGTGTGGAATCCTTCATGGCCGCGCCAAAGTCAGCAAATGCGCTTTGTGTAATGGGCGAAATGAAATATAAAACAAGTCCAACAAGCAGCTGTATATGCGCTAATGAGAGCACAATAGTTCTTAGCAATCCGTCGGTTTTGTTGTAGGAGTTTCTCGATTTCCAACGAATCAGCGATACAACGACAAGGTATAATCCAAGTATAAAAAAGATGTAAGGCAAAAAAGAATGAAGATGCTTAAAACCTATATACATGATTCTAATGCGTTAACACACGCAAAAATAGAAGAATTATTTCAACTTATTTTGCTCAACAATCGATCTCATGGTGCGCAGCACCTCGTCGAGCTTTCGATTTGAGAGATATGTAACATCAATGGTGCGCTCCCTGAGCTTACCGGTCGAAGTTTCTACAACGAATACAAGCGTTTTAAACCAAAGAAAGTTTTCTACATAAACGTCTTTCAAAAGCTTTTTGGGAAACTCATATCTGCTATATCCATACGAATTCAGTAGCGTCATGTAGTCAAACATCAATGGCCTCTGTCGCAAATGAATGATTTCATACTCAGCCTCGAAATAGAAATACTTGATTCTCAGTAAGAAAATAATGAAAATTAAAATTCCGGAAACTATGGCCATAATGTGATCTTCAAAGTAATTACCAACCTTACCCGGAATGAGCGACAGAGCAAAATCTAAAGGAATTAAAAGCACCAAAATAAACAATACAATGCGGAGTAGCGTGATTAATTCTCTATTGTTAATACTCATAGGGTAGCGGCTTTACCTTTATTCTAAAAGCAGGGACAAATATGATAGTATAAAAATTTTTTATTTTTAAAAAAATACCAAATTCGCTTATAACTTTTTTAAACAGCTGTTTTTCAAAGTATAAATCGAAAAATGTTTATTATCCTACAGAATGCTCATCCATCCGAAAAATATGCATCAAATCAAAGCACTTACTTTTTTATTTGCCTGATAATCAATATATCATAATTAATAGCAATCTATCTTAGCAAACTTTTTGAATTTCCTGCGCCTAACTTTGTCGACCTAAAAACTTTAAAAAGTTACGATGATTGACATACTACATGAGCTAACCTGGCGCGGCATGTTGCACGATATGACGCCAGGACTAGAGAACCACGTAAAAACCGGCATGTGCTCGGCATATCTTGGTTTTGATCCCACAGCAGACTCATTACACATTGGTCATTTGGTAGGTGTGATGACCTTGCTTCACTTTCAAAGAGCAGGTCACAAACCCTACGCCCTGGTAGGTGGAGCTACAGGAATGATAGGCGACCCAAGCTTTAAATCGGCTGAGAGAAATCTACTCGATAAAGAAACCTTAGCTCACAATGTAGAATGTATCAAGAAGCAATTGTCTCAGTTCCTTGACTTTTCCGATTCTATCAGCAATAAAGCTGAATTAGTAAACAACTATGACTGGATGTCACAATTTAGCTTCCTCGACTTCATTCGCGATGTAGGTAAGCACATCACGGTCAATTACATGATGGCCAAAGACTCCGTAAAAAAAAGGCTAGAAGAAGGCAGTGGTTTGTCGTTTACCGAATTTTCATATCAACTGATCCAAGGGTACGACTTTTATCATCTCTGGAAACACAACAATGTGACCATACAGCTCGGCGGCTCCGATCAATGGGGCAACATTGTGACAGGTACGGAACTGATCCGAAGGATGGAAGGTGGCACAGCGTATGCACTCACCGTTCCACTGATTACCAAAGCCGACGGCACTAAATTCGGAAAAACCGAAAGTGGCAGTGTGTGGCTCGACCCTCATAAAACTTCGCCTTATGCCTTTTATCAATTCTGGCTTAATGTATCTGACGAAGACGCTGAGAAATACATTAAGATATTTACCACTTTTACGAAAGAAGAAACTGAAGCGCTCATTGAGCAACACAGAGCAGCGCCCCATACGCGCACTCTACAAAAAGCTCTGGGCAAATCCGTAACCACTATGGTGCATGGAGAAAAAGAATACCAGACTGCTCTCAAAGCCTCAGAAATACTCTTTGGTAAATCATCGACCGAAGATCTCGCCTCGCTCGACGAGCGCACCTTCTTGCAAGTATTTGAGGGAGTACCCATGGCTGAGCTCAGCAAATCAACGCTCGACACGCCAAGTGAGGCGGCTGTCTTTTTAGCCGACGTTTCAGGCGCATTTCCCTCAAGAGGTGAAGCCCGTCGTATGCTGCAACAAGGAGCTGTACACATCAATAAAGAAAAATGGAGTGAAAATCAGCCGATAACATCCTCTCAAATCCTCAACGGCCGCTATATGGTGATTCAAAAAGGGAAGAAAAACTATTTTCTGGTGAAATTCGTATAAATCTCAATCTGAAACGATCACAACAATTGAAAACGGCTTTAATACTCGTAAACCTTGGCTCTCCCGATTCCCCCGAAACACGTGATGTTCGAGTGTATCTCAATGAATTTCTGATGGATGAGCGGGTGATTGACATTCCAAAATTCTGGAGAACATTGCTGGTCAAAGGAATTATCTCTCCCTTTCGCGCCCCGAAAAGCGCAGCAAAATACCGTAGAATCTGGACAAAAGAGGGGGCACCTCTTATTGCCATCACTGAAAATCTTACCAAACTCGTAGCTGCAAAATCAGGTATACCGGCCTACTACTGTATGCGGTATGCCAATCCGACACCTTCTGCAGTTCTTGAGCAGATCGCTAAAGAGCATCCAGATCTCGATGCTGTAATAATGGTGCCTCTTTACCCACACTACGCCATGAGCAGCTATGAAACCGCAGTAGAGCACGTGAAAGCAGCCTTTAATGCCGGTAAATATTCCTTTCAGCTACTTACAGTTCCGCCTTTTTACAACCATCCGTCGTATTTAAGAGCTCTCGCCGAGTCCATTCGGCCATTTCTTTCAGAGCCCTACGACCACATCTTATTTACCTATCATGGTGTGCCTGTGCGCCACATTCTGAAATCGGACATCACCGGCTGCCACTGTATGAAGGTAGACAACTGTTGCGAAGTACCTTCACCAGCGCATCAGTTTTGCTACCGTCATCAGGTAAAAGTGACAACCGACCGCGTGGCTGAATTGCTCAATATTCCTAAGGATAAATACAGCTTTTCATTTCAATCAAGGCTTGGTTCTGACAAATGGCTACAACCTTACACAGCTGAGCGATTAAAAAATCTGCCAAAAGAGGGGGTGAAAAAACTCGTTGTGGTAAGCCCTGCCTTCGTGGCCGATTGCCTTGAAACCATCGAAGAACTCGACGACGAAGGCAAAGAAATCTTTGAATCAAATGGCGGAGAGCACTTTACAAGAATTCCTTGTTTGAATGTAAATGAGCTTTGGGTGGATACAGTGGTACAATTAGCCGAAGAGACGATGCGTTCAGTCTTCGTCGAGAAATGATTCGATGTCGCGACGTTCTTTTTTTGTAGGGCGGCCCATGCCTTTTGGCCGGGCAAATGCCTTGGCCAAACGGATCATTTCGAGTTTTTCAAGTTCTTCTTGTGGGGTTTTATTTTCGAGATAATTTTTAACTAAGGGGGCACCTACACGCGACTTGGGCAAGTCTTTCACTTCATACACGTAGTTGATTCCTGCATTACGATAGGTGAAGGTTATGCCAGGCTTCACCTCTCGCGAGGGTTTTACTGCCTGTCCGTCAATTGTGATTTTGCCGGCATTACAGGCCTCTGTAGCCAGTGATCGCGTTTTAAACAACCGTACACACCAAAGAAATTTGTCGATGCGCATTTTCACTTCGTAAGTCATGCGAGAGTATAGGAGCTTACTGTAAATGATGATTTGAATCGAAAGAATTTCATGAGTTGAGTTCTGCAAATAGTAAAAGTAGGAGTTAAGTTTATGATCTTACGCCTTTGAATTGCTTTTGCGTGAGGCATGCGAAGGGCGCGCGTAAGCGCGGTGCGAAGGCAAGCTCGCAGAGCTGCCAAAGCACGGAAGCGAAGCGTACCCCGTAGCACGCCGACCCAGGCGACAGCGCAATCTGCGCTTAGCCTGGGGCACGCCCAAATAATAAAAATTGATAGTAGTGTAGTGAGAAGGAGATGCCTAATAATAGAAATACTTTTTTTCTTTTGTCACTCGTTCCCTGTACATACTGAAAAACCAACTGACCTTCAGCGATGTGAGGCCATTGGTCATCACTCCTTCGTCGGGCAAACCTGTGGCATAGTCGAAGCCTCGTACACTCGAAGTGCGGCCGTAGAGGTGTTCAATACCTACGATGAAATTATAGGTCTGATAATTACCGGCATGTAAATATCCTATGAACACTCGTCCCTGCCAGCCTACATTGAGGCGATCGTAACCGCGTTGGTATTCGTTTTCAATCTGGTAAATAATCGACTGCTGATGCCCACTCTCCAACCGGATACGGTGCTGTAAAAATCCACCCCCTGCTGTGATGAGTATTCCTGAGTTGGGATTATGATTGAGCACGCGGATAAGATTACCTGTATAGAAAGAGGCAATCCACCCGCGCTGAAAGGTCATTAAATTGGCGTCAAGACCCATGTGATCTAATACCAGACCCTGTTCATTTGAAACAGATTTGAGAATCTGGTCGCGCGTAAGCACCCGATCGCCAAACCAAAAATCGGCCTCTACACCAAACGTCCATCCTGAAAAAGTGCGGTAAAAACAACCTGTACCAGTGCGGTAGCTGTGACCAAATCGTTCGGCCAGCTGCTGCGAAGGAACTGATGCTGAAAAATTGATCGGTATAAAAAAGCCTCCGAGAGTGTCATCCTTGACCCGAAACTGACTGTAAGACTGTTCAAACAAAAAAAATCCGGAGAACAAAAAGAAAAAAAATCGATTTTTCATCAAAAAATCCGCACTTTTCAAAGAATCAAAAGCAAATATATTGAACTTTATCAGGAATGCAACTAACTACACCCCTTACATTTGTCGCCTTTAGATCAAGTGATAGGAGCTGAATGAAAGAAATACGAATGGTGGACCTGGCCACCCAATACCAGCACATAAAAGAAGAAATAGACACAGCCATTCAAGAAGTAATCGAAAGTACAGCCTTCATTAACGGGCCGGCTGTCAAGCGATTTAAAGAAAATCTTCAAAAACACCTGAATGTAAAACACGTAATACCGTGTGCTAACGGCACAGACGCACTCCAGCTCGCCATGATGGCACTCGACCTGCAACCAGGAGATGAAGTTATCACAGCTACATTTACATATGTGGCGACTGCTGAAGTGATTGCATTGCTGAAGCTCACGCCTATATTGGTAGATGTGGAGGAAGATTCATTTCTGATCGACCCTGAGAAAATCGAAAAAGCTATCACCCCGCGCACCAAGGCCATAGTACCAGTGCATCTATTTGGCCAATGCGCCGATATGGAGCGCATCATGGACATAGCACGCCGGCACAATCTGTCTGTAATCGAGGACACCGCCCAGGCCATCAATGCAGATTATACCTTCAGCGACGGGCGTGTAATGAAAGCCGGCACTATCGGACATATCGGATGTACTTCCTTTTTCCCATCAAAAAATCTCGGCTGCTATGGCGATGGTGGAGCCATGTTTACCAACGATGATGCCTTGGCAGAAAAACTGCGCATGATCGCAAATCACGGTCAAAGCGTGCAGTACTACCACGATATCATCGGCGTAAACAGCCGCCTGGACACCATTCAAGCTGCCATACTCGATGTGAAGCTTAGGCGTCTTGACGACTATACACGCGCACGCCAAAAGGCCGCTGCCTATTACGACAGAGCGTTTGCCGACCATCCATTGATAAAAACACCTTTCCGAGTGGCTAATTCCACCCATGTGTTTCATCAATACACCCTCACCTTACACCCCAAAGTCGATCGAGACGCACTCAAAAAATATCTAGCTGAGCATCAGATTCCTGCCATGATTTATTATCCGGTGCCGCTGCACCAGCAGAAAGCTTATCGCAGCGATCGATACAAAGATGGAGACTTTCCGGTAGCCGAACGACTGTGTAAATCAGTCATTTCGTTGCCTATGCATACAGAGCTCACAACCGAGCAGCAAGACCACATCATCACGCACATATTCAACTTTTTAAAACAATACAACCCATGAAAATTTCCGTAGTAGGTACAGGCTATGTAGGCCTGGTCACTGGCACCTGTCTGGCCGAGGTAGGTATGGAAGTAACCTGTGTAGACGTTAATAAAGAAAAAATAGAAGGCCTCAAAAAAGGCATCATGCCCATCTATGAGCCAGGCCTCGAAGAAATGGTCATTCGAAACTATCGCCGTGAGCGCCTCATGTTCACTACGAACTTAGCCGAATCAATCGACGGAGCAGAAGTCGTCTTTATAGCCGTAGGCACACCTCCGGGCGAAGACGGCAGCGCTGACCTGAAATACGTACTCGCCGTAGCCGACGAAATTGGCCGTACTATGAAAAACTACCTTGTAGTCGTCACCAAAAGTACCGTACCCGTTGGCACGGCTAAAAAAGTAAAAAAGACCGTAGCTGACGCCCTTGCCGCCCGTGGAGTTGATATCCCCTTCGACGTAGCTTCTAACCCCGAATTTCTCAAAGAAGGAGCTGCCATCGACGACTTTATGCGCCCCGATCGAATTGTAGTGGGCACCGAAAGCGACCGCGCCCAGGAAATGCTCGCACGCCTTTACAAACCCTTCACCCTCAACGGCCATCCCGTCATCTTCATGGACATCCCATCAGCCGAGATGACCAAATATGCCGCTAACGCTATGCTGGCCACACGCATTAGCTTTATGAACGACATTGCCAACCTCTGCGAACTGGCCGGGGCTGACGTCAACATGGTGCGCAAAGGCATTGGTTCTGACCCAAGAATAGGCTCTAAATTCCTCTACAGCGGTATCGGCTATGGTGGCTCATGCTTCCCAAAAGACGTAAAAGCACTCATCAAAACCGGCAAAGAACTCGGCTACGAACTTCGCATACTAGAAGCCGTAGAAGAGGTAAATGAAATCCAAAAAGAGCGCATGTTCGAAAAAATCATGCGCCACTTCAAAGGCGACATCAAAGGCCGTCGCTTCGCTATTTGGGGCCTCTCGTTCAAGCCCAATACCGACGACATGCGCGAGGCACCCTCACTGGTCATCATCGATAAGCTTCTGAAACAAGGCGCTCAAGTAATCGCTTATGACCCTGTGGCAATGAACGAAGCCAAAAAACACTACCTTGGCGACACCATCGAATACGCAAAAGACGAATACGACGCCCTGGCCGATGCCGACGCACTCATCCTAGTTACAGAGTGGACAGTCTTTCGCGCACCCAGCTTCAAGGTCATTAAAAAACTTCTCAAAGAACCCGTTATTTTCGACGGGCGCAACATTTACGACCGTCGTGAGCTGCGTGCCATGGGCTTCACCTACTACGGCGTGGGCGTTGTGTAACTAATCCCTTTTCTTTAATTTTTTCATCTGGGCGTGCCCCTCGCAGCTTGCCCTCTCGGGCAGCTGCTCGGGTCGGGCTATCCGCTCATATTCGCCTTGCGCGTGGGCGCAGCACGACATGGGTGCGTTGTCTGCCCTTCGGGCCAGCCATCCGCTCCCATTGTGCTGCTGCCCACCCACTGCGGCTCATATCCGCTTCTATCCCTCACGCAGCAGCGGCCTCAGGCCGCTTAAAAACTTAAATTCAACAAAAAAATAAAACCTCTTCTCCGCCCGTCTGCAGGTTCCGCGGGAAACTTTATCTAAAACAAAAATCTTTCTCACACACAGATTTGCGCTGCATTTAGCTGCAGATTGCACGCCCTAGACCCATCAAGGCAAAATGTTAATAGCCTTTTTATCGCAAAACATCAATTAGCACCATCAAAACTACACAAATCATGTGTCGACAGACATTACTGCTTCTATTCCGCCTCTATTAAAATATGCTTTACAAACATTCCGCATACCTTTGCGTACTTTTTTGAAAATCATAAAATGGAGCTTACCCCACTGAAAGACAACACTGACGATTACTACGGCGACACTCATTCCAGCAATAATCCCGAAAATCCCCTGCGCCCCGACGCTTTTGACATCTCCAGCGAAGAAAAAATTCAACGCATACAGCATCACTTTCGAGCTATCATGGAGACGCTTGGCCTTGACCTCACCGACGATAGCCTCAGAGGCACCCCAAAGCGCGTAGCTGAAATGATGGTCAATGAACTCTTCAGCGGCCTTGATCCAGCCAACATGCCCTCCATGAGCACCTTCGAAAACAAGTACAAATACGGAGAAATGCTCGTAGAAAAAAATATTGTCGTTTACAGCACCTGTGAGCATCACTTTCTGCCAATAGTTGGTCGGGCTCATATTGCCTACATCAGTGCAGGTCGAGTCATTGGCCTTAGCAAGATGAACCGAATAGTCGACTACTTTGCCCGTCGTCCACAGGTTCAAGAGCGCATGACAAAACAAATCGTGCACGCCATGCAAAAAGCTCTCGGCACCGAAGACGTAGCCTGTGTAATCGACGCAAAACATTTATGTGTCAACTCCCGAGGCATACGCGACATAGAGTCCTCTACTGTCACTGCCGAGTATGGCGGCCGATTCCAACAAGAAAACGTAAAACGTGAATTTCTTGAGCTTATCGGTCTTAATACCCAATTTGGTGTGTGAAGTCCTAAATAGCTGCTAGAAGTTTGTCTCCGTTAATTAAATCTATTGCCCACTTAACAAAAAATTGCAAGTCGTTTCGACTTAGGATGCCACTTGAAGCACACTTTAATGAAAAGCTACCAGTTACTTTTGTAAAAAAAGGCATTTAACATGACGAAATTCGGAATCATCAGAGAAGGAAAAATACCCGTTGACAAGCGCGTACCCCTTACACCTGGTCAGGTACGCCTACTGATGGACAAATTCAAAGTCGAATTCTACGTACAGTCGAGTCCACATCGGGCATTTTCTGATGATGAATACCGAGAGCGAGGCATTCCGGTAGTAGACGACCTCAGCATGTGCGATGTCATTTTCGGAGTAAAAGAGGTACCCATAGAAATGCTTCTACCCGACAAAACCTATATCTTCTTCAGCCATACCATTAAAAAACAACCCCACAACCGCCAGATGCTCCGCAGTATTCTGGAAAAGCGCATCCGGCTGATCGACTACGAAACCATGGTCGATGACAGAGGGCGTCGTCTCATTGGTTTTGGCAAATATGCCGGCATTGTAGGAGCTTATAATGGGCTACTTGCTTATGGTTTTACCACAGGTCGTTACCATTTAAAACCAGCCCACAAGTGCTTCGACATGACCGAAATGCTCGACGAGCTCACCAAAATATCCCTACCCGAAGATTTTAAAATCATCGTCACCGGTCATGGCCGTGTAGGAGAAGGTGTACATGAAATACTCAAAGCTGCTGAAATCGCTGAAGTATCGCCTTATGAATTCGTCTTCCGAGAACACACTCAGCCGGTTTATGCCGTATTGAAACCCACTCAGTATTACAAGAGAAAAGACGGAAAAGTGGCCAATAAAAAAGAAATCTACGAAAATCCCATTGGCTACGAGAGCGATTTCATCCACTTTGTACGAGTAGCTGATATGTATATCACCGCCCATTTTTGGGACAATCGAGCTCCTCACATTCTTACAAACGATATGCTCCTCGACCCCTTCTGTCAACTGAAGGTAGTTGCCGATATTAGTTGCGACGTAGGGGGTCCCATTGCGTGCACTATTCGACCCTCCACCATCGAAAATCCCCTCTACGCTTACGATCCGAACAGCAAAAGCGAAGTTCCGCTTTATACTCCAGATTCGATCACCGTTATGGCTGTGGATAACCTACCTTGTGAGCTGCCACGCGATGCAAGCGAAGGTTTTGGAGAGGAGTTAATCAACAAGATTTTCCCTGAACTTATGAAAGACTTCTCGCCCGTGATAGACCGTGCTACCATCACCCGTGAGTCAGGTGTACTTTCGCAGAGGTACGAATATCTGACAGACTATGTCATGGAGTCGGGCGAGGTGGGCAGCGATCTTAGGTAGTGCCCTACACCCCTTCGCCACAGTCATTTTACTATCACTCCACCTTCCAAGTCCCGACTTAGAAGGTATACAGAGCATAGGGCTTCATCACCTTTTGCCTGGCGGTTCTCTTGGACTGAATCTGGACGGTGCTGGCGATACCATTGCCATTTTCGACGATGGCCGCGTGAGAGAAACACATCAGGAATTAGTAGGTCGAGTCATACACTTTAATAACCTTCAAAGCACCACCATTGCGAGTCATGCTACTGGAATTGCGGGCTTGATTGGCTCTGCAGGTGTGCAATCCGGAGCTATTGGTTATGCTCCAGCAGTTATCTTACATGTGTACAAATGGAATCAATTTTCACCTATAAACATTCCCGATCTCTACACATGCGCTCAAAACGGGGTAGAAATTAGCAATCATTCATATGCCACCAAACCAGGTTGGAATTACCTATCAGGGGCATGGTATTGGTATGGGTCTGACAGCATTAGCCTGATAGAAGACTGGCGGTTTGGCTACTACGATCACCAGCGAAGCAGAGCACTTGACTCCGTACTTTGGCAAAACCCCTATCACCTGGCTGTATTTGCCGCTGGCAATGAGCGCGGTAATGGCCCTTCACCTGGCGATACTCAATATTATTATGACAATCAAGCTCAGCAGTGGGTTGACATAACCAATCATCCCACCATCCATCCTCAGCCTGACGGTGGTCTTTTGGGCTTTGACTGTCTTGGCCCTGAGGCTGTCGCCAAAAACGTTTTAACCGTAGGTGCAGTATCTAAAAATACCAGCGGTTATCAAACCCCTCAAGACATCATACTCGATTCAAATTCGGCCTTTGGCCCTACTGACGACGGACGTATCAAACCCGAAGTAGTTGCCCCGTCTGATGCCCTTTATACGCCCTCTTCGTCTGCCGACAATTCTTATACGACCATTTCTCGCACATCTGCTGCCACAGCCGTTGCATCCGGTACCGCCTTACTTCTTAAAACTTACTTCAATCGGGTTTACGGTCGAAATCCATTATCATCAACACTCCGTGCCCTCATCGTTCATTCAGCAGACCGTTTCGGACAGGCGCCTAATTACAAAACGGGATTCGGAGTGCTCAATGCTTACAAAGCTGCCGAAATCATCCGCGACGATAGTTTGCTGTGCAACGGTGGTTACTACATACGCGAATACACGTTGTATCAAGGTCAGCGAATATTAGTCCCGATAAAAAGCAAGCTAAACGACTCTATTCGCATTACGATTGCCTGGACTGACCCTCATATTTCAGCTTTACCCATTAACGCTCAAGTACTTAATAACCGTACCTCAAGGCTTGTAAACGACCTGGATATACGCCTCTATTCCGAAGACCAGTCTAATGTATTCCACCCATACAAAGGTGATCCTAATCAACCGCATTTGCCAGCTACTACAGGCGATAATGTAGTGGACAATGTGGAAATGATTGAATTACCTTTGAACCAACAAGGTAACTTCCTTTTACAAATCACCCATAAAGGAACATTAAGCCAGGGGCTTCAAAAATTTTCCCTTGTAATCAGTGGAGTCGAAGAGCCAAAAGTTTTTAAAGCCACCCAAAATACCCTATGGTTTAACTCGCAAAACTGGACATCAAACAATCTGCCCGATAGCAATGCATTAGTTTTCTTACCCGCTTCCATTAACACACTATTCATTGATTCTAACGCTAAAGTTTGGGCAATCGACAGAGCTGACAGCAATCACATCGCAATAGCTGATCCAGCTACATTGCAAGCGCAAGCTGTTGGTGGAAAAGGATACATTACCCTGAAGGCAAGTGCCCAGAATTTAGCTGGTATCAGCTACTCAAAGTTATCAAATACCAAATTCATTCGTCAGCTATATATTCAAGCAAAGGCCGGCCCCTACTCAGGACGCTGGGTGTATATGGGCCTTCCGCCAGGTGTTTCTTTACAAAAACTTGTTCCTCAGCAAAATACCCTTGTAAATTTGAATTTTCCGGGAGGTTCACTGCTTCATTGGAACGCATCTATTGGTCAATATCAAGGTTTTAATAGTTTAAATCATATTCCTTCTCAGGGCACGGGCATACTCGCCTTCTTTGGAAGCAACTCACTAGGCACTTTTCATATGGCTTTGCCTGATACACTTTTAATTGAATATGAGGCAGATTCACTTTATAGCTTACAAATTCCCATAGATTATACGTCCAGCCCGCTGAATCAAAACATCAATCAGGTCAGTGATGGTTGGAATCTCATAGCTAATCCCTATCCGGCTTGGTATGATTGGTACCAACAACCGGTGCCAGGCAATGCGACGGCCATATATCACTTCAACGACCTAACCGGCCAATGGCTGAGTTACAACAATGGCCCTGACTCGCTGCGATACATCGCTCCCCATCAGGCATTTTGGGTGCGAAATGCCAGTGGTTCTGCTACCCATTTGAGCTTTGATACTTCTCGAATAGAAAAAACTACGGCAAAACACTTTTTTAAGCCTCAATCCACCCTTATTGAATTCTACCTGCGCGTGAGCCATCAATCCATGCCTCAGTTATCTGATTTCGTTATTATAGGTAATCGACCTGAGGCTACCCCCTACTTCGATGGTCAGTGGGATGCGTTGAAATTCTCCAATCGCTCGCCCAATCCTTCGATCTCCGTAGGTACCGATACTTTGTATAGCATCTACCGCACACATAATGCAATATTGAATGTGCCTTTGACTTTGCATATTCATCAAGAAGGTGTTTACTGTTTTGAAACTTCAGCCGAGGAACCGTTACAACTTTTTGATTTACTGGAAAATAAAAGTTTTACTCTTACAAAAAATACTAAGCAATGCATGCCTGTCTCTCAGGGCGTTCACACACAGCGCTTTGTTCTGGAACACATACCAATAGTGAATCTTGCCGAAAGTCTTTGTACTACTCCGACAGTAGCAAAGTTTTCTGAGTTTTTTATTGTTACTAATCCTTCCTCGCACCCTCTCACAGCCACATTGTACAGCCTCCAAGGGCAGGTTGTTGATAAGCTTTATGTAGCACCTTCTTCTACAGAAAAGCGTATAATAGCTCGTAGAGGAGTTTTTGTCTTACACCTTAAGTCGATTGAATTCGACAAAGCATTTAAACTGCTTTTTTAATTCCAATGGGCACAAAATCTTATCTTTACGCACTAAATTAATTTTAATGCTCAAAAAATTAGGACTGCTGCTCAGCCTGTTTGCACTTGGGGTAGGTTGTGATTACATCTCTGATCCCATAAAAGATGGCTTGAGTGGGCAACCAGGCAATCAAGAAATAAAACGTGTAGTATTGCTGGAGGAATTCACTGGTCATCAATGCCAAAATTGCCCGGATGCACATGCAGTGGCTCGCGTACTAAAAGATCAATATGGCGCCCAATTAGCTTTGGTAGCTATTCACGCTGGCAGCTTCGCTAATGTTTCGACGGATTATCCATATGATTTTCGATCACAGGTAGGCAACGAACTCTTTGCTTTTTTCAATGGCGCTGCCGTTCCAAATGGAATGGTCAATCGCAAAGAATATTCTACCTCTCTTACCCATTTAAAAAATCACACCTCTTGGAACACTCATGTAGCCGAAGAAGCAGCCAAAGATCCGGATCTCGATATTCGAATCACAAAAACCTTCAACTCCTCTTCGCGCTCGCTTACCGTAAAAACTGACCTTAAAGGCCTGAGAAATGTTCCCGGAAATTTCAAACTTTCGGTATATCTAACAGAGAGCGGTATTATTTCACCTCAGAAAAACGGCAGTCAACGCATTGAGAATTATACACACAATAATGTTTTACGCACATCCTTTAACGGCACTTTTGGCACTCAAGTAATGACGGGAGGAATAGCCCTAAACAAAGAGGAATCATACGAATATACTTTAACCCTTCCTGCCGAATGGGTGGCTGAAAATTGCGAAATCATCGCTTTTGTATATGATGCAGATACCTACTACGTAGTCCAAGCTGCAAAAAAGTATGTGAGAGATTGATTAGACTTTGTAATGCGCTCCTGATGCAGAGGCCTTAACACTAAGAAAATACAATTACATTTTTTACAAACTTTTAGGGCGCCATGAAAAACAAATTAAACTTGCTCGCCATCAGCATCGTATCTCCTGACTTCCGCATTTTAACACCCAAAATTGAAGATTGAAGCTACTTTTTTTTGCTCCTCTGTTAAAAGGATTACTTTGCTAATGGTTTCTTTCGTCTTGGGTGTAGTGATTTCGATTTGATAAA
>NZ_BHZE01000023.1 GCF_003851885.1 Thermaurantimonas aggregans | reverse complement strand
TCAAAAATCAATTTTTTGAAATATCACTACCAAAAACCTGCTTTAAGTCTAATTCATTTTTTGTAACATTAAATACCATTTAAAAACTGATAAAAAAAAGCTGCCCTCTTTTAGGACAGCTTCTTTTGAAATCGATATACTTTGAAATTCTACGCCTTATCAGCTTCATTAGTTTCCGTTGACTCGGCAATGTTTTCAGCTTGTGATTGAGTGGTGGCCGATTCGGTTTGTGTTGCTGCTTCAGTAACAGATTGAGCTGATTTTGATTTGCCACCTCTGCGACTTCTGCGGGTCTTCTTAGCAGATTTATCGTTGGTGTAAAGGGTGTTGTAATCTACCAGCTCGATCAAAGCCATTTCAGCATTGTCGCCGAGTCGATTTCCTAATTTGATGATTCGGGTATAGCCTCCCGGTCTATCAGCCACTTTTACAGATATTTCCCTGAAAAGTTCTGTAACGGCATATTTATTTTTCAGATAAGAGAATGCTATACGGCGGTTGTGCGTATTGTCTTCCTTTGAGCGAGTGATCAAAGGTTCAACGAATTTTCTCAATTCACGCGCCTTGGCCAGTGTTGTGGTAATTCTTTTGTGCAGCAAGAGGGAGCTCGCCATATTGGAGAGCATATTTTTGCGGTGACCGGCTTTTCTGCCAAGGTGGTTTACTTTGCGTCCGTGTCTCATTTTTTATTCCTTGTCTAATTTGTATTTTGATAAGTCCATTCCGAAGTAGAGGCCTTTTGACTCGATGAGTTCCTCCAACTCGGTGAGCGACTTCTTTCCAAAATTTCTGAATTTCATCAAATCTTGTTTGGTGTACGACACCAGATCTCCGAGGGTTTCGACTTCCGCAGCCTTCAAGCAGTTAAGCGCTCTCACTGAAAGATCGAGATCTGTGAGTTTTGTTTTTAGCAAGTTGCGCATGCGGATGATCTCCTCGTCGAATGTGTCAGGCTCTTCTACCTTAACTGGCTCTACATTTACCAGCTTGTCAGAGAAGAGCATGAAGTGCTCGATCAAGATTTTTGCTGCCTCGGTGAGGGCATCTTGAGGGGTGATGCTACCATCTGTTACGATCTCGATGATGAGCTTTTCGTAGTCAGTTTTCTGCTCTACACGATAGTTCTCAATGCTGTATTTGACATTTTTAATCGGCGTGTAAATGGTATCGAGAAAGATGGTACCCAGTGGAGCAGTACTTTTTTTGTTTTCTTCAGCTGGCACATACCCTCTACCCTTGTCGATGGTAAACTCGATGTTGAGTGTAACGGAGGGGTCGAGATTGCAAATTACAAGCTCCGGATTCAGCACTTTGAAAGCAGAGATGAACTTTCCCAAATCACCAGCAGTGATGCGGTTCATTCCGCTAAAAGAGGCTTTAACAAGCTCATTTTCCTGAGAAGGAATTTGATTTTTCAGGCGAACTTGTTTGAAGTTTAAAACCATTTCCGTTACATCTTCTACTACGCCTTTTATAGTAGAAAACTCATGCTCTACACCATCGATTCGTATGGAAGAAATGGCATATCCGTCGAGTGAAGACAGCAGAACCCTGCGAAGGGCATTGCCCACTGTCAGACCATAGCCGGGTTCTAAAGGTCTAAATTCAAACTGACCTTCAAAGTCGTTGCTATGAATTAAAATAACTTTATCAGGCTTTTGAAAATTTAAAATAGCCATAGAATCAGGTGTTTGAATTAATTATTTAGAGTACAACTCGACGATAAGCTGTTCCTTGATGTTTTCTGGGATTTGCTCGCGCTGTGGAGCGTTTAGCACTCGGCCTGAGGCAGTAGCGCTGTTCCATTCGAGCCAATCCATCTTTGTGCCTTTCGTAAGATTAATTGCTTCGAGAGACCTTGATTTCTCTCTTACAGACACCACATCTCCAGGCTTTAAGTGATATGACGGAATGTTGATTACTTCACCATTTACCTCAATATGGCGATGGCTAACCAACTGACGAGCAGCTCTGCGAGTGGGAGCAATGCCGAGGCGATACACTACGTTGTCGAGCCTCATTTCGCAGAGCTGAAGCAAAATTTCCCCAGTAATACCTTTTGCTCTGTTAGCCTTTTCAAAGAGATTTCTGAATTGCTTTTCGAGAATTCCGTAGGTGTACTTCGCCTTTTGCTTCTCAGCAAGCTGTATGGCGTATTCTGATTTTTTACCTCTCTTACGGGTAAAACCATGCATGCCCGGAGGATAGTTTTTGCGCTCCAGGGCTTTATCTGGGCCGAAGATTGGCTCTCCAAATCTTCTGGCTATTTTTGATAACGGACCTCTGTATCGTGCCATTTGGATGATTAAAATTGTTATTATACTCTTCTTTTCTTAGGCGGACGGCAGCCGTTGTGAGGAATTGGTGTTACGTCCACTATTTCAGTTACTTCTATACCAGTATTGTGGATGGTTCGGATGGCTGATTCTCTACCAGCTCCTGGACCTTTTACATATACTTTCACTTTTTTCAATCCGGCTTCAAGAGCATTCTTAGCGGCATCTTCAGCGGCCATCTGTGCAGCGTAAGGGGTATTTTTCTTTGAACCTCTGAAGCCCATTTTACCAGCTGACGACCAGCTGATTACCTGACCGTTTAAATTTGTGAGAGATATAATGATGTTGTTAAAGGTAGCATTGATGTGCGCCTCACCGGCGGCCTCTACTTTTACAATGCGCTTTTTTACTGTTTTGGTATTTTTAGCCATAGGTATTCAATGATTATTTGGTGGCTTTCTTCTTATTAGCTACAGTCTTTCTCTTACCCTTGCGTGTGCGGGCGTTGGTCTTTGTTCTTTGTCCGCGAACTGGAAGACCATTGCGGTGTCTGATACCTCTGTAGCAACCGATATCCATCAGACGTTTGATGTTGAGCTGAATTTCAGACCTCAGCTCACCTTCAACCTTAAAGTTTTCAGAGATCACTTTGCGGATAGCCTGGATTTGCTCATCGGTCCAGTTCTGTACTTTGGTATCGTAATCAACGCCAGCCATATCGAGTATAGTACGAGCACGGCTTCTGCCGATACCGAAGATATAGGTCAGGCCTATTTCTCCTCTTTTGTTCTTTGGTAAATCAATACCTGCAATTCTGGCCATAGTTCAAAGTTTTACCCTTGTCTTTGTTTGTATTTTGGATTCTTTTTGTTAATGACATACAGTCTGCCCTTTCTGCGCACGATTTTGCATTCAGGACTTCTTTTTTTGAGAGATGCTCTTACTTTCATGATGGATTAATATCTATAAATGATTCTTGCTTTGGTTAAATCGTAGGGTGAAATTTCCATTTTCACTTTGTCACCTGGCAAAAGGCGGATGTAGTTCATTCGCATTTTACCAGAAATATGTGCGGTTACCACGTGGCCATTTTCGAGTTCCACTCTGAAGATGGCGTTTGAAAGTGCTTCGATAATGGTTCCGTCTTGTTCGATTAGAGCCTGCTTTGCCATTTAGTAGATTTTATTGTTCAACCGAAATGGATGATCTACCTCTAATCCTACCACTCTGGATCAAGCCATCGTAATGTCTTGCCAGTAAATAGCTTTCAATTTGCTGTAAAGTGTCTATTACTACACCCACCATAATTAAAAGCGAGGTGCCACCGTAGAAGTAGGCAAACTGCGTAGTAACCCCAGCTTGCATTGCAAAGGCTGGAAGTATAGCAATGATTGCCAAAAAGATAGCCCCGGGCAGTGTAATTCGAGACAAAATGAGGTCGATGTATTCAGCGGTTGGCTTACCAGGTTTAATACCCGGAATAAATCCCCCGTTGCGTTTCAGATCATCAGCCATTTGATTGGTATTGATCTGAATAGCAGTATAGAAGTAAGTGAAAAGGATGATTAAAACAGCAAACAGGAAATTGTACCAAAAGCCACTGATATTGCCAAATAGAGAAACTATCCACCCGAGATTGTCGGTAGCGCCGGCATAGGTAAGAATTGTAATTGGTATGAACATGATTGCTTGGGCAAAAATGATCGGCATCACCCCTGCAGCATTTACCTTGAGTGGAATATAGCTGCGCGAAAGCTGTGTATCGGCCATACGTCCACCTGCCACGCGTTTAGCGTATTGAACTGGTATCTTTCGGGTAGCCGAAATGAGCGCCACTGAAAAAAGAATCACAACAAATAGAGCGGCTACTTCAATCAAGAATAAGGGAAGACCACCTGTTTGATTCTCAATTTTTGTAATGAGCTCTTGCAGAAAAGCTTGAGGCAATGTAGCAATGATACCAATCATAATGAGCAGCGATATACCATTACCGATTCCTTTATCGGTAATTCGCTCGCCCAGCCACATAGCGAAAATAGTTCCGGTAACTAAAACTAAAATACCAAGAAACCAGAATGTTGAAGGACTGATTGTTATCTGAACCTGCTGAGCAATCAAGTTAGCAAGATAGCCGGGTGCCTGGGCAAGAGTAATGAAGATGGTAAGAATACGAGTGTAGTTGTTTTTCTTTCTCCTACCGCTCTCGCCTTCCTTGTCGAGCTTTTGAATGCTTGGTACCGCGATGCCCAACAATTGTATAACTATACTAGCAGAGATGTATGGCATAATGCCAAGAGCCATTACACTTGCATTGGCAAAAGCTCCTCCTGTGAAAGCGTTGAGAATACCGAGTAAATTATTGTCATCAGTCTGCTGCTGAAGTGCTGAGAGGCTATCGGGGTCTATACCTGGCAGCACCACGTTAGAACCCAGTCTGTACACGAAGAGAAGACCTAAGGTCAGTAGGATCTTTGACCTTAGCTCTTCGATATTCCAGATATTTTTCAGTACTTCAATAAATTTTTTCATTGAATACGGTTTAAATGGTCACTACAGTGCCTCCGGCATTCTGAATAGCCTCTATTGCAGAATTAGAGAATTTGTGAGCTATTACCTCTACTTTAGCTTTGATCTCACCTCTGCCGAGTATTTTGATCAAATCGTTTTTGCTGGCATAGCCATTTTTGACCAAATCTTCCGGAGCGATTCGGTCAGTTACTTTATTGTTGTCGATCAAAGTTTGAAGCACATCGAGGTTGATAGCACGGTATTCAACTCTGTTGATATTTTTGAAACCGTACTTTGGAATTCTTCTCTGCAAGGGCATCTGACCACCTTCAAAACCTCTTTTTATTCTGAAGCCAGAGTGCTGCTTATCACCCTTATGACCGCGAGTAGAAGTGCCTCCGTGTCCTGAACCTTCACCGCGACCAATGCGCTTTTGGCGATGTGTCGATCCTTCAACAGGCCTTAAATTCTCAAGTTTCATTCTTTAAATTTTTTCTACTTTAACAAGGTGTTTTACACGTTCAATGATTCCAGCAATTTGTGGGGTAAGGTCAAATTCGTTGCTGGAGTTAATTTTATTCAGACCCAAGGCTTTCATATTGAGTTTTTGATTTTTTGAAGCCTTGATGGTACTTCTCACTTTGGTTACTCTAACCCTTTCCACGGTGATAGAAATTATTTGTTAAACAACTGATCGAGGGTAATTCCGCGATCTTTAGCTACTTGATATGCATCGCGCATAGAGGTCAATGCTCTGAAAGTGGCTTTTACCACATTGTGTGGGTTTGAGCTACCCTTTGATTTTGCCAGTACGTCGTGAATACCAAACGATTCGAGCACGGCGCGCATAGCACCACCCGCTATCACACCAGTACCATGGCTGGCAGGGCGCAAGAAAACTCTTGAACCTCCATACTTAGCCTCTTGCTCGTGTGGCACAGTATGATTTACAATGGGTATTTTGACGAGGTTCTTTTTAGCATCTTCAACGCCTTTTGCTATAGCTTCAGATACGTCGTTGCTCTTACCTAAGCCATAGCCGGCTATACCATTTTCATTGCCCACCACTACTATGGCTGAGAAGCGGAAGTGACGACCTCCTTTGGTTACCTTAGTAACGCGGTTTACAGCTACAAGGCGATCAACTAATTCAAGACCGCTGGGCTTAACTCTTTGTATATAATTTTTTTGTTTCATCGTTTAAAATTTTAGACCACCTTCACGTGCACCTTCTGCCAAAGCTTTCACTCTTCCGTGGTAGAGGTTTCCACCGCGATCAAAAGCACAAACTTCGATACCTTTTTCAAGCGCCTTAATAGCCAGTGCTTTACCCACTTCACGAGCTGCTTCTACTTTCGTCATTCCTGCAATTTTCTCTCTTATATCTTTTTGCATGGTAGAAGCAGCTACAAGTGTAGTGCCTGTTTCGTCGTTAATGAGCTGTGCATATATTTCGTTGTTGCTTCTAAATACAGACAGGCGCAGACGCTCAGCTGTACCAGAAACAACCTTGCGTATTCTCTTGCGAATTCTCGCTTTGCGTTCAATTTTACTAAGAGCCATGGCTTATTTTTTACCTTTACTTGCAGTTTTACCAGCTTTTCTTCTCACGATTTCGCCTACAAAGCGAATTCCTTTACCCTTGTATGGTTCTGGGCGACGGAAGGACCGAATTTTCGCGCACACCATTCCAAGCAGTTGCTTGTCATGTGATTGCAACTTAATGATAGGGTTTTTACCCTTTTCGTTAATTGTTTCTACTTTAATTTCTTTGGGTAGCTCGATTACAATGTTATGCGAGTATCCAAGAGAGAGGTCCAGTAGTTGACCAGTAGCATTTGCCCTGTAACCAACCCCTACAAGCTCAAGTTGCTTTTCAAAGCCTTGAGTAACGCCTGTTACCATATTGGCTATCAGAGCTCTGTAGAGTCCATGTAGAGCTCTTACAGTTTTTTCATCAGAAGAGCGAGTTAGAGTGATGGTATTACCCTCTTTTTTAATCTCGATTACGGGGTTGTATTTAGTTGTAAGAGTTCCCAATTTACCTTTTACGGTTACCTCGTCCTGACCGATGGTCACTTCGGTACCGGCTGGTATGGTGATGGGAAGTTTACCTATTCTTGACATGACTTAAAAGCGATTAATAAACATAACAAATTACCTCTCCGCCAGTATTTTCTTTTCTGGCTTGCTTGTCGGTCATTACACCCTTGTTGGTAGATATAATGGCGATACCCAACGAGTTGAGCACACGCGGAAGTTCATGTACACCTTTGTAAATGCGAAGACCTGGAGTACTTACTCGCTTAATGCTTCTGATAGCAGGAATGCGATTTACAGGGTCGTACTTGAGAGCTATTTTTAAAATCTCTGGACCCTTTTCGGGCTTTATGGTTTTGTAGCTGTGAATAAAGCCATTTTCTTTTAAGATCCTGGCTATCTCGAGCTTCATCTTTGAAGATGGTGCTTCTACCACCTTGTGTCCTGCTGTCACAGCATTGCGTATTCTGGTAAGAAAATCAGCAATCGGATCGCTGTACATACTTTAATTTTTTATATTAAACAAATTACCAACTTGCCTTTTTTACACCCGGGATCAGACCGTTGTTAGCCATTTCGCGGAACAATACACGCGAAATTCCGAACTGGCGCATGTAACCTCTCGGTCTGCCAGTAAGTTTACAGCGATTGCGCAGTCTTACCGGAGATGAATTTTTTGGGAGCTTCTGAAGTGCTTCATAATCTCCAGCCTTCTTCAGAGCTTCTCTCTTAGCTGCGTATTTGGCTACAAGTTTTTCGCGCTTTCTTTCGCGCGCTTTCATTGACTCTTTTGCCATCTAATTACTTTTTAAAGGGTAATCCAAATAAGGTTAAAAGGGACTTAGCTTCTTTATCGGTTTTGGCAGTTGTCACAATAGTGATATCCATACCCCAGATCTGATTTACTTTGTCGATATCGATTTCAGGGAAGATGATTTGTTCGGTGATGCCCATGTTGTAGTTGCCTCTTCCGTCGAAACCTGTTGCTTTTACACCGTTAAAATCACGAATACGGGGCAGAGCTGCAACCATCAATCTTTCCAAAAATTCGTACATTCTGTCACCTCGCAGGGTTACTTTCACCCCTACAGGCATTCCTTTACGGAGTTTAAAGTTAGAGATGTCTTTCTTTGAGCGTGTAGGAACAGCCTTTTGACCAGCTATTCTGGTGAGCTCATCAACAGCGTATTCGATCAATTTTTTATCTGCTGTCGCTTTACCAAGACCCTGGCTAATCACTATTTTTTCAATACGGGGCACCTGCATAATGCTTTTATAAGAGTACTCTTGCATGAGAGCAGGTACCACCTTTTCTTTATAATGTTTTTTCAGATTAGGAACATATTTAGCTTCCATGATCAAATGATTTCATTGGATTTTTTGGATACACGAATGGGCTTGCCATTCTCATCTCTTTTTCTTGCAATTCGGGTCGGCTGTCCGGTCTTCGGATCGATGAGCATTAGGTTAGAAATGTGAATGGGGGCTTCCATTTCCACAATTTTGCCCTGCGGATTTTGAGCTGAGGGCTTTATGTGGCGTTTCACCATGTTTACGCCTTTTACCACAGCGCGGTATTTATCGCGAATGACTCGGATTACCTCGCCTTCAGCACCTTTGTCATCTCCGGCGATCACTCGAACTTTATCGCCCTTTTTAATGTGAATCTTTACCATTTTTCCAATATTTTAGAGCACCTCAGGTGCTAATGAAATAATCTTCATGTATTGTTTATCGCGAAGCTCACGTGCTACAGGTCCGAATACGCGTGTTCCTCTCATTTCACCTGCGGCATTGAGCAATACACAAGCATTGTCGTCAAAGCGGATGTATGATCCGTCTGGTCTTCTCACCTCTTTTTTAGTGCGCACTACTACTGCGGTGGCTACTTGACCTTTCTTTACGTTTCCAGAGGGCGATGCATCTTTTACAGTTACTACAATTTTATCGCCTACAGATGCGTAGCGACGACCGGTACCGCCTATTACTCGGATAACCAGAACTTCTTTGGCTCCGGTATTATCAGCTACGGTGAGTCTTGATTCCTGTTGTACCATCTTACTTAGCTCTTTCGATTATTTCAACTAATCTCCATCTCTTAGTTTTGCTCAGCGGACGAGTTTCCATTATGCGAACGATATCGCCTACTTTGCATTCGTTCTTCTCATCATGAGCATGAAATTTTTTGGTAGTTTTCATGAACTTACCATATTTCGGGTGCTTCACCTTACGCTCTACAGATACAGCAATTGTCTTATCCATAGCTGTAGAGGTTACAACACCTACGCGCTCTTTTCTAAAATTTCTTTTGGTAGCTACTGCTTCCATTGGGTGAATTATTAGGCTACTTGATTATTTCTTTTTGTCAATTCAGTGAGCATTCTCGCAATGCTTCTTCTTTTGTTGCGTATCTCCATCGGATTTTCTAGTGGAGTGATAGCATGAGTGGCTTTGAGTTTTTCAAGGGCTTTTTTCATTTCGAAAATTTGCTCCTTGAGTTCCTCAGTGGTCATTTGTGATACAACAGATTGTTTCATACGATCTTACAATTGTTGAAGTTGTAAATCTCTGCGCACTACAAAAGAGGTCTTAACCGGCAGCTTTTGAGCTGCTAAACGAAGAGCTTCTTTAGCAACTTCGTAAGGAACGCCATCGATTTCAAACATGATTCGGCCTGGCTTAACTACAGCAGCCCAGTATTCCACATTACCTTTACCTTTACCCATACGAACTTCAAGGGGCTTTTTGGTAATGGGTTTGTCGGGAAATATGCGAATCCAGAGCTGACCTTCTCTCTTCATGTAACGAGTGGCAGCGATACGGGCAGCCTCTATCTGTCGAGCAGTAATCCATGAAGCTTCCAGTGATTTGATGCCGTAGCTTCCAAAGGCGATTGTGGCACCTCTTTGTGAGGCACCTTTCATTCTGCCCTTAAACTGCTTTCTATATTTAGTCTTTTTAGGTTGTAACATCGCACAATATTTTAAACTTTCGACTTTCTCTTACCTTTAGCTGGCTTGGATGGCAGGGCAGGCTTGTCGTTTCCTTTTGTTTTCTTAGAAGTAACACCTAAGAAATTAGACAAGTCTCTTTTGCCATATACCTCACCCTTCATGATCCACACTTTAATGCCAATAAGGCCATAGGTGGTAAGAGCTTCACCAAGGGCATAATCAATGTCAGCTCTAAAGGTGTGAAGGGGAATACGACCATCTTTATAAATCTCGCTTCGGGCCATCTCAGCGCCATTCAGTCTGCCGCTGATCTGCACCTTTATGCCTTCGGCACCCATACGTATGGTAGAGGCGATTGCCATCTTTACAGCTCTCTTATAGCTAACTCTACCTTCAATCTGGCGTGCAATGCTGTCGGCTACAAGTTTAGCATCGAGCTCAGGTCTTTTAATTTCGAAAATGTTGATTTGAACCTCCTTATCAGTAAGCTTTTTGAGCTCTTCGCGCAGTTTTTCTACTTCCTGACCGCTTTTGCCGATGATTACGCCAGGTTTAGCGGTAGTGATGGTTACAGTGATGAGCTTTAAAGTGCGCTCAATAACTATTCTAGAGATGTTTGCTCTGCTGAGGCGTGCGTATAGATACTTGCGTATTTGATAATCTTCAGCAATTTTATCTCCATAGTTACGGCCGCCATACCAGGCTGATTCCCAGCCTCTGATGTAACCTAATCTATTACCTATTGGATTTGTTTTCTGACCCATTTGTTATGCGTTTGAAGGGGTTGAGAGGGTTCCTAATTCGATGAAAACATGGTTTGAGCGCTTTCTGATGCGGTGTGCACGACCCTGAGGAGCCGGCTGAATACGCTTTAGAGTTGGACCACAGCCAACCATTATTTTGCTTACATACAATCCGGCCTCATCTACGTTGGCACCCTCGTTCTTTTGCTGCCATGAATTGATAGCGTTTAAAAGGGCTTTTTCTAGATCACGAGCAGCATGTTTGCCGGTATTTCTGAGGATAAAAAGTGCTTTTTCAACTCTCTGTCCGCGAATGATGTCGGCCACAAGGCGCATCTTACGGGGTGAGGTCGGACAGTTTCTCAGAGTAGCAGTAGCCTTCGGGGCTTTTGCCTGCTTTCTTGCCTCAGCACTTTGTCTTTTTCTTACTCCCATGATGTAATATCTTATTTCTTACCTTTATCTTTTCTATTTCCGGCATGGCCTCTGAAAGTTCTCGTCGGAGCAAACTCGCCTAATTTGTGGCCTACCATATTGTCGGTAATATACACTGGTATGAAAGCTTTACCATTGTGAACAGCTATGGTCTGACCGATAAAATCAGGTGAAATCATAGAGGCTCTTGACCAGGTTTTGATTACAGTCTTCTTGCCGGAAGCTATGTTCTCCTGAATCCGCTTTTCGAGCTTGTAGTGGATATAAGGTCCTTTTTTAAGTGAACGAGCCATTTAGCTTATTTTTTACGACGTTCTATGATCAGTGAATTGGAGTACTTCTTTCTGTTTCTGGTCTTGTATCCTTTGGCAGGAATACCTTTCCTTGATCTTGGATGACCACCAGAAGCGCGACCTTCACCACCACCCATGGGGTGATCTACCGGGTTCATGGCTACACCACGTGTGCGAGGTCTACGACCGAGCCAGCGACTTCTCCCAGCCTTACCACTAACTACCAGTGAGTGATCACTGTTTGAAACAGATCCGATCATAGCCTTGCAAGTCACGAGGATCTGACGGGTTTCACCGCTTGGCAATTTTACAACTGCGTATTTGCCATCGCGAGCCAGGAGTTGAGCGAAAGAGCCGGCTGATCGAACAATCTTTGCACCCTGTCCGGGCTTTAGTTCTATACAGCTGATGATTGTACCGAGGGGTATATCAGAAAGATAGAGCGCATTGCCTAAATCAGGCGTAGCACTCTTGCCGCTCATTACAGTCATACCTACTGTAAGACCATTAGGGGCTATGATGTACCGCTTTTCGCCATCCACATAATGTAAGAGCGCAATAAAAGCACTTCGGTTTGGATCGTACTCGATTGTTGCAACTTTTGCAGGAATGCCCTCCTTATCTCTTTTAAAATCGATGACGCGGTACATTCTCTTATGACCACCGCCGTGATAGCGCATGGTCATCTTGCCAGTATTATTGCGACCGCCGGTTTTCTTTTTTGGAACGAGCAGCGATTTCTCGGGAGTTGATGTTGTGATTGCATCAAATCCATTGATTACTCTAAACCGCGTACCCGGAGTGACCGGCTTTAATTTTCTAAGACCCATCGTTAAATGTTTTCGTATATGTTAATTACTTCACCACTTCTTACCTTGACATAGGCCTTCTTGAATTTTGGCTTTCTACCCTGTATCATTCCAGCTTTCGTGTATTTAACCACCCTTTTTGCCGGCATGATAGCAGTATTTACGCTTTCCACATTAACTCCATAAGCCTCTTCAATAGCCTTTTTTATCTGAATTTTATTGGCGTCTGTCTGCACACGAAAACAATACACACCTTTCTTCTCAGAGAGGCGATTTGCCTTTTCGGTGATAATTGGTTTTATTAAGATGCTCATGACTTACTTGGTTAATGTGTCCTGAATTTTTCCCAAAGCACTCTCAGATATGAGGAGATTTTGAGCATTCATAATCTGATAAGTGTTTAATTCAGAGGCAATTACAACTTTTGATTGCTCTAAATTTCGGGACGACAAATATACGTTGTTATCTTTATCCCCGATGATCACAAGTGATTTTTTATCAGCCAATTGCAAGTTTTTTAAAATATTAAGAAAATCTTTTGTTTTTGGCTTTTCGAGGGTAAAATCCTCAACCACTGTGATCGCGTTTTCGGCAGCTTTCGCTGAAAGAGCAGAGCGACGAGCCAGACGAATGGTTTTTATGTTGAGACGAACTACATAGTCGTGGGGTCTTGGACCAAACACGGTACCACCCCCTCTGTGGATGGGGCTTTTCAAAGATCCGTGGCGAGCACCTCCAGTTCCCTTTTGACGGTGGTGCTTTTTGGTGGTGCGAGCTACCTCGGCACGTTCTTTAGTCTTATGAGTACCTTGCCGCTGATGAGCCAGATATCTTTTGATATCGAGATATACTGATTGTGTATGAGGCTGAATTCCAAAGACGCGCTCATCAAGAGTTACCTTGCGGCCTGTATCTTTTCCCTCTATGGTATATACTGATAGTTCCATTACTTCTCAATAATTAAAAATGAGTTTTTATGACCTGGTACAGCGCCTTTTACAAGCAGTAGATTTTTTTCTACATCTACTTTTACTACTTTCAGGTTCTTTACTGTAACGCGCTTGCCTCCTGTTCTTCCGGCCATGCGCAAACCTTTCACCACGTGACCCGGATAAGAACCAGGACCAATTGAACCTGGGTGACGTGCTCTGTTGTGCTGACCGTGAGTGCTCTCTCCTACCCCACCAAATCCGTGGCGCTTGACTACGCCCTGAAAACCTTTACCTTTTGAAATACCGGCCACATCTACTATGTCTCCCTCTTTGAAGATTTCGACATTTACGATCTGGCCAAGTTCATAGGTAGTACCATTTACATCGAATTCAGCCAATTTTTGTTTTGGGGTAGTTTTGGCTTTTTCAAAGTGTCCGAGGAGAGGTTGAGGGGTATTTTTTGGCTTTCTTTCGCCGAAGGCGAGCTGAACAGCCTCATATCCATCAACGTCCTTTGTTTTTACTTGTGTTACCACACAAGGACCAGCTTCTATCACAGTGCAAGGAATCATTTTTCCGTCGGCACTGAAAATGCTAGTCATTCCTATTTTACGTCCTATTAAACCGGGCATGATGTATTGAGGTATTTACACTTTAATTTCTACTTCTACTCCACTTGGAAGCTCGAGCTTCATAAGGGCATCAATGGTTTTGGCAGATGAGCTGTAGATGTCGAGCAGTCTTTTGAAAGAACTAAGCTCAAATTGCTCTCTACTCTTTTTATTTACGTGTGGTGAGCGGAGTACTGTGTAGATGCGCTTATCGGTAGGTAACGGAATGGGCCCGTTAACCACAGCGCCAGTACTCTTCACGGTTTTTACGATCTTCTCGGCTGATTTATCTACGAGGTTGTGATCGTAACTTTTGAGTTTAATTCGAATTCTTTGGCTCATGTGTGAGGTTTAATTAACTGTCTGTCCTTTTACTTTAGCAATTACTTCGTCGGCTATGTTCTTGGGTGTTTCAGCATAGTGGCTGAATTCCATTGATGAAGTTGCACGCCCTGAAGAAAGGGTTCTCAAAGTGGTAACATAACCGAACATTTCAGAGAGGGGTACCAAAGCTTTGATCACCTTAGAACCTGCTCTGTCGTCCATAGAAACTACCTGACCTCTACGGCGGTTAAGGTCGCCCACGATGTCTCCCATGTTTTCTTCGGGTGTTACCACTTCAAGCTTCATGATGGGCTCGAGAATCACTGGATTTGCCTTTTTGGCGGCTTCTTTGAAGCCAAGTTTGGCTGCAAGCTCGAAGGAGAGCGAGTCAGAGTCCACTGCGTGGTAAGAACCATCGATCAGGGTAACTTTCATTCCTTCTACTTCGTATCCAGCTAAAGGACCATTTTTCATAGCCTCTTTAAAGCCTTTTTCTACGGAAGGAATGTATTCTTTAGGTACGTTACCACCTTTAACTTCATTGATGAATTCGAGGCCTGATTTACCTTCTTCAGCTGGTTCGAGGCGGAAGATGATATCAGCATACTTACCGCGACCACCGGTTTGCTTCTTGTAGAGCTCGCGATGTTCAACTGCGGTTGTAAGGGCTTCTTTGTACTCTACCTGAGGCTGACCTACGTTTACTTCAACTTTAAACTCGCGCTTCAGGCGGTCGACAATAATCTCGAGGTGAAGCTCACCCATACCACTAATGATGGTCTGCCCGGTGGCTTCATCAGTTTTCACTTGGAAAGTAGGATCTTCTTCAGCAAGTTTCGAAAGTGCCATACCGAGCTTATCGATATCAGCCTTTGTCTTGGGTTCAACGGCGATACCAATCACTGGCTCGGGGAATACCATACTTTCGAGCACTATTGGATGTTTCTCGTCGCAGAGAGTATCACCTGTCTTAATGTCCTTGAATCCAACTCCTGCACCGATATCACCGGCTTCGATGAAGTCGATTGGATTCTGTTTATTGGCATGCATCTGGTACACGCGGGAAATTCTCTCCTTATTACCGGTACGAGAATTTAATACATATGAGCCTGAATCCAGCTTACCCGAATACACTCTGAAGAAGGCCAGACGACCTACATATGGGTCAGTAGCAATCTTGAAAGCCAAGGCACAGAATGGCTCGGTTGGTAATGGTTTGCGCTTAATTTCTTGTCCGGTGTTGGGATCGGTACCTGTGATTGCTTCTTTGTCGAGTGGTGAAGGAAGGTAGAGACATACTGCATCTAGCAGAAACTGCACGCCCTTGTTTTTGAAGGCACTACCGCAGAGCATCGGCACGATGCGCATTTCGATAGTAGCTTTACGAAGTGCAGCATTAATCTCGTCTTCAGTGATGGAATCAGGGTCTTCAAAGAATTTCTCCATGATTCTATCGTCCACCTCAGCTACTGCTTCGATGAGCTCGTTTCTATATTTTTCAACCTCATCCTTCATGTCATCGGGGATGGGGATAACATCGAAGGTGGCACCTTGTGTTTCATCGTGCCATACAATGGCGCGCATTTTTACAAGGTCAACAATGCCCTTGAATGTTTCTTCTGCTCCGATGGGCAGTACGATGGGCACAGCCTTAGATTTAAGCATCTCACGTACCTGACGGCACACAGCGAGAAAGTCTGCACCCTGGCGGTCCATTTTATTTACAAAGCCCATGCGAGGCACTTTGTAGTTATCGGCAAGGCGCCAGTTGGTTTCAGACTGTGGCTCTACACCATCAACAGCTGAAAATAAGAATACCAGACCGTCGAGAACGCGAAGCGAACGGTTTACCTCCACAGTAAAGTCAACGTGGCCTGGAGTATCTATGATATTGAAGTGATATTCTTTAGACTCGGGTATGTTGCGGCCTTGCTCAGTTGGGAAGTTCCAACGGCAGGTAGTAGCAGCTGAAGTAATGGTAATACCTCTTTCTTGCTCTTGCTCCATCCAGTCCATGGTAGCAGCTCCATCGTGTACTTCACCTATCTTGTGGGTCTTACCGGTGTAGTACAGAATACGCTCTGTAGTAGTGGTCTTTCCAGCATCGATGTGAGCTGCGATACCAATATTTCTAGTATAATTAAGATCTCTAGCCATATTTTAAACTTTGAAGTGAGCAAATGCCTTGTTAGCTTCAGCCATTTTATGTGTGTCAATTCTTTTCTTTACAGCAGCTCCTTCTTCTTTAGCTGCAGCGAGGATCTCATTGGCCAGGCGGAGAGACATGGTTTTTTCATTTCTCTTTCTGCTGAATTGAATGAGCCACTTGATAGCCAATGAAACTTTTCTGTCGGGACGGATTGGCACCGGAATCTGAAAGTTAGCACCACCTACCCGACGGCTTCTTACCTCTACGTGAGGCATTACGTTTGTAAGAGCTTGCTTCCAAACTTCAAGTCCATTAGGCTTTTCAGACTTGCGCTCCACTATTTGTATAGCTTCATAAAAAATCTTAAAGGCCTTTTCCTTTTTGCCTTCGTACATTAGGTTATTCACAAACCTTGTAACGAGCTGATCGCCATACACGGGGTCTGGCAATAAAATTCTTTTTTTAGCTCTACCTTTTCTCATTTGTATTCAGCTATGAATTACTTTTTACCTTTACCTTTAGCTGCTGGGGCTGCTGCAGCTGCACCCTTTTTCGGACGCTTGGCGCCATACTTACTTCTTCTCTGACGACGACCTTCTACACCGGCTGTATCAAGTGCTCCGCGCACAATGTGATATCTTACACCGGGCAAGTCCTTCACACGGCCGCCTCTTACAAGTACGATAGAGTGCTCCTGCAAGTTGTGGCCCTCGCCTGGTATATAGGCGTTTACTTCATTGCCATTGGTTAGCCTTACACGGGCCACCTTACGCATGGCTGAGTTCGGTTTCTTCGGGGTAGTGGTATACACACGTGTACATACCCCTCTTCTTTGAGGGCAAGCCGTAAGTGCTATTGACTTGCTCTTCTTTTTAATCTTGGTTCTTCCTTTTCTAACCAGTTGTTGAATGGTTGGCATATGATTGCAAAAAATAAATTTCTTGTTTTACAATAAAATATACCCCCGTTAATTGGGGCTGCAAATGTACATATTTTTTTTTCCTGACAAATAAGTAATTATGCTTTTTTTTCCCGGCGGTTTTTCACCGATTGATTTAAGCCTTATTTAGGTACTTCGCGGGTTTTACTTGAGTAAAAAATGTTTTTGAGCAAGAATTTTTAAGCGTCCTTTAACTTTTAAAGGCCGTTAAAAAAGTTCATGATTTCCTTCTGAATCGAAGGATTCACAGCTACAGCCATAGCAACAGAGATCAATAGACCTAATAAAGCAAAAAGTGCATCGCGCCACACGAGCTTAAATACTATCGGCAGTTTTTTCTGCTTGATCGTTGTGTAAAGGGGTGATAAATTCATTGAAATCTCCCGACCGGCCAACAATCCAAGAAAGACCCATGTAGTACTCATGGGGATATTGCTCAAGTTCTGGAAAAACAAAAGGATCATCGCGTAAATAAAATCAATGATCGTAGCTCCGCGAACGTCTTTTACGGCTGATTTCTCGTTAATAATATTCTGTATTTTCCCTCCTCTGAAATAAAGCAGTAAGCCGATGCCGAAGAATACATAGCTTACAAATGCTAAAAATTCGTATATAGAAAGACTGCGAGGCAAAAACACAGCAATGTTAGCTGCATCTTGCATCAGCCATACTGACCAAAGCACGCCAGAGGTAAACCACTGTAAAGCTGTCCAAATGGGGTGTGCTTTTCCTTTGTTTAGGTTGTTTATCCCTTTGGCAAAAACAAACCAAACGCTTAAAGATACCACAAAAGCAATCACATACCCGAAAAGGCTTTTTTGCAAGACGCTCATAATGCCTGAACTCGTAGCCGAAAATGTACTGAGCAGCAAAAAAGTAGTTGATACAGGCATCCTCAATCGTGTGAGAATGAGTAGGACAAGCGGGGCGGCTAATTGTAAAAAGGTAAAAGATTCCGGGACCTTTTCAAATCCTTTGGATTGCAATCGTTGAAAAGATACATCGCCATCATAGATTATCCACCCTGTAGTCATCGTAACCAAAAAAATACCGCCTATAAAAAGCCAAAGTACCCACCACTTTTTATCAGCATTCGACGACAAAAAGGTTCCTATGGTCTGAATGGAATCATTGGCTATAGCACTGTAGCCCGCAAACGCAAAACCCAGCCACATAGCCACCTTTGGGTAAGGATAAAAAATGCCGGCTATGATAAAAAAAATGATGATCGATTGTAAAAATTGGCGTTCCTTCCAAAGAAAGAGACGTAAAACTCTATATCTGCGACCTATTAATACCGAACTGAAATCTAAACTCAATAAGTCGAAGGCAAGGGATTGATTTTTTGAAGATGTATTTTTTTTGGATTTGGAAGATTTGCCGGAAGGCATAAAATACAATTTAGATCGGGCTGCGAAGATATTTTCTACACGATTTCGCGAATGTTAAGTTTTTATACCAAGTGCCAGTTGGGCTCCAGTGCTAAAAAAAATACTCCTATAAACACTATGATTCGAAAAATCTGGTGCCAAAGTGCGATGTACATGTTGATGTTTTCCTTTAAACTGAGAATAAACATACCAAATATCACACCTGCTACAGCTAAAGTGTAATAAATCAACACGTTCAATCGACCAAAAACATGAACAGAAAAAAGGAGAAAAAAAACTACATCGGCCAATAAAATCCACCGCAAAAAAATCTGCGCGTTCAGTTTTCCGACTAAAACTGGTAAAGTGTGATAGCCGGCTATCAGGTCTCCGCGATGTGACTCAAGGTCTTTGATCAGTTCACGAGTGTAAAGCAGCATCCAGATAAGCAAAGTGTAGAACAATACATTCCAATTGTGCAACTTATAATATATAAAAACCGAGAAAAATGGATAGATCGCCAGGGAACTTGCCAAGAGATTTCCGGCCAACGGTTTTTTTTTGACTTTATGTGAATAAAACCAAAGCAAAACGATAAAAACGACATAATAAAAAAAGGCCCGTAACGAAACAAGTAGTGATAATACAAGGGCTAAAAAATTGATCAGAATATACAGCCTTACGATTAAATCGTTGTTTACATAGGCCTCAAGCAGCGTGCGATGCGGCCTATTAATCAGATCCTTTTCGCGGTCATAAAAATTATTAATCAAATACCCACCAGCAACCGCTAACATACCACACAGTATAATGATGTGCATCACCCAATCGGTCAATACCTTGTTCCAATCTTTGGGATCGTTTAATACAAAGAAGACTGCCAGATATTGCGATAGGGCGAGCACTAAAATGTTTTGCCAGCGCACATGACTTAAGAGAGCAAGTATTTTGAGCGTTATAGTAGGTGAAGATGAACCTGTGGTATGTGAGGTGTTTTCTTCCATCACAGGCGGAAGATAATTTGCGGATTGTAAGGAGATAGTGTTTTGTATGCCTTTTCGTAATCTGGTGCAAACCCCAATACAAAACCTCCACCACCACTGCCGCAGAGCTTTAAATAATACTCATTGGTAGCCAATCCTTTTTCCCAAAGCTCTACGAGGTTTTCAGGAATCATGGGAGTAAAATGGGTCAGTACCCAGCTTGACAGTTTTTTGAGGTTTTTGAAAAAAACTTTGATTTCTCCTTTTAAAAAGGCATCGATGCAGGCATCATTGTACTTAATAAATTGATTTTTTAGCAAACGGCGAAACCCTTCGTTTTTCATCTTTTCCATAAAGATAGAAACCATCGATTGGGTTTTGCCGGGTACTCCGCTGTTTATTAAAAAAATGGCAGCACTACTGTTACCCGATTCAGGTAATTGGATGGGATTCAGGTTATTGCTTGAGCTAAGCAGTACAGGTATTTTCAAATAACAAATCAAGGGGTCCATACCGCTGCTTTTGCCGTGGAAGTAACTTTCCATAATGGCAAGCTGCTTTTTGAGCAACGGCAGATTTTCTTGACTCAGGGTAGTATCAGGATCTATTTTATTGATGGCATAGGTATCGTATACAGCAGCAACCAATGCCCCCGAACTACCTACCCCAAAGCCTTGCGGAATAGAAGAATTAAAATAAAGACCTTCTATTATATGTCTATTGAGACGCTCAAAATCAAATTTTGTAAAAAATTCGTCGTTGATTTCGAGCGTCTGCAAGTATTTAGCATATTCAGCCAAATGCCTGTTTGACTCTATTTGCTCAGGAGTTTCGGCTCCTTTGGTTATAAATCCGAAACTGCCGTAAAACGAGCTGAAAGGTATAGAAAGTGCATTTGAATTACTAATTATACCGTATTCGCCAAAGAGGAGAATTTTCGCGTAGTAAAGTGGAGAGTTGCTCATTTTACTCTAATCAGCCTTAAAAGGTCCTCGACCAATTAAATCTTTGATAATGGTATTTTGTTCGCAAAGGTACTGTACTTCAGGCAATAATTTTTGTTCTACTGCCTCAAGGGCATCAGCTGTAAAGATGAGATGAAGATTTGCCCCGGCATCGAGTGTAAATCCAATAGGTAAATTCGTAGTTTGCCTAAACTGCCAAATTTTTTGAATGGCTTCCAACGTCTTTGGTTTCATAAGAATAAACGGTGGAGTGGAGGTCATCATCATTGCGTGAAGGGTAAGTGCTTCTGACTCCATCAGTTCAATAAATCTTCTCCAGTCACCGGTTTTTAATATTGCTTTGAGCTTGACTGTGTTTTCCTTGCCTTGTTTAAATCGGTGACTGGCGTATGGATGATTTTTCATGAGTGAATGACCAACAGTGCTCGATACCGACTTTTCGCCGGAGTCGAGAATTAAAATGTAGTCGTAAATAGTTTTGAAGTTAGGATGAACCTCTTGTACTGGGGTTGCAAAAAAATCCGATCCTTCTCCGTCTGAAGAATGCCCCCACTGTACAAAACCGCCGTACACGCTGCGACATGCACTCCCAGAGCCTAAGCGAGCTGATTCTGAAGCCTTATGCCAGCGAAAAGGTTGCCCTACAAAATACGTGGCATGAAGATCCTCAATACAACAAGCCAATGCCGCCATACCGCTGGCTGAAGAAGCAATACCCGAACTGTGTGGAAAGGTATTTTTAGTTTCTATTTTTAATAGTTTGCCCTTTAACCAAGGATATTCATTGAGTATTGCTTGCAAAAATTTAAGAATTTTCGGCTGAAATTCGGGTTTTGAAATACCGTCGTAAAACACCTCAAGAGTAGGATCATCATTTTGAGTTGTTTTACTTTCAATCACAGTAAGTTTCGTGTCAGTGTGAGAATGGGTTAGCGTAAAGCTCAGCGAGGGATTTGCCGGGATCTGATGGTCAAACTTTCCCCAATATTTAACGATGGCTATATTGCTTGGCGCAATCCAACGCGTGGTGTACATATTTGTTTCCGATATTTAATAAGTCAAAAAAACTTTAGAGAATCGTTGGTTGAAAGGGTGGTGTTGGCAGCAGACTGCGGTAGGTCTCTCGGGTCAGTATCTACAGTAATGATCTGAAGCAACTGACCAGTGTAGCTGATTCTGACCGCGCTCAACTTCATGCCGAGATAGGCACCTGTATCGATATGCCAGGCATTCTCTCGAGGTACGTAGGTAGGTTTACCGAGTGGCTGAACGACATGGCCAGCTATCTGCAGCTTTTGCATCAGTTTCAATGGCTCTCGATTGATGAGCACATTGTGGTCGGAGTAAGGATTGAACGGATCAATTGACGTTCGCGATACGCCGGCGTGGGTGATGAGTACATTTTTGTTTTCCCATTTAATGGGCAAACTCTTGATCCAATTCTTTACTTTATTGAGCTCCAATTTCGGATGAGCCTTAACCTGATTAAATGTTTCTCGATTGATCACATTAAATGAACCAGAACGTAGCGAATCGAGAAACATGTGCTCGTGATTTCCCCGAAGAAAGTACACTAAATAGGGGTACTTATTCATTAGTTTCAGGGCAAATCGAATAACCTTGGCCGAATGAGGACCTTTGTTGATGAAATCTCCTAATTGAATTAAAAACTCGTTTTCGGGATTCCAGTGTGCTTTCACCAGATTTTTAAAGGTGTAATGACACCCATGAACATCGCCGACAACGAGTAGATTCATCGCAATATTTGACCTGTTTAACAGGCTTTAAGTTTATTAAGTAATCATCAGTGGCATAATGAGCATGAGAACTTCCTCGCCCTCATTGAGTCCATCCTCTGGAAACACCAGGCTTGGCTTAGAAGGTATTGACATTTCCATCCTCACAAACTCTGATTCGAGGTTAGACAGAATTTCAATTAAATTTTTGGAATTAAAGCCTATGCTCATATCAGCTCCGGTATAGTCACAGGGCAGGTTTTCTTCAGCGCGGTTAGAGAGCTCAATGTCTTCGGCCAACACTGAAAGCATGCTGCCGTTGATGGTAAGTTTTACGAGGTTTGAGGTCTTACTCGCAATTATCGAAATGCGCTTAAGGGCAGAGAGCAGAGAATTGCGAGCGATGCGAAGTTGATTGGGGTTGTCTTTGGGTATTACGTTTTCGTACATGGGGTAGCGCGCATCCACCAGCTTAGTGATGAATACCTGATCGTCGGTAATAAATTTCACATTGGTATTGTTAGAGCTGATGAGCACGCTTTCAGCATCGGGCAAGAGATTTTTAACGATTGAAAGCGCCTTTTTGGGAACGATAAATTCAGAAGTTTGATCGCTGGTAATATCGGTGCGCTTGTATTTCGACAGCTTGTGCCCATCAGTAGCCACAAAGGTGCATCCTTCGCTGGTCAGTTGGAAAAATACCCCGGTCAAAGCCAGGCGGATCTCATCATTACCAGTTGCGAAAAGGGTCTTAGAGATAGCAGTCGATAAAACCTCCGTTGGAATTCGCACTTCGGCGAGGGCTTCGATCTCGCGCATGCGCGGATACTCATCTGTATCGATCACTGCGAGATTGGCTTTACCAGTTTCGTAGATTATCTCGAGTACTTTGAGATCAGGATTCAGGGTAAAAGTAACTGGCTGATCAGGTAAGCTTTTGATAAGGTCGAGCAGCGTGCGACCCAGCACACATACTGAACCTTCAGATTCTGACTCTACATCGAGGGTAGAAATCATCATCGACTCTGAGTCGGTGGCAGTTACCTTTAATTTTCCGTCGGCCAGTTCGAGCAAGAAATATTGCGTGTACTGAATCGATTGGCTAGTAGAAAGTAAGCTTGCTGAACTTTGTAAGAATTTGAGTAATTTATTGCTGCTGACTATAAATTTCATTCGATCGATTATTTAAGGCCACAAAAGTATGCTGTTTTTGCAAAAAGGAATTTTCTGAATGAGGAATTATTCGGCAGCCAAGGTATCACCTTCTATCATTCCATCTCTCAGACGCACAATTCTGCGGGCGCGTCTAGCTATGTCTTCTTCGTGTGTGACGAGTATTATGGTATTTCCCTGTCGATTGATCTCGTCGAATAATTCCATGATGTCGTAGGAGGTTTTTGAATCGAGGTTGCCCGTGGGCTCATCGGCTAGAATGATAGACGGGTTGTTGACCAATGCTCTTGCAATAGCCACGCGCTGGCGCTGCCCACCGGAGAGTTGATTGGGCTTGTGGTCGAGACGATCGCCGAGGCCCACGCGCACGAGCACTTCGCGTGCTCTCTCTAAGCGCTCTGATTTCTTGATGCCAGCGTAAATAAGTGGCTGACTCACGTTTTCGAGGGCCGATGTGCGAGGTAGTAGATTAAAGGTCTGAAAGACAAAACCGATCTCCTTGTTTCGGATGCGTGCCAGCTCATCATCATTCATTTTACTTACGTCTTTGCCATTCAAAATATAGGTGCCGGAAGTGGGTGTATCGAGGCATCCGATTATGTTCATAAGTGTCGATTTTCCGCTTCCGGAGGGGCCCATAAGAGCTGTGTACTCATTGCACGTAACGGTGAGGTCAATACCACGTAGAGCCTGCACGATGGTTCCACCCATCTTAAATTCCCTCTTGATCTGCTGAAGCTGTATAACTGCTTCTCTCATCTATGTTCTTTGCTTTCGAAAGTTTTTTAATCCTTAAAGCCCAAGCTTTGAGCGGATATCGCGGGGCAAGGCGTCTTTGTGAAGGAGTAAGGCAATCGTTTTAAATCGCACATATGCCTCTGAGGCCATGATGTAGCCACTGCGGTGTGTATTGGGTATTTCTCCCCAGCTGTTTTTGGTAATGTAATAAATGGTGCCGTTTTGATCTTTTGCCATACCGGTAATATGCATGCCGTGGTCGTCAGTGGTTTCGAAATTGTCGAATGCGCGCTGGCGCTCCTCTTGGGTTACGATTTTTTCCTTCTTTGGTCCGTCAAACATGGTTTTGCGCTCTTCGTCAGTCATTTCTTCGTAGGGCTTTTCAGGAACGATGGCTATTCCATTTTTTATGGAAAATCCCTTTTCACTCACATCGGTAGCCCATGCCACGGTGAAACCGTTGTCGATGGCGTGACGCAGCGTGCGCATCATATCGTCGAGCGGCAGATTGTACGATTCACCCCATGCCCAATTGTCAGGCACCTCTACAAACATTGGTTTGAAAAATGGCGCATGGGTAAAAGAAGTGATTTGGATATAATCGTCTGGATTGATTTTTAAGTAATCTGACAAAAAACTCTTGGGAGTGTATCGACGCCCTTCCCACATAAATTCGGAAGGATATTTACCTAAATAGGCTGAAATAATGCTTTCATAAGCAGAGAGCCAGGCTGTCGATAATCTGCCATTGGGATTTTTTACAATCGCATCGAGAAAAGATTTCAAAGCCAGCTCGAGCTCAGAATGCTTGTTTTTTGATTCTCCGTATTCTAAGCCTTGAAAAATGGCAGCGGGTACTGCTCCGTATTTTTTTATCACATACAACACATCAGGGAGCTGCCCTCCTTGAGCGAAGTTGAGGTGACCTTGCATGCGCACGTATTTGATGCCCTTGTCGAGATACACCTGGCGAACGGTGAACATTTCAGATAGGTCCACCATAGGTCTTTTAAGGCGCTTGAGCTCACTTTCGATAAAAGAGGTGGCCGAATAGCTCCAGCACGTACCCGATGAAGCCTGGTCTTTAACCGGCAGGGCATCGTGATTTTTTAGGATGGTAAACTCAAACTTATGTTCAGCTCCCGACTGCCCGTGCCCTTTAATGTGATTGATTAAATCGTCTTGAGCATTGAGCTGTAAACTCGAATAGACAAATGCAAGGGATAGATATAAAACCTTATTCATCAGTAGGCCGTTATGTTTCGTGCAATTTTAGTCCAACTTCGACTATTTTTGGTTTTTAGATGTAGGGTTTATGACGAAAAAATTAATTGCCGGGATTTTTGCAGTTTTTGTTTCCTTTTCAACAAGTGCACAGCAGTGGTACGAAATGGTGCTTAACGGCGAGCGCGACTTTCGAAAGATCAGAAAAAGTGCAGAAGAATACTTCCAACGAATCGACAAAACGCAACGAGGTGTAGGCTACAACTGGTACAAGCGTTGGGAATATCACGCCCTTCAAGCCCTGGGCGAAGACAGTCTTTTGCCGGTAGTAGATCTTGCAAGCATATGGAATGAATACAAGAGAAATCAGACTCACCACAAAAAAACCAACAATTCTAACTGGACGCCACTCGGTCCTGTAGCATGGACGGTGATGAACAACGGATATAGTCCAGGTCTGGGGCGCATTAACTATATATATATAGATACAGCTCGAAACAACACTATGTACATCTGTACACCATCGGGTGGACTGTGGCGAAGTTATGATGGGGGTTCTACCTACACCGTGCTCACTGATACACTCGCCTCCATCGGTTGTGGCATGTTCGTGATAAACCCTCTGGACTCCAATGTGTTGTATTTGACTACAGGCGATAATTTCGGAGCTGATACCTATTCAATAGGCATTTTAAAATCTACAGACAACGGCCAAAGCTGGCAGCCCACTGGGCTCACCTTCACCCAGGCTCAAATGGTCCGCATCTTTAGACTTATCATGCATCCACAAGACACCGCTACTCTGTTGGCCAGCACTTCTCAAGGACTATATCGAACCACCAATGGCGGACAAACCTGGACGCTGATAAACGGTATTCAAGCCAGAAGTCTGGTATACAATCCACAGAACCCAAATACTGTATTTGCCGCATTTAGGCATGTGATTCGAAGCCACGACTTCGGTCTCACCTGGACGACAATAACCGACACCATCCCCCCTCAGTCAGCCATCTCGCGGATAGAAGTGGCCATCAGCCCATCTGATACAAGCATTGTATATCTACTGATGGGCAATACAGACAATGGTTTTCTCAACGTCAGTCGCTCAACCGACGGTGGTCAGACTTTTCAGGTACGTGCCACCAGTCCAAATATTTTACACAGCTCTGAACAAGGTACCGGTACCGGTGGCCAGGCATGGTATGATCTGGCAATAGCTGTAGACCCTGATAACGCCGATATCGTCTACACAGGTGGTATAAATATCTGGAAATCTACCAATGGAGGAGCATCCTTTTCTATTAATTCCCATTGGGTTTACACCAATCAGAACGTTCCATATGTGCATGCTGACATTCATTTTTTGGGTTTCTACAATGGAGCTCTCTACGCTGGATGCGACGGTGGTATATTTCGTACAACCAATGGAGGTCAATCTTGGACTGACCTGTCTTTCGGATTAAACATTACCCAGGTGTATCGGTTGGGCACATCGCATACCCATCCGCAAATAGTACACTTTGGCTCACAAGACAATGGCAGCATGCGACGCTTTCCTAACGGCTCTTGGCGACAAGCCTTTGGAGCCGACGGCATGGAAGCCGTAATCGATTATACCACACCTAACATTGCTGTAATCAGCTATCAAAACGGCGGGTTGCTGCTCACCATCGACGGCGGAAACTCGTTTACGCCCTTTATGAACGGCATCACACAACCCTCTGGCTGGATAACCCCTTTTGTCATTCATCCAACCGACCCCCAGCGATGGCTGGTTGGCCGACGCTCTGTGTGGGAAACTTACGACCGCGGCATGAGTTGGGATACCATTTCGCCTTCAAACAACGTCAATATCGGAGCCCTTGCCTGGTCGAAGTCTAACCCACTTGTCATATATTTTTCTCGAGGAAATAACCTTTGGAAAACCACCAATGGCGGAGGTAACTGGACGCTTGTGAGCCAATCTCTGCCCTTCCAGAGTATCTCATCCATAGCCATACACCCAACTAATCCGGATCATGTAGTCGTTACCTACAGCTCGTTTACGGCCAATTCCAAAGTATTTCGCTCCCTCGACGGAGGAGATACCTGGACCAACATTTCCCAAAACCTGCCCAATCTGCAGGCATGGACTGTGATCTTTCAGGAACACAATCCACTGAATGCCATGTATCTAGGTATGGGCATAGGGGTATATTATCGCGACAGTACCATGAATCAATGGGAACCTTATTTCGAAGGACTGCCCAACGTGCCTGTGCGCGAACTGGAAATCAACTATAACAATGGAAAACTCTATGCTGCTACTTACGGTCGTGGGGTCTGGATGAGCGACCTCAAATGGTTTAACTTTTCTGTGGACGATCAGTCGCTTGCTTCTTTTATCGACGTATATCCAAACCCTTTTGACGAAATTTTTCTCATACGCACCAATAGCCCAGGTACTTTGGAGCTCTTCGATGTAGCAGGCCGAAAGGTGTACGAAAGTAAACTCGAAGAGGCGTTGACCACACACCGCCCGGGCCGGCTAACTTCCGGTGTGTATGTATTGAAATTTACGGATAGATCTGGCCTTACTGAATTAAAAAAAGTGGTAGCCAGATAGTTCTATGAGATTTTTTCGTTAGTTGATACTTGTTGGTGAAGAATGATACCTGCCTATAATTTACGCCAATTGAGGAAAAAACGTTGTGAAAAAGTTTAGATCAAAAAGTCAGAAAATCTGCCTTAAAATCAACTTCGGCCATAAAGACATTATGAGAAAAAACCAGATCACAAAAGCGAAGTGATGCTTTCTGTTTTATAAGTAACTTGTTTTTGAAATTATTTTAAACAATGAGTAAAAACCTCTAAAACATTAATCGGCCAAACCTTTTCTCACTCGTTTAGCACAACATCCCTGACAGAATAAATACCTTTGTCAGCCTTTAATAAGTAGCTGTAATTAATGATTTTTGAACAGGAAATTAAGCGTCGGCGCACGTTTGGAATCATCTCACATCCTGATGCTGGTAAAACGACTCTTACAGAAAAACTCTTACTTTTCGGCGGGGCCATCCAGGAGGCTGGGGCGGTAAAGAGCAACAAAATCAAAAAAGCCGCAACCAGCGACTTTATGGAAATCGAACGTCAACGCGGAATCTCGGTGGCTACCTCTGTACTTGCCTTTGAATACAAAGGCTATAAAATTAACATTCTGGACACCCCGGGTCACCAAGACTTTGCCGAAGACACCTATCGCACCCTTACGGCCGTAGACAGTGTAATTGTGGTAATCGACGTGGCTAAAGGGGTGGAAACACAGACCGAAAAGCTCGTGCAGGTATGCCGCATGCGCGATATACCGATCATTGTGTTTATCAATAAGCTCGACCGCGAAGGCAAAGACGCTTTCGACCTGCTCGACGAAATCGAGCAGAAACTCGGTCTGCGCCTGTGCCCCCTTTCATGGCCCATCGGCATGGGGCAAGACTTCGAAGGGGTTTACAATCTTTGGGAACAAAAACTCAAATTTTATCTCGGAAACAACAAACAACGCGTAAGCGAAAGCGTAGAAATTACAGATATCTTCAGCGACGATCTCACCGACTTTATTACCGAGCGACAGGCAGAAAAACTACGCGAAGAGGTAGAAATCGTGCGCGAGGTATATCCGGCTTTCGATCGCAAAGCCTATCTGAAGGGTCAGCTCTCACCCGTGTTTTTTGGCTCTGCCCTCAACAACTTTGGAGTGGCCGAACTGCTCGACTGCTTTGTAGAAATCGCTCCCTGGCCACAGCCCAAAAAGGCCGACGAACGCCTTGTAGACCCATTCGAACCTAAGTTTACCGGCTTTGTCTTTAAAATCCACGCCAACATCGACCCCAATCATCGCAGCCGAATTGCCTTCGTAAAGGTTGTATCAGGAAAATTTGAGCGCAATAAAAATTACCTGCATGTCAGATTGGGCAAAACCATGAAGTTCAGCAGCCCCAACATGTTTCTGGCTGCAAAAAAAGAAGTGGTGGACGAGGCTTATCCAGGCGACATCGTTGGTCTACCTGACAGTGGCAATTTCCGAATCGGGGATTCGCTCTCTGAAGGCGAAGTCATTCACTTCCGCGACATTCCGAGTTTTTCGCCTGAACACTTCCGATTCATCAACAACGCAGACCCGTTAAAAGCCAAACAATTGGCCAAAGGCATCGACCAGCTCATGGACGAAGGTGTAGCCCAGCTCTTTACCCTTGAACAAAACGGGCGCAAGGTAATAGGCACTGTGGGAGCGCTTCAATACGATGTGATCCAGTACCGCCTTGAGCACGAGTATGGAGCGCGTTGTACTTACGAACCCTTCCCGGCCTGGAAGGCCTGCTGGATACAAACCGACAACGAAAGCCAACTTGCCGAGCTACGCAGAACCAAACAACGCAACATGGCACGCGACAAGCATGACAGGCTTGTCTTCTTGGCTGACTCCGAATTTAACCTCCAAATGACCCGCGAAAAATTTCCCGATATTCAATTTACTTTTAAGTCAAACGACTGATGGAAAAAAAGAAAACCCTGGTGCTTGGCGCCAGCGAAAATCCTGACCGTTATTCAAATATGGCGCTATACCGACTCAAAGCTGCAGGCCACCCTGTAGTGGCAGTTGGCAACCGCCCCGGAGAAGCATATGGTATTCCCATCCACAAAGGTCCGATCGAAGAAACGGGCATTCACACCATTACCATCTACCTGTCACCAGAGAATCAAAAACCCTACTACGACTACATCTTGTCATTAAAACCTAAAAGAATCATTTTTAATCCGGGTACGTACAATCAAGAGTTGATCAGACTTGCAGAAAGTCAAGGCATTCAATGCGAAGTAGCCTGTAATCTGGTATTACTGAGCACAGGGCAATATTAAAATTCGTTTTCAACTGTCTTTAATTCAAATAATTTAATTCACATCGATTTCATTTCAATAGGTTTGTACCTAAAAATCCCTTTTATGCATACGATAAGGCGCTTATTCGTTTTATTAATTGTCTTCTTACACAACATACTTCCCGGCCAAATTCTTACCATTCAATCAGATAGCCTATGGTTCCCTCCTACAGAATATGGTGATACGCTCACGGGATCGATTACGATTGTCAATCAGTCGACGACCGCTATCCAGTTAAAATCTGTTGAGATCGGCAAGGCGTACAACGATCTCGCCTTTACGCTTTCAAATATACCAACCTCCATTCCTCCAGGTACATCTCAACTGATCGTGCGCTTTCATCCACTTAACGACATCTACTATCGCGTACCGCTAATTTTGCGCACCGAATCTGCCGGTGGCGACTACACTGTGCTACTAACTGGACAAGGCAAATTTTTTTCTTCTATAGGCCAATTCACTGAAAATAAGACAGGACTTGCGCTGAAACAAGCACTAGCCTCTTACCAGAGCAATCACACTAACCTTGGGTACAACGGTGCTCGCGACTTAATGTACAGTAAGCTGGACAACATCAATGGCTGGGTCACCTGTTTGTATACCGGGCGCATGGCACAGTTCAATACACGTGCAGGTGCCACAGCAAACAACTTCAATGCTGAGCATGTGTTCCCGCAAAGCTTTTTCAATCAAAACGAACCCATGAGAAGCGATCTAAATCACCTCTACAGCACCGACGAAACTGCAAACAACATTCGATCAAATTACCCTTATGGCATCATCACCGGCAATCCCAGCTGGCAAAATAATGGATCTAAATTACAAAACGGTGTTTTCGAACCACGCGACTCAGCAAAAGGTCGTGTTGCGCGGGCATTGCTTTACTTTGTAGTGCGTTACCAGGATTATTCAAACTTTGTAGCTCCTCAGGAAAATCTACTTCGCAACTGGCACTTTCAGCATCTGCCCGATGCGATGGATCGCCGGCGCGACAGCATCATAGCAGTGCATCAGGGCAAACACAATGTTTTTATCAAATACCCTTTCATTTTGCATCGAATCAATTCGCTCACCGGCCAGGCCGATTTTCCTAATACAAAAAACTTCCGCTGGTCTTCAGACACACTTTTTACCAAGACTTCTTTTACAAGTACATACTTCAGTTTGTGGAATCAAGGATATTACCCTCTAAGCATCGACTCTATTAAAATTTCAGCTCCAGGCAGCCAGTTTACCATTTCGCAGCTCACTGTACCAGCGTTTTCAGCAGCTCGATGTACACTTGCCCTACCTGCAAACTTGCCAACAGGAGTATACTCAGCCACCGCCTACTCCGGAACCATACAGAAGAGCTTGTATTTTTATCACACTTTTCAGCTCAGTTTAGAAGAATTTCCAGAACAAGTTGAAATCCATTTATATCCTAATCCGGCAGATGAACATTTATATATCGAGACATCTATCGATGTAAAGAGCCTTCAAATACTCACCCCTTTTGGTCAGAAAGTGTTTGAGGGAGATTTTCAGCCGTACTTATCCATCAAAAATCTACCAGCAGGAAACTACATTTTGCTGATCAAAGACTTTTTTGGCAACCAATTTGCAAAGAAATTTGTAGTGACGCATTCATAAATCTCGTACAGGTTTTCCATTGAAATGAAGTTTTTCTGGCTGTTAATCATTAGTTTGCTAAATTTTTATGTCTCAGGTCAAATCTTAATTGTCGAATTTGAGATCCAAAGCGCCAAAGACAATGGCAAGGTTTACCTGCGCTTAAAAAACGAACAGAATTCTACCGTCAAAGAATCAATAATTCCTGTAGAAAACAAAAAAGCAACCATACGCTACACCGACCTGACACCAGGTAACTATTCCGTTGAAGCCTTTCACGATCAAAACAACAACGGCAAGCTCGACACCAATCCCTTCGGCATACCCCGCGAACCATACGGATTTTCAAACAATGTACGTGGAAGCTTCGGTCCTCCCGATTTTGAGTTAACCTTGTTCCAGGTTTCGGGAATGACGACAACCAAAATTCGGATATTACTCAGGTAGCTCCAGCTCGAAATACTTACCGGGAAACAATTTGGCTCGAAGTCGCTTTAGAGGTTTTTTAAGTCCGGTAAATATCAATACTTTACGAATTGAAATAAACGAGAAATGCCAAACAATTCGCCACCAAAAGTGCTTGAAATAGGGCGAAAAAAGCTTGTAAAGTTGAATGTGCTGTTTTAGTAGAGCTTTGTTAAACAGAGATTTACCATTTATATTGCCAATCCACCAATAAGCACACAACCTTCTGGCTTTTATAAAATCATCTTTTGCTTCTGGAAATTTCTCGAGTATAAAATCTTGAATTCGAATGATTTCAAAAAAAGCATAGGTTTTGTTTCGCGCAGAAAGTCGCTGAGTGTTGGCGTGATACCGAAAATAGTTAAGCGGTTGAGCTGTATAGCAAAATTTGGTAGAAACAGAAAGCAATTTCACATAAAAAAACCAATCACCATTTAACTTAAATTCTTGATCAACAGGTATGACTTTTTGCAAATCTTTGCGACGAAAGAGAACGGCTGAAGCATTGGGTATAGTGTTGTGAAAAAGCATGTATCGTCTGCATTCTTCGCGGGCATCGGCGCAGAAATCATTCTCCCATCGGTCAGATTTAAAAACAAACTTGTAGTGTTCGTTAAAACTGTGAAGCTGATTTCCTTCTTTGTCAATCAAAATACTTTGGCAAAAAGCTAGACATGCATCTTTTTCATTTTCAAGAACATTGACTAAAACTTCTAAGAGGTTAGGCTCGCAAGCGTCATCGCTTTCTGCTATCCACACATACTCACCACGCGCTAATGATATGCCTTTGTTCCATTGAGCAAAGGGTGATCCTGAATTTTTATCATTGATTATCAAATTTGTATGCGAATTTCTGACTGACCAATTTTTGAGTATCTCTGCACTATCGTCGGTTGAACAGTCGTCTAAAAGTATTATTTCGACATTTTTATATGTTTGATTTTCAATAGTTTTTAATCTTTCAATTAAATAGGGAGCATGATTGTAATTTGGAACAATTACACTGACTAATGGAGCATGAAATGCCATTTACACAAAGTTTTGGATAATTAACCCAAAAGCCGAAAGAGCGATCAGAATCAGACTCCATTTTCTAAAGCTTTCAAATTGAGCTTCCTTTAAGTAACGCAAACCACCTAAAACAGAAATCACCGCGCCTAAGCCAGATGAGAGTGCCAGAGCATTGTAAAGAGGAGAATAGCTCCCACCATATACCAGTGCAAGATAGACGGGAAGGCGTACCATATCTGTAAACAGCGACGATACGATTGTGGTAGCACTTAGTTGTACAAAGTTCAATCCACGAGGTTTGTAGATGACTTTTTTGAAGGATTCAAACACACCCGAAGCTCCACTAGCTAAACCGCAGAAAATACCAGAAAGTATATCGGGCAGTTGAAAAGGAAGTTTAAAACCTCTATTTCCTAACCATTCGAAAAGGACAGAGAATAAAATCACACCGACAATGAAGAGCAAAAAAGGGGATAAGGAAATGTGGCTGTTGATCACAACTGGGCTGTAACCCTGCAGATCAGTTAAAAAATTGGCGCTCAACCACGCTCCTACCATCGAAAACAAGCCAAACTGGATAACGCCTCGAACATTTGCCCGATAACGCATTACGGAAAACTTGATCAAAAAATCGACAAAGTGAACACAAGCTATTGTGAAAACAGCCAACCCCAGGGGCAAAAACCACGGCAACAATGCCAATAATATAAGTGATAAGGGCAAACCAGATCGATACACAGAGGCACCAGCAGCAAAAGTGCCAACCCCTGCAAGAAGAATGATCAGTATATTGATTAAATTCATGTCAGTTCGCCTTTACAATAGTAGTGCTGCCACTTACAATTTCAAAGTCTTTTGAAAAAGAAAAGAAAATGTCGCGAGCCGACTTAGGGCGAAATACAAGGGTATACCTACCAGGTTGCATAGGAATGGTGTGACGGGTAGAATTTTCATCGAGGTCTATTACGCGATGACCATCGGCATCGATCACAGTGCCATAGCCCACTGTGGCTGCTTGAAAAGAGAGTACTCCGGCTACCGGCACCTCAACGGAGGTAAGTTCAGCTGGATTAATACCAATTTGAGTGCGATACGGCGGGTTTGTGAGAACCTCAATGTGATAGCGACCTGCGAGTACCCTGGCATCAGTATTAATGTCCAGAATATTCAGGATTTCTCCCTTTTCGTTGCGCAACAGGATCTTAAGTTCCTTATATCCAATTAGTTTTTGGGTCTTAACTGAAAGCCGTCCACGTGGTAGAGGTATTGCAACAACGTTGTGCTTACCTGTAGCTAATGTTACATCGCGAATTTCAACTTCAGGTATGCTGTGTACTACAATTCTGTAGGTGAGCAGCGGATCTCCGGGTAAAGTATCAGGTACCCCCCGGCTGTTGAGAGTATGCATCATTCGGAGAGCTACCTTATTAGATTTTTGATCGAAAACTGTAAAAGCCACATCGGTTTCTGATGGAAGATTCCCTGCATCGAGTAAATTGATTTGATAGGTAGTTTGCTCTAACGCTTGCGAAATGACAAGTCCAAGAACAGTGCGAAAATCTTCTTCTCGAGCTGCATCGTAATAGCGCCCCACACACTGCATAGCCTTGCGCTGATGTTCGTCGAGTCCTATGCCAATTACAAAGGGGCGAATGACTATACCAGCGGTTTGCAGTCGTTCAGAAACAGCACATGGATCTCCACCACACTCTTCTATACCATCTGTTATGAGGATGATTAAATTTCGGCAACTCTTACAAGTCGGGAAGTCATCAGCTGCTTTTTCAAGCGATTGGGCAATAGGAGTAGTGCCCATAGGACGTAGGTTTTGAATAATGCGTTTGATTTTTTGGTGATTGTTGGGCTCGAAGGGCACTACAAGGCGGGTATCGTTGCAGTCTTGCGGAGGAAATCCTTTGCTATGCCCGTAGAGTCGAAGGGCAAGTTCTACATCTGAATTTTTCAGTTGGGCAATGCTGTCAATTAATTCGGCTAAAAAACGTTTAGCTACATCCATTCGCGTAGCCGATTCCCAACGGGCCTGCATGGAATTACTGCTGTCGAAGATGAAGAGAATTCGATTCGTAGTTTTTTGGGCATTGAGATTAAAGAGAAAAACCAGAAAAATTGTAAGAGGATGTGCTATTTTTTTCATTTTTTGATTGAAGCAGTTGTCAAAAGTATGTAGCAAATGGCTTGATTCATCGAAATGCTGTGAGAGCAATAAAAATGATTTTTTTGTGCTCTTTTTTTAACCTATCAAAGGATTTCTACTCACCCCTCTGGCACCTACCAGCGAAAGCTCTTTCGAACTTTCTTGGCACTTTCAGGTATTTCTTGCCTTCGTCAACAAAGAAGGGATTATTACCCGCAGAACTCGCAAATGGGATGAGAAAGGGTTAAAAGTTTAATTCTTAGCGCTTGGCCATGCTGCGCATCGTGTGAGGCATGCGGAGGACGCGCGAAAGCTCACAGCGCAGGCAGCACTTAGTCTGGGCAGTCCTATTGGTGAAAGCGCCAGTCGACTCCATGGCTTGGGGCAGGGTCAAATAATTACAGAAGGAAAATTTTTTTTCGGATAATGATTAGCGAATAAGGTAGATGTAGCCGCTGGTGTGGGGCTTGTCGTCGGGGGAGTCGGTTTCGAGATTGGAGCCTGGCCAGCGGGTGCCGTCGATAAAGAGGGCGCGAATTTTCCAGACATAGGTGCCGGAAGGTAGTTCGGCGCCTGTGTTGAAGTGGCGGCCATTCCAGCCGATGGCGGGCTGACGGTCAGGGGTGAGGGAGTCGGTACGGAAAACGAGATTGCCCCACTGATCGAAGATAAGCAGCTCATATTCGCGCAGGGAATGCCCCTTGGGCAGGAAGAGGCCTGCCTGGCCGGCGTCGGGAGCATCGGGTGCCAGGGCATTTGGGACGGTGAGATTGAGGCGGGGCAGAAATACGGTGAGACAGGTGTCGTGGGAGCAACCATTGGTGTGGGCTGCAGTGAGGCAGACGGTAAAGGTGTAGTCGCTCAGGAGGCGATTGACGCGGTAGCGGTAACGCACGCTGTCAGCTACGATGGTGGTGCCGTCGCCCATTTGCCATGTGAAGGTGGTCTGGCCCGGAAGGTGGATGGATTGATTGGTGAAGACGACAAGGCCGCGCTCGTCGATGTCCCAGCTAAAGATGGCGGTGGGAGTGGGCAGTACTTCGATGGGTATAGGGAACTGGAAGGTGTCGAGACAGCCGAGATTGGTCTCGACGATGAGTCGGACAATGTAGGTGCCGGCCTGCTGATAGAGGTGGGTGGCATTGGGCGATGGGCCGTCTTGCACGGTGCCGTCGCCAAACTCGTAACGCCAGCGCACGATCTGGCCTAATGTAGAATCAGGGAAAGTACTCAGATTGGTGAAAATAACCTCAAGAGGCTGGCAGCCGCTGGTATCGGAGATTGAAAATCCGGCAACGGGTAAGGGTGATACAATGATGTCTTGCTCTGAGGTGTCGGAGCAGCCAAGGGCATTGGTGGTGATAAGGCGAACGCGATAGAGTCCGGTGGAGGTGTAGGTGAAGGTGGGATTAGACAGGGTGGAGGTAAAGAATCCCGGATTGCCAAGTGCGTCGAAGTCCCAGAGGTATCCCTGGGCGCCTGTGGATAGATTGGTAAAGATAAAAGTTTGAGGGGCTCCACATACGGTCTGCGAGACGGAGGCAGCCGTAAAAGCTGCAGTGGGCACAGGGTGAATGGTGATTTGTTGCGTAGCCGTGTCGTAACAGCCTGCCTGGGTGCCGTGAATGAGGGTTACCGTATAAGTGCCGGGCGTTGCATAGATGTGCTGGGGATTGAGCTGGGTGGAAGTGTTGCCATCGCCAAAATCCCAGAGGGTGTAGGTAAGGGTGCCGGAAGCGAGAATCGTTTGATTTGTGAAGGTGATGGGCTGCTGATTGAGACACGTATTCTGAGCAGTAAATTGTACGACAGGCATAGGCTGTATGGTAACAGACTTGCAAACGGTGTGTGTGCAACCGTTGAAGCTTGTGACGGTGAGGCATACCGTGTAGGTGCCGGCAGTATCAAAGCGGACAGCCGGATTTTGTAGGATCGAGGTTTGGCCGTTGCCGAAGTTCCATTGATAGCCCGTGATGGTACCACCTGTAATAGTAGCGGATGATGTGAAATAGGTAGTATCGCCGAGACAGACGTTGTTGTTGAACGTGAAGTCGGCTACTGGTGAGGGATTGACCTGAATGAGCTGATAAACCGTATCAACTGAACAACCATCGGTTACGGTCATCGAAACGTTGTAAGTGCCTGCTGCCGGGAAGGTAAACTGTACACTTTTGCCCGTAGCGACTCCACCGATGCATTGGTTGGTAGTGGTATTAAAGTTGAAGCACCAGGCAGTAGTGGTGCTATTGGGAGTCTGATCCTGAAACTGAACAGTAAGTGGGGAACACCCGGAGCCAGGAGATGCGGTAAAAAAGCCGTTGAGCGTTTGGCGGATGATGCGTACCGTGCGGGTGAAGGTGGACGAACCACAGCCATTTACGGCTGTCATGCTTACAGTGTAAAGGGTATCGTTATTAGGGCCGTTGTAGGTAAACAAGTGGGTTTTAATGCCAAATTGCGTGATAGGACCTTGTGGTGTGATGATGGTAGTTGGATAAGCTGTATCGATCGGACTACCGTCGCCCCAGTTGATAAGGATGTAGTCAGGTTGGCCCAGAGTCTGACCATCTATCAGAAAATTAATGAGTTTTGGGCTGCACCCCACTGTATCAGAGGCCAAAAATGCGGCTGTGGGCTGTGGCCTTACGGTGATGGTGCGAACGAGGCTGTCGGCCGCACAACAGCTGCTAACCACCAGCTTTAGGTAGTAAGTAGTGTCATTGACCAAAGAACCGGTAAGAACAGGTAATGTCGGTGGAAAAAATTGATTTCCTGAAGTGATTACGACGGGCTGATTAGAGGCATTGAGGGCGTAAAGTGTCCATTGATAAGCTTGTATAAAACCGGAGGAAAGTTGGGTGACAAACGGAGAGGGTTGGCCGGCACAGATGATGGAGGTATTAAGGGTAAAAGAGGCGACAGGAGCCGGCAAGACATAGAAATCTTTCACGCGTTCGGAGTCGCAGCCAAACTGCGATACTACGCGCAAGCGCACAGACACCAAGCCGGTATCGGGAAAGGTGTGGGTGATGGTGGGTGTGGTGTAATTGATGATGCCGTTGTTGCCAATGTCCCATTGTCGAGTCGAGATGCTGCCGCCTAAAGGCGGAAGGGATGATTGGTCGGTCATTTGGGTAGGAATACCCTGGCAGATGCTGTCAGAAAAGCAACCGCCGGTGACGGCAAAATTCACTGAAGGCTTAGGACGGATGATAACGGTGTCAATCTTCGAATGCGTACATCCGGCCGAATCGGTAATGGTATAGGAAACCAAGTACGTGCCGGCAGTGTGATACGCATAGGAGGCATTTGCAGTGGTAGCGGTATCGCCATTGCCAAAATTCCACAAGAAGTTGGTGAGTGGACGAAGGCTGGTATTTTGGCCAATAAACTGCAAGGTATCGCCCACACATCCGGTCGGTGGGAGGAAGTTAGCCTGTGGCCGACCGAGGATGGTAATGGTATTTTCCAGAGAATCTGCACAGCCCGATAGGGTGCTAATGCGCAGTTTAATGATTAAGGTGCTGTCAGTAAGTTGATTGTTTTGGAACGTAAAGGAAGGATTCGGAAGAGTAGAAACCGGTAGGTTGTTTACAAACCATTGGTACTGAATGCCTCCGGAGCTGGAATCGTACGCCTGTACGGATAGCGGACTACAGCCGACCTGAGTTGATAAGCTAAAGTTGGCTACCGGGTTTGACAACGTGTAAGCCAAAGTTTGTACGGAGTCTTGTCCACAGCCAAAAGGACTCACCGCAATCAGCCGGATGATGACAGTGTCATTTGGGGCAGTAAGGTTGTATTGAAGTGCATTGAGGCCTGTGAAAGTAGCCAGCAGCGTGTTGGCTGAAGAAAGAACTTTCCAGATGTATTGACCATTGGCCCCGGGGTAATCGACTGCTTTAATTTGAGAAGTATCCACTGCAAAAGGTGCACAATCAGCATTGGAAATAACTTGTAGCTGAGCCTTTGGCAGGGGATGTATTGTAACTTGGCCTACCACTGTGTCGGAGCAGCCAAAAGCATTTGTGGCAATTAATGTAACTGGATAGGTAGTGTCAGAAGTGCCCGAATTGGTGAAGGTAAAGGAAGGATTGGCCGCTGAAGAAGTGCCCAATCCACCAAAGTTCCATTGAAAAGACAAGGCGCTTTGAGGACTTCCAGTAAGGTTGGTGGACGAAAGATTGGTAAAAGAAAAAGTCGCTGGCGTACATGTATCAGGCGGCAAAGACACAAAAGAAGCCGTGGGCGTGGGATAGACGGTAAATGCAGCAGAGGTAGAATCGATACAACCTTCAGGCGTGGTGAGGGTCATTCGAATGGTGTAGGTTACGGAGTCGTTGCTAGATGGGGGAGGAGTGAAGGTGGCTGTATTACCAGAAAGGGAAAAATTCAGGGTAGGTGTTGAGGTAAATTGATACGTATTGGTCGGTGAGTGATTAGCAATGGTCGCTATAATCGAAGCACCCCCACAGCCGGATGAATTGGAAAGAGCAAATGCTGCCACTGGTTGGGCTTTCACACGAATTGTAATGGAAGTATCGTCCACACAGCCATCAGGCGATGTAACTGTGAGGGTGATGATATAAAGACTGTCTTGATTGCCTTGAAAGTTTGGAAAATAAAAGGTTGGCTGAGCTGAGGTGGTATTACTGATAGCAGCGCTGCCGGTAACCGTCCATTGGTACTGCAAGGGATTTTTCCCCAAAGACTGATTGATTACGGTAATACTGTCGCCTGCACAAATCACGGTGTCGGAGGGAAGAAAAGAAGCCAGCGGATTTGGAAAGACGTTGATCCAACGAGTAACACTGTCGCGACAGCCCTGTGCATTGATGAGCACAAGGGAGATAGGAATGATGTTGTCGTTAGTATTTGAAAGATTGGTAGCTGTGTAGGTCAAGGCAGCAGAAGTACCAATGAGGGTGTTGCCGGCGTACCAACGGCGAGTGGGGGCAGCTGTGCCAGTGTCGGTTAGCAGGACAGGGAGCGGTGAACATCCGCTATCGGTAGAAATGGTAAAGCCAGCAATAGGCGGCAGTGAGATGTTGACTGTAGCCGTATCGTAATTCACACAGCCCGTAAGGGTATCAATTACCTGAAGAATATAGGTGTAATTGGCTGTGTCTATAGCCTGAATCTGTGGCGTTGCGGCTAATACTGCTGGCGGAATTGACGTCCACACATACTGGAAGGCCGGATTGCCGGGTTGCCCCAATGTGTAGCTATCGCCTTTGCAAATGGTAGTGTCAGGTCCGGCATTGGCCGCAGGAAGAGGTGCGACCAAAACAAATACGCTATCCACCGACTGACAGCCTACCGAATCGGTAGCATACAGGTAAAACCATTGGTTTTGTTGAGGATTAACAAAGGTGGGAGTAAGTGTGGTAGCGTTTTGGAGGAATGCGGCCGGTTGCCATTGGTACGCGAGCGGTCCGGTGCCACCTGATACCGTGCCCGAGAGTTGAATGTTTTCGCCAAAACACGTTTCTACATTTTGACCAGCATCGACTGTGATAGGTGGAAAGAGCGAAATAACAACCGTATCACGGGCAATACAGCCGAGGGAGTCAGTTACAGTGAGGATGTATTGCTGAGGGGCATTTAGACCTGAAACGTTGGGATTGGGAATGTTTGGATTGCTCAGACCTGTGGCCGGTGACCAATTGTACTGATAGCTGCCGGCACCGCCTGTAGCGATGGCTTGCAGTTGGAATGGACTGCCGCTGCACACTACGGTGTCGTTGCCAGCAAAAGCTGTGAGCAGCGGATTTACGGCAATCAGCACAGAATCAAACGCCGTACAACCAACGGAATCGGATACGGTGAGGGTGAACCACGTACTGGAAGTCAAACCACTGACTGTGGGATTTAGAATGTTTGGATTGCTCAGGCCTGTAGCTGGTGTCCATTGGATTTGAAGTTGCCCGCTACCGCCTGAGGCTGAGCCATTGAGCTGAATATTGTTTGTATCGCAGATGATGCCCCCGGATCCGGCGTTGGCAATGATTTGCGGATTTACGGTGACAAGGGACGTAAGCGTATCGCGGCAGCCGTTTGCATCTAGCAGGAAAGCGAAGAATTGGGTGGATTGGGTAAGGTTTGAAAAAGTAGCTGAAGGGCCAGCAGCTGTGAAGCCTGGTGGGTTGGATGCCCATGAAACTTGCACGGGAGCCTGGCCGGTGAGGTTTTGAAGTGAAAACGACACACTGCTGCCATAGCACACCAGTGTATCGTTGAGCGGATTGGCCGATGGCAGGTCATAGATGGTGACAAACATGGTATCAGCGGAAGTGCCGCAGCCATTCTGAAGTTGAAGTACAAGCTGATAGGTACCTGCCTGGTTGAATTGTAGAGTAGGTTGTGCTGAAGTGGCTGAGCCTGAAATGAAAGACCAACCCGTGGCAGGGGTGATCGTCCAAAGCCGGGAAGTAATGGGCGAGAGGCTGTCGAATTCCTGAGGTTGCAGTCCTGCAGCCGAAAAATTGAGCATCAGCGATCCGCAGTGCACGGTATCCTGTGGCAGAAGCAGCCCTGGCCGACCGCTAATAATGATGGCAGTATCTACCGATGCGGTATCGCAATAATTATAAACGAATTGGCGGATCTGGTACTGGCCAGCTGTGTTGAATCGAACTTGCGGATTGGGATGGCGAAGGCTGTCGATGGCCGACCAGCCGGTGGCAGGAGTTATCTGGTAATAGACTTCATTGTTTCTACAGGTGTTGACAAGGTTGGCGAGATTGGTCAGCTGGAGGGTGTCGCCAGAGCAAGCTGGAAGTGGGGAAATCGAGAAGCCGGAATCAGGCAATTGATTGACACAGATGGTCTTTATGAGTGTGTCATAGTCGCAGTTTATGCTGTTTGCTACAACCTGGCGTACCTGGTAAAGACCGGGTTGATTGAAGGTAACATTAAGGGTAGAAGAACCTGTAATCCAGCTTTGTGGATTGATGGAGTTGTTGCTGTTGCCAAGCGAACCGGCATTTATGGTAAAGGTACCAGGTGTGATATTCCATAGGATGCGGCCAGTACTATCGCAACTCGTGTTGGTGGGAATACTCCCCTTTTGGCTTTGGTCAGAAATGATTACCTGACGACTCACGCAGACGCTGTCGGGATTGTTAAAGCCGGCAGTAATGGGAGATGCAATGCGAATTGGGCTGATTTGTGCGACGCTCACATCGCAGGGATTAGTGGCAGTAATGCGAACATAGAATGCATTATTACCGCCCCCACCTGGTACAGTATAACCACATGAACCGATGGTAAACGTGTGTAAATATTGTGCCGGGGGCGGATGATTGAACATAATCGGCGGACTGCCATCACTTACTTCAATCGTGTAGGTCGTACCCGGTGGATTGTTTGCTGTGTTGAGTATATCGAAAGCCAATGTAACTCCCTGACTGCCTACACATCCGGTATTGTTGCCCTGAGTGCCAAGTCCTACAGCCGGATTTGAGCCATAAAAAATCCGAAACTTCAGCGTGTCCCAGCAGCCATTGGAGGATTGGAGTGCCAAAGCACAGTTGTAATAGCCCGAATTTGCGTAAACCTTGTTGTATGTGCTGAAGGTGGTACCCGAGTCGGTAGTACCATCGCCAAAGTCAAAATAAAACTTTGTATAGGGCTGCGAAGTGGTGTTTACGATGACAAACGTATCGATAGAAAGCCCTGCACAGCGGGAAAAAGTGGTGATGCCCTGAAAGCTGCCGGACGTAGTATTAAGTATTTGAATAGAAGGCGTTACTGAGGGTAATACCTGCACATATAGCGAATCTTCAGTACCCGAAGCACCTTGATAAAGAATAAGCCGAGTCAAATAGATACCAGAGGCACTATATTTTACATTTTGAACATTGAAAGTAGTAGCAGTAGCGGGTGTAGCACCGGGCAAAAGCCAGCGCACCGAATCGATCGGTGCTCCGAAACTACTGGTGTCTGCCTGAAAGAAAATAGGGTAGTTGCGGCATATAACTAACGTATCGCTTGCTGAAGGTGGAGTAGTCACAATGCCCCATTGCGCATTAGTCCTTATGCCGAGCAGCAATAAGAACACGATTACCATTAGTTGGGCAGAGCGAATTTTCACAAGTGTTGAATTATGAGCAAAAATTGGCTGAAAGAAGAGGTCGAATGGATTAATTTTCCTATTATGTTTCAAATTTTTTGTAAAAGAATGAACGATCGAATTTCAAAAGTAAATATTTCGTCTTTTACTCAGCCTCTTTTCCTCTCTCTAAATCTGATGGATTTAAAAATGGAGGATTTTTTCCTGCAGAACTCGCAGAGGGTCGTAAAAGTGTTTAATGATTTTTGAAGGTGTCCAAAAAGTAAAGGACGCCTTCTTTTTTATTTTGATAAAACCCTTAATTGAAGTAAATTAGAGCCATCATAGACATTTTAAGTGAGGCGAGTAGTCTTTAAACAGCAACCCGGCAAA
>NZ_BHZE01000022.1 GCF_003851885.1 Thermaurantimonas aggregans | reverse complement strand
CCGGGTTGCTGTTTAAAGACTACTCGCCTCACTTAAAATGTCTATGATGGCTCTAATTTACTTCAATTAAGGGTTTTATCAAAATAAAAAAGAAGGCGTCCTTTACTTTTTGGACACCTTCTTTTTTTTTTGCTTTATGCGAACATAATCGTCGCACATTACTATTTGTCAAAAAAAATTTAATAATGTTTTTACCAACTAACAGTTTTTTAAGAACCTCGCATAAGCAAGTAATCCAAGTATAAATTTGTCCAACAACAATAAAATGATTTCATCCGTAAAACCCACAGCCGCAGTAGTACTCGAAGACGGCACTGTATTTTTTGGTCGTTCTGTCGGAATTGAAGGTGAAACTTCAGGAGAACTCTGTTTTAATACCGGAATGACCGGCTATCAAGAAATCTTTACAGATCCCTCTTATTACGGTCAGCTCATGGTAATGGCCTCAGTTCATATAGGAAACTACGGGGTAAGGGAAGAAGAAAGTGAGTCGGATAGTTTGAAGATCAACGGACTAATCTGTCGAAATTTCACAAATCGAGGATCACGCCCGGCGATGGATCAAGAGCTAAAAGAGTTCTTTAAGAAGCACAAAACTATTGCAATAGCTGGCGTCGATACACGCGCATTAGTACAGCACATTCGCGACTTTGGAGCTCAAAATGCAGTGGTTTCTACTGACATTTCCAATCTCGAAGAATTAAAAAAGAAGGCTATGTCAGTGCCATCGATGGCCGGCTTAGAACTTTCTTCAAAGGTAACCTGTTCAGATCCCTATTATTACGGTAATCCGGCAGCAACTTACAAAGTAGCTGCCTTAGATATGGGAATAAAGCAAAACATTCTCAGATGCTTGGCAGAAAGAGATGTGTATGTAAAAGTCTATCCACTTAATACCTCTTTTGAAGAATTTGCTTCTTGGCCTTGTGACGGGTACTTCTTCTCCAACGGTCCTGGAGATCCAGCTGCCATGCCACATACAGCGGAGTTGGTAAAAAAAGTCATTGACTTAGGCAAACCTGTCTTTGGCATTTGCTTAGGTCATCAAATCATCGGATTATCACAGGGCCTTGAGACTTTTAAAATGCATCACGGGCATCGAGGCATCAATCATCCAGTGATAAACAATTCAACGGGTAAGGGTGAAATTACATCACAAAACCATGGATTTGCTGTAAAAAGTCAGTCTTTACCCACTGATGGCTCGATACTTTTGACACATAATCACCTCAATGATAACACGGTGGCAGGCATCAAATTCAAAGACAAACCTGTTTTTTCGGTGCAATATCACCCAGAATCGGCGCCTGGTCCGCATGACAGCCGCTATCTTTTTGATGAATTTGTTAATCTTTTAAAACAATACAAATCATGAGTATCATCACCGCAATTAATGGGCGTCAAATACTCGACTCCAGAGGTAATCCGACCGTAGAGGCCGAAGTTTGGCTAGAGACGGGTGAAATGGGAAGAGCAGCTGTTCCTTCTGGCGCATCTACTGGAATACACGAAGCTGTAGAACTACGCGATGGAGATAAAAAATACTACCTTGGTAAAGGGGTTACGAAAGCAGTAGAAAACATTGAAAAAATCGCAGAGGCTTTAGTAGGGATGGATGTACTTGATCAAACAGCCCTCGACCAGGCCATGATCGACCTCGATGGTACGGAAAATAAAAGCAATCTGGGAGCTAACTCTATTTTGGCAGTTTCGTTGGCTGCTGCTAAGGCAGCTGCTGAGTTTACTGGATTGCCTTTACATCAATACATCGGTGGAGTATCAGCTCGCACTCTGCCCGTACCGATGATGAATATTCTGAATGGAGGAGCACATGCGGACAATTCCATTGATTTTCAAGAGTTTATGATTATGCCGGTTGGGGCTCCCACATTCTCTGAAGGATTGAGAATGGGTGTAGAAGTGTTTCATCACCTCAAATCCGTTTTAAAGAAAAAGGGATACTCCACCAATGTGGGCGACGAGGGAGGCTTCGCCCCCAACATACAAAGCAACGAAGAAGCCATCGAAACTGTACTGCAAGCCATAGAAGTTGCCGGATATCGCCCCGGAGAGGACATATTTATCGCTATGGACGCAGCGGCCTCAGAGCTCTACGACGAATCCACAGGAATGTATGTATTCAAAAAATCGTCAAAACAGAAAATGACGGCAGCAGAAATGGTCGAATATTGGAAAAAATGGATTCAAAAATATCCTATAATCTCTCTTGAAGATGCTTTGGCTGAAGACGATTGGGATGGATGGAAGCTACTCACTCAAGAACTTGGGCACCAAGTTCAGCTAGTAGGCGACGACCTTTTCGTTACCAACGTAAAAAGATTGTCGAAAGGCATCGAACAAAACATCGCCAATTCCATTTTAATAAAAGTCAATCAAATAGGAACACTTACCGAAACCATTGCAGCTGTCGATATGGCACACAGAGCCGGATATACCAGCGTAATCAGCCACCGCAGTGGTGAAACCGAAGATTCCACTATAGCCGATTTGGCAGTTGCCCTAAACTCTGGTCAAATAAAAACCGGCTCAGCATCGAGAAGTGATCGCATCGCCAAGTACAACCAACTTCTTCGCATCGAAGAATATTTGGGCGATACAGCATATTATCCTGGCAAAAAGGCTTTTAAATTTTAATAACCCCCTTAATTCACTAACCAAATGATTACTGATAAACTCAAAGAGCACTTTCGAAGCAAAATCGAGCCATACAACAAGAAGGTAAAAGATTTTGTGGCTCAATATGGCGACCAAAAAATGGGTGAATACACCATAGCTCAGGTATACCAAGGCATGAGGGGTATCACCGGATTGATATACGAAACTTCAAAGCTCGATCCAGAGGAGGGAATTCGATTCAGAGGGTACTCCATCCCCGAAATTCAAGAAAAATTGCCAAAGTATCCGGGTGGCAAGCAGCCACTGCCTGAAGGACTTTTCTACCTGCTGTTGATGGACGAGCTACCTGATGATGACGCTGTGCGCCGAATGAGCAACAACTGGGTTCGTCGGGCTCAGGTGCCTCCACATGTCTTTAAGGTAATTGACTCTTTGCCTCAGCATGCGCACCCAATGACGCAATTTATTGCTGGTATTACGGCTCTTCGCACTGAGTCAGAATTTCAAAAAGCCTATCGCCAAGGCATCAGCAAAAAGGACTACTGGGATCCCGTGTATGAGGATGCAATGAACCTCATCGCTCGCTTGCCACGCGTAGCTGCTTACATCTACCGCCGTACCTATCGCAATGGCGATCATATCGAACCAGATCCGCGCTTAGACTACTCAGCCAACTTCGCGCACATGCTGGGTTTTGACAATCCTGAATTCTACGAGCTGATGCGCTTGTACCTCACCATTCACGCTGATCACGAAGGTGGTAATGTGTCAGCACACGCTATTCGCCTGGTGGGTTCAGCTCTGAGCGATCCCTATCTTGCCTTTGCTGCAGGTATGGCTGGTTTAGCAGGTCCCCTGCACGGCTTAGCAAATCAGGAAGTGATCCGCTGGGTGCTCGATATGAAGAAGGAATTAGGTGGTGGCCTCCCATCAAAAGAGGAAATCGCCGAATACGTTAAGAAGACGCTTACCGAAGGCAAGGTAGTTCCGGGCTTTGGCCACGCAGTACTGCGCAAAACTGACCCACGCTACATGGCTCAGCGTGAATTCGCTTTGGAACATATGCCACACGACCCAATGTTCTTGTTGATTTCTCGCATTTATGAGGTAGTACCTGAAATCCTCGAGGCTACTGGCAAGGTTAAAAACCCATGGCCTAATGTAGATGCACACTCAGGACAGCTGCTCATGTATTACGGCCTGGTAGAATATGATTTCTACACAGTACTCTTCGGTGTATCAAGAGCACTCGGCACTATGGCAAGCCTCATTTGGGACAGAGCTCTCGGCTTTCCCATTGAGCGCCCAGGCTCCACCACTACTGACATTCTCATGCAGAAATATGCCAAATAATCGAATTGTAATTGTTAAAATCCCACAGCGCGCTGTGGGATTTTTTTTGTCTAAATTTTTAGAATTTTAGAATAATTATTTGGTTTATATGCGAATTGCCTAACTTGCAGCCAAAAGAATTTAAGAAAACTATGAGTACCTCGTCTCACCAAAGCAAAATACTGGTTCCCATCGGATTTTCAGAGCAAAGCCTGTTAGCCCTTCAGCAGGCCATCATTTTTGGTAAGGCAATGAATGCCAGACTTTATTTACTCAGCGTTATTGAAGAGTCAAGCCTGTTGAGCCGACTTTTGGGCGATGGCAGCGAATCAGATGAAAAAGTTCGCGCCACAGTAGAGGAAAAACTTCAGCAGCTCGCTATCGAAACGCGCAACAATTCAGGCCTCGAAGTTGAGTACTTGATTGCCAAAGGCACAGTATATGAAGAAATAGCCAAAACCACTGAACTGATCGATGCTGATCTCGTGGTGATGGGAACCAATGGGCGACCTTCCAATTTTAAAAAGAAATTTATTGGTTCAAATGCCTATCGCACGGTAACAGCTGTTAAACCACCAGTATTAGTAGTAAAAGGGGTTAACAACCCAGAAACGGTAAAAAAAATCATCTTTCCCGTTTATACCGATATCAAGTCAAGAGAAAAAACGCCGACAGTCATTCACTTTGCACGCTTATTTGATGCCACCGTGGCTCTTATCGGATTTTTTGTAAACGATGAAGAAAAAGCGCGTCTGCTCGCTATTCTCAAACAGCTCGATCAGGTATTTACTGACGCAGGCATCAAGCACGAAATCCACTTTAAAGCGGTGGATTCTGAAAGTAAAAAAATCGATGAGCTTTTTGAATTTACCTACAAAAACGGAGGAGATATTCTCGCCATAACGGAGGAGGGAGAAGAACCCGACATTGCCACTGTATTACTCGGCACTGAAGTTCAAAAAGTACTTTATTATTCTGAAATACCCGTATTGGCTATTACGCCCAGAAGAGACATTTACGGCGGCATAATAGGTTCTTAATTGCTGTAAACTGCTATCAGATTTGAAACATCTGATCGTAATCGGTGGGCCAACTGCCTCAGGCAAAACTAAATTTGCCATACAGCTGGCCCAGTTTTTTCAAACCGAAATCCTTTCTTACGATTCAAGACAGTTTTACAAAGAAATTCCCATAGCCACAGCCCAGCCAACCGAGCAAGAATTAGCTCAAGCACAACATCATTTTATAGGCTTCAGAAGTATTCATCAGCCACTTAATGCTTCTGATTTTTCAGACCTGGCTGAAGTTAGGCTTCACGATATTTTTCAAAAATCTGATTTTTGCATAGCAGTGGGCGGTAGCGGATTATATGCAAAAGCTTGGCTTGAAGGCTTTGATGATGTACCACATGTACCCGTTGAGGTTAGAAATCAGATTAATAGCATTTACGAAAAAGGTGGTATTGAGGCATTACAATCGCTGCTAAAAGAAGTTGATCCCTTGTATTACGAAAAAGTTGACTTATCAAACCCAAGGAGGCTTACAAGGGCATTAGAAGTATATTATCACACTGGTATGCCCTTTTCGTTTTATTTAAATAAGAAAGTTAAGACCCAGAAAAACTATAGAATATTCTATCTGGGCCTCAATCCAGATAGAGCAGAATTACACAAAGCCATCGAATGGCGCGTGGGTGAAATGGTTAAAAACGGCCTATTTGAAGAGGTTGAACCTCTACATCCTTACAAGAACTTGCAAGCGCTGCAAACTGTTGGCTGCCGGGAAGTTTTTGATATGCTCGACGGCAAATACACTCGCGACCAGTGCATTGAGCAAATTATCATTCACACCCGGCAATATGCCCGCAGGCAAATCACCTGGTACAACAGGGTGCATGGAATGCATTGGTTTTCAAAAATTCCCCGAGAAAATGAGGTGCTTGAGGCGTTAGACTTAGATGCTACTGGAGGGCAGCGATCTTTTTGAGTAATGATTAGTAAAGTTTTTTAATGATATCGTCAGTGCTGAGACCTTCGGCTTCGGCTTGGTAGTTGCGTACTATGCGATGACGAAGCACCGGCAAGGCCATTTTCTGCACATCATCTACATCAGGGGTGAATTTTCCATGAATGAACGCGTAAGCCTTTGCAGCCATCACCAGATACTGCGAGGCTCTTGGACCGGCACCCCAATTGAGAAATTTTCGTGTGATTTCGGGAGCCTTGCTATCGCTAGGTCGCGTTCTGCGCACTAAGTCGATGGCGTATTCGTAAATCACATCCGTTACGGGTAATTGACGAATGATGCTTGAGGCCTTCCAGATATTGTCTTCCGTAAAAACCACATTCACTTCGGGCGATACATCTGACGTTGTGCGTTTTACGATTTCGATTTCTTCCTTTCTACTCGGGTAGTCAAGCACGATGTTAAACATAAAGCGGTCTAATTGCGCTTCTGGCAGAGGATAGGTTCCTTCTTGTTCAATCGGATTTTGTGTGGCCAACACAAAAAATGGCAAAGGCAACTTATATCGATGTCCTGCTGCGGTTACAGCCTTCTCTTGCATAGCTTCGAGTAGGGCAGCTTGTGTTTTGGGAGGGGTACGGTTGATTTCGTCGGCCAAAATCACATTGGCGAATATCGGCCCAGGAATGAATTTAAACTTTCTGTTTTCATCAAGTATTTCTGCGCCAATGATGTCAGAGGGCATCAGGTCGGGAGTAAATTGTATTCTGTTGAATTGAAGGCCGAGGCTCTTAGCCAGTGTATTGATGAGTAAGGTCTTAGCCAAACCAGGAACGCCTACCAGCAGAGAGTGGCCTTGACTCATGATGCTGATGAGCAGCTGTTCGACCACCTCATCTTGACCTATTATAATTTTTGAAATTTCTTTCTTGAGATCTTTAAATTTTTCGATTAGAGCTTTTGCTTCTTGAATTTCCCTGGGTTCACTCATTCTGGGCCAAGTTTTTAATCCAACTATTCGTAAAAGTGCAATTGTAGTAATTGTGATTTAGCCTTACGTAAGTACTTTGGAGTTTTTTCTCAATCCAATTTCTCAACACTTTGTTTTGCTTGTCCATTAGCGCAAGCTGCTTAATCTTGTTATAATCGTCTTGAAGGTTGATTTTATGAGCCTCTGTGCGCTTATTCAAGCGAATGATGCGAAATCCCTCCTTTCCATCGGGCTTGCGAAAGAATACAGGTTCAGAAATCTGACCAGGTTTTAAATTTTGAATTACAGTGAATACGTCGCGTTCAAGGTTTCCAATTTCCCAAGCGGGGTCAAGGGTATAAGGATTTACCACCAGGCCGCGGTTGTAGCGTGTGTTATCATCCATACTAAAGCGCTCGGCGGCTGTTTCAAAGTTGATAACCCCTTCGACGATGAGGGTTCGGATGGAGTCCAATTTCCTACTTGTTTCTTCCAGATCTTCATCGTCGATTTTAGGTTTTATCAAGATGTGGCGCAAGTCGAGTTCTTCACCTCTACGGGCTAGAAGTTGAACGATGTGAAAGCCGTATTCTGTTTCAAACGGATCGGAGATTTCGCCCTTGCGAAGATTAAATGCTACTGCTTCGAATTCCTTTACAAATTGTCCTCTTTTAATACCTCTGTATTCACCGCCATTTTTAGCTGAGCCGGGGTCTTCGGAATAGAGAACAGCCATAGAGGCAAATGAAGAGCCCCGTTCGATACGCTCTTTCAGGCGTTTGAGCTTGTCGATGGCTTCTTGTTTTGCTTCTTTTCTGATTTTAGGATAGAGCACGATCTGCGAAAATTCCACCTCAGCATTCACGATGGGCAGGCTATCGGGGGGTATGGAATTAAAGTATTCAAGAATTTCTGAGGGAGTTACTTCAATTTTTTCAGTGATTTTGCGCTGCATCTTTTCAGCAGTCATTTGGTCTTTGATCAATTCGCTCATCTCTTCTTTAATCTCGATGATCGACTTTTTGTAAAACTCTTCTAGCTTTTGAACTGAGCCGATTTGCTGCACGATCATCTGTATGCGACGTTCGATGTTGGCATCTACCTCTTCATCTGTCACCACTACAGAGTCGATTTCAGCTTGATGGACGAGTAGTTTTTCTAGCAACAGATCTTCAAATACTTTGCACATGTCTTTCAAAGTATTTTCCATTTGACCTTGTCGTACGAGATTTTCGAGGCTTGCCTCAATTTCACTTTTTAAGATGATGCGACTGCCTACAACTGCAGCTACACCATCGATTACCTTCTTATTCTCTTGTGCATACAAGGGCTGTATTAGGCTCAATGCATAAGCGATCGACAGAAATATCTTGATATCCCGTAATTTTTTTAGAAAAATTCTCATTTTTATTCTTTTTGTTTCGATTTTTCTTTAACGTAAATTTCTATATTTTTCTGATCTAATGCTTGTTTCATAAGATTTTCTTCAAGCTGACGGAGTAATTCCAATTTTCTCGTATTCAAAATGGTATTTCTGATGTATTCAGATACGTATTCGAGCGGTGCAGGTGAGTCTTTTGAGCGTATCTGTTTTATATTGAGCAGGTAAAGAAATTTCTCGTCTTCGAATGTGAGTTGTTTTGGGCCTGAGGTTGACAAAAGAGCTTCGGAGGCAAAGGGAATAATTTTCATAATTTCAGAAAAATTATACCAATTTGTATCGCCTCTTGAATATGCTCTTGCATATTTCAATGCCGCCTCTTCTAGAGCTGCTGTCTCTTTTTTTGATTTAGCTTGAAAAAAATTCTTTTTAATTTCTAAAATTTTGGGTGTTGACAAAGGAAAGATGGCGTAATCACATACTACTATATTCTCCCGCAATTGGTAATTGTTCTTGTTGTTTAGATAATATTCTGAAATTTCTGCTGTTGATACATTTGTATCTAGATTTTGGGTGATGTATGCCTGCTCATACGCGTAGATTATTAAATCTCTTCTGTAGTCCTCAATTTGTTTCTCAAACTTTTTGATTTCATCCCCCAGGTTTAATAATGCCTTGTCGATGAGCACCTTGTTTCTTAGCCAATTTTGCGCCATTCGCTGGATGATTTCCAGACTATCGTTTTTATTCTCGGCATTGGCAAGTGATTCTGAAATGTCGCTTAGATACAAATATTGGTCCTTGTAACGAGCTATTGCCTTTTGATTGTTAGTTGACTCATCCTTACTTTCTGGTTTATTAAAATAGGAACAGGCTGTGATGGTTAAGAACATCACAGCCTGTAGAATTCGAATAATAATTTGGTGCCTTTTGTTATACATTAAAGTTCTTTGACGATAGAATCAAAAACCTCTTGATTAAGGGTTACATTGTATTTTTTTCTCAAAAATTCAAGCCACACTTTTTCTAAATGATTTTGGTAATCTGTTATAACTATTCCACGTGTTTCTTCAAAGGTTTTAGGGCCAGCTGGAAGATATTCTTGGACGATAACAAATACGGTACGGTCATCTTCTTTGTTAGCAAGTTTATTCAACCCTTTTTTACCCCAAACATTGTCAATAAGCTGATTAGTTCCTTTTTCGAAAAGTCCTCTTTCGAAGCTTATTTCAAGTGGATTTACTTTATTAAATCGTGCTGCAATTGTGTCCACAGAAATGTTGCGCTTTAGATCCCTTTCTACTTGTTTTGCTACAGCATCGGTAGTTACTTTCACAATGGTGGCACGCATGCGCTCTTTCCACTGATATTTCGATTGATTATTTTTAAAGAATTCATGTAACCCTAAGCTGTCTTTTATAGCTTTTCCCCATACCTCTTTTTCCATAATTTCAAACAGCAGAATTCCATCGCGATATTCATTTACCAGATATCTAAACTCCGGATATTTTTCTTCTAAACGGCTGTCTTCGTAAGAGAATATGTAGGTTTCAACAAATCGGTGAAAATTTTTCCAAACTTCTCTTTCAAGGGTCTCGCTTTTAGCATCTTGTGCCTGGTTTAAAAGCATGAAATCAATGAGGTCTGATTGCTTAAATGTTTTGCCCGCAAAAGTGAAAATTGGCTTTTTCATTTTGCGGTCGTAATTCTCAGGATTCCATTCGTTTTTCAAATAGGCGGGCTTAAGAAACTTGGCAATAGCATTTATGTTTTTGGGATATTCTTGGTAATTGTTTTCCCTTTTCAGCCGCTCGAGTACAGCTTCACGGCTTAGGTTACCTCTTCCATCGCGTTGGATTTTTACTTCTAATTCTTTTCTTGCCTCTTCGAAAGAGGGAATGGGGTACTTTTTAATTAACTGAACAATGTGAAATCCGTACTGCGTTCGGAAGGGCTCGGTATATGACGAAGGTACGTTGAGGCTGAAGGCTTTGTCTTCAAACTCTTTTACCATAACATTGATACCAAAGGGGGGCAATTTTCCTCCGTTTCTGCCTGAAGCTTTGTCGTCGGAATATTGACGAGCCAGCGCTTCAAAAGACTCAAAACTCTTGATTCGCTCGAAAATTTCATAGATTTTCTTCTCGGCCTCGGCTACTTTGGCAGAGTCAGCATTTTGTGGCACACTGATCATAATGTGAGCGACTTCTACTTGACCTCGGGCCGGGCGTTCCTCGTATTTTTTTACGAGGTGGTAGCCAAACTGCGTGCGAATGGGCATAGATATTTGACCAATGGGGGTGTTGTAGGCAGCTGATTCGAAGGGATAGACCATGTTAAACACGGTAAAAAAACCCAAATCGCCCCCTTGGCGTGCGCTGTAGGTGTCTTTAGAATACTTTTGAGCAGCTTCTTCAAAAGAGATTTTACCTGCTAATATATCCTGGCGAAGCTTCATGATTTCGTTGTACACCTTCAGTGTATCAGAAGGTCCGGCGTTTTGGGGGAGTTCGAGCATGATGTGACCAGCTCGCACGTCCTTTTGCATTCGTTGATAGGCCTCTTGTACCAGAGCTTCGTTTACGGTATTATCTACAAAGTACGGCTTGGCCAGAGAAGCTCTGTAGCTGTTGAACTCGTTTCGGTAGTTTTCTGAGGTATCAAGCCCTTGAGCGCGTGCTTCTTTTACTTTGAGTTTGAAGTCGATGTACATCCTGAGGTATTCCTCAGGGCTCTTTGGGTCGAGTTGCTGACCTATATCCCTGTTTTTGCGATAGATGGCTAAAAATTCATCCGCATAAACCGGCTTATTGTCTATTGTAAAGAGAACGTTTGAAGTATTTTTTTGTGAAAGTGCAGAAAATGTGAAACTTACAAACAAGAGTACTGTTGTAAGGTGCTTTTTTGTCATCTTTTTGCTTTTAAGTTTTAGTTTTGGCAAATATAGAACGATGGCTTTCTTATCGGCTGTAGTTGGGAGCTTCGCGGGTAATGATCACATTGTGCGGATGACTCTCTGTGACGCCGGCTTGAGTAATTCGCACAAAGCGGGCGGTTTTTTTCAGAGTGTCGATGTTTTTGGCTCCACAATAGCCCATTCCTGCACGCAGGCCGCCTATAAATTGATAGACTACTTCTGAAACTTCTCCCTTGTAGGGTACTTGACCGACGATGCCTTCAGGTACTAATTTTTTTACGTCGTCTTCTACGTCTTGAAAGTAGCGGTCTTTAGAGCCGGATTGCATGGCTTCGATGGATCCCATGCCCCGGTAGGTTTTATACTTTCTGCCTTCGTAAATGATGGTTTCGCCAGGGGCCTCTTTGGTACCGGCCAGCATGGAGCCAAGCATCACAGAATCAGCCCCTGCTGCCAGAGCTTTTACTATATCGCCTGTATATCGGATGCCACCGTCGGCTATTACGGGCACATCTGTATCAGCAATGCTTTCAGCCACGTACATCACAGCGCTTAGCTGTGGAAATCCCACACCTGCCACGACGCGTGTAGTACAGATTGAACCTGGACCAATGCCCACTTTCACTGCATCAGCGCCTGCATTTACCAAATAGCGGGCCGCTTCAGGGGTTGCAATGTTGCCGACTACCACATCCAGTTCAGGATATTTTGATTTAACTTTTTTCAACGCTTCAACTACGCCTTTCGAATGTCCATGGGCTGTATCGATCACGATGGCATCGACAAAAGAGGCAACTAGCGCGTCTACGCGCTCGAGTATATCGGGAGTAACACCTACAGCTGCGGCTACGCGCAGACGGCCGAGCTTGTCTTTACAAGAGTTGGGTTTAACCTTCAGTTTGTTTACATCGCGGTAGGTGATGAGTCCTACCAACACTCCCTCCTGATTTACAATCGGAAGTTTTTCGATTTTATGGTATTGCAAGATTGATTCGGCTTCTTGCAGGCTAGTGTTTTCGCCGGCGGTTACAAGCCTATCGCGGGTCATCACTTCGCCTACCGTCTTCGAATCGTCGTTTTCAAAGCGAAGATCCCTGTTGGTTAAAATACCAATCAAGTGCTTGTTTTCATCTACGATGGGTATGCCGCCAATTTTGTACTCGCTCATGATTTTTTTAGCCTCGAGCACAGTAGCATCAGGGCGCAGCGTAACCGGATCTACGATCATACCACTCTCGGCTCGCTTCACTTTGCGCACTTCGATGGCTTGCTGCTCTATGGTCATGTTTTTATGCAGCACACCTATACCACCTTCTTGTGCAATTGCAATGGCCATTGATGATTCGGTCACAGTGTCCATAGCGGCACTGATGATCGGTATTTTTAGCTCTATGTTTCGTGTGAATCGCGTTGTGATGTCAACTTCTCTAGGAAGTACTTCTGAATAGGCTGGTACGAGGAGAACGTCGTCGTATGTATAGCCCTCGTACAAGATTTTACCTAAGTCCATAAACTGCAACTGATAAAGTTGCGCACAAATGTACTGTTTTTAAGGCGTTCTTATGGGCACTTGTCTTCGATTAACTTTGTTTTAAATCGTTTGAGACGATTGGTTTTTTAATCTCTTCTAATCAAGAAGTATTCAGGTAAATAACCTACGGATTGGAATGTCCCTTTGAAATATTAAATATGTGAAAATCAGTGTTAAAAAATCTTAATAAACAATTAAGATTGGCCTTCTTCTTTTATCTTATTGTTAATTAATTCAAGTATCTGCCTTTTTATGATGTACTTTGTGGAAAATTTTTTAATATGAAAAAAATTCTGCTTGCGTTCTCTTCACTGGTCACCCTCGGGCTAATAGCTCAGCAACCCACTCCCTTTAACCTAAGTACCGGTAGTTATACCTTCAATCAATGGGCTGCTTCAGCTCCAGTAGGTACCTTTCCAAACAACATGTTGTTCTACTTCAGTACCGATCCTACATCGGCCTCATACGACAGTACGGCTCCAGGAACTGGTGTGTGGAATTGTGCCTACAACCTGACATCTCGTAACCGCATCAATGGCGGTGGCGACAGTGGAATTTTCTTCCAGGCTACTAGCTCACCTCTTTGGGACAATTGCGCAAGTGGCACTGCTTCTAATACACGTTATGTAGGCAGTGCTGTGGCTGCTCTGAATGCTCTGGGCAGAGAAAACATCACCATTACCTTCAAAGCACAAACAGCCACACCTGGTGATGGAAACGGCAATGCCAGCAATCCACGCGTATTCAGATTGAGATTGCAGTATCGCCTCGATACTACTTCTAACTTCATCAATGTACCAGGCAATGCCTTTTATACCACTTCTACTGTAGCAGGCGACTCTGCCATCATCACGGCTACTTTGCCAGCAGCCTGCAACAATCAACCCCTCGTACAGGTGCGCTGGGTGTACTACCAATCAGCTGCAGGAGCAGGTGGTTCTCGTCCGCGCGTCAGATTAGATGACATTACCATCACCAGCACTCCGCAGGCCAGTTCAGGATTGCCTATCTATCCCATTTCAGCCCTCAAAGGTGTAAATGCCAACGGCGTGGCAGATTCACTGAATGTTGCTTGCCGCATCGAAGGCCTCGTTTCAGGTGGCAATTTGAGAACACCTTCACAAGGTGGGGTAGAATTCTGGTTGATAAGCCCAAATAACGATGCAGGTTTACTTGTACGCCAGATTAACTATAACTCCTATACGGTGACAGAAGGCGATTTTCTAAGAATTACTGGTGCTGTAAGTCAATTTAATGGACTGATACAGTTTTCAGTTGATACCATAATCGTATTGTCACAAAACAATCCTCTTCCCAATCCCGCCACGGTAACCAAACCAAACGAAGCTACCGAAGGTCGTTTGATTCGCATCGATAGCCTTCGTCTCGTAACAGGTACTACTTGGAACTCTTCGGGCTCCTTCAACGCCAGCGTGTACAATACCGTAAACGATACATTCATCTTGCGCATCAACGGAAATACTACTGCCTCAGGTACACCACAGCCCACAGGATTTTTCAATGTTATAGGCCACGGCAATCAGTTTGACAATTCCTCTCCCTTTACCGCAGGCTATCAAATTCAACCGCGAAGAGCATCTGATATTACCACCTCTACACCCCCGCCCCCTCCTCCCGCGGTTATTCCTACTTATAATATCGCACAGCTTCGGAGTGTCAACGCGCAAGGTGTACTCGATTCGCTGAACGTGTACTGCCGAATCGAAGGAATCGTTTCAGGTGGAAACCTCCTTAGTCCCACCCAGCAAGGTGCCCAGTTTTGGCTGGTAAACGACAGCAATACTGCAGGCTGCATGGTGCGTAGGGTCGGTCCGACTTTAGGTTCTTTTGTGCCCATTGAAGGTCAGCGGCTTCGTCTCGTCGGTAAGGTTACACAGTTCAGAGGCCTTTTCCAGTTTGAGCCCGACTCACTGACCATCCTATCTACAGGCAATTCACTCCCATCCCCGGCAATTGTCACTCAAGTGGGTGAAAACGAAGAAGGTAGAATCATTGAACTCCAAAACCTAACCCTCGTAGACCCTACCCAGTGGCAAACACCAAGTACTACAGGCCTTAACGTTTTGGTAACCAATGGTACCGACACCTTCCTCCTCCGCATTAACCAGTGGACTACTCTCAACAACGAACCTGCTCCAGTGGGCACCTTCCACCTAAGAGGTCATGGAAGCCAGTTTACAACTTCAACCAATCCACCCTTCGTAGGCGGCTATCAGATTCAGCCCCGCTACAAGGAAGACCTCATTCCGGTTATTAACATTCCACTGCCAAAACTCACCATCAGCGAAGTGATGTTTAACTCCATCAGTACCAACTCTGACCTTAACGCTGACTGGTTCGAAATCAAAAATTACGGCAGCACTCCAGTGTCTCTCGACGGATTCTCTTGGGACGACGACAAGCAGCGCGTAGGTGTCAACGTGTTCCCCAACGGTATCACCATTGCACCCAATGAAGCCATTGTAGTATGGGGAGGTTTGCAAGCAAATAGAAACGCATTTGCCCAAATGTGGAAAATGCCGGCTAATGCTGTGCAGATCCTCTGCCGCGATCAGTTTACAGGCAATGGTGGTTTCCCTGGCCTAGGCACAGCTGCTGATATGGTAGTGCTCTACGACAGCCTCGGCCGCGAAGTCAAAAAAGTAAGCTGGACCAACGGTACCCCCGGTTTCACTTTCAACTTCGATACAGCTGGCGTTAATACTGGTCTTTCCATTAACGGCGTAAACGGTGCTTACACTTCACTCGACGGCGATGTGGGCAGCCCAGGCAACTATCCAGTATCTGTAAAAGAGCTCACCCTCGAAATCGGCCGCATTTATCCTAACCCCGCCTCATCGCTCCTGAACATCGAATTTACTCAGCCCGCTCAGGTAGAGGTAATCAATCTTCAAGGACAGAAGATCACCACCTTATCTGTCAGCGAAAGAGCCTCCCTCAATGTTCAAAGTTGGCCTGCAGGAGTGTATGTCTTCAGAATTACCACAGCATCAGGCACATACACTACACGTGTAGTTAAAAAGTAACTTATACCAAATCTTTCAGAAGCCGTCTTCCCTTTGGGGGCGGCTTTTTTTATTTTTTTGGGCGTGCCCCTCACTTCCTTCGCTTCGCTCAGTCGTTCGGGTCGGGCTCTCCGCTCTTATTCGCTTTGCGAGTGGGCACGGCACTACAGCTTTTCACCACCAGCTCTACTCACTTCCGTCACCGCTTACCACACCGTGCTTTCTATAGCCCACTTCATCTGGGCTGCGTTGTCTGCCCAAAGGGGCAGCCAGCCTCACCCAGGTGCCGATTGCCCACTCGCTTCAGCTCATATCCGCTTCGATCCCTCACGCAGCTGCGGCCTCCAAACGCATCCGATCTCCATCAATCTCTCAAGCATCATCTCACATCATATCAATCAAAGCTCCTCAGCCACACATCTCTGAAAATCGCGAAAAACGCTAAGCTCTACAAAAAAATACATGCGCTTATCCCATTTGCCACTTTTTACAGAAGTACATATACTTTCCTTTGCATGGTAAAGCAGTCATGAGATTCAGTAGTGCAATTGTAATAACCCACTTAGCCACCTCTGCAATGCGGAGGCACACGTCAGCAGCGCTACTTTTGGTAATCACTTGGCTTACGGTTAAAGCTCAAGACCCCATTCTCTCGCAGTTTTACATCAATCGTCTTTATCTCAATCCCGCTTATGCCGGCGTAAATCGCGACCTTACCATCGGCGTGGTCAATCGTCAGCAATGGACCAATTTGCCCGGCCCACATAGCATCACACTTGCTACAGCTGACATTGGTTGCCCTACTACGGGCGTAGGCTTCGGTCTTAGGCTCTTCGACCACATTGTCGGAACGGCAGGTTATCATAAAACCGACTTTGCCACAGCAGTATCTGTAAATATCCCTGGTTTTTTTGGTCGCAACTGGCCCTTTCGACAAATGCGTAAAGCCAAATACCTCATAGGCGCCGGCCTTCAGTACGGCCTAGCCCAGAAGCGCATCGACTGGTCAAAGCTAGTCTTCTCTGATCAAATCGATCCCTTTCAAGGCATTGTATCGCCCAACACTGCGCTCAACATCGGAAACGACGTCTCTAATCTCACCCATGACCTCTCCGCGGGCATCCTCTTTCGTGGTGAAATCACACGCGAGGGTTCTTTTTTCTCACTAGGTTTCTCAGGTTTCCATCTGAATAGACCCCGTGAAACCAAGATAGGCCTCGACCATAGAATCCCTACTCGCTACACTGCCCACTTTTTTACTCATTTTTTGCTCAGTTCACCCTATCGCAATCGAAACCAACATTACCTCTCGTTCGGCTATGTGCGCCATTGGCAAAGCACACTTACCAGCAATGCCGTTCATGTAAGTACCAATTTCGGTGATCACGTGCTTGTGGGCTTAGGCTTACGCTCTGAGCTGTATCCACTCGTCGATCGACGTATCGAGTCCTTAATCTTCAATATTGGATATCAGTTTACAGGCTTTACCCTATCCTACAGCTACGACATTGTGCTCTCAGCGCTCGGCCCGCAGAATACCGCCGGAACACATGAATTTGGACTGGTTTATCGGTTTGAAAATGTGTACTTCTGTCGCGAGCGCAGCATCCGAAAAAGAGCACAAGCCCGTTGCTTGCTCATCGACCGACAAACAAGAGGGGCTTTTGATCTGTTTAATTTTTAAAAAAAGTTTGTTCTTTTTTCACGAAATTTCTGCTTTGTAGTTTTTTACTTTTGTCATGAGGCAATTTTAAATAAAGTAATAAAATGCTTACAGAATCAACCTTTTCATCAGCCGAAGCCATTGAACTCGAAAAAAAATATGGAGCTTACAACTATCATCCCATCCCGGTAGTGCTTGATAGAGGACAAGGTGTGTTTGTATGGGATGTGGAAGGTAAGCGCTACTTTGACTTTTTATCTGCTTATTCTGCTGTAAATCAAGGACATTGTCATCCAAAAATAATTGATGCGCTCATGGCACAAGCCCAAAAACTCACCCTTACCTCTCGTGCTTTTTACAACAGTGTTTTGGGCAGATATGAAAAATACATGTGCGAGCTCTTCGGTTATCAACGTGTGTTGCCGATGAACACTGGCGTCGAAGGTGGTGAAACGGCCATTAAACTCGCCCGAAAGTGGGCATATGAGATAAAAAAAATTCCAGAAAATCAAGCCGTAATTCTCTTTGCCGAAAACAATTTCTGGGGCAGAACCCTTGCAGCCATTAGCTCTTCGACCGATCCGGAGAGCTACACCAACTTTGGTCCATACATGCCTGGTTTTAAAATTATTCCTTACAACGATTTAGAAGCGCTTGAAAAGGAACTGAGCAGCAATCCAAACATCGCTGCTTTTATGGTTGAACCCATTCAAGGCGAGGCTGGGGTAGTGGTACCCGATGAAGGCTATCTGGCAGGCGTTCGCAAGTTATGCACGCATTACAAAGTGCTCTTTATAGCCGATGAAGTGCAAACCGGCATTGGCCGCACGGGTCGAATGCTTGCTACCGATTATGAAAGGGCTAGACCCGACATCTTAGTGCTAGGAAAAGCACTCTCTGGGGGTGTTATGCCTGTTTCTGCGATCCTGGCCGACGATGAGGTGATGCTCACCATACGCCCCGGACAGCATGGCAGCACTTTTGGGGGCAATCCCCTGGCATGTGCCGTCGCTATGGCAGCGCTCAATGTAGTAATCGAAGAAAACTTGCCAGAAAATGCCTATCGAATGGGCCTCATCTTTAGAGAAGAAATGCAAAAGATACAAAACCTCCGTCCTGATCTAATCTCAACTGTACGCGGTAAAGGCCTACTGAATGCAGTCGTTATAAACGATACCCCTCAGAGCAAAACAGCCTGGAATATCTGTTTGGCTCTAAAAGACCACGGACTACTTGCCAAACCTACCCACGGTAATATCATCCGCTTTGCTCCACCCCTTGTTATCACCGAAGAACAAATGAGAGAAGCCTGTGGTATTTTGAGTAAAGTTTTCACCGAATTTCAAAAATGATTCAACTCGAAACCGACAGAAAGCAGTGGATGGCTGCCAAGTTGAAGGCATCCATGTCTTTCGAAGACTACCTCAAGGAAGTGGAACAGCAGGTTAAAGCATCAAAAACTTCGGGATTAAATCAATCAGCCGAGTACGTCGAATACACCAAGATGGGCTACCAACGGATGACCCGATGGCTGAAAACGCTGAATCCTGAACAATTCGCCTTCGACTTTTCGGTTGATAAAAAAATCACTATGCTCACCCTCACCGAGAGCTGGTGTGGCGATGCCGCTCATGTTTCACCAGTACTCCATTACATCTCGTTACAAAATGGCCTGTCTCTTCGCTTTCTCTATCGAGATCAGCACCTTGACTTAATGGACGAATACCTTACAAATGGAGGCCGAAGCATTCCAAAGGTAATTTTTATCGACGAACAGCTCAACGAATTAGCCTCCTGGGGTCCGAGACCGGCACATGCACAGGAACTGTACATTCGCTTAAAAGCGACCGGCGATGTTCAAAAAATCATTCACGGCCTACAGATGTGGTACAATAAAGACAAAGGTGCCTGTACGAAATTGGAAATTGAAACCATTATCAGAAATCTTTTGAAAGCCTAGCGAGATATTGTTCAGGTTTTTCTAATTGTTTCAGATATTCAAAACCTTCTTTTTTCAACACTTTTTGCTTCATTATGCTAGCAACCATCGGTAGTGCTCTGATTAAGAGAAGCCTATGGGCTTTTCCTAAAAAAGGATTTTCAAAAATGCTGAGCCACAAGTTTTTGTAAAACTTTTTAAAGTCTCTCACATACAAAAAATGGATGCGTGCTAAGCTGTAGTGGTAGTTGGCCATGCGAATCTTATCAGAAGTTGTTTTTCTTTTTTGTCCGTAACCCGTAGTAACCGAATAGGGTACGATGCGGTATTTTACCAGTGCTACCGGTATGTTAGCAGCTTTGCCTTTTCGACACAACGCCTTCATTAGTTCATAGTCAGCCAAATATTGGTGCACTTCAGTGCGATAACCTCCTAATTCCACAGCAGCATTTCTACTATAAATCACTGAGCTGTGAGTAAAGAGATTTTTCTGCTCAATCAACTTAGAAATTGTTTGCCAGTCGGTCATTTTGGGTTCGATGTGAAGAAGATTTCCATCCTTGTCGATTATCTGAGCAAACGAACCTACAAGGATATACTCCGGATGCTTTTCAAGAAATTTGAGCTGAATTTCTAACTTCAATGGATGCCATACATCATCAGCATCAATGACAGCAATCCAGCGACCACGAGCTCTTTCAAGTAAGTAATTTTTAGCCTTTGCTACCCCGGAGTTTTGAATTTGAAATGCCCGAATTCGCTTATCAGAAAAGCCCTCGATAACTTCCCAAGAGCCGTCAGTCGAACCATCATCTACGATTAACAACTCAAAATTTTCATAGCTCTGCGCAAGTACACTTTCAATACATTCAGCTAGATACAGCTGAGCATTGTAAACGCTTAGAATTACAGATACTTCAGGATTCACGCTTTAGTCAAATATTGTTTGAAAGCTCGTAAAAGCCACCACCAAGAAAGTAACACATAAAGCATATCCATGATTGATCGGAAACCAGCTCCTCCGATGGCTCCAAAGTGTTTAATTGCGATGTAATTACCTGTAATCGATATAACCATCAATACCACTAGCACTTTAAAGTGCAAATCATCGCGCTTCAGATGTATAAAGGCTTGATAAACAATAAGATTTATAAAAACACCTGCAATCAATGAAGGAATAAAAAGATCAAATAGAGTATGCGCGTGCAAAAAATCTTTGCCAAAAAGTACCTTGAAGACAAATGGCGACATCAGATACAGTAAAACAGATACTAGTGAAGTAGAAAGCAGAATCCATTTTAAATACCGGAAAAATGTCTTTTTGTAAACTTCAAAACCTTCCATCATTTTCTTTGACAGATGGGGTAGAAGTGTCATTTGTACCGGATAAAACATCATGCTTTGTACTACCATGTACAGTTTGTGAGCTGCACTGAAATGGCCGAGTTGAGCAGTCCCCAGCAATGTTCCAGCCCAATACATCCCTGAAAGTGCATAAAATTTATTGGCCATACCTGCTGAGAAAATGTAAAATCCATTTTTAATGTTCCTAATGATCAGCTTGAAGCCCGGAAAATACACTCTAAGCTCGGGTATGAGTCGAAAGGCATACCAGAATGTGACCATGGAAACCAATAAATAGCCGACTGTAGTACTTACAGCTACCAGATAATAATCTGATTCTGCTTTGACGAAAAGGAAAAGAAGTATAGCAAAGATGAGCTTTAATCCCACATTTGCAAGAGCTACAACTCCCAATTTCTGAAGTCCCTGAAAAAACCAATTTTGACTCAAAACAAAAGAAAATGTGATGAAATAGTAGCCTAATAAGGGCCATGCGTATGCTCTAAAAATAGTATTTGTAGCCAGAAGAAGCCCAAAGATTACAGTGCTAAGTGCCCATAAAATCATCTTGCTCCAGAAAACTGTGCTAAAAAGCCTGGAAACCAAAATGGGATTATGGCTGATTACTGCCATTCTACGCGTAGCGGTGATGTCAAAACTGTATTCGACCAGCTGAATGAAATACAATACTACGGAATACGAGAATTCGAGCCAGCCAAATTTTTCTACCCCTACCACTCGGCTGATATAAGGAATGGTAATAAGCGGAATCAAATAATTAGCCGCTTGAGATAGGGTGATATATGAAAAATTGCGAAATAATACGCCCGACATGGGGCCAAAGATACCATGTCGGGCGAGGGAGATTGAGGTTGTTTTAAAAAGCTCAGATCTTGATCAACTTCTGTCTGAGGGTATTGCTTTCAATGTCATGAACTTCAATAAAATATAATCCATTTTTGAGGCTCGAAATATTCAACACATTATCAAAAAATTCTTGAACTTCTATAACAATTTTACCTGAAGCATCTAACAGTCGAAGTGATTGTATTGGACGATTGTGTTGTAAGAAAATTTCAGAATTAGCGGGATTTGGAAAGATGCGCAAGGCTTTCAAGCCGTTTTCATCTAAGGAAAGTCCCGACACAATCCAAGCGTTTTTGTTGTAGGTAAATTGACAATTGCTTTTGTAAAGAATCACCGAGATCTGAATGCTACCTAAAGTATTGGGTATGCTGTAGTTAAAATTGTTCGTTACGGTTGTTTGGGTCAGTATTCCACTTGTGGCATGCGTAATCGTAATACGCATAGAATCAGCTGTGCCAATGGGTATTGCCAGATTTGTAGCAGGTACAAAAGTGTCTTGAACTGAGGTCAAAGGATTCGGCAAAGGCAAGATTTGATTGACCACGATAGAGTCGGTAATCGTACAACTGCCACTCGAGTAAGTCACGGTGTACACTCCCGGTTGAAAGACTGAGATATTTGGTTGATTGGAATAAGGATTTCCATTTAATAACCATTGAACAGCTATACCTGCTGATGGAGATAGATTCACTTGAATGGTATCGTTGCCACACAGGGTAAAGGATGCCCCATTTGTACCTGGTGATGAGGTTAAAAAATTGTATTTAAAGTATTTTGAATTGTTTGAAAGGGATGAGTCAGTAGAAATAATTGATACAAAGAGACTGTCGCCATTTGAAATGTTTATTGGTGCATTAACGAGCGAAAATATATAATGTGATTCTGGGGCCACTGTTTCATACACCGTGCGATGAATAACTCCAGTAGGCGTTTGCAATCGCGATAAAATCGGGTAGTGGTCCACTTTAGTGCTGTTAAAAATTACGCCTTCTGGACTATCTGTAGTAATTGGCAGGCATGTTGAATCATAGTTGATAGATTCAAGACGCACATCGTAAGGGGCATTGATTACTCGTATGTCATCAATCAGCCAGAGTCCATTCACAGCATTTACACCTGAAATGATAAATCGCAATTGAATTCCAGTTTGATTGGGCAGCGGAAGTCTGGCGCTACGCCTGGCTGTGTTTTTTAGTTTTGGTGAAGCTGCTAATGAAACAAATGCATTTCCGTCCATCGGACCATTCGATTGATAAATCGTATTCCATTGGCCGTTTGAAAAAGCTTGGATGTACATGGTCATTGTGCCAGAAAGAGGGGGCTGTACATATTCATTCCATTGCACAAGTGGAAAAATGGCTCCTACTGTGCTTAATGAAGGCGTTGTAAGTATGGCACTATCAGCTCCCGATCCGAAAAAGCCGCTTTGATATGCGGCAAATGGTGGGATAAACTGGCTTGCTACACTTTGGCTAACTGGGAAAGGATTGTCGAATCGCCATACCCTATTTGTAAAAGGCGAAGAGTTAGACCAACCGACTGGTGGTTGAACGCTATCCGTAAATGCACAAAAATTTTCTTGAAAGAGCGTGGGATAATCACCATCATAAGGAATAGTATACACCAAACCCTGGTTACCAGCAATGTAAATCCGATCGCGATATTGATGCACTACCCGCATGGCTTGCGAAGTGTTGAGGTTTATTGCTGTTCCATTTCCGGCTGAATCTGCCTGCAGTGCCGCACCACCGTTTCCTACCATTAAGTAGCGCCAGGGTTTTAAAACCTTGCCGCCATTGTAAAATGTGGTTTGATTTACGTTAATAGTGGTCCAACTTATGCCGCCGTCTGTGGTCTTATAAACGGCACCGTTTTGTCCGCAAATCATGCCATTTAAATTGTCAAAAAAGTCAACGGAAGAGAGCGTGCCAGCAAATGGGCCGGTTACGGCGGTCCAGGTGAGCCCCTTGTCAGTCGAGCGATATACTATGCCCTGAACTCCACATAGCACATACGTATTGTCAGTCACTTTAGCAATGCTAAAAGGTGCTGCCGGTAGATTATTCACTACGGTTGTCCAGGTAAGTCCATAGTTATTAGACCGAATGACCACATTGCCACTGGTGGCACCGCCACCCACTACGATTACGACCGAATCGTCGGCAACAACGTCAAGTAAGCCTGCCGTAGTGCCTGATGTAATGGAGGTCCAGGTATTTCCGTGGTTGGTGCTTCGCAGCATTGTACCACTAACTCCAACGATGATCCCTATACTATCTCCTGTAAATGCGATGGCACGCAGTCCAGAGGTAGTTGGCGAAGTTACCGAGTTCCATTGCGGAGTACAACCCGCATTTCGCTTGATAATGGTCCCGTTGTTCCCAACCATAAAGAGCTCCCCAAAGCTATTTTCTGCAGCTCCCCATAGTCCTTGTGTTGTTGGAGTTGGTTCATTCTGAACTTGTGCTCTGAGTAGTCCTGTGAAAATCAGCAAAAGAGGTAATAGAATCTTTCTCATTTTTATTTAGATTAATTCTAAACAAAGGAAGGTTTTCTTTGTATTTTTAAGGTTAAGCAAATATTAAAAGGGTTTCTTTCTTAATTTATGAGATTTGGAAAATATTTGATATTACACCTTCAGCAGTTCTTCTACTTGGCAGGTTTGGGAGTTGAAGTTGATGCCGATTTTGTGGAAGTGTTTGCCGGAGTTTTTCCAGCGGTCGAGGTAGCCATTTTGTTCAATTTGTCGGAGGACTTCTTCGGCTGAGCCATCGAGCCTAAACTCCTGGCAATACACGCTATCGCCCAGCACTACGATGCTATCGGCTTTGCCTCGACTGGTGTGTACTTCGCTGAAGATGTGCATGCCGGCAAGGGTAAAGATCAAATACACCAGAGCATGAAAAAACTTCTCATTGTTCTTTATCCACAGGTCGTAAGGAATATCGGCAAATACTTGATTTATGGCATCTTTTAGGACTTCTTCTCTTTTGTGTTTCAAAGCTTCGAGCAGTTTGCTCAGTACGGACGTGGCTGATCCTGGTTTACGACCGTAGGTGAAGGCATCGGCTAGCATCTCCACATAGGCTTGTTTTATTTCTAAGTTGGGGAAAGTCAGAATGTTATGGTCTAGTACAGGTTTTTAATAGATGAAACAGTTTAGAATAGTGATGAAGACCAGCTTCAGGTTGGGGTCGGCATTTTTCAACACGGAGTAGAAGCTCTTGAGCACACTGCGGTTTTGGCGTGCACAGGGTAGGCTATCCTTGTCGAGGTAATCGATCAAGGGTTTGTCGTACTCATCGATGAGGACGACCACCTTTTGGCCACTGGCAGTGTGGAGCACTTTTATCAATTCGCCGAACTTTACCGATAGGCTCTGACCAGCAAGTGAGTGACCGTAACTATAGGCGATGCGGTCGAGTTCGTCGTTGAGGGCCGTAGAAAGCGAAATCTCGCGATAGCTAATGCTGGCAAAGGGTATTTTGATGACCGGGATACTCCTGAAAGTCCGATTTGTCGTAGATGAAGAGGCCTTCGAAGAGGTCTCTTCTGCCCCTGAAGAGGTACTCCATGGCACTGACCAGCAACGACTAGCCAAACCTGCACGGACGGGAGAGGAAGTTGTACCCTCCTCAGCTAGCAAGCTGATGAAGAAATTCCGTTTAATCCATATAAACGAAACCTTGCTCCCGGATTTTGGCAAAGTCTTGATGACCGATAGGATAACGGGCGGGGTTCATTTCAGGCGGGTTTTTGGCATAGGTAGATTTATTGATTGCTTAAAGATGTCCCTTACCAAAGTCGTAGTATAAAATTCGTTTAAGAATTTGATTCAAATACATGAATCTTGTTTTGCGAACGATATTTTATGCATGCATAATATTTTTTTGTCTATTTTTGACCAAGACTTAATTGATACTTTTCACAGCATATGAATACTCCAAAAAACCGTTGGATTCGCAAAGTTGCCGTACTTGGTTCAGGTATAATGGGTTCGCGCATTGCCTTGCACCTCGCTAATGCTGGCATTCCATCGCTGTTGCTCGATATAGTACCGAAAGAGCTCACGCCCGACGAAGAGAAAAAAGGATTGACTCTACAAAGCCCAGAAGTTAGAAATCGAATTGTAAATCAAGCGTTAGCCATAGCAGTTAAAAGCAATCCTTCACCAGTGTATTCTCAGCGCTACGTATCAAGAATCACTACGGGCAATTTTGAAGACGATTTTCCAAAAATCAAGGAGTGCGATTGGATTATTGAGGCTGTTGTAGAAAGACTTGACATAAAAAAGAGCATATTTGACCAAGTAGAAAAATACCGTAAACCCGGAAGCATCGTAAGTTCCAATACATCGGGCATTCCCATTCATCTGATGGCCGAAGGAAGAAGTGACGATTTTAAGCGAAATTTTCTCGGAACACATTTTTTCAATCCTCCGCGCTATTTACCTCTTTTAGAAATCATTCCAACTCCTTACACTGACCCTACTATTACAGATTTTTTCCTTTACTGGGGCGATCGTTTTTTAGGTAAAACCACAGTATTGTGCAAGGATACACCTGCTTTTATAGCCAATAGAGTGGGAGTGTTTGGAATTATGGCTATTTTCCATGCCATTCGCGATATGGGCTTAACTGTTGAAGAGGTTGACAAACTTACCGGTCCTGTACTTGGTCGTCCGAAATCAGCTACTTTCCGCACGGCTGATGTAGTGGGCCTCGATACCCTTGTGCATGTTGCCAATGGACTTTATCAGGCTCTGCCTCACGACGAACAGCGCGAGCTCTTCCGCTTGCCCGACTTCATTCAGAAAATGATGGAAAACAACTGGTTAGGCGATAAAACTGGTCAAGGCTTTTATAAAAAAGTAAAGAATGCCGATGGTTCTTCAACAATTCTAAGCCTCGATCTCAATACTTTAGAATACCGCCAACAGAAAAAAGCAAAATTTCCGACGCTGGAGCAAACTAAGACGATTGATAACCTCTCTGATCGCTACAAGGTGCTCATAGCCGGTCAAGACAAAGCTGGTGAGTTTTACCGCAAGTCGTTTGCAGCCTTGTTTTCATATGTAGCTCATCGAATTCCTGAAATATCTGACGAACTTTATCGCATAGATGCTGCCATGCGCGCAGGATTTGGCTGGGAGCATGGACCGTTTGAGATTTGGGATGCCCTTGGCATACGAAAGGGTATTGAGCTCACTGAATCGCAAGGTTACAAAGTGCCTCAGTGGGTAAAAGATCTATCGGAAAAAGGCATTGACAAGTTTTACCAAACCTCAGATGGAACACAGCAGTACTTTGACATACCATCTGCTTCTTTCAAGGTCAGACCTGATCTCTCAGGAATCATCATACTCGACCATCGTCGCCATACATCCACTGTGTGGAGCAATTCCGAATGCTCAGTGATCGACCTCGGCGATGGAATTTTGAACATAGAGTTTCGCTCGAAAATGAATACCCTGGGCTCAGGGGTCTTATCTGGAATTAACAAAGGAATTGAATTGGCTGAGCGCGACTTTAGAGGAGTAGTTATCTCTAACCAAGGTGCAAATTTTTCAGTAGGGGCAAACTTGATGATGGTGTACATGATGGCCATAGAGCAAGAATACGATGAGCTGAATTTTGCCATTAAGTACTTCCAGGATACGGTAATGCGCGTGCGCTATAGTCATGTGCCAGTAGTGGTGGCACCACATGGTATGACGCTCGGCGGAGGCTGTGAACTGGTATTGCATGCCGATGCTGTACAGGCTGCAGCTGAAACCTACATGGGTCTCGTTGAATTCGGAGTTGGGGTTATTCCGGGTGGTGGTGGTACCAAGGAGCTTACTCGAAGAAGTGCCTTGAGATATGTAAAAGACGACATCGAATTGAATGTACTACGCGAATATTTCTACAAGATCGCCACCGCTAAAGTTGCCACTTCAGCTACTGAGGCTTTTGAATTTGGCTTTTTGGTAGAGGGCCGCGATCGAATTTCATTAAACAAAAACAGACTGATTTCTGACGCGAAAAATTTAGCCATCTCATTGGCAGAGAGTGGATATGTGATGCCTACACGCGATAAGTTTAAGGTGTTAGGACGCACAGCTTTGGGAATGTTTGCCGTAGGAATACATCAGATGGTAGAGGGTGGCTATGCCACAGAATACGAAGCGCATATGGCGAATAAACTCGCCTGGGTAATGGCTGGAGGCGACCTCTCTGAACCTGCTCAAGTAAGTGAACAATATCTGCTGGACCTCGAGCGCGAAGCCTTCCTTCACTTGTGTACACAGCGCAAGACCCTTGAGCGCATTCAGCACATGCTCACTACCGGAAAGCCGCTAAGAAATTGATATTTAACAAAATATCATATTTTAGGCCGCAGATTTACTGCGGCTTTTTTATTTGTGTTGACAAGCGTTTTTTAATCGATACACAATATTGTTTAAAGCGAAATTTGTCAAATAATTAGACGCCGAGTTGAATAAATTTCCATTAGATCTTTATCAGAAAATTAAATTCTTCCTGTCATATCACAGCACTTTTTTTATCATTCTAGGTGCTGTAGTAATCTTAGTGATTTTTAATCAATTAAACCAACAGGATCTACCAGGAACAACAACCTACATTGAGGTAAAACAGCTTCCTAAAATATACTTGGCCGATTCGTCTAAACTAAAAGTGGAGATTTTTCACCTAAATACGAAAAACAAAAAAAGTATTCCTCGCATTTTAGCTGTTAATTTTCATTCGTTTAATTTTCATACCCCTTCGAATCGCTGGTATTTGACTAAAAACGATTTTCAAGAATTGCTTCGCGAGCATACCATTGTGCGTATTGTACCTGATACTGTATGGTTTAGCCCGTGGTTTTCAACCGTTAAAAAATTGCCAGTGCGAATTAACTTCGAAGTACCTCAGCCTTTTGAATTGGTGAATGCGCGCATTTATCCGGAATACATTCCCCTTTTACATCGCGAAGCTAATGACTTGCAAGTTAAGGAAATACAGCTGGGAACTCTTAAACTCAGGAGGGATCGAAGACTTCAAGAAGTGGAAATAAAGCTAAAACCTCACTTGCCTGAGGGTACCGTTTCAAATGTGCAGATTATCAAAGTTTTAGCTGAAATCGGACAATGGAAACCTGAAAAAATAACTTTAAAGCGCCGAATCAATGGAACATTCTATGATTTTACATTATCGTTTGAAATTCCTGTTACCGATCAATTAGATCAATTGGACAAATGCATTCAGATTCGCCGAGTTGAAAACGTGGGATTTAAAGCAGAAATTCGCTCTAGCGTGAATTGCCAAAGAATTCGAAATCTGAAAATTGCATCGGTGCATGAAGTCAATTGAGCGACTTCCCTACTGTGTAGGCCTGACCGGCGGAATTGGCAGCGGAAAAACTACTGCTGCCAACTTATTTCGGCACCTGGGGGTACCCGTTTACATAGCCGATGATGAGGCTAAAAAACTCATAGATACAGATCCTAACATCCGCGAAAACATTCTTTTGCACTTTGGGTCGGAGTCATACACATCTCAAGGCCTCAACAGACCCTTTATGGCTCGAGAGGTTTTTTCAAATCCTGAAAAGCTGAAAGTACTGAATTCTCTCACACATCCGGCAGTAAAAGAGCATTTTAAAAATTGGATTACCGCTCAAAAAGCGCTCTTTGTCATCAAAGAAGCTGCAATACTCTTTGAAGCAGGTACGTACAACGATTGTGATTTTGTCATCAGCATTGTAGCACCTGAAAACATACGCATCGAACGCGTGCAAAAGCGCTCAGATTTAAGTGTAGAGGAAATAAAAAGTCGTATTGCACGCCAATGGGCTGACAAGCAACGCATTCAACTATCTGATTATGTGGTTTTGAACGATGGAAAACATTCACTGATAAAACAAATTTTACACATTTATGAAGATATTATCCGCCGAACAAATCCGGGAAGCAGACCAATATACCATTGAAAATGAACCTATTGCTTCTATTGATTTAATGGAAAGGGCTGTACATGAATGGGTAATGGAGTATGTACAATCACCATATTTCGATTACCACAAACCAGTGGTGATACTCTGTGGTCCAGGAAATAATGGTGGAGACGGACTTGGAATCGCTCGGTCGCTGAAAAATTTTCACAAGGTCGCGGTGTATCTGCTTCCTTCAGAAAAATATTCTGAAGATAACCTAATCAATCAACACAGAGCTCGAGAAAAAGGTATTGAAATTATACCCATTCAGAAACCGGAAGACATACGTGTAACTAGCGATACAATAATCGTTGATGCGCTGTATGGCAGCGGTTTGAGTCGCCCGCTTGAGGGATTAGCTGCAGATGTGGTGCGATTTATAAATCATTTGTCAAACAAAAAAATTTCCGTAGATATACCCTCAGGCATGTTTGCTGACGATAATGATCACAACAATATAGAAACGATCGTAGCGGCCGATTTAACCATTACCTTTCAATTCCCAAAACTGTCCTTTTTGATGATGCCCACAGGGCCTCTCGCAGGAGAGCTGAGAATTGCAGATATTAAACTCCATCACGAATTTTTAAGAAGTGTTCAGACAAATCACTATCTACTTGAAAAAAAAGAAGTAGCTAAGGTTTACCAACCCCGAAATACATGGATACATAAGGGGCAAGCCGGTAGAGCACTATTGGTCGGGGGCATTGGCCATACTTCTGGTGCTGCAATTCTATCGGCCACAGCTGCACTAAGGGCAGGAGTAGGGTTGCTCTACGTGGCCTGCGGTTCGCGGGCCACACAGGCATTGCCCTTTGCACGGCCTGAGGCCATTTCTTTTGATTTAAATGAAGTAAATATCAACGACTTAATATCCGCTGTAGAGCCCGATGCTATAGCCATAGGCCCGGGATTAGGTACCAGTTCAGCGGCTGCTGAGTTGCTCGATCAGATGCTGGAATTCGAAATTCCTACTGTACTCGATGCTGATGCACTCAATTTAATCGCCCAACACCACTGGCAAAAACGGCTTGGAAAACAACATCTCATTACACCACATCCAGGTGAAGCCGCTCGATTGTTTGGAAATAGCAAACAGATGGAGTTTCATCGAACCTTGAGGGCTTTTGTGCAATCATCGGGCTGTACAGTTGTTTACAAAGGAAAGTATTCGCGCATATATACTCCTGAAGGTAACGTGTACTTTAACCCCACCGGAAACGCTGGAATGGCTACTGCGGGTTCGGGTGATGTACTCACCGGAATTTTATTGGCGCTCATAGCCGGTGGATATTCATTAGAAAAGGCTGCTAAGCTTGGTGTGTACCTTCATGGGCTATCAGGCGATATAGCGCTAAAGTCGAGAGGTAGTGAAGAGGCTGTGCTCGCCAGTGATCTGTGCGAAAAGCTTGGAAATGCTTTCGAAGAGTTGAAAAAAGATGTTGAATAGTTGCAGTTACATTAACTACTTACATTTTTTCTAGAGATCTATCGCTCCTGGCAAATGCAAGTAACAGGTCCTTTAAATCCTCATAGAAAAATTAATTTTCAATCTAACCTTGTAGATTACAAGGCTTAGCCTATCTTTGCAGCCCGATTGAAAAAGGGTATTTGGCTTCGATAATTGTTAAAAGACACCGATAAATATCTGTACATAAATGAAAAGAACATTTCAACCATCGAACCGCAAGCGTGTAAACAAGCACGGATTTCGCAAGCGCATGAGTACAGCCAACGGTCGTAGAGTATTGGCTGCTCGCAGGGCACGTGGCAGAAAGAAACTCACCGTATCTGACGAACCATATTACAAGGGTTAATGCATAGCATTGATGAAATAACAAAAGGTGTTGCCACACGGTAACACCTTTTTTTTTATCCTTTTCTTTAAAATGATATTATCACCATGCCTAAAGACACCAGCATTAAATCGGTACTCATTATAGGATCGGGACCTATTGTGATCGGACAGGCCTGTGAATTTGATTATAGTGGGTCGCAAGCTGCCCGATCTCTACGCGAAGAGGGCATTGAAGTCACACTGATCAACAGCAATCCGGCCACCATCATGACCGATCCGGTAACGGCCGACCATGTATACCTTTTGCCTCTAACTGTTGAGAGTCTGGAAAAAATTCTGCAAGAGCGAAAAATCGACGCTGTATTGCCCACCATGGGAGGCCAAACTGCCTTAAATCTATGTATTGAAGCTGATAAACAAGGGCTTTGGCAGGAATATGGTGTCAGAATTATCGGTGTAGATATTGAAGCCATTCACATTACAGAAGATCGGGAGCGCTTCCGGCAGTTTCTCGATCAGCAGGGCATACCCTACGCACCTTCGAAGATTGCCACATCCTATCTGAAAGGAAAAGAAATTGCCCAAGAATTTGGATTCCCCCTATGTATCAGGCCTTCGTTTACGCTTGGAGGTTCAGGAGCATCTATCGTGTACCACAAAGAGGACTTTGACAGCTTGCTGAAGCGCGGTTTGGAAGAGAGTCCGATACACGAGGTGCTGATCGACAAGGCTTTGATGGGTTGGAAAGAATTTGAGCTCGAACTGCTGCGCGACAGCAACGACAATGTGGTGATCATCTGCTCGATTGAGAATTTCGACCCGATGGGTATTCACACAGGCGACTCGATCACCGTAGCTCCAGCCATGACGCTGAGTGATCGCACCTATCAGCGCATGCGCGACATGGCCATTAAGATGATGCGAAATCTGGGCAAGTTTGCCGGGGGATGTAATGTGCAGTTTGCAGTAAGTCCGGATGAAAAAGAAGATATTGTAGCTATCGAGATCAACCCGAGGGTGTCGCGCTCATCAGCTTTAGCAAGTAAAGCTACTGGGTATCCAATTGCCAAAATTGCCGCTAAATTGGCCCTTGGATATCATCTGACAGAGCTGCCCAACCCCATAACCGGTGAAACATCGGCGTACTTCGAACCTACGCTCGATTACGTAATCGTAAAAATACCTCGTTGGAACTTCGACAAATTTGAAGGGGCTGATCGCCGACTTGGATTGCAGATGAAGTCTGTAGGCGAGGTAATGGGTATAGGTCGCAGTTTTCAAGAAGCCTTGCACAAGGCGGCTCAATCGCTCGAAATCAAGCGCAATGGATTGGGAGCTGATGGCAAAGGGCTGACCAATCAAGACCTAGTGCTCGAGAAGCTGGCAAATCCGAGCTGGGACAGAATTTTTGTGATTTACGACGCCATACAGTTGGGCATACCGCTTCGCAAAATCCATGAAATCACGAAGATCGATATGTGGTTTTTGCGTGAAATCGAGGATCTGGCCAATACCCAGCGTCGTATTGAAGAGCATACCCTCGAGTCTTTACCACCGGAGTTGTTCTTTGAGGCAAAGCAAAAGGGTTTTGCCGACAGGCAAATTGCCCACATGCTGCGTAGGCTCGAAAGTGAGGTGTTTAACAAACGGATGGAGTATGGCTTCAAACGAGTGTACAAACTCGTTGATACTTGTGCTGCCGAGTTTCCAGCAAAGACTCCGTATTACTATTCCACCTTTGAGATGCCTGTAATGCGACCCGATGGCTCGCTGGAAGTAAAAAACGACAGTAAGGTTTCGGATCGCAAAAAAGTAGTGGTGCTCGGCAGCGGCCCAAACCGCATCGGGCAGGGAATCGAGTTTGACTACTGCTGTGTGCATGGTGTATTGGCTGCTCGCGAGTGTGGCTACGAGACCATTATGATCAATTGCAACCCTGAAACTGTCTCGACCGATTTCAACATATCGGACAAGCTGTACTTCGAACCAGTATTTTGGGAACACATATATGAGATCATTTTGCATGAAAAGCCTATTGGGGTAATCGTGCAGCTGGGCGGGCAGACGGCTCTGAAGTTGGCTGAGAAACTGCATCGCTACGGCATACCTATCATTGGTACCAGCTTCGAGTCGCTTGACTTGGCAGAAGACCGCGGAAAGTTTTCGAATTTACTCAGAGAGCACAACATACCGTATCCGAAATTTGATGTGATCACTGATCCAGATCAGATCTACGAAGTGGCTGAAGAGCTGGGCTTTCCGCTACTTGTGCGTCCGAGTTATGTACTAGGCGGACAGGGCATGAAGATCGTCATCAACATGGAAGAGCTCGAACACCACGTGGTGGAGTTGTTCAAAGACTTTCCGGGCAATAGAGTACTACTTGATCACTATCTGGATGGGGCAATTGAGGCTGAAGCCGATGCCATAGCAGATGGAGAAGATGTGTACATCATTGGCATTATGGAACACATTGAGCCCTGTGGCATTCATTCGGGTGATAGCCATGCTGTACTACCACCCTTTAATCTGGGGCCACTAATTATTGAGCAAATTCGAGAGCATACTATCACCATAGCAAAGGCCTTGAAAGTGAAAGGGCTCATCAATGTGCAGTTTGCCATCAAAAACGATGTGGTGTATGTGATCGAGGCCAATCCGAGGGCAAGCCGTACAGTGCCCTTTATCGCAAAGGCATACGGGGAGCCCTATGTGAACTACGCAACGCGCTTTATGTTGGGTGAAAACAAGGTGAAAGATTTTGAATACAAGCCTCAACTTGACGGATATGCTATTAAAATACCGGTATTTTCATTCAACAAGTTTCCGAACGTAAACAAAGAGCTCGGTCCGCAGATGCGATCGACAGGCGAGGCCATTCACTTTATTAAAAACCTTCGCGATCCAGTATTTAAGAAGGTGTATAGCGAACGAAACTTATATTTGAGCAGATAATTAATTTGCAGATCAATGCGTTTTTTTCTGTCCTTACTTGTTTTAACCTACTTAATCATAGTGGTGTACAAATATTTTGTGGGGCCCTTTATGGAGGGCTACAACAAAAAGTCGTCTTCGAGCTCTACGAATTCATCCTCAGAGAGAATTAAGATCATATACGACCCCAATCAGTTGAGGCAGTCGAATAAAAATGTGGGGGATTATGTGGACTATGAAGAGGTGAAGGATTGAAGGTCGGTGTAAAAACATTTAGAATTCATTGGAAACAATAGCAGCCGAAGGCTGCTGTTGCGTGAGGGATAGTGGCGGATATGAGCCGCAGCAGGTGGGGCTTGTGGTACAAAGGGAGAGGCTGGCTGGCCCGCCAGGGCAGACAACGCAGCCCTTGAGAAGCCGGCTGTAGCTGGGACTAGACAAATAAAATGTACCACCCCCACCTGCAAGGCGAGTATGAGCCACTAGCCCGACCTGAGCAGCTGCCCGCCAGGGCGTGCTGCGAAGGGCACGCCCTAAAAAAAAAAAAAAAAAAAACAGATTCATCGAAAAAATTAAAGGGGGCACTGCAGCCCCCTTTTGATTGCAATGAAGAAGCGCTTTACTGGATTTGAAAACGTACACCGGCCAGTACGCTGAAGGGCATGCCGGTACGCACCCCTTGGGGCAGGTTAGAGACGATGGCTAAGTTATTGAATAAGTTGTTGATCAATGCTGTAAGGGCCACCTTGGGTGTTAGATGGTAGTTGCCTGAGAGGTCGAAAAACCAGTTGCTGCGCACAGCATTCATCTGGCTGAGATCGGTGACCTGATCGGGGAAGATGAGCGCGCCCTGGCCCGGACGTACACGCATGGCAGAGGTATAGCGGGCAATGAGGGTAAAATTCCAGCGATCAAGGCGGTCGAGCCCTAGTGTAGCGGTGAGGATATGGGGATTGATGAAGGGGATCAGATCGCCAGCGTTGATCTGTCCTGTGCCCCAGTCTCCTCCGGCGTTGATGAAAGTCTCGCGGAAGCGCGAGTCGCTGTATGTGTAGGCAATTCGAAGAGGCAGCTGGAAGGATGAATTATATTGGAGGAGATGAAGAAGATCAGACTCAGCGGTAAATTCAAAGCCAAGGGTGGTAGCACGGCCTGCGTTGTACATGTTGCCTGTACCCATACCTCCGGTAGAGGCTGCATCGGATCCCAGAATATTGATGTAGTCGTTGTAAAAAACGGTAGCTACAAACTGAAACTGATCTTTGGAGATGCGGTATCCCAGTTCATAGTTAAAGGCTGTTTCGGCTTCGGCCTGGCGAATGGAGTCTAATCTGGGTGGGCCAGGAGGTGAGAAGCCTTTGTAAATGCCGCCAAAGAGGTGGCTTCCGGAGTGTGTCTGGTAATTAAAGCCCACTCCGGGCAGAAGGACAGTAAGGGAATTGGAGGCAGTTTTGAGATTTGCTCCAGTGCGGGCATTGTCTTGTGTACCGTAGTCGAGTACTTGGAGTGTTACATCTTCAATGCGGACACCTGCAGATAGGAGTAGTCGGCCAAATTCGGCATCGTAGTTTACAAAACCGGAGAGTGCTTCTGCTTTGCGAATTTGATTTTCTGCATTGCCCGAGATGCCAGCCTGGGTGAGGATGAGTTTTCCTTCGGTCATTTGATAGATTGAGCGGGTGTTTCGTCTATCTGATTCATCGATATGATAGCGAATAGCTGCGGAGAAGGTGTTTTTTACTTGTCCGAAATTAAAGAAATACTTGGCCTGTGATTGAATGCCATTGGAAAGGTAGGTGCGGGGAGCACTCTGATACTGAATTTGGCCGTCGGCCAGGCCGGTGAGAATTTGGTAAGGGGTTGTGAAGTTTGATTGATTATTGATGATGTTCAATACCGACTGGCCTCCGGCACTGGCTGCTCTGTTCCAGATACGAAAGGTGTTATTTTGGTAGATTTGAGTTGTGATTATCAGATCTTTATGGGGTTGAATGGCGTAATGCAGTGAGATGTGTTGATGGTTCATATCGAGCTTGTCGAGTTGCGACGATGCATAACGGCGTAAGGGATTTGACTGCCAATCCTGAAAAGTGAGGCCTTGATAGGTTTCATTGCTGTTTTCAGTCATAGCCATAAATTTCAGCATGATCGACTGTTTGATTTTTGCATTTGAAGGAGTTTCATAGCGAATTTTTCCCATGAAATCGCGACGTTCGAAACCGGTGTTGCCACCATTGTCAAGCTGGCGAAACCCATCAGTAGCCCAGCGACCTGCGTCGAAGACATAGGAAAAATTTCCTTTGGTATCACCGGCTGTTATCCGAAGCTGACTAGTATTAAAAGTACCATAAGCTGCTGACAGGCTGGCTTTAAACCGGTCAGGAATGGAGGTTGACAAGAGATTGATAGCACCGCCAATGGTGTAGGGCCCGTATTTGATTTGGCTGCTGCCTTTGAGTACTTCTACTCCTTCCATGCGCATAAAGGTGGGAAAGTAATAAGCTGGTGGATCAGCATATGGAGCAGGAGCTATAAGAATGCCATCTTCCATTAAGGTAATTTTTCGGCTGCGGTCGACGCTGGTGCCTCTCATTCCAATGTTTGGCCTAAGGCCAAATCCTTCTTCATCGCGGATGTTTACTCCAGGTACCAGTCGCAAAACCTTTGTGAAGTCAGGTTGATTGAGCCGTAGCAATCTCTCGGCCGAAATTTGCTCGCCTGATCCAGTAATGCGTTCCATTCGGCTACCGATGATGGTTACTTCGTTGAGGAGGGTGGTATCTGGATCGGCAATCAGATTTAGGCTACAAACCAAAATTCCAAACAAGTAGGTATTTTTCATTCTTATTTTTATTTAGAATAAATTTAGATAAGGCAAATGTATTTAGAGAAATTCTAAATAAGATTGCTAAATGTTATTTTTTGGTTTAATTAAGTATTGTCTTTGAAGTGAAAGTAGCTCCCTAGATCACAGACCTTTTGAAAAGCAGTTCGTATAAGGCGTTCTCTTCAGATGACTTTTGTAAAGCGCTGAATTACTACAGATGATGGGGATGTTTAGCTATCAGGAGGCCAAAAGCAAAAATTTAAGATCGAAGTACCTACGAAAGAGCTTCTATCTGGTCTACATCAGGTATATCGATGTATTCTGTCTGAAATAATGCAGTTTTGCAACTGACAATGACAAAAAAGCCGCGGCATCGTGCCACGGCTTTTTTACTCGTTGCTCCCCCTCCAGGGCTTGAACCTGGGACCCCCTGATTAACAGTCAGGTGCTCTAACCAACTGAGCTAAGGAGGATTGTTTTTTGAATTTTGGGCTGCAAATGTATAGGCGCTGTTTTCAATTAAGCAAGTCTTTTTTGAAAAAAATTTGTTCAAAAAAAATAAAAAGCAGTTTTGATAAAAAGGATATTTCTTTTGAAACTTTAACAACCACATTTGTTCAAAATACTCGAATGGACGTCACTTTGCGGGAGATAACGTTTGGATACAATGCCAGGCAAAAGATTTTTGAAAACTTATCAGCCCATTTTGAAAGCAAGAAGACTCATGTAGTGTTGGGAAAAAGCGGTAGCGGAAAGTCAACCCTCCTGAAGCTGATTGCAGGCGAACTTCTGCCCGAGCAAGGTGCCATTGAAAGCAATGGAGAGGTGTGGAAACAGCTGGAAGAGTCACCTATACCCGGCTTTAGGCATGTGGCATTTTTGAATCAAGAGTTTGACTTGTTGCCTTACAGTACAGTAAAAGAAAACATCCGCCGGCGTTTGCACGGATACGGTCCGCAGGAAGAAGAGGACATCATTCGCGATGTGGCTTTAAAGCTGGACATCTCAGAAATACTCGAGCGCAGAGCGGTTGATATATCAGGCGGACAAAAACAGCGGGTGGCTTTTGCTGCTGCACTGGCCAAGCGACCTCAAGTGCTTTTAATGGATGAGCCGCTGAGCAACCAGGACTTTAAAAATGCTGAAAACATTAAAGACATCATTCAATGGCTTCGCGGGTATAAGACTTTAATCATCTCTACGCACGAGGGTAGTGAGGCACTTCAATTAGCTGATTCCATCAGTGTACTTTACAATGGAAAAATCGTTCAGATAGGCTCGCCGAGAGAAGTGTATGAGTCACCTGCTAATGAATATGTGGCCGGCTTGCTCGGGCATTACAATCTGGTGCCGGTACAGTGGTTAACTAAGAATTTTGGCTATCGAATAGATGCACAAGATTCTGAAAACGTGGTATTAAGACCACATAAACTCATCCTTAGTCGCACACATGGAATACCTTGCAGAGTGATGCGGGCTGAATATTTAGGAATGTATTACATGGTGCTTATCGAGGCTGACGGGTATTTGCTTTATGTCTATTATCCTCACAACCACTTTGCGCCCAAAGAGCGCTGGAAGGTGGCTCTACAGAATCACTGAGTGGATATGCGCTGCGATTTTCGGTAGATGAGCTGCCAACCTTTGCGAGATTTCAGGTAGTTTTCTTCGTAGCTGAGTGGTATAGAAAGGTCTTTTCCGTCTAAGGTTACGTGAAAGGTGCCCTCACCTTTGACTATTGCATTTTTACCTCTCTGATGCACAGAAGTCGATTTAATATCTACTTGTCTGTAAATCAGCTTTCCGGATCGAATATTGTCGAGCACTTCGTCGCGCGATTCTATCCAACCGTTGGAGTGGATATATTGAAGCTTGGGATGCAGAAGCAGGGACAGAGAGTCGAGATTGCGCTCGATCATCCAACGGAATTTAACCGTATGCAGGGCCTGCACCTCGCCTTTAATCTGAGCATAAGAAGAAACGCTCAAAACGCATCCCAGCAGTAAACCAATAATTTTAGCGCAATTTCTCATTAGAATGGTGGCGATCATGGTCTCTTTTAGTCTTTTTGTCCATTCGACGATCAAAGGCAGCCTGTAAATCGGTACCGGTCTGATTGGCTAGACAAAGTACCACAAAAAGTACATCGGCTAGCTCTTCGCCAAGGTCTTTTTGTTTGTCCGATTCTTTTTCGCTCTGCTCACCATATCGACGGGCTATAATACGAGCCACTTCACCCACTTCTTCTGTGAGTTGCGCCATATTGGTCAACTCGTTGAAGTAGCGCACACCGTGATTTTTAATCCAATGATCTACAATTTCTTGTAATTGAGAAATGGGTTTTTTTACACTCATTTGTTGGGTAGCTTTTCAGTGGGTGAAAGATACTTTCTCTTCATGCAAAACACTTGTACGTTCCCTTCCATACATGAGATTTAGTATATTACAACATTGGGTTTAACTGCGAAAAGTTCATTTTCATGTGCGCATTTCAATAAAAATACAGGCCGATTAAACCGCTGAATCTCAAAATTCAAAGGATTGCTTCATGTATTAAAGGACTATTGCACTTCAAAACCTGCTAAATGTTTCCTTTCTTTCAGTTGGCTAAGTGTATTTTTGACACCCATTATATTACTTAAAATTCTCTTAATCCATGATTTATTTGGCTGAAAGCGGTTCTACAAAGTGTGATGCCGTTTTGCTCAACGATGACGGCTCTGTGTATGAAGGGATCAGACACATGGGTTTCAATCCCTTTTTTCATTCAGCCGATGTAGTGTACACCGAAATGTTAAAACTCGAAACTATTCAAAAACAAAGAGATAAAGTCACAAAGGTGTATTTCTATGGAGCCGGATGCTCTTCTGATTATTACAAAGAAATCATTGCTACTGGGTTGAGACGTGTATTTCCAAATGCACGCGTACATGTAGACCACGACCTGGTAGCTGCTGCTTATGCCACTTTTACAGGAAAACCTGAAATCGCCTGCATCATAGGCACAGGGTCAAACAGTTGCTACTTCGACGGCCAAAAGATATATGAAGAAGTACCTGCTTTAGCCTACATTCTCGGCGATGAGGGCAGTGCTAGCTGGCTCGGCAAAAAATTACTGGCCATGTATTTGTACAAGCAGTTGCCAAAGGAGGTAGCCGACGACTTCTACAATACCTATCACATGACTAAAGACGACATCTTTCGTCGGGTGTACAACGAGCCTCACGCCAATGTGTTTTTGGCAAGTTTCAGCGTATTTGTGCACAAGCATATTCATCAACCGATCTTTCAGCAAATTGTTAGGGAAGGCTTCGAACTCTTTCTTAAGACCCATGTGCTTTGTTTCAAAGACGCTCGATCGCTTGAAATCAACTTTGTAGGCTCCGTTGCTTATCACTTCCGACAATATTTGCAAGAGGTAGCTAATGCTCTTGATCTGAAAATCAACAACATCATTCAAAAACCTCTTGAGGGTCTTATTCACTATCACATTCATTACTTAAATATTTTGGAAAAATCAGCCGTATGAAAAAAATTGCTGTAATAGCGCATGACAAGCTCAAGCCTGTACTTATTGAATTTTTAAAAGAGCGCAAAGACTGGCTCTGGGGGAAGTCGCTGGTAGCCACCGGCCGCACTGCCGATGCTCTTGAAGCCAGCCAGCCGGGCCTCGATATCCTTCACGTAAACAAGGGTGAAAGCGGTGGCTACATTGAAATCACCCGAATGATTGAGAAGGGTGAAATTTCTTTTGTCATCTTTCTTCGCGATCCGTCCATTAAACAATCCTACCACCAAGACATTCAGAACCTGCTCGATGCCTGCGACTACCACAATGTACCTATCGCCACCAATACGCAGGCTGCTGAGCTCATCATTCTTGGCTTGATCAAAAAAGAAACTGCCCGTCGCGCATGACACATGAAATTAAGGCCTTCATCTTCGACCTCGACGGCGTAATCACCGACACGGCCAAATACCACTACAAAGCATGGAGGCGCCTTGCCAACGAGCTCGGCTTCGACTTCAGCGAAGAGGAAAACGAACAGCTGAAAGGCGTAGGCCGCATGGAAAGCTTGGAAAAAATCCTTCATTGGGGTGGAATTACTCTGCCCGACGAGGAAAAAAAGCGCCTGGCTGAACAGAAAAACCTATGGTATCTCGAATACATTCAAGACATATCGCCTAACGACTTGCTGCCAGGGGCCCGCGAATTTTTACTCGCTACCCGCGATGCCGGCATCAAATCAGCCCTAGGCTCAGCCAGCAAAAATGCCATACCCATCGTCGAAAAGCTCGGCGTGCTTCACCTCTTCGATGCCCTCATCGACGGAAATAAAGCCCCCAAGTCAAAGCCCGATCCTCAGGTCTTTTTGCTCGGGGCCGAAGCGCTCAACGCAAAACCCGAAGAGTGCATCGTATTCGAAGATTCGCTGGCGGGCATACAAGCTGCCAAAAATGGCGGTATGCACACTGTAGGCATTGGCTACATGCTGCCACCGGATGTGGCTGACTTTCACGCGGGCTCACTTGAGTTTCTCACTCCGTCTATTGTTATCACCGAAGTTTTAAAACACACTTTTTAAAAAACTCACGCATACTATGCACAGAAAATATCTCATCACCGATGAATGGAAGATCATCGAACGCGGATTCGACCCCGCCTTGCATCCCTGTTCCGAAAGCCTTTTTGCCCTTGGAAATGGCCGTATGGGCCAACGCGCTAACTTCGAGGAGCAGTACTCAGGACGCTCTATGCAGGGCAGCTACATCGCCGGGGTCTATTACCCCGACAAGACGCGCGTGGGCTGGTGGAAAAACGGCTACCCTGAATACTTTGCCAAAGTAATTAACTCCGTTAATTGGATTGGAATCGATATCCTCATAGATGGTCAGCCCCTCGATCTAGCCAGGGTAAAAGTCACCGACTTCTACCGGGAACTCAATATGAAAGAGGGCTACCTGCTGCGTCGGTTTACAGCGCACTTCAGCGATATGCAGCGCATTGAAGTGGAAGCCATCCGTTTCCTCTCCATAAAACGCGACGAAATTGGCGCCATTCGCTATTCTATCACCCCGAAAGGCTTTTCGCCAGTCATTACATACACGCCATACCTCGATTTCGACGTTCATAACGAAGACTCCAATTACGGCGAAAAATTCTGGGACGAAGTTTTTACCTCGGTCGCTTCTCAAAAAGCTATCAACGTGGCTTCTACCAAAAAGACCAATTTTCATGTGGCTGCGGCCATGCGTTATGAACTTGAAGCCAACGGGCGTCACATCACCCTCTATCCCGAAAACATCCGTCGTGAAAAATATGTAGCCAACCGATTTGAAATCAAAACCGATGAAGGCACTACTTACACCCTCTACAAGTATGCAGCCATCACTTCATCGCTCAACTACCCTAAAGATAAAGTAGCCGAAGAGGCCGATCAAAAAGCCTCAGAAGCTATGCGTACCGGCTTTGATACCTTGCTGCACGAGCAAGCCGAGGCCTGGGCACGCATCTGGGAAACTTCCGACATCATTATTGAGGGCGATCCTGAGGCCCAACAAGGCATACGATTCAACATCTTCCAGCTCAACCAGACCTATACCGGTGAAGATCCCCGCCTCAACATTGGCCCAAAAGGCTTTACCGGTGAGAAGTATGGTGGTGTCACCTATTGGGATACTGAAGCATACTGTTTCCCCTTCTACCTCAGTACCCGTAAGCCCGACGTAGCGCGCAACCTCCTGCTCTACCGCTATCGCCACCTCCCCAAAGCCATCGAAAATGCCCAAAAACTCGGCTTTACCGGTGGAGCAGCCCTCTATCCTATGGTCACCATCAACGGAGAAGAGTGTCACAACGAATGGGAAATCACCTTTGAAGAAATCCACCGCAACGGTGCAATGGTCATAGCCATCAAGCGCTACGTAGAGTACACTGGTGACATTCGGTATTTGGCCGACTACGGCCTAGAAGTCATGATCGCTATATCACGCTTCTGGGCACAGCGATTCAACTGGAGCGAAGACAAGCAACAGTATGTAATGCTCGGTGTCACAGGCCCGAATGAGTACGAAAACAACATCAACAACAACTTTTACACCTCGTACATCGCCCGCTGGTGCATGCAGTACACCCTGAATACCATTGACCTGCTCCGCACCCATTTTCCTGACCAGCTTCAGCTAGTACTCCAAAAGACCAATTTCGACTCCGATAAGGAACCTGCCTTTTGGCAACAAATCATTCAAAATATTTACTTCCCATATTCTGAGAAGTACCAAATCTTCCTTCAGCAGGAAGGTTACCTCGACAAGGAGCAGCGCTTAGCATCAGAGCTGCCTATGAGCGAGCGCCCTATCAATCAGCATTGGTCGTGGGACCGCATCCTGCGATCCTGCTTCATCAAACAGGCAGATACCCTACAGACCTTCTACTTTTTTGAAGACGACTTTACCCATGAGCAGCACCAGCGCCACTTCGACTTTTACGAGCCACGCACCGTACACGAGTCGTCGCTCAGCCCATGTGTACACGTAGTGCTCGCTGCCAAGCTACACAAGATCGACAAGGCCTACGAGCTTTACCTCCGCACTTCTCGCCTCGATCTCGACGACTACAACAAAGAAGTGCACGAAGGCCTTCACATTACCTCTATGGCAGGCACTTGGATGAGCGTAGTCGAAGGCTTCGGAGGCATGCGCGTGCGCCAGCAACGCCTGTATTTCGACCCAGTGCTGCCTCGTCATTGGAAGCGCCTGAGCTTCAAGATCATCTTCGACGGTCGCATTCTCGAAGTCAATACCACCCCCGAAGGTACACACATTGTGCGCCATACTGGCGAGCCTATCACACTCATTCTCAAGGGCCAAGAGATAACTGTCTGATCGTTTTATCTATTGGGTGGGCCCCTCTTTTCCTTCACTTTGCTCAAGTGTCCGGGTAGGGTTGTTCCAGGCGAAACAGCAACAGCTGATTTCGTCTGGACCGGCCATCCAGGCCCACATCACTCAAGGTCTAGCCGCTGTGGCTTGTATTCGCTTTTCTTGCTTACGGGGCTGATTTTAAATAGCTTCATGATTATTTATTAGAGACTCTTATTTAACCCAAATCGCCTTCAAGAAGAGGTCGTTCACCAAATGATTCTTGAAGCTAAAAAAAATAGAGTTTTAAGAATGCGATGATTCCCCTTCCAGTATTTGAAAATTAAGGAAAATACATTTTAGGCTTGTCAGCGGTTTTTATTTCTACAACTAATTTAACTAGTGTTTTCAAAACCATCAAAGTAGGTTATCGAAATCCATGTCAGTAAATTGGACCTGCACACTTGGTATCCTAATGGCAAATAGCCTATTTTCAACGGCTGAAATTTTTCTTTCTGTTTAAAAGTAAGTATCACTATTTCAAATATATAGAAGTATGAGTATCGATAAAGAGGCCAAACTCAAAGCCCTGAAGCTGACGCTTGAGAAGATGGACAAGACCTATGGAAAGGGAGCCGTGATGCGCATGGGCGATGCTCCAGTAGAACAGATGGAGGTAATCTCAACAGGCTCGATCGGACTGGATGTGGCTCTGGGTGTAGGTGGATACCCGAAAGGTAGAATCATCGAGATTTTCGGTCCCGAATCTTCGGGTAAGACCACACTGACGTTGCACGCCATAGCCGAGGTACAAAAGCAGGGCGGCATTGCGGCCTTTATCGATGCTGAGCACGCTTTTGACCGATTTTATGCGGAAAAGTTGGGTGTAAATACTGATGACCTGATCATATCTCAACCTGACAATGGAGAGCAGGCATTGGAAATAGCAGATAACCTCATCCGATCAGGTGCTATTGATCTGATTGTGATCGACTCTGTAGCAGCCCTTACACCTAAGAGCGAAATCGAGGGCGAAATGGGCGATTCGAAAGTGGGGTTGCAAGCGCGCCTGATGTCGCAAGCCCTGCGCAAGCTCACAGCTACCATCAGCAAGACGAACTGCTGCTGCATCTTCATCAATCAGCTTCGGGAGAAAATCGGCGTAATGTTTGGCAATCCCGAAACGACCACTGGAGGAAATGCACTGAAGTTTTACGCTTCGGTGCGTATTGACATACGCCGTAGTACACAAATCAAAGACGGAGAGAACATCACCGGTAACCGAGTGAAAGTAAAAGTGGTGAAAAACAAGGTAGCTCCACCTTTCCGCTTTGCTGAATTTGACATAATGTACGGCGAGGGTATTTCGAAGGTAGGCGAAATCATCGATTTAGGGACTGAATTCGGCATCATCAAAAAGAGTGCGAGCTGGTACTCTTACGGCGATACGCGATTGGCCCAAGGTCGTGATGCTGTAAAACAATTGCTCTTGGACAATCCTGAGCTGTGTGATGAACTGGAAACCAAAGTACGCCAGAAACTCAAAGAAATACAGGAAGGCAAAGCTGAATAACGGTAATCGAAAAAAATCCTCTTTTCATGCTTGTACTGCAAGACATACGCGATCACAAGGAGCGCATAATTGAGGCGCTTAAAAAACGAAATCTGGATGCAGATGCTCTAATAAATCAAGTAATAGAGGCTGATGCCCGACGTAGAGCTATTCAAACTGAGCTCGATCAAAACCGCAACGAGGCCAATTCTATAGGAAAACAAGTGGGCCAGCTGCAGCGCGAAGGTCGAAAAGATGAAGCACAGATATTGATGCAAAAAAGCGCAGCCCTCAAGGAATCGATCAAACAATTGACAGATCAGCTTCGTGAGACCGAAGAGCAGCTTCGTGAGCTCCTGCTTACCATACCCAATGCACCTGCAGCGCTCGTAAAGCCTGGTAAATCAGCCGACGACAATGAGATTGTAGCTACCTGGGGCGATCCAGCCACCTTACCCGACGATGCTCTTCCTCATTGGGAAATTGCTAAAAAACTCGACATCATCGACTTTGAGCTTGGCGTGAAAGTGACGGGCAGCGGATTTCCGGTGTACAAGGGCAAGGGTGCACGCCTTCAAAGAGCGCTGATCAACTATTTTCTCGACTACAACACCCGGGCGGGTTATCAGGAGGTTCAGCCACCGCATTTTGTAAACGAGGCTTCGGGATTTGGTACCGGTCAGTTGCCCGACAAAGAAGGCCAGATGTACTACATCGAGAAGGATCAGCTCTACGCTATCCCCACGGCTGAGGTACCGGTGACTAACTTCTACAGAGATGTCATACTGATGGAGGGCGAGCTCCCCCACAAGCTTACGGCTTATACACCCTGTTTCCGTCGGGAGGCAGGTTCGTATGGTGCCCATGTGCGTGGGCTGAACAGATTGCACCAGTTTGACAAAGTCGAAATCGTGGTTATCAGCCATCCGGAGCGTTCGTATGCGCTGCTCGACGAGATGGTGGAGCACGTGGCCGGATTGCTGCGCTCTCTTGGGCTTACGTACAGAATCTTGCGCTTGTGCGGAGGTGATATGGGCTTTGCCAGCGCTATGACATATGACTTCGAAGTGTGGTCGGCCGCGCAAAAGCGCTGGTTGGAGGTGAGTTCGGTTTCGAATTTTGAATCCTTCCAGGCCAATAGACTTCAGCTTCGCTTTAAAGACGGTGATGGCCGGAACCGCCTTTGTCACACGCTCAATGGCTCATCACTCGCACTGCCTCGGGTAGTAGCGGCTTTACTGGAGAATAACTTCGACGGCCAGCGCGTGCATTTGCCCGAGGTGTTGCACAGCTACACGGGCTTTACGGCCATCGATTAATTGAGCTATGCACCTGCTACTGGTTGGTCAGGGCATAGCTGGAAGCGCAGTTGCGCTGCTTGCCGAAAAGGCTGGAATTCACATCACCAACATATCACTGCCGCTGCTGAGCAATTCGTCGCTGGTAGCCTCGGGACTTTGGAATCCGGTGGTGCTTAAGCGCATGACCTTGGTATGGCGTGCCGGCGAAATGCTCGAGGCCCTGGAGCAATTTTATCCATGGGCTGAGAAGCTGACGGGGGCTACATTTTATCATCCGAAACCCATCTTTCGACTCTTTCACAGTGCAGCTGAGGTAAACGATTGGCAAGCAAAATCCACACAACCCCTCTGGGATACCATTCTGGAGCCAGAAATCGCTGAACTTCCCAATTTCGTAAAAGCCCCCTTCGGTGCTGGTCGAATGAAGCGCACCGGCTGGGTAAATACTTGGGCCTTTATCGAGGCCGTGCACCGCAGGTTGCAATTTCAGGAGAAGGTTTTTTTCGAAGAATTTCATTACGACCGACTTAAAATACTCGATTCAGGCGTGGAATACGCTGGTATCAGCTACGACGGAGTCATTTTTGCCGACGGCATTCACGCCTGGCAGCGCAATCCCTGGTTTCCGCGTACGTTTATGCGCCCTACCAGAGGCGATGTGCTCACGCTGAGCGGTTTACCCGACAACTGGGATTTTGTCTTGCACTTCAGCCATTTTTTACTGCCTATCGAGGGTAATCGATGGAAGCTCGGGGCTACATACGACTTCCGTCACCTATCGCCACATCCTAATCTCATGATGGCCAATGAGATGCTTGATGAACTGCGGAAAATTGCAAATGTTTCCTTCAAAGTTGAAGAGACCAACGCCGGCATTAGGCCTAATACCAAAGACCGACGGCCGCTGATAGGGGCCCACCCTCAGCTTCCACAGCTGTATTTCATCAATGGATTGGGCAGTCGGGGTGTACTTATGGCGCCAAAACTGGCGGAGTGGTTGCTTGACTTTGTAAAAAAAGGCTCAAAGGTACCGGCTGAAATAGATGTAGCTCGAGCCTTTGAAAAGAAAAAATAACAAGCTCTTTAGATCAGTCAGTCGAAAGAGAAATTCATTCAGTTTGCTTAAGCCTTGAAAAAATTCAGCTTTATATGAATTTCCAATTGGAATAGTGAACTTATCGATGTAAATGATTTCGTGCTCAACGCTGTTTAAATTTTTAAGGGAGACGATGTAACCCTTTTGGACTTATAAAAAGGTTTTTGAAGGGTACTGTTTTTCTTGCCTAACGGATGATTAGTGCAGGTAGCTTTGGAGATTTACGGCTATATCAACGACGAAGTACTCGAAGGTAAAGGTTATACACCTGAGGTGATTCTTCCGCTTAATGTGCAGCAGCTCGTGAATACAGGTAAAGACAATCAGTTGGATAAGGCGATAGATTTATTGAAATAATCTTTAGAGCGCAAAAATTAAAGAAGGTGTCCAAAAAGTAAAGGACGCCTTCTTTTTTATTTTGATAAAACCCTTAATTGAAGTAAATTAGAGCCATCATAGACATTTTAAGTGAGGCGAGTAGTCTTTAAACAGCAAC
>NZ_BHZE01000021.1 GCF_003851885.1 Thermaurantimonas aggregans | reverse complement strand
AAAATCAATTTTTTGAAATATCACTACCAAAAACCTGCTTTAAGTCTAATTCATTTTTTGTAACATTAAATACCATTTAAAAACTGATAAAAAAAAGCTGCCCTCTTTTAGGACAGCTTCTTTTTATTTTCTTTACTTATTTGGGCGTGCCCCAGCCGACAGTGCCTGCGGCACCTTCGTCTGGGTCGGGCTATCCGCTCATATTCGCCTTGCACGTGGGCACGGCACATCTGGGTTGCGTTGTCTGTCTTTACAGACCAGCCAGCCGCTCCCAGTGTGCCGTATGCCCACCCGCTGCGGCTCATATCCGCTTCTATCCCTCACGCGGCTTCAGGTGCCGGCTACAGCATCACTTTAGCCTACCTTCACCTTATGCTCAGCATATGGATGTACCACCCAAAATCACAAATATTTAAAACCACAAATTTTCCACTAAACTTGTACTTCATTTACAAACGAAATCCGCTATGGCCCCTGATGACACTTCAGATAAAATCTATCGCATTTTACAAACCCTTCAATCAATAAATAAATCTGATACCGACACCGATACCGGCCGACTGTTTGCCTACGCCTACGACGCGGGCGACAGCCAAATAAAAGAGCTCGCCCTCGACGCCTATCGAATGTTTGCCGATAAAAACGCTTTAGATTTTACAGTATTTCGCAGTGCAGTCTTTTTCGAAAAAGAAATATCTCACAGATTAAAAAAATGGCTCAATGCTCCCGAGTCAGCAATGGGCGTCTTTACAGCCGGTGGCACTGAGAGTATAATGATTGCTGCTCTCAGTGCCCGAGAGCATTTCAAAAAACAAGGTAAAGCAGGTACCCCTGAGATTCTCGCGCCCCACACCATACACCCCTCGATGAGCAAAGCCGCGTTCTATCTGGGCATGCACATCCGAAAAATTCCCGTCGATAACGAAGGTAAGGTGCATGTGCTCCAACTCCTGCAAGCTATCACCGAAAATACTGCCCTGATCGCCCTATCAGCTCCTAACTGGACCTATGGCACAGTCGACCCTATATCTGAAATATCCGCTGTAGCAGCCAGCAAAGGCATACCTGTACACGTAGATGCCTGTATGGGAGGCATGGTGCTGCCTTTCTTGCGCATGAACGATCATCCGGTTCCTGCATTCGATTTTCAAATTCCCGGAGTCCAATCCATTTCTGTAGATTTTCACAAGTTTGGCTACGCTCCTAAAGGTGCTTCTATGGTACTCTTTCGCACTGCTGAGTATGCAGCAGGCTGTATGTATGTCGATGCACATTCGCCTGGATATGTTTTAGTTAACAGAGCTGCGCTCTCTACCCGATCAGTTGGCCATTTGGCTGCCACTTATGCCGTTCTTGAATTCATTGGAGAAGAAGGGTACAAGCTCTATGCGAATCAAATTTCAGAAACATTTCAACTTTTTAAAAAAACCTTTGAAAAACTCGGTTTTCAGATTGCCATACCCTCAGTGCCGATAGTACTAACAGCTTTTAACCCTAATGCCGACATAGCCAACTTTGCCCTCAACATGAAAAAGAAGGGCTGGGTCCTTCACGTACTCAAAAAATATGGCAACGACGTTATACCTGCTTCCATTCACCTCACCATCAACCCTGTACACAATCGCGTAATAGATGAATTTACGTGCGATGCCACACAAGCCCTAGAGGAAGATTCAGGTATTTACATTTCAGAAATACAAAAAAATCCACAGTTGTTTATTCAAAAGCTTATCACAGGTGATCTCGATGCCATGCTGATTCCTTTAGTCATCGATTACGTACCTGATCACATGGCTACCGAAGTCATTAAACAAAAAGTATCTGACTGGTTTAAATCTTAAAATTCTAATGCCAAAAAAGCTTTATTTTACTGGGTTTCTGCTGGTAACTTTCGCTTCTCAAGCCATTTGGATCACCTTTGCTCCTGTAGCCAGCCGCATTGCCTCAGAGGTTGGAACTACACCAACCTACATTGGAATGTTGGCGGTTTTATATCCCATTTTCTTTCTGATTTTATCACTTCCTGCCGGAAGAAGGGTCGATTCAAACTTGAAAAAGTATATGCTGATTGCAGCCCTACTTACAGCTGCAAGTGCCATAGGTCGATTTATTAGCCAAAATTTAGTGATACTTTATTTCTGTCAGACTTTAGCTGCAGTGGCCCAGCCTTTCGTGCTCAATGGCTTTGTGCCGGTGGCTCACACCTTGTTTCCATCCCATCGAAGTCGGGCCCTTTCTGCCTTAAGCATTGCCATGTATTCTGGTATGGCCTTCTCGCTACTTACAGGTGTTTATCTCTACGAGCGTTTTGGAATGCACGGTCTGCTTTGGCCATCGGCCATCACCGGACTCTTCGGATTGGTTCTTATTGCCGTATTTAATAAATCAATTGATTATCGCTCCTTACAGTCGAAGGTCAAATTCTCAGAGATAAAGACGTTAATGACCAGCAAACCTGTCTTGCTACTTGGTAGTATCTTAGGGCTGGGCGTGGGAACGTTTGACAATTTATCCACATGGCTCGAACCCGCCCTCCGACATACTGAAGCCTCAAATACCGCAGGCAGCGCAATGGGAATGGCTATTTTAGCCGGAATTTTGAGTGTAAGTCCCGTAGTTGGCATTGTGTCGAAACGAGGCTGGCATACGCGCTATTTGCACTTTGCCACTCTGGCAGTATCAGGGGGTATGTACCTGCTGTCTACGCATCAGCCCGTATGGCTTATCAAAAGCATATTGATCTTCGGCGGCTCAGCAATGTTTCCTGCCTATCCGATTATTCTCGAGTTAGTAGCTGAACGCTATGTAAGTGTCGGCCTCGCTACTGGAGCTGTAGGCATGATAAGTCGCTTGATTACAGTGACTTTGACAGTATCGGCTGCACTTTTTATCTCTGGTCCCAAGGTGTTTTTTACCTATCTCTCTATTCCCGTACTCTTGGGATTTTTTTTGATATTTTTTTATGAAAAAACATCGTGATTACTTCGTCGGATTAGCCCTATGCCTCATTAGGTAATGCCTGAAACAATGTAACTTTGCATGAATTTTTAAAAAAAGCCGGAGTGTCCGTTAAGAAAATAAAAACTGCCTTAATATCAGTATATTACAAAGAAGGTTTAGATCAGTTAGTAAAAAAATTACACGAGTACGAAGTGGAAATTTATTCCACAGGCGGCACATTTAGGTTTATTGAAAGTTTAGGTGTTCCCGTAATTTCCGTTGAAGAGCTCACCGAATTTCCCGAAATTCTCGGAGGTAGGGTTAAGACACTACACCCTACCATTTTTGGGGGTATCCTCCGGCGCGATTCTAACCCCAACGATCTACTTCAGATTTCAGAACACGGCATCGTACCCTTCGATTTGGTGGTGGTTGACCTATATCCATTCGAAGAGACGGTAAAGAAGGGCGGCACTGAGCAAGAAATCATTGAAAAAATCGATATCGGAGGCATAAGCCTAATCAGGGCAGCTGCAAAAAACTTTACCGATGTGGCTATAGTTTCTTCCAGATTTCAATACTCCGACTTTTTAAACCATTACATCGCATCAGAAGGCACCACTGATCTCACCTATCGAAAAAGCCTTGCTGCTGAAGCTTTCCGAATTACCAGTCATTACGATACGGCCATCATGCATTGGTTCAATGGTTGGCCACTCTCCACCGCTGAAAAGCGCCCCCTGCGCTACGGCGAAAACCCCCATCAGCGCGGCTGGTTTGAGGGCAATCTCGATGAAATCTTTACCCAGCTTGGTGGCAAAGAGCTGAGCTACAATAACTTGCTCGACATCGACGCTGCTCTCTCCTATCTAAGCGAATTTGACGACACTACTTGCGTCATTGTAAAGCACAACAATGCCTGTGGACTAGCCTCGAGACCTACGGCTTACGAAGCCTGGACAGATGCACTCAAAGCAGATCCGGTCTCTGCCTTCGGAGGCATCATATCGCTTAACTGCCCGATTGATACACGTACTGCTGAAGCAATTTCGGGCATTTTCTTTGAAGTGTTGCTCGCACCAGATTTTGATGAAGAAGCTTTAAAAATACTCCTCGCCAAAAAAAACCGGATAATTCTGAAATACAAACCCTACAGCCCGGGTAAGATCCTGAAAAGATCAGCTCTGAATGGTTATCTCTTACAAGACAGAGACCATCATACCGATTCGATAGATGACCTGAAGTACGTAACAAACAGAAAACCAACAGATAAGGAAATTGCCGATATGTTGTTTGCTTCCAAAATCAGCAAACACACGCGCAGCAATACCATTGTGCTGGCTAAAGACGGCATGCTGCTGGCTGCCGGTACAGGCCAAACCTCAAGGGTTGATGCTCTGAAGCAAGCCATCCAAAAGGCCCAATCCTTTGGCCTCAACCTCGAAGGTGCCTCTATGGCCAGCGATGCTTTCTTTCCATTTCCGGACTGTGTGGAAATCGCTCACAAGGTAGGTATCTCAGCCGTCATTCAGCCTGGAGGGTCTATCAAAGATCAGCTGAGCATCGACTATTGCAACGAGCACAACATGGCTATGGTCTTTACCGGCTATCGCCACTTTAAACATTGATAACAATCTTAAAGACTTTTGATACATGGGACTCTTTGATTTTCTGACCGAAGAAATAGCTATCGACCTCGGCACGGCCAATACACTTATCATTCACAAAGACAAGGTGGTCGTCGATGCCCCTTCGATCGTAGCCATCGATAGAAATACAAATAAAATCATTGCAGTAGGCCATCAGGCCCGCATGATGCACGGCAAAACGCATGAAAACATCAAAACCATTCGCCCGCTGAAGGATGGTGTAATTGCCGACTTCGAAGCCTCGGAACACATGATCAGAGAAATGATCAAAAGCATCCCAGGCCTGAACAACAGATTCTTTACACCTTCGCTTCGAATGGTTATATGCATTCCCTCGGGCATTACTGAGGTGGAGAAACGAGCTGTGCGCGACAGTGCTGAACATGCCGGAGCTAAAGAGGTGTATCTTATTCAAGAGCCCATGGCTGCAGCCATAGGCATAGGGGTAGATGTACAAGAGCCAAAGGGTAACATGATCATCGACATTGGTGGAGGTACCACCGAAATCGCTGTAGTAGCCCTTGGAGGTATCGTCTGCGACAAGTCCATCAAAGTAGCAGGCGACATCTTTACAAACGACATCGCCTACTACATGCGCACTAAGCACAACCTCTTTGTAGGCGAACGCACTGCTGAAGAAATTAAAATACAGGTAGGTGCTGCCCTCGATGAACTCGACAATCCACCTGACGATATGGCCGTTCAGGGTCGCGACTTGCTGACCGGTAAGCCAAAACAGGTAGTCGTAAACTACAAAGAAATAGCTCGTGCGCTTGATAAATCCATCATCCGCATTGAAGATGCCATCATGGAAACGCTCTCTAACACACCCCCTGAATTGGCTGCCGATATCTACAACAGTGGCATCTATATGGCTGGTGGGGGCAGCATGCTTAGAGGACTAGACAAACGCATCTCCATGAAGACCGACTTGCCGGTGTACGTGGCTGAAGACCCCCTCAGAGCTGTAGTGAGAGGCACCGGAATGGCACTTAAAAATCTGGACAAATACAACTTTCTCAGCCGTTAAAGGGGCTGAGAAAGTTCTAAACTCATCCTCCAGCTACCAACTCCGGCATCAGGCATGAACAAAGTTTGGATTTTTTTTGAAAAAAACGCTTATCTCCTACTCTTCCTTTTACTTCAGTCCATAGCCCTCTCACGAGTCATAAGGCACAATTACTTTCAAAGCTATTTGTGGTTTACTGCCAGCAACTATGCTGTAGGAAACCTACATAAAATGGTTTTTGACATCAGAGAATACTTCAGTTTAAAAAGTCAAAACCAAATTCTTCAGCGCGAAAACGCCACGTTGAGAAATGCTTTAAATACTGAGCTTTTACCCGAAACAAACAACAAGGGCTTTGTAAACGACACTGTTCGCAAACAGGTGTACATCTATCAAGAGGCCAATGTGCTCTACAGCACCTACAACCTCCAAAATAACTATATGATCATTAACCGCGGCTCGGTGCATGGCATCAAGCCTGGTATGGCCATCATAACTCCTTTTGGCGTAGCTGGCATTACAAAAGACGTCGATACCCACTACTCTACTGCTCTTACCGTGTTACACAGCAAGTTTTCCATCAGTTGTCGGCCCATCAATAGCTACAACTTTGGTTCACTTACCTGGAATGGCAAAAATTACCGATATGCCCAGCTGATAGACCTGCCGAAACAAACCCACATACGAAACGGCGACACTGTAGTTACCGACGTACGTAGCCTTATCTTTCCCGAAGGCATACCCGTAGGCATCGTAAAGAGCTACCGACTGCGCGACCCTGGCGACTTCATTGAAGCTCAGGTTGAGCTCTTTACTGACTTCAGCAGCATCAATCAAGTATATGTGATCGACTTCCTTGAGAAGAAGGCAATCGAAAACCTGAAATTGCTCATCAATGAAAACAAGTGATGTCGCCCAGTGGATTGTAGCGATCGTATTTGCCATCGTGCTTCAAATCGGGGTGCTCGATCAAGTGAAGCTTTCAGGCTATATCAATCCTCAACTGCTACCTGCATTTGTAGTAATGTCGAAACCTGTTTTCAACAAATACGCTCATCTGCTCATCGCTTTTTTAGCAGGCTTTGCCATCGATGTATGGAATTCTACCGGTGGGCTTTACGCCTCCTCACTTTCCCTTCTATCCTTTGTGCCCGTTCAAAGAGTACTTGGATATGCAGCCCTGCAAGAAGCTAAGAGCATCCGCATCGAAACGGTGAAATTCAACCGATTTTTACTCTATCTCCTGCTCTCGTATTTACTGTTTTTTATTTGGATATATGTGGTTGATTCATTGGGATTTGGAAATCTAATGACCTTGCTGAGGAAAACCATTGCATCTACAACAGCGAGTCTCGCACTAATTGTACCCGTCGAATACGTTTTGACCAAAGGAACAGGCTCTAAAAACGGCAGATGAAGCGGATCACCTTGTTTATCGTCTTTTTGGTCGGAACCTGGCTTGTCTTCACAGCCAGACTTTTCTACATTCAAGTAATCGACGACCGATGGAAACTCTCTGCCGAAAACAATGTTATCCGCACATTGAAAATTTACGCCCCACGCGGTGAAATTCTCGACCGCAACGGTAAAGTGATAGTCGCCAATCAGGTAGCTTATGACCTGATGGTTATCCCCATGCAGGTACAGGCGATGGATACAGCCGAATTTTGTCGCCTCTTTGCCATTTCAAAAGACTTTTTCGTAAAACAACTCGAAGCTGCTCGCAGCTATAGCCGATTTAAACCATCGGAGTTTATCCGCTACATCCAGGCCAAAGATTATGCATACTTACAGGAAAAACTCTTTTTATTTCCTGGTTTCTTTTTTCAAAAGCGCACATTACGAACCTACCCGTACCCCGCAGCAGCTAATGTGCTGGGTTACATAGGCGAAGTGAATGAAGAGATCATCGAGCGCAATCCGGAATACAGCCGGGGTGATTTCATTGGCGTGGCTGGCATCGAAAAGTCGTACGAAAAATACCTGAAAGGAAAACACGGTGTACGTCGCATACTGGTAGACGTGCGTGGCCGCGAGAAAGGCCCCTACAAAGGCGGTATCTTCGACTCTCTTGCCATACCTGGCAGCGATCTGGTAGCTACCATCGACATAGAGCTACAGATGTATGGCGAAGCCCTTATGAAAAACAAACGCGGCAGCATCGTAGCCATCGAACCTTCCACCGGCGAAATTCTCATGCTCGTCACCAGCCCCTCATACGACCCCAATCTGCTCGTGGGCCGCGACCGAAACATCAACTATAGAAAGCTCTACAACGACTCCATCAACAAGCCGCTGTATGACCGCGCTCTACTGGCAGAGTACCCACCAGGATCACCTTTTAAAATCCTCCAAGCTTTAGTTGCCTTACAAGAAGGCGTTATCCAACCCTCTACCACCTTTACATGCGGTGGAGGCTTTAGAGCTGGAAGCCTTTTTGTGCGCTGTAAGTGTGGCACAAACTATCCACTTCCATTGCTTGCTGGCATTTACAAATCGTGCAACAACTATTTCTGTAACACCTACAAGCGCATCATCGACAAATACCCCAATGCCCCCACCGGAGTCGAAGTGTGGAGCCGACACATGAAGAGCTTCGGTTTAGGAATGTACTTCGACAACGATCTGCCCACTGGCCGCAAAGGCTTAGTGCCCGATTCCGCTTATTTTAACCGCAGCTTCCGCACCAATAAATGGAAAACCCTCAACACCATCTCTCTCGGCATCGGTCAAGGCGAAATGCTTGTAACACCGGTGCAATTGGCCAATGCAGCTGCCGCTATCGCTAATCGCGGCTATTATTATACCCCTCACCTCATCAAAAAAATTGACGGAAAACCCATTACAAACCCCCATTACACCAAACCCAAGAAAACCACCGTCGATAGCATTCACTTTCCGCCGGTGATCGAAGGTATGTTTCAAGTTTTTGAGCAAGGGACTGCTCGAGCTTCACGAATCCCAGGCATCGAACTCTGCGGCAAAACCGGAACCGCCCAAAACCCTCACGGCCAAGACCACTCCATCTTCATGGCTTTCGGCCCGAAAGACGACCCCAAAATCGCTATCGCCATCTTTGTCGAAAATGGCTACTGGGGCTCTCGCTGGGCTGCACCCATTGCCTCTCTCATCATCGAAAAATACCTCACCGGCAAAGTCGAGCGCAAAGACTTAGAAAAGCGCATGATGGAAGGCTCGCTCAAAGACGAATACGATCGTCAGCTCATCAAAATCTTCGGCCAAAAGCTCTTAACCTATCAACACCAATGAGAAAGAGGGAATCGATTTTCGAGGGCATCGACCTTTCTGTACTTTCGTTATATTACCTACTGGTCTTTATTGGCTTTATCAGCGTACTGGCTGCCGTGTACAATCCCGAGACGTTTTCCCTTACCAATCTCTCGCTCAATTACAACAAACAATTGCTCTTCATAGTAGCCTCTACCATTATCGGACTTTTAATACTCAGCATCGAAGGCCGACTCATCGAGCCCTTGTCTTTTCCGTTCTACCTACTCACTCTGATTCTACTTGTAGCGGTGTTGTTTTTTGGGGCTAAAATTTCCGGCGCCCGTTCGTGGTTTCAGATTGGTGCCTTTAGCCTTCAGCCCGGCGAATTCGCTAAGCTCTCAACTGCCATGATGGTAGCTACCGTCTTGGGTTCAGCCACCAAAAAGAATTTCAAGAAAAAAGTACTACTCGCCACGCTTATCGTTGCTATACCTGCACTGCTCATTCTGCCTCAACCCGACTTAGGTAGTACCGTAGTATTCAGCTCTTTCTTGCTGGTCTTTTACCGCGAGGGATTATCCATTTACTTTGTCCTCATCGCTTTAGCCCTAGCCGTATTTTTTATCTTGGCTTTAGTAATTGACCCACTTATTCTATCGCTCGTCTTGGGAGGCTTTGGTCTATTTGTCGCCATACTCTGGCGAAGAAGCCGAGCTGTATGGATTACCACACTCGGAGTCACTGCCATAGTAGTTCTCTTCGTCCAATCCGTTGACTTTGCCTTTTACAATCTGTTGGAAGACAGACATCGCAACCGCATCAACATCATGCTCGGCAAAGCCCACGACCCAAAAGGCATCGGCTACAATACCCACCAAAGCATGATAGCCATCGGCTCTGGCGGTTTCTGGGGTAAAGGATTCCTCCAAGGCACACAGACTAAGTACGACTTTGTGCCCGAGCAGCAAACCGATTTTATCTTCTGTACCATAGGCGAAGAGTGGGGCTTTGTAGGCTCTTTCACCTTCATCACCATTTTTCTACTCTTTATTTACCGCATACTCGTCCTCGCCGAACGCCAAAAACTCGCCTATGCACGCATCTTTGCCTATTCGGTAGCCAGCATTCTCTTTTTCCACTTTGCCGTAAATATTGCAATGACCATTGGCCTATTCCCCGTAATAGGTATTCCCTTGCCCTTCATCAGTTCCGGTGGATCATCGATGCTGGCCTTCTCTATGATGATTTTCATCCTCCTTCGCCTTGATACCTACCGAACCGAAATTTTGTAACACTCTCGATTTTTTTTTGGGCGTGCCCCAGACAAGGTGCCTTCGGCACCTTCGTCTGGGTCGGGCTATCCGCTCATATTCGCCTTGCACGTGGGCACGGCACATCCTGTACACCAGTAAGTAAGCAATAGCTTACCACACCTTGGCTGCGTTGTCTGCCCTACGGGCCAGCCAGCCTCGCCAAGTGTGCCGTATGCCCACCTGCTGCGGCTCATATCCGCTTCTATCCCTCACGCAGTTGCGGCCTTACGGCCGCAGCCCATAACCCGAATCCATGGCATCAAGCCACATTTAAACTTTAGCTCGCTTCTTTAAATTTTACAAAGTGAATTCACGGGCCATCTGACACCAGAAAGCCTCTTTTTCCACACCTCACCCCATTCATCATTCCCTTGCACGGATATCTTAATAAATTTATTCAAAAGTTGCTAATTCCATCATTTGATTTTTTGCCATCTTTAGCTCAATTTTTTCGTTAATCAATTCATAACAAATTTTTTACCTTGCGCCAGCTAATTGAGAGAAATGTACCGTTCGAAAATTACAGGCATTGGCCATTATGTACCTGACCATGTAGTCACAAATCACGACCTGGCAAAGCTGATGACCACCAGCGACGAGTGGATTGTAGAGCGCACCGGCATCAAGGAGCGCCGATTTGTAAAAAAAGGCGATGGCAACACTCCGTCAACAATGGGCACTAAAGCTGCCCTTATGGCCATAGAACGCGCAGGCATCACCAAAGACGACATAGACTTCATCATATTTGCTACCCTCAGCCCCGATTACTACTTCCCGGGCCCGGGAGTGCTGGTACAAGAGCAATTAGGCATTCGCGAAATTGGTGCCCTCGACGTGCGCAACCAGTGCAGCGGCTTTGTGTATGCCCTAAGCGTTGCCGACCAATTCATCAAGACCGGCATGTACAAAAATATACTGGTCATCGGTTCCGAGCTTCACAGCGGGGGCTTAGACTTTACCGACAGAGGCCGCAACGTCAGCGTTATTTTTGGCGATGGTGCGGGTGCAGTTGTCGTATCGCGTGCAGAAAAGGGCGAAGAAGGCGGTATCCTCTCCACCCACCTCCATTCAGAAGGCAAATACGCTAAAGAGCTCGCCCTAATAGCCCCAAACACCAGCAAGTGGGTACCCGAATTCATCAAAGAAAACAATCCGGAGGACACCTCTTACTATCCCTACATGAACGGCAACTTCGTCTTTAAGCACGCGGTAGTCCGTTTTTCGGAAGTCATCCAAGAAGCGTTAGATGCCAATGGTTATAAACCCAAAGACATAGACCTGCTGATTCCACATCAGGCAAACCTGCGCATCAGTCAGTACATCCAGCAGAAGATGGGTCTGGCCGAAGAAAAGGTCTACAACAACATTCAGCGCTACGGAAATACTACCGCTGCCTCCATTCCCTTAGCCATGAGCGAAGCCTGGCAAGAGGGCAAAATCAAACCAGGCAACCTCATCTGCCTGGCAGCCTTTGGCAGCGGATTCACTTGGGCTTCTGCACTCATTAAGTGGATATAAAACATCGTTAAAGCCTTTCCGTATCCGTTTTTTACCTGATGTGACGAGGCTTTATAAACACTATTTTTGTTTGACGTCCAATCAATAGACAAGCACCAACTTGAACGTGTTCAGATTACTCCTTGCAGCCGCTCTATGTCTTAGCGCCCTTGTGGGATTTGCACAAAAGGGCACTAAGGCTATTCAAATTTCAGGAGTCATAGTCACCGACGACGACATTCCCCAATTTATCCCAAATACACACGTACTGATACGGTCCCGCGGCCAGGGCACAATAAGCAGCAGCGACGGTTTTTTTTCTATAGCCGCCATGCCCGGCGACACAATTCTTTTCAGCTGCATAGGTTTTAAACGCGAAAAGTTCTACGTATCGCCTGAACTGAAAGACGAAAAAGGCTATCTGATGACCATTACCCTCGTGCGCGACACCACCATGCTACAAGAAGTCACCCTCTATCCCTGGCCATCGCGCGACAGACTCTATACCGAGCTCCTGGCCATGCGACCTCAAACCACTGAACTCGATATAGCACAGCGCAACCTGGCCCTCGAATCGCTCAAAGACCGCGCTCGCGCCATGGGCTTCGATGCCTCTGAAGCTGCCAGACATGTGATGCGCCAACAAGAACAATCTATTTACAACTACAATCGCTACAACGGATTAGCCAATGGCGGTCAGGCTATGCTTTTACAATTGTCCAATCCTTTTGCATGGCTCGAACTTTTTGAGTCTCTGAAAAAGAAAAAGTAATTATCTGATTTGAGATCCATTTTGTCCTGGCGATCGAGCTTGTTGACTCTTGTTTTGCTGTTGGGAGGCATAGTCCGGCTTTTCGCCCAGACAGCGATCATTTCAGGTACGGTCACCAACCAAGAAGGCCGACCCCTTGAGCTGGTAGAAGTCTACTGCCGCGGATTCATCACCTACACTTCAGCCGACGGAAAATATCGCCTCGAAGTTCCTGCCATGAAAAATTCTTGGATTTATTTTTATCTATTCGGGTATAGAAAAGACAGCCTGAAAGTAGACCTGCAGTCAAACAAAGAGTACAATTTTAAAACAACGCTAAAACTGCTGGCTGAAGACCTGGATGAAGTGCAAGTAGTCGAAGAAAAAAGCCGCATTACCAACACAACGGTGATCGACGTTAAGGCACTCGACATGCTCGCCGGACCAGTTACCGGTGTAGAGGGGCTTATCCGGCTGCTGCCCGGCGTCACCTCGCGCAATGAAATGAGCTCACAGTACAATGTACGCGGAGGTAATTTCGACGAAAACCTCGTGTACGTCAACGGCATTGAGATCTATCGCCCCTTTCTGGTGCGCAATGGCCAGCAAGAAGGCCTCAGCTTCATCAATCCCGACATGGTGGGCAATATTGAGTTCTCGGCCGGCGGATTCGACGCGCGCTACGGCGACCGCATGGCCTCAGTGCTCGACATCACCTACCGCAAGCCCGAGAAATTCGGCCTTCGCTCCGAAGCCAGCCTGATGGGTGGCAGCCTCACTATTGATGCCATCGGCCTCAAAAATCGATTTACAGCTCTGAGCAGCATTCGCTATCGAACTAACGAACTACTACTCGGTTCGCTCGACACAGATGCTGATTTTCGGCCAAGATTTACTGATGCGCAAGTGTACCTCACCTACTCACTCACCGACCGATTAGAGCTGAGTTTCCTCGGCAACTACTCTCGAAATATTTACAAAGTAATTCCCTCCATTAGAACCACCAACTTTGGCACTGTACAGCAGTCACTGCGGCTCACCGTCTTTTTCGACGGTATGGAAAATTACGACTTTATTACGCGCTTCTCGGCCTTATCAGCCGACTACAGGCCCAATAAAAAACTAACCATGCGCTGGGCTGTTTCAGCGTTTCAGACCACTGAACAAGAGTATTTCGACATTGTAGGTGCCTATCGCCTTGCAGAGCTCGACAACAATCTCGGCTCCGACCAATTCGGCGACATACGCTTCATTAGGGGTGTGGGCGGATTCCAAAACTATGCTCGAAATCTGCTCGACGCCATTGTAGTAAATGCTCAATATACCTCTACCTACGTCGGAAATCGCGGAACATGGGGCTGGGGCCTTCGCTGGCAAGCTGAAGACATCATCGACCGTTACAAAGAATGGGAAACCATAGACTCTGCAGGCTACAATCTGCCGCACTTTAGGCGATACATCTTCAGAGCCGACACGCTTGGAAACGTGTTTGTCGATACCGTGGAACCCAAAGGCCTTTTCTTATACGAAAGCTTTGACACCAGAGCTTCAGTGTTTTCTCAACGATTTATGGGATATGGCGAATACTCCTCTAACCTGAAGCTGCTCAATGGAGACCTATATTATACAGCCGGTATTCGATTCAATTACTGGGACCTAAACGATCAACTTCTCATTATTCCAAGATTTACAGTCAAATACAAACCTTCTGGTCCCAAAAACCGTATATTTCGCTTATCGCTTGGGGCATATCACCAACCGGCTTTTTATCGCGAGATGCGCGACATCACAGGTAATGTGAACACCCGCTTGCGGGCACAGGAGAGCTATCACCTAGTAGCCGGGCTCGACCAGGTAGTTACTCTATGGGACCGCCCCTTCCGCATCGTTACGGAGTATTACTTCAAGTTCCTGCGCAATCTCGTAACTTACGAACTCGAAAACGTACGCTTGCGCTATTCAGCGCGCAACGATGCCGACGGATTTGCAACGGGGCTTGACTTTCGCATAAATGGTCAGTTTGTCAAGGGCATTGAATCTTGGTTTAGCGCCTCCCTGATGACCGTGCGCGAGCGGCTAAAAGACAATCCCCAGCTCGGCTACCTACCTCGACCTACTGACCAACTATTCAATGCAAGCATTTATTTTCAAGACTATTTGCCCAAAGACCCCACCTGGCGCGTTGGACTTACATTGAGCTTCGGTACAGGCATTCCGTTTAATCCACCGCAATTTGAGCGCACGGCCACTACTTACCGCATCCCACCATATCGACGCGTGGATATTGCTTTTTACAAAGTGCTAAAAGAAGAAGGAAAGCCTTCTAAATACCGCGCCTTTAATGTGCTAAAATCAGCTTGGGCAGGTGTTGAGGTTTTTAACTTGTTTGGCATCAGAAATACCATCAGTTATCTATGGATCAAAGACATAAATGCAGCCAATCCCGATCTGACCACAGGCAGACAGTTTGGCGTGCCAAATTATTTGACTAACAGATTGATAAACGTAAAAGTGGTTGTGCGTATCTGAATTTCTGAATCGACTTTTAAAACCACTTTTTCCAGTTGTAATAGATTTCTTCCTGGGCTCCAAAACCTTCGTAAAACCTCCGAAGACCAGGAATATCAGATCCTTCAAAGTCAAAAACATCTGCTAAGCCGGCCTTTTGCGTAAGCACGTGGTCAATAAGAAGGGTGAGTGCATGTGTTTCTTTCCCGTAATCAGTTGTTGCACTGAATAAGAGTATCACCCTACCTCTGTATTCGAGAAAGAACAGCCCGGCAATGGCAGTGTTGTACTCGTCGTAAAGAGTAATCAGATAGCCGGTTTTGCGGTGAATGGCTACATACATGATTTGCCTCAGCGTGGCATAGTGGCGCTCTTGAAGGTGGGGCAATTCCTTGCCCTTGTTGTTTTGAAATATGCGAAGCAGCACATCGGGAGCATCGTTGTAAAAAAACTGATGCGGATACTTTTCAGCTTTAGCCAGATTTCGTTTCGTGTTCTTCGAATAGCGCGCTCTGATTTTTTCAGCATTCGACCCAATAAGGGTAATTAAAAGATTGGTTCGCGGTATCAACTTACCGGAGCGAATGTTTTCAATCGGATTCTGTGCATTTAAACACAGGTCCTTGTAAACATATTTAGCTGGAATCTTCTTTAAAAACGCTTTTAAAAGTTCGGCAGAAACCCTTTCACGTGAAAATACCCCAAGCTGTTGAGTGCCATAGGGCCTAATGACAGAAGGCAGTACCCTTTTGTAAAGCTGTGGGGTAAGGGGCATCACGGCCTTGTAGTCGTCATACACTAGGGCATCCCAGCCATAGGCTACAATGTCAAGATACCAGCTTAGGCCATATATGAGGGCTTGCGGATCGAGATGGATGGTGGTGTCCCACTGTTTTACGTCGATATCTGCATTTTTTACCAGGCGAATCATAAAAGCCTTTTGATGTAATCTAACATTTCGATGTGCAGTTGGTTCCAGCCTTTCCAATCGGGTTGGTGTTCGCTAAAGGTCCTGTTATGCCATACAGTTATCAGGTGCCCGTTTACCTTTTTTACTTGATCGATGATAGGAAAAATACTTTGTGCAGCTTGCTCCGGTGTAAGCTTTAAGTAATCGATAAATGTAGTTTCCATCAATGGAAAGGGATGGATCATGAGGTCAGTCTGCATTTCTACTTCGAGGTCATAAAAAGGATAAGGGGTACAAATACCTGCCCTAAAGCCGGGCTGCTGAGCATAGCCCATCGAGTAGTCGTCAGTAATACCCAATTCAATCAACTGTCGAAATGTAGTCGGCAAGGTGAAGCGCAGGTAGTGCATGCGGCTTTTGGTGATTTGCCGACGTATAGTAGCCTCTAAGGCCGTAATTTCGCGCTCCATTTCAGAAAAATCCTGACTTGCTCGATACGAGGGGTGTGCTCCTACTTGAGCAAAGTCGGCTACATACTTGATATGCTCCTGATGGCTCGGGCTGTATATCGGCAGATTTCGATCGTAGGGCCCATATTTTGAGTATAGGTAAAAATAAATGACCTCAAAACCGTATTTCTCAAAGAGCCTCAGCTGGTAATCAATGGTGTCATACGGATCTTTAGCGCCCAAAAAAACGGTGCTAAAGCGCTCCTTCACTTTAGAGAAATTCAGAGCGCGCAGGTCGTTTAAAAAGCCTCCCAATATGCGCATTAAGCCTTTGCCTTTGTAGGCATACGTATTATCCACATCTACGGTAGCCGTGTAAGAGAATGTGGTAGATTTAAATGCAAAACCTGGATAGCGTTCCAGTATTTTATCTTTTAATTGAAGACACCAGTAGTTTACTACAGGTCTATCCAAAAAACCATTCCGACTGGCAATAGACTCTGAAGGCAAAAATCGGCCGTGCGCATCGCTCAGGTGGGGCAAATACTCTTCGTAGCGCGACACCATATAAAAAACCGATGCAAATACATCGTAGCACACATCGCTACATATCTCGTGAAAGAGATGAACACCACAAAAAGGGTTTAAAGCGCATCGCACCTCCTGCTCAAATATGTCAGTAGAAAACAGCAAACGCGAGGGATAAATCCGAATGCCATCTAACTCACGACAAGAGCTGTAGTTGATTTTTGGGCCTTGATGATTTAAAAATTCTTCTTTTTTTTCAGTGATTCTGTAGTTACAAGGAATTACATGTTCAAAAATTACCCTGGCCGTGTAGAGCAGTCGGGGTGTAATTTTTTCAGAGAAAATCAGCAAATAATCATTCACGAGCAGAGGCCGTCTGATGTGATTGTTTGATGCGTTTGAAGAGTTGGGAGGTAAAAACAAATTCGTTTACATCCTCATTATCCGTACTGAGAATTTCCGATTTACTGCCTTGCCAGGCTTTGTAACCCTCTTTAATCAATATGATGTTGTCGCCAATTTCCATCACCGAATTCATATCGTGGGTGTTGATCACGGTGGTGATGCCAAATTCTTGAGTAATCTCGCGAATGAGGTTATCGATTACGATGGACGTTTGAGGGTCAAGGCCTGAGTTAGGTTCGTCGCAAAAGAGGTACTTTGGATTCATAGCAATGGCACGAGCAATGGCCACGCGCTTTTTCATTCCCCCACTCAGCTCAGCTGGATATTTTTTATTGGAATTTTCGAGATTAACTCTTTTGAGACAAAAGTTTACTCGATCCAACATTTCTTTTGGACTCATCACGGAAAACATCTTGAGCGGGAAAATCACGTTTTCTTCGACCGTAAGCGAATCAAACAGAGCACTGCCCTGAAAGACCATTCCCATCTCGGTGCGCAGCGCCTTACGACGCTTAAAGTCCATTTGCGAAAGCGGCTCACCGCTATAGTAAATCTCCCCGCCATCGATGTCGAAAAGTCCTAAAAGCGACTTCATAAACACCGTCTTGCCGGAGCCCGATTTGCCGATGATTAGATTGACTTTACCGGGATAGAATTCGGCAGAGATGCCTTTGATTACTTCAGTATCGCCAAACTTTTTCCGAAGATTCTCAACCCGTATCATCAGCTCAAAATTATTTGGGTAAGGATGTAGTTGGCCAAAATGATGATCAGGCTACTGGCCACCACAGCCCGTGTACTGCTCTGACCTACTTCTACAGCACCACCTTTTACATAGTAGCCAAAATAGGCCGATACTGTGGTGATGATAAAGGCAAAAACCACCGTTTTAATCAGCGCATACGTCACATAAAAGGCTTTAAATTCCAGCAAAAGACCCTCAATAAAATCCTCAGGGCCCACCATGCCGGTGAGCTGTCCGAACACGTAGCCACCTAAAATGCCCAAAAACATCGACATACTGATCAAAATCGGATTGAAAACCATAGCTGCGAGCACTTTTGGCAGGATGAGGTATGAAGCAGAATTCACGCCCATCACCTCCAAAGCGTCGATTTGCTCGCTCACGCGCATTGTTCCGAGTGTTGAAGCAATATTACTACCCACTTTACCCGCCAGAATAAGGCTGACCATGGTAGGCGAAAACTCGAGAATAATGCTCTCGCGAGTGGCTATTGCTATATAATACGGCGGAATAAGCGGGTTTTCGAGATTCAATGCCGTTTGTATGGTTACAACTGCACCCACAAAAAGCGAAATGATGGCTACAAGGCCCACAGAGTTGATGCCGAGTTGTTCAATCTCTATCAGAAAGGCATCGAAATACATACGCTTATTTTCGGGCTTACGGAAAACTCGCCCAAGCATCAGCACGTATCGCCCAAAATCTTCTAAATACCTGTAAAGGTTCAAAGCTCTTAATTTATTTTACAAAAGTAGTACGCTGCGAGGGGTGGCTGGGTTTTCGAAGGTGGTAAATTGTGTATAAAGGGGCTGTGCCGCCCCTTTTATCAGGCCATGTTGTGATATACGTTTTGTACGTCGTCGTCTTCTTCGATTTTTTCGAGCAACTTTTCTACCTGAGCGCGCACATCGTCAGGCACTTCGCGCGTTTCGTGGGGGATGCGCTCTAAACCTGAAGAGATTACTTCCAGGCCCAGTTCTTCGATGCCTTTCTGCAGCTTGCCGTAATCTGAAAAATGCCCGTACACCATCAAAGTATTGTCGTCTTCGTCTTCGAAGAACTCTTCGGCTCCGTAATCGATGAGCTGTAGCTCGAGTTCTTCGATGTCCATGTTTTCCGGTTTGCGAATTTTGAATTGGCACTTGTGGTCAAACATAAAATCGACTGATCCACTGGTGCCAAGCGAGCCATTGTGTTTGTTGAAATAGCTGCGAATATTTGCTACGGTTCGCGTGGGATTGTCGGTTGCGGTTTCGATAAGTATAGCGATTCCACCGGGGCCATATCCTTCGTACACCACTTCTTTGTAATCGGCCATCTCCTTATCGGTGGCGCGTTTGATGGCGCGCTCGATGTTTTCCTTAGGCATGTTAACTGCCTTTGCATTTTGAATGGCAGCTCTAAGTCGCGAATTGGTTTCAGGATTCGGACCTCCTTCTTTTACAGCTATTGATATTTCTTTTCCGATACGTGTAAAGTTTTTGGCCATAGTGGCCCATCGCTTAAACTTTCGCTCTTTGCGGTATTCAAAGGCTCTTCCCATAAAAATTCTCTGATTAGTGCACTTTTAGCCTGCAAAGGTATAGTAAACTGCCTTGGGATGTAGGAAACAGCTCTGCGAACACTGAGTGAGATTTGCCTTTTTTAGAATCTCATGCATCGTGTTTATAAAATCTTTGGTATGAAAATCTTACTTTTAGTGAAGAGACTCTCTTATTCGGAAAAATTTACATTTAACATAAGTTGCTTTAACAAAAGATATTTTTGAAACACTTATTATCGCAAACATGAAAACAAATTTTTTTGCAGTGTTATTATCGCTGGCTTCATTGGCTGCCAATGCGCAATTTAAGGCCGGATCAAAACTCATAACCGGCGATGTAAGTTTCGGAAATTCCTCTAACAAAGTTGAGGATAAGACTAATAATATTACCACAGTAACAAATGGACCCAAACAATCGGACTTTGGCATCTCAGCTGCCGGAGGTTATTTTTTAAATGACAAGTTAGCGATAGGATTGGGAATTGGCTTTGCCGTATCAACGAGTGAAGAGCAGTTAGATCCAAACACCACATCAGAAACTCGCTCAAATGTCTTTAGTATTTCACCTTTTGTTCGCTATTACATTCCATACAACGAAAAATTTGCCTTCTTTGGCGACTTCAGTTTGGGAGTTGGTTTTGGGAATTATGTGGACAAACTCAACGTAGGCAATCTTACCACCGAGCAAAAAAGCTCTTCTAATATTTTGCTAACAGGCATAACTCCTGGTTTTAACTACATGGTGCACAAAAACATCGGTCTGGAAATTCGCTATGGATTTCTTGGCTACTCATCGCTTTCTCTAAAAGTCGATGGTTCTAATCCTGGAAATTACACCAAAGTATCCACCACTACATTTGGGCTCGACTTTGGACTGAATACCCTAAATTTCGGAATAGTTGTTTTTTTATAGTTTCCTAAGAAATTAATCAATCGTCTGAAGGGGGCAATGGCTGCAAGGTTATTGCACCCTTACTGCATCTGCAGGGTTGATCTGAAGTGCCTTCCAACTGGGATAAAGACTAGCTAGAAAAGAGAAAACAAGGACGAGCGTTATCACATTTCGATAAAAATCAGGTTCTATTACGGGATACACCATCGTAGGAATACCAAAGGCTGCCAAGGCATCAGAGAGAAAGTTTAAATCAATTCCACCCATTAATGGCCATAAAATCAATCGGCCTATCAGCAAACCCACACCTGTACCGAGCAGCGTCATCATCAGAGTTTCCAACTGCAGCATTATAAACGTCCGGGTTTTGTTTAGACCGATGGCTTTAAGCATACCGAGTTCATGCGTGCGTTCGTGTACGATCATGAGCATCGTATTGAGAATACCAAAGCTTAGTCCGAGCATAATGATGATAATAAAAATGTACAACACTCGGCTTCCTACATCTTGCAAATACACCAACTCTGGAGAGAGTCGGCGCCAGCTCTGCACCAGCAGCGTTGGCAAAGCAGCGGCCAATCTTGCTTCGGCTTTTACCGCCTTATTTTCATCGGTAAAGAGCACTGCAACTTCGTGTGCCTGTCCATCAGTACCTAGCAATCGATTAAGGTCTGAGCGAAGTACAAATACATTACGCTCATCGTATTGTGTACTCACACTTCGAAAGATGCCAGTTACTTTAAAAGCACTCGAAATCACATTGTATTCACGATCGGTAAACGAAAGCACTATTCTCGACCCTAAGCCCACATTTAGCTTATTTGCCAATTGGCGTCCAATAAGCACCTGCATAGGCTCTTCGGTGCTGAGGTAAGTCCCTTCCACCATCAACTCATCGAAGGCGGTCACTTGCCTTTCAGCTTCGGGATCAATCCCGCGAATTTGTACAGCTCCTGAAGAGGTGGGCGACTGCACAATACCGGTAGCAATGGTGCGAAGGCAGTGCCTTAAGTAGCTGGGCTCTTTTTTCAAGGCTGATTCTACCTGCGAAACATCAGCTATGGTGTATTTTACCTCAAACTGCTCAGACCACTTGGGATGGTGTATCTGTAAATGACTGAAATTCTTTTCAATAACGATTTTAAAGCGCTGGGCAATCATACCTTGACCCATACTGATAGCGATCATCCCACCCGCCAATCCAAGCGATACAGCCGTCATCAGGGTCAGTGAGCGACCCTTATTTCTCCAGATGTTTCGATAGGCTACGGCAAACAAAAGCCGCAAATCAGCTAAAATATTTCGGGCTTTGTCAGTCACCTCTTGCAGCTTTTAAAAAGTTTAGCTTCATCACAAATCGATAAGGATAAATGGCTATGAAACTGCTGATGAGTAAAATCACCAGACCTTGTCCAAGGAAAATGATAGGCTTGATGGAGAAGTATAACATGGGTTCAATGCCAAAATCATCGGCTATTGCCTGTAAATCGCCACCAAGTGGAATAGGATGAAAGTGCATGTAGATGAGTATGGGAAATCCTATTGCCACACCAAGAAGTACGCCTGTTAAGCCAAGCAAAAGAGTCTCTACTACGGTAGTCAGTGCCAGCAATTTTCGCTTCATGCCAATACTGATCAGCACGCCAAATTCGCGGGTGCGCTCAAGCGTCATCGTGAGCACAGTACCAAAAATGCCAAAACCAACCACTACGTAGAGTATGGCCAGCAATACGCGGTTTGAAATTGTATCGAAAGCCAAAGCTTGTAACAGCTCGGGCAACATCTCCTCCCAAGTAAGAGCCGTAATGCCTTCGCTAAGAAATTCGGAGCGAATAGCATTTGCCAATTCTGTTGATTTTTCTGGATTTTCTGGATTCACCAAAACTTGTGTCACAAGCCCCGGCATATCAAAAAGTCGTTGAGCCTCATCAAGTGGGAGGAAGAATGTGATTTTATTTAACTCTTTTACGCTAAGTTTTACAATGCCCGCCACATGATACTTGCCACTTGCTAAAGTGCCTTGATACCCCTGACCTATGACAACAACAGTATCTCCCACCTGCACCTGAAGGTATTCTGCCAATTCTCGCCCGAGTACAGCTCCTCCCAGTGAATCAAACAGTGATCCTTTGATGATTTTAGAAGACAGACCATTAAAATCGTTTTCTGCTTCAGGCACAATGCCTTGTATCAGTGCACCTGAAGTCTTTCGGGGCCCGGCCGCCAATACAAAATTTTGAATCCTTGGAATATAGCCTGCTTTAAATGGCAGATTTGAAAGTCGCCCGAAGTACGATTCGTTCCAGGGGATGGACAGGTCGAGCGAAGGGGTGTTGCGATAACCTGTATCCATCAACTGAACATAGCCGGTAGATAATTTCACGGAGGTCTCAATCAAGGCATCGTGCGAACCCTCATTAATGCTCTCAGCTATCAGAGCAAGTAGTACAGCAAAAAAGACACTTGACACTGTAATGAGTGAACGCTTACGCGAGCGCAAAAGATTTCTTACAGCAAGTTGTACGATGAGTTTAATCGGTAAAGTTGATCCAGAGCTGATAGGTTGCATTAGCCTCAGCGGATGTTTTTTAAATTTTGTAAGCTGAAAAAGTCTTCTTTGATGGGCTTGTCAAATACCGCATTAACGTATTCGATCACAGTCTTGTGGCCTGGTTTGCCTTGAGGGATCATTTCGATACGCGTCGGGATTTTTCGGCCTCCAACTTCACGAATTTTGCTGTTTTGAATTACGGAGACCAACTCGCCCTTATCTCCGTAATTTTCGCTACGGCGGTGCAAATAATCGTCTTTACCAATCCACACTTTCACCTTGCTGTACACGATGGATGAGCCAGGTTTGGGATACATCTCGATGACCCAGCAATCGGTACCGTCTATTTTTTCCGAGCCAACGAGCCGTTGTTCAAAGTCGTCAATGATCGAGCTTTCGCGCACCAAATCGTCGTTGGTAAAATCGCTACCCATCCAGCTTTGCGACATCATATTAGGAGGGAGCTTAATGGTGCGATCGACATTAGGCACATAATTCCAGATTTCTTTTTTGCGCTTTAAGAACGCTGTGCCGCGGTCGCGAGCTGGCTCAATGATGAGCACTAAGCTGTAGTCTTGTCCTTTTGCCCAGGTTTTCATCTGCATTTCGCGCGTGTAGCGAGGTCGCACGATCTGCATGCGCATTTCGAGTTCAGCACTTTCACCACGCATGCGCTCCTCCATTCGTCGTATAATTTCTTCCGCTGTCTGGGCTTGAAGATTTGTAAATGCCAGTGACGCAAGTGCTACATTTAAAAGTTTCCCTACGAAAGCCAATGTATGTTGGATCAAAGTTTTCATACTGATTACAAAGGCATAAAAGCCAAAATTGTTTGTAAAAGTACAGCGAGCTTCACCTTAATTTTTTGCTAAAGAAAAAACGCCCCCTTCAGGTCGAAGGAGGCGTTTTTATTTGATTATTTTTTGTTATGTTATTGAATCACAAGCCTTCTCGCCAAATCACCCGCAGAGGTAGTGACTTTTAGCATGTACACACCCTTGGGCAGTCTGCTGAGGTCAAACACGTGTGAAAACTGACCGTTAGCCGATGTGAGGGTTTGTTCGAAGATTTTCACACCTTTAATGTCATAAATGCGAACAGGTAGCTTATCCAAATTGTCGCTGAAGGTCAATTCAAACACACCATTGTTCGGATTCGGGTACAGTTTCAGTGCTTCCGCTAATTGAGATTCGTCGATGCCGATGCTAAACTTCAGCGTATCGCACTTGGTAGCTGAGCCACACTTGTTAAAGGCTTTTAGGCAGACAGGGTAAACACCGTTCTGCGGGAAGGTAAAAGTAGGATTCAGCTGACTGCTGCTGCCCGCAGTGCCAAAGGTCCAATGTACAGAGTCGGCGTTGGTAACATTGGCGGTGAAGTTTACCGTATAGTTGGTAGTGGTGTAGGTGAAATTAGCTGTAGGCGGTAAAGCGATGCCAACTGTTACCGGAGTTCGAATGTTTGAGCAGCCTGTTGTTCCAAAATGGATATACCCGTTCCAGTTTCTCGGCTGGAAAGTGCTGCCAAAGGGATACGCTTTACCTACGCCTTCAAGCACATCAAATTGTGTATTGGATGCCAATACGTTGCCAACTGCTGTACCATTGGTGTAATTTACATTCACTCCACCAGTTGTAGTGATGTAAAAGGCATGTGTACCTTGCGATAAGGTGATCGGAGTGTTCATCGTAAGTTTTACGGTCGGACCAGCCTGTGTTACATTGATATTAGAGAAAGTTTGCAGAAGTGTCCATGCTGAGGCAGTGTTTTCGAAGCCTACATGGGTACCTGATTTGTAATAAATCTCAAAAGTGTACAATCCGGTGGTTTGAGGTGATACAGTGAAAGCTGTAATAGTCACTGATGGCACTTTTACCACTACGTTAAACATATTACCATTTTGCGCATTTCCTCCGGCTGTTGTAGTAAGCAGCGAGTCAGCTTGCGATGCATAGCCGAGGTAATATGTATTTTGGGTGCTTACACTTGGCACGAAGAAGGTATTGCCAGTGCCTATAGGTGTAGTAGCATTGGCTGTGGCAAACCAATTATAGCCCACACCGGGTATGTTTTTCGCTTTGAGAGTGATGGTATCAACACCCTGACAAACGAAAGCACTATCAGCCTTTGGGGCCAGAGGTATCAGTGTAGAGGTGCGTATGAGGGTGTCATTATCCTTTTTCTGATCTACTGAGAGGTTGGAATAAATAGTAGCCTGAATATTACCGCCGTTTGAGGAGTTGAAGGTTCCTATTACAATCGTATCTATTTTATTGAAATTCATCGGACCGGGGTAGGTGTAATTAATCGTTTGTGTAATATCGCCGGTTATGTTTACGACAAAAGGAATGTTTGATGCTGTGATAAATCCATTGTTTTTCACAATGGCAGTAATCTGGTGCGAAGTCATTCCGCACTGCTGAGCATTGAGACCGATGATGTTGAGCAACTCAATGTCGTGCTCATACGGCAGGCAGACATTTACCGGACCTACAAAGGCACTTGAATCTTGCACAGCAGAACACTTAGTTCGCACATAAATGTCTATACACGACCCGGCTGGCAGACCTGTTACAGTAGCTGGATTAGTAGTAACATTCACGATGTTACCCAGAGCCGACCCCGGTGTGAAACCTACAGGTCCCCATTCGATATCCCAGCTTGTAGCATTTGAGCCAAGCTGTGTCCAGCTGAGGGTAGCTGTTGTGGCGGTGTTAGAATCAAGCGTTATATTCATCGGATCAGGACAAGCCGGGAGGGCTTCAATTGTTACATCGTCGATGAAAAGATAGGGTCCCCAACCGCTTCGTGCGTGAAACTCTATTCGAGCCGTGTCGCCTGCGTAGGATGCCGGAAGTGGAATGATGTTTTGACTCAGGGTAGCAGCCGGAGCAAAAGTGGTGGCCCCCGGTGTATGAAATGCAGGACCTTGGAGCATAAGCAATGTATCCGATGCGCCAGAAAGCTTCCTTGCCAACACTACAAGCGTATCTGGCCATGTGGCGTTGTACTCGTGCGACCATTTAAATTTTAGCTGCGCCGGCACATTCATTACCACATAGGGGGTATTCATTCTTGCTATATTCCCGGCATTAAAGCTCCAAAACTGAGCTACAGCCATACCAGCAGTGGCATCATGCTGCCAGTTAAAGTTGCCATTACTGCTAAAAGTATAGCATTGAGGCGGCCAGGTGCCGAAGGATTCAGTTGTAGGCAGTGATACAGCTCCACAAGGTGTCGTTAAAGCCAAAGGTCCGATCCAGGGACTTAAGGCATTGGGGCAACTATCGCGCACATACACTTCATACGTGGTATTCGGTGACAGGCCGGTAATTGTAAAATTGAGCCCTGTAAAGGTACCTGTACCAAGACTCAAACCTACACCAGGCAAAAATCCAGTTGGACCATATTCATAAATTCTTGATATACCCTGACCCGCAGAACCAAGAGTAATTGTAGCACTATTTGGCCCAACAGCTGTGACAGTTGGATTGGTCGACGGCACACAGGGGGGCACATCTTCATAGTTGAAATTATCAATAAAGAAAGTATTAAAAGCTGCCCCGGTAATCATGAAGCCTATGTACCTGGTAGTGCTTACGGTGTCGTTGAAGTAAATGATTTTTTCTTGATAGCTGTTGGTTAATCCAGTGATGGAATCCACTACAGTTAAGCCAACAAAACTTCCCTCTTGTTGTACTCTCACAACAGTGATTTTGCTGTTGTTGGTACTTGCAGCAAATCGGGCGCGTATTTGCTTGCCACCCTGACCAAGATCGGCAAACCTTGGTGTGATTATAATCAAAGTATCAGCAAAAGATTGATTGATCACCAAATGATTGGGTGTACTGAAAGGCTGAGTTGTTTGCCAAATTTGTCCGGGTTCAACGGTAAAAGTTGGTCCAAAGCCACCTTTAGAAGCCATACTCCAACATTCGGGGCTCTGGCCAGTAGTCATATTATCGAAATTCTCTTGATAAATTACGGTAAAGGGTGCACACTTGGTTCGGAAGGAAACCGGCGAAGACCACGAGCTCAAACCATTGTTGTTGTTCGAACAGTTATTTTGAATGACTACTTGGTAATTTGTAGTAGGCTGTAAGCCTGTGATTAAGTAAGAGGTCGTGGTAGAAGTAGCCACTGTAGTGCCGGGTACGGTTCCAGGTGCTCCCCACGATATGTTGTATGAATTTCCTCCGACAGCAGTCCAGGTTACCAATGCAGAAGTATCTGTGATGTTTGATACTGTGATACCTGTAGGGAATGGACATGCAGGTACCTGTTCCACGATAATATTTTTGACAAATACATCTGGACCAAACCCAGAAATACCTAAAAACTTGAATTCTACTATCTTTCCGGTAAATTTCACTGAATCAAGCAGCAAGATTTCTTCTATATAAGTACCTGGGGATATTGTTCCAGCGTTGGGAGAATTAAACGATGGGCCCTGGTGAATTTTTAGTGTATCCCACGTTGTAGAAGTAGTAGCTTTTGCCATCACGATAAGTCTGTCATCCGGATAGGAAGACATATACTGATGCGACCACTTGTAACGCAGCCATGCATTTGAAGAAACATTCACTGCACCAGTAGTCATCTGAAAAGTTGTTCCGCTGGAATATGACCAAAAGTTCGCACGTGCAGAGGAATCGCTGGCAAAGTGCGCCCATGGCTGTTGGCCTTGGTTTACTGAAAAACAAGCTGGAGGCCATGTTGCAAATGAAGGGGCATAAGGCAAAGCAAATGGTACACATAAAGTTGTAGCCGTTGGTCCCGATGACCATGGACTGGTATTCGTACCACAAATAGCTTGAACGTTGAATTTATAAGTGGTGGCTGGTTGAAGTCCAGTGACGGTATAGGGTGGTGTAACGTTGCTGATCAAAGTACCACTACCAGGAGAAAATGAGCCTGTTCCATATTCTACGTTATATGATGTAGAGTTTCCACTCCAGTTAAGCGTTACGGAAGTATCCGTCACTGTTTGTACGGTAATGTTAGAAGGTGGCAAACAAGAAGGGGCTGCACTTACCTGAATAGTGTAGTCGTGTGTTTCACCATATGAAAAACTGGTACACGATCCATTGGAGGGAATAGGTGAATTCCATCTACCTCTTATTCTAAATCGAAAAGTACCTGTAGGAGTTGAAAGAGGTATTAGTATTTGTGCTGAAAATAAAGAAGGTGTACTGCCCGAAGAACCAGTAGTAGATGCCCAGAGAAACTCACCAGCATCTTCAAAGTCTCCATCGTTATTAGTATCGATCCAAATAGCGAAGTATTGTCCCGAATAGTTAGATGAAATGTTCAAGGTATATTGAAGGCCTTGATTTACTTTGATGGTATCGTTAAGATAAGCTGAATATCCGGCATTGCCCGAAGGACAGCCTGTTGCCGTTTGATTGATGTTTGCAAAAGAAAAATTATCGATGTCATCCCCGAAGGAGCAACCTGAAGAATACAGGTTCGACGTACAATACGACTGGGATTTGACGGTAGTCAATGCAGTAAAAAATGCAAAGACCACATAAAGCCATTGTTTTTGCCAAGGAGTAATTTTTTTCATACTGACAAAATTTTTACTCAAACTTACATTTTAATTTGCATGAGAGTAAAAATTTCAGCGAAATACATCGAATTATTAGTGATTTTATCTATTTACATCATGAAATATATATTAAAACTTTTTGCAATAGTTATATTTGTAACTTCATGTGCCAATATTGGAACCATTTTAGGAGGTGATGTCGATAAAATACCACCTAAAATAGTAAAAGAATTACCTGCGAATTTTATTACAAATTTTAGTGAGAAAAAAATAGTTCTTTTTTTTGATGAATATCTAGCTAATACAAACATTCAAAATGAGATAAATATTAGTCCTAGTCTAGAGAAAAAACCAAAGGTTCAAATCAGGGGAAAAAGCATTGAAATTTTATTGGGTGAAATACTTGAAAAAAACACTACTTATGTAATAAGTTTTGGAAAGGGCATTGCTGACCTGAATGAAAACAATGTTTTAGAAGGATATCTTTATGTTTTTTCAACAGGCAATCACATAGACTCAAACTTCATTACAGGTACAGTTTATGAAGGATTGACCAATAAATCAGCTCAAAATTGTCTTGTTGGTATCTTTTCTGAAAAAAATATTTCCTTTGATTCATTGATCTATTTAAGACCCGATTATTACACCAAAACTGATTCGAATGGAAACTTTACCATCCATTATTTACCTAATAAAAAATTTCATATTTTAGCCTTTACAGACAGAAACAATGACTACATATTTCAACCTGAATCTGAAGAAGCAGGCAAATATCCCTACCTTAAGTCATCAACTGATAGCAGCCCGGTTAATCTTTACATATTTCCTCAAAACCCTAAATATAAAACTATCGCTTACAGACTAATTAATCCATACTGTTGTTTTATCACATACCAAGTACCATTTCATACAGTTACACTAAATAACTTAAGTAAAAATCAAATAATTCACACACAAAAAAGCGAGTCACTCGATACGTTGTTTATCTATTTTGAAAAAGAAATACGAGATTCCACCAAATTATTTATTTCAACTAATTTCAGCAGCGATACTATTACAATTCAAAAAAGGACCATTAGTAATGAAAAATTAAATTTGCACTTTGTCTCAAAACCGATTCTATCAATAGACGATTCTATTTATATTCAATCAAATTACCCAATACAAAAAATAGATACTTCGAAAATTTTTATTAGCACAATTGATTCAATAGAAGTAAAGGATTTCAGAATACTGGAAAAATCAAAAGATCGTTTTGAAATTAGCTTTCCAAAAAAAGTTTTAACAAAATACAACATACTAGTGCATCCAAAAGCATTTTATTTCAACGAGAACATCTTTAATACAGATTCATTCAAAACTCAAATAGAAATCAAGGATAAGGAAGATTTTGGAGAAATAAGTATTGAGGTGACTGTTGATACTTTTTTAACGAATTTATTCTTGATTTTTTCAGATAAAAAGGGCAAAGAGATTCATCGTTTTAAATTCAGACAATCTATAGAAAAATTCCACATAAGAGACCTCATACCCAACACATATAATGTATCAATTTTTTGGGACAGAAATGGTAATGAATGGTGGGATAAGGCATTGCTGGAAAAGAATCAACCGGCCGAAGTTAAAGTCTTGTATCCTGAAGATATTTCAGTAAGAGCGAATTGGGAAGTAGACGTTAGCTGGAAGGTTCCCTTGAAAGATGCACTAAGGCGCTTTGGTTACTGATATTCATCTACGCGATACGGACCGGCTTTTTCTTCTTCCAGCATGCTGAGATAGCTGTGATAGCGCGTCTCTGGCACAGTACCCTCCTCTACCCCTGCGCGCACAGCGCAATCTGGCTCGTTGATATGCAAGCAGTTGTTGAATCGACAGTTTGCCTTAAGTCGAAACATTTCGGGAAAGTAATCGCTCAGCTCCTCGGGCGTCATATCCACCAATCCAAACCCCTTGATACCTGGTGTGTCGATGATATAACCACCAAAGCTCAATCGATGCATCTCAGCAAAGGTGGTGGTGTGAGTGCCTTTAAAATGGTAGTCACTGATCTGTCCCGTTTTGAGATTGAGACCGGGCGATATGGCATTTATGAGCGAAGACTTTCCTACACCGGAGTGACCACTTAGAAGAGAAATTTTATCTTTTAATAACGTTTTTAATTCATCTAGTCCTGTGCCTTCGAGAGCTGATGTGCGCAGGGTAGGATAACCTACCGTATGGTAAACATATTCGATACCTTCCAAAAGTTCAGAAAACTCCCCCACAAAGAGATCCGACTTATTGAGAATCAGATGAGCAGGGATGGAATACGCCTCACAGGTTACTAAAAAACGATCGATAAATCCGAAACTTGTTTCGGGATAAACGGGTGTAACTATAAGCAGCGCCTGGTCGATGTTTGAAGCTATGATGTGCGTCTGTTTTGAAAGATTTACACTTCGGCGAATGAGGTAATTTTTGCGCTCATATACATACTCGATTAGGTACTCCCCTTTTTTGCCGAGCACGAGCTCTACCGTATCGCCTACTGCTACAGGGTTGGTATTTTTTTGGTCGAGCAGTCTGAGTTTTCCTTTGAGTTTAGCAGTTACTACTTGATCATCGATCTCTACACTGTAGAAGCTACCGGTAGATTTGAGAATTCTTCCTTTCAATTAAGTAGTTTTATCCGTTAACAAAGTTTTTACAAACACAAAAATAGGATGTAACATACTTCATATCTTAGTGCCAAATTTTGTTTACAGGTGAAAGCCTTACAAAAAATTCTAACCCCCGATCAACCCATTCCTGCCGTAGAATTCAATCCAGATTTGATTTTGATCTTCGGAAGCCGCAACTCTTTGGAAAAAATTGATTTACAACCTTTAAAAACCCTTTATCCACAAGCCATAGTTACGGGTTGCAGCACATCGGGCACCATCGCTCAGAGTCAAATTTTTGAAGATGAAGTAGTTATAAACTACATCGATTTCGAAAAAACCCCGCTTAAATACACCTACTGCTCGTTAAAGCAAGTCCATTTTGACAGCAAAGAGGTGGGCAGGCATATTGCCACAGAACTACTCAACGATGAAATCAAACACATCTTTTTGCTTTCTGATGGTCTTCACGTCAATGGAACTTCTCTGATCAAAGGCATGGCGGAGAAGTGCAATGGCAGAGCTACCTCATCTGGCGGATTAGCAGGAGATGCGGATCGCTTCCAAAAAACATTGGTCATTCACCCACAAACACTTGAACCGACAGAACACATGGTAGTAGCCATCGGATTTTACGGCGAACACATACAGATAGGTTACGGCAGTCGTGGCGGATGGGAATCGTTTGGCATCGATCGAAAAGTGACCAAAAGCAAAAACAATGTTGTCTATGAAATCGACGGCCAACCGGCCCTGCAATTGTACAAATCGTATCTAGGAGAAAAAGCCAAAGAACTGCCAGCCTCTGCGCTGCTCTTTCCGCTCAACATGGAAATTAGCGAACATCACACCTCAGTGGTGCGCACCATACTCTCCGTGAATGAAGAAGAGCAAAGCATGACGTTTGCCGGCGATATTCCTGAGGGATCGACCGTAAGACTTATGCGCTCAAACAGCGAAAAACTCATCAGAGGAGCTCTACAAGCTGCCGACGATGCGTTATCGCTCTTACAAAATCCTGAATCTGCCATTCTGGTGAGCTGCGTGGGCCGCAAACTCGTATTGCGCCAACTGGCCGAAGAAGAGTTGGAAGCTGTACAACAAGAGCTAAATGCCGATGTAGTAACTGGATTTTACAGCTATGGCGAGCTTGCACCTACGGGCGAAATGCGAACCTGCGAACTACACAATCAAACCATGACCATTACTACATTTAGTGAAGTGTGATTATGGAGGAGGATAAGAAACAACTTACTTTAGAAGTACATAAGCTACTACAAAGGCAGCTGAAAAAAGCCTTTGGAGATGAATTGCCTACTGACGATCGCTTTGTTCGCTTCGTCGAAGCCATTAACCGTGCTTATAGCGATTACGAAAAAGACATCAAACAAATAGAACTCGTACTTGAGCAAAGCTCAAACGAACTATTTAAAGCCAATAAAGAACTACAGCGCTTAGCACAAACAAAGGCTGAAGAAGCAAATCAAATCAGCCAAAAACTGTCAAACATATTAGCCAACCTAACGGATGTAATCGTTCAACTCGACAACCAAGGAAAAGTCTTACACCTCAACAGAGCATGGGAAACTATAACTGGCTATGGGATCGAAGAATCGCTCGGTGTACACTTCGGCGACGTATTCCTCGGGCAAAAATGCCACGTGCTCTTTGAACCACTCATGCACGGCGAGTGCGACGATATGGCCCGCACTATCCAATTCACTCGCAGCGACGGAAAAGTGATTTGGGTAAATCTAAAAATGCATGTCCAACGCAATGAGCAGGGCATCATCCAGGGTTTCATCGGTATAATGCGCGATGAGACAGAGCGTTACAACGTCCAAAAAGAAAACGAACAATTAGCCCTTGTGGTCCAAAAAACTAAAAATTCTATAATCATTGGCGATACAGAGGGAAAAATTCAATGGGTAAATCATGCTTTTGAAAATTTAACAGGATATACACTCAGTGAAGTAAAGGGAAAACGCCCAGGCAGTGTGCTGCAAGGCCCTGATACAGATAAGACTACCGTAAATTATATTAGGGAGAAAATACAAAAAAAAGAAGTTGTATATGCTACATTGCTCAACTACAGCAAAGAAGGAAAGCCGTATTGGATAGAGCTCAACATCGAACCCCTTTTCGACAACAATGGCGAACACACAGGTTACATTGCTATACAAAACGACATCACCGAGCGTAAAAAGATTCAAGACCGAATCAATCAATTGGTCTTCTTCCTCGACCAATCGAGCGAAGCTGTACAAATCTGCACGGAAGATGGCTATTTGGAGTTTGTAAACAATGAAGCCTGCAAAAGGCTACAAAGAACCAAAGAGGAACTGATTGGGCTTCATATAAGCCAAATAGAAAAAGAATTTGAACCACCCGGTGCTTGGGAAAGGCATGTAGCCGAAGTAAAAGCCGTTGGCAAACTCGTGGCCACAGGTGCTCACAAGCGACCGGATGGCAGCACATTTCCAGTAGAAGCGAGTGTATCGTACATCAAATCAGACAACAAAGGCTACATACTCGCTTTCATACGCGATATATCGGAGCGCGTACAAGCAGAAAACCGCATCAAGGAGTACATGGCAAATCTGGAAAAAGTAAACAAAGAACACGATCAGTTTGCCTATATCGTAAGCCACGACCTAAAAGCACCTCTAAGAGCCATTGCTAACCTGGCTACATGGATAGAAGAGGACCTGGAAGGGTACATGAATCCCGAAATCAAAAAGCAATTTGAGATGCTCAAAAATCGAGTAAAGCGGATGGAAAACTTAATCAACGGCATCTTACAATACTCAAGAGTAGGCCGCTCTAAAAACAAGTTGGAAAAAATTGTACTTCAAGATCTTGTGAATGAGCTCTGCGAAGCAATAAAAACCGACAACACGTGCCAGTTTATTATCAAAAACGACCCCATCGAACTCTTTACAGAAAAAATCGCCCTCGAACAAGTGCTGCAAAACTTCATCTCCAATGCTATCAAATACAACGACAAAGACATAAAAATAGTCGAAATCGGATGGAGTGAACTGCCAGAAGACAATAAAATTGAAATATACGTGCGCGACAATGGCCCAGGCATCAGCCCTGAGTATCACGAAAAAATCTTTATGATCTTTCAAACCCTACAAAGCCGCGACGAAGTGGAAAGCACCGGTGTAGGTCTGGCTATCGTGAAAAAAATTGCCGATGAGAAAAAGTCTAAAATTCGCGTAGAATCTGAATTGGGCAAAGGCACAACATTTTATTTCACCTGGCCTATCACCGAACGCGAGTCGTAATTTTGTAATCAATTTTCTCAACCCATATGGATAATCTTATGACAATACTTTTAGTAGAAGACGACGAAGTGGATGTGATGAACGTAAAGCGCGCTTTTAAAAAAAATCACATCCAAAATCCCCTATTAGTGGCTGGTAATGGGATTGAAGCTTTGGAAATACTTCGGTCAAAAAACCTCGACGTTCCGCGCCCTAAGATCGTACTGCTGGATCTAAATATGCCCAAAATGGGGGGTATTGAGTTTCTCAAAGAACTGCGCAAAGATCCGGAGTTAGCCTCTACTTCTGTATTTGTAATGACCACCAGCAATGAGGACAGCGATAAGGTGGAAGCTTACAACTTAAATGTAGCAGGCTACATACTCAAGCCGCTCTCTATGGAACGTTTTATCGAAGCTGTTTCTACCCTCAAGAGCTATTGGATGCTCTGTGAATATCCCTCCTAAACCGCATGACTACCAGTAATAAACTCGGCAAAATCAAGGTTCTGCTGGTCGAAGACGACGACATCGACGCCATGGCTTTCAAAAGAGCAGTAACCCGTTCTGGCGTCGATGTGGATGACGTTTATCGATTTAAATACGCTGAAGAGGCTCTCAGATCTTTAGATGAAATAAATCCTCATTGTGTATTTATCGATTATCAACTGCCCGGTATCGATGGGCTGACACTTCTAAAAGAAATAAAATCCCGAAAACCAAAATTACCTGTAATCGTATTGACCTCTCAAGGCGATGAAAAGCTGGCTGTAGAAATGATGAAGGCCGGCGCCTTCGACTATTTCCAAAAGAGCGAGGTCAATACAGATAAAATCTCAAAAACCCTTCTTGGCGTAATTAGGCTGCTGGAACTTGAGATCGAACAGGAAAACACTCGTCGACAACTTGAAGAGACCGAGCAATTTATCCAAAAAGTTACCCAATCCTCGCCCTACATTATCTATGTAAACGATATCGAAGGCAATTCAAACCTCTTTCACAACGACCAGCTGCGCGAAATTCTCGGATATACCCAAGAAGAAGTAAAAGAAATAGGGCCAAACATTTTTGCTCGCATCATCGATTTTGAAGAATATCAGCGCATCAGGCAACACTATTTAAAACTGCGCCACGAGCTTAAAGATGGTGAAATAGCTGAAAACGAATTCAGGCTTAAACACAAAGATGGTCACGATGTATGGCTTTTCACGCGCGAAATCGTCTTTAAGAGAAATAAAGACGGAAAAGTAAAAGAATTACTCGGCACAGCCATCGACATTACTGCCCGCAAGAAGCAGGAGCAAGAACTGCTCGAAGCTAAAAAAGCAGCCGAAGAAGCAGCAAAAGCTAAAGCCGAATTTCTAAGCACAATGAGCCATGAAATTCGGACACCGATGAATGCTATCATCGGTTTGACCGAACTGCTGCTCAGAGACTACACCTTCGAACCGGAAGTAACCAGCAATCTGAAAGCCATAAAATTCGCAGCTGATAACCTTCTCATCATCATCAACGACATTCTCGACTTCTCAAAAATCGAAGCCGGCAAGCTCACTTTTGAAAAAATTAATTTCTCGCTCAAAGAAAAATTTGACTTCTTGTACAAAACCTTTAAGCCAAAAGCTCAGGAACAAGGCATCGGACTCTACTTTCACTATGATGAGAAAATCCCTGAATTCCTTAACGGCGACCCCTATCGACTGAATCAGATTCTCGTAAATCTGATTGGAAATGCCATAAAATTCACCTTGCAAGGTGAAGTAAATGTTTCGGCCACACTTACCAAAAAGATGAAAAACAACGTAATTGTGAAATTGGCCGTTTCAGATACTGGCATCGGAATTCCTCCCGATAAAATTGATACCATCTTCGAGAGTTTTTCTCAAGCACACAGCAACAAAAAGAAGAACTTCGGCGGTACAGGTCTCGGCTTAGCCATTAAAAAAAATTGGTAGAGCTCCAAGGAGGAAAAATCACCGTGGAAAGTGAAGTTAACAAAGGCTCAACTTTCACTGTAGAATTAATGTATGGCATTGGTCAAAATCCACAACTCACTGAAGAAGTAAAAGCAGATACTACTGCCAACTTTAGAAACCTGAAAATCATAGTAGCTGAAGACAATCCGGTGAATCAAATCCTCATAAAACACATCCTGAACAAATGGGGCTGTGAATATGTGGTGTGCAACAACGGTAGAGAGGTACTCGAATGGCTTGACAAGGAAAATTTCAACCTGATCCTCATGGATATTCAAATGCCTGAAATGGATGGACTTGAAGCTTTACATCACATACGCTATTCCAAAAGAAGTTTTGCCAACATACCCGTGATTGCCCTAACGGCAGATGCTTTTGCACGCACCAATCCAGAATATGCCAATGCCGGCTTCCAAGACTTTCTTACCAAGCCGTTTAAAATGGAAGAACTAGAAAAGGTGATCACTAAGCTGAATTTGTAATGACAAGAGTAAAAAACGTAATAATCTATACTTTTCTCATCGCTGTCGTACTCGTAGGCCTGATGTACGCTTTTAAGCTCGACTATATGATTAAAGGAGTTCGAATTGTTTATTTAAATGGCTATAAATCATCGTTCATCCACGACTATCTGTACTTCGATCGGGATACTGTGTACCCAGCACAGCAGATTTCAGAACTTAAATATGCCGACGAACTCATTCAATTGCCCAAAGGACTCGATAGCCTGCTTGAGGCATTACACACAGCCTCCTTCTTGGTGATAAAGGACGGCAAAATCGTCTTTGAAAAGTACTACCACGGCTTTCAAGCGGATACCGTTACAAATTCTTTTTCAATGGCCAAATCGGTAGTCACACTGCTTACACAGATGGCCATTCAAGACGGTATCATACCTTCGTGGAATACGCCTGTCAAAAAGTACTTGCCTGAAATTCACGGTTTGTTTGCCAATCAAGTAACTCTATTCCACCTCAGTGCAATGTGCTCAGGCCTTGAATGGGATGAGAATTACAAAAATCCTTTTGGTGTAACGGCCAAGGCTTATTACAGCGATCATACCAATGACATCTGCCTGAATCAACCCTTTGACAGCGAACCTGGCAAAAAATTTATCTACCAAAGCGGAAACACACAATTGCTCGCCCTGGCTCTGGAGCGTGCCACCGGTAAGCGCATCAGCGAACTGCTGGAAGAAAAACTCTGGAAACCGCTCGGTATGGAACGCTCAGCCTACTGGCACCTCGATAAGAAAAATGGCGACAACATAGCCTATTGCTGTATCAATGCTTCGACACACGACTTCGCACGCCTTGGCTTGCTGGTACTCAACAACGGCCGATGGAATGGAGAGCAACTCATTGACTCAGCCTTCCTTTGGAGGGCACGCCAGCCCTTTCTTGAGTCTAAATACGGTCAGTCTTTTTGGTTAGCTAACGAGCAGTACGACGAGCCCATAGCATACTTCAGAGGTCATACCGGCCAATACATCATCATGCTTCCGAAATCAAATGCAGTAATCGTTCGCACCGGCTATAAGACCTTGCCGCAGTCTGACGGCATGCATCACGATGAGTTTCATCACATCGTAAAAGGTGTTAAGTCTTTGTTGTAATTTCTACAATAAAGGATACCCTACTTTCGCCAGGTTTTAAACCGGTAAAGTGGGAAGCTGAGCGATGCAGAAAAATTGGGTGAGATGGTTGCTTTTTGCCGCACTGGCTATGGTGTGGGGCAGTTCTTTTTTGCTGATGAAAAAGGGGATGCGAACCTTCACGTACGATCAGATGGGTGCCCTGCGCATTGTGTTTGCCTGGATACTTGCTGCCGTGCTATCGATCAGAGATTTCCGGGAAATTAAAAAATCAGATGTATGGCCATTGATTTGGGTGGGTCTTTTGGGTAATGGCATCCCTTACTACCTTTTTCCATTGGCTGTTAAGCACTTAGACAGTGGTTTGGTAGGAATATTTAACAGTCTGGTGCCGCTCTTTACACTTATTACCGGAGCCTTGTTTTTCGGCAGAATTTTTAAGCCTGTTCAAGTTTTAGGAGTAATTGTCGGATTTTCAGGTGCTGTACTGCTGTTGTTTCCAAAACTTAACCTTGAAATCAATCCAAACCTCATCTACGGCAGCCTGGCCATTACATCTACAATATGCTATGCGCTAAGCATCAATACAATATCTTCAAAACTCGAGCACATGCGCAGCATTGCCATAACCGGACTATCGCTATCGGTCGTGGGGCCGCCGAGTTTGGCCTATTTGCTCTCATCGGACTTTATCGACCGCCTTACCACACATCCACTCGGATACACCAATCTGGGTATAGCCGCATTTTTAGGAATGGTAAATTCGGCATTGGCCATTATAGTCTTTAATCAACTGATTAAATTGACTAGTCCACTTTTTTCCTCGTCGGTTACATATTTCATTCCTGTAGTTGCTCTGATGTGGGGTGCTTTCGACGGCGAACAACTAAGCCTACTGCACATAGTCGGGGTATCGACGATTTTAGTCGGGGTGTATTTGGTGAATAAAAGAAGATGAAAAATCGCAAGAAAGTATTGTTTGCGCTTCCTTTTATGCTTCTTGTCTGGTCGCTGCAAGCACAAATAATGAACATCGAGCGACGTAGGCAGCAGTTTGATACAATTGGATGGTTTGGCAGCACCGAGTGGCAGCTCATAGCCGAACAAAACAGCAAGCGCTATTTCACCTTTCGCACATTAAACACCATCGAACGCCAAACGTACAAGCGAAATTTTTTGGTTCTCAGTGAATTGAGATTCGTAAGTGGTGAAGGCCAAACCTTTGCCAACTCCGGATTTATCCATTTTCGATATACGTACAAAGTGGATGAAATTCCCCTTGACTCAACCAGAAGCCTGAAAACAGGTAATTTCTTGCGGTGGGAGTCGTTCGTACAGCAGCAGTACAATGCCCTGCTGGGTGTTCGGTTCCGAAATCTGCTGGGCACGGGGTTACGCTTTAAGATCGTACAAAAGCGCATCTTATCGTTTTTTACAGGTATTACTCCACTGATGCACGAGTACGAAATAGAGCGGACCGGCAAAATCAACAACGACCTTCGACTGAGCACCTATGCCGCTCTCAATTACAAGGCAGACAATAACTTGACGCTCGTAATGGCCGTGTATTATCAGCCCATGTGGTTTAAGGCGTATGACCACCGTATCAGCTGGGAAGCAAATGTATTTACAAAGCTGACACGTAAGTTTGATCTGATCATTAACTTAAACTACATGTACGACACCAATCCACCTGAAGGCATACGAAACCACGTGTACAACATTCTGAACGGCGTACGGTATAATTTTTAAAAATCAAATCTCTGCTGATCTTGAAAAATGCTTTTGTAAGCTGGAGTGGAGGCAAAGACAGCATGCTCGTGCTGCACTATGCGCTTACTGCTCAATGGTACGATGTGAAGTTTCTCTTTGTTACTATTGATCGCGCTACACAGGCAGTGCCGATACACCAAGTGCCTAAGGCTCTTATCACGCGTCAGGGCTTATCGCTGGGCATACACACACGCAAGCTTTACCTCAACTGGCCCGTGAGTAACGAGCTGTACGAACAACTTGTACTAGCCGAATACAAATTGATGAAAACTCGCGGAATTGATGTATGCGTTTTTGGTGACATTCATTTAAAAGACGTGCGTGAGTACAAAGAAATGCTTTGCCGCAAGGCAGGCATAGAGGCAGTTTTTCCACTGTGGGGCAGAAATTCGAATGACCTAGTCAACGAATTTCTCTCCTTAGGCTACCAGGCACAGATTTGCGCTGTAGGCCATCCTGATTTACCGACATCGCTTGTTGGCTCAGAGCTTAGCAAAGAGCTGATTGCCTCACTGCCGGCACACATCGACCCAGCTGGCGAAAACGGCGAATACCACACCTTTGTGTGGAATGGGCCACTCTTTAAAAGACCTGTGGAATGGCTTACGATCTAAAGGACTTGAGGAAATAATCCCTTAAGAAAAGATTGATTACCCCTTTTAAGCCTTAATATGTAGGTCTAAAACGGTCTTCGAAGCAAGGATGCCCTGTAAATTCATCCCCGGTTGCACAGGCCCTACACCAGCTGGAGTCCCCGTGAAGATAAGGTCGCCCTTCTTCAAAGTGAAGAACTGACTGATATAGCTGATCAAATGATCTACTGAGTACAGCATATGGCTGGTGTGGCCATGCTGGCGCACCTGACCATCGATCAGGAGCTGAAATTCGAGCTGTTCAACGGGTGGCAACTGCTCTTTTGGCACGAATGTACCGATAATGGCTGCTCCGTCGAAGCCTTTGGCCTTCTCCCAAGGCAATCCTTTAGCCTTGAGCTGATTCTGAAGGTCGCGTGCTGTGAAATCAATGCCCAATGTGAGTTGCGAATAGTAGGTATGAGCGTATTCAGGTGCGATGTGCTTCCCTACCCGATCGATGCGCACAACTAACTCGCATTCGAAGTGCAGTTCGCGAGTGAAGTGAGGTATGTAATAATTTTTATGAGGATAAATGGCGCTGTCGGGCTTAATGAAGAGAACAGGCTCTTCGGGTATTTGATTGCCGAGCTCTCGGGCGTGATCGGCATAGTTTCTTCCAACGCAAACGATTTTCATCGGCTCAAATGGGTATAATGCATTAGAAATGGATAAGAGCAATCTTTAAATCTGTGCCCTCTACTCCCAGCGTATTCATACATTTTGATATACAAAAATCACCACAATTCCAATCGAAATATAAGTCTGAAAACAAGCGAAAATTGAGTAAAAAACAGATTCAATGTCCAGGTGAATTTTGTTCATTTGGTAGTCATCTTGCTGAGACGCACGGCAGTTAGAACCTTTTTGGTGTAGAGTGGAAAGTCGGCATTAAGCATCCAGGAGTAATAGCCGGAGTCTTTTTCAAAGACTTCTTCTAGGGTTAGACCCTTGTACTTACCGAAAGTGAAAATCTCCTTGCCTTCTGCGTTGTAAGCAATAAATCCAGCCAAATCAGCATTTTGGTTTCGGGTTGAAAATTCACTAAGGAATCCGATGTCGTTTTTCAACTCGGGGTAACGGTCGAGCTGTGCTTTGAGGATTTCGTAGGTGGCAGTGACGTCGGCCTCGGCTGAGTGGGCATTTTCGAGCTCACGCTGGCAGTAGAAGCGATAGGCTGCAGCCAGATTGCGGGGTTCCATCTTGTGAAAGATGTTCTGTACGTCCACAAATCGGCGTTTGCTCAGGTCGAAATCCACACCAGCGCGCAACATTTCTTCGGCCAGCATCGGAATGTCAAATTTGTTGGAATTGTAGCCCGCCAGATCAGCATTGCCGATGAAGGTGTTGATTTCGCGAGCCACATCTTTGAAGTAGGGCTTATCAGCTACCATTTCATTAGTGATGCCGTGAATTGCCGTGATTTCCGGGGGTATGGGTATACCCGGATTCACAAGCCAAGTACGAACCTGAGTGGTGTGATCAGGCAGGGCTTTTAAAATGCTGATCTCTACTATGCGATCGCGCGAGAAGTGCGTGCCGGTAGTCTCAATATCGAAAAAGGCCAAAGGCCGAGTGAGATGAAGCTCCATATTTTTTACGTGTGGGGATTAAAAATCCCGGTTGATATCAAATTGCTCGAGGTAGTCGGCTACTCGGCGCACGAAGCTACCGCCTAGGGCGCCATCTACTACGCGATGATCGTATGAATGAGATAGGAACATCATGTGGCGGATAGCGATGACATCGCCATGAGGAGTTTCGAGTACTGCGGGCTTCTTGCGAATGGCCCCCACAGCCATAATGGCCACTTGAGGCTGGTTGATTACGGGAGTACCAAGTACGTTGCCGAAGGTACCTACATTGCTGATGGTGTAAGTACCACCCTTGATGTCGTCGGGCTTGAGCTGGTTGTTACGAGCTCGGTTGGCAAGGTCGTTTACCATCTTAGTAAGACCTACAAGGTTGTACTGATCAGCATTTTTTATAACAGGAACGATGAGGTTTCCACTTGGAAGAGCAGTAGCCATACCGATGTTTATGTCCCGATGCTTCACAATGTTATAACCATCTACCGAGATATTGATCATCGGGAAGTCTTTTATAGCGCGAACGATGGCTTCGATGAAGATAGGGGTATAGGTGAGCTTTTCGCCGGTGCGCTTTTCGAAGTCTTTTTTCACGCGCTCGCGCCACAGCACGATGTTGGTGACATCGGCCTCCACAAAACTGGTGACGTGTGGTGACACGTGCTTGCTCATGACCATGTGGTCGGCTATGAGACGGCGCATGCGGTCCATCTCTATAATTTCGTCACCAGGCATAGGCTCTATAGTCGGCGCTTTGATGTAGGGTATAGCGACTGGTTGTGGCTGCGCTGCTGCTTGAGAAGTAGCCGGCGCTGATGCAGCGGGAATGGATGATGATGCCGGTGCAGGAGCAGCAGCGGGAGCTGATTTGCGATTTTTCAGGTAATTGAGAATATCGTTTTTGGTGACTCGGCCTTCGGAGCCGGTTCCGGGTATTGAGTCAAGTTCGGCTTGCGAAATGCCTTCTTGCGCGGCAATAGAGCGCACCAGCGGTGAGTAGAATCGGCCCGCTGTCGATTTTATTTCAGCCGCTGGCTGAACAGTTTCTACAGCTTTAGCTACCAATGCTTCTGCCTGTGCAGCGGCTTCGGAAGGTACCGTTGACGGCGAAGCTGTGGTAGCAGTGGCTGATGATCCATTAGCAGCTGTATCGATTAAGGCAATGGCTTGCCCCACTTTTACGACGTCGTTTTCGTTAAAGAGTTTTTTTACCAAAATGCCTTCCACGGGCGAAGGTACTTCGCTGTCCACCTTATCAGTTGCTATTTCAAGAACAGCTTCTTCGAGTTCGATGCGGTCGCCTTCGTTTTTGAGCCATTTAATGATGGTGGCTTCGGCCACGCTTTCCCCCATTTTGGGCATGATGAGTTCGTACTGAGCCATTTTTCCCGTGGTTGATGTATTGATTAGGCCGCGAAAATACGATTGACAGACGTTTCTGAGGTGTTAATGGTATGTTTAGCAGTGGGTAAGATGTTGGTTTTTAAAAGTCAACCCCTATAAGAGTATTTCTCATCTTTTTTTACACGGCGAAGGGTTACAAAAGACAACGAAACGAGCTGCGTGCCATCGGTATCAGTAGTGTGAGTAGTTTGTACCGTTTCCCACTCTGAGGGATTCCACTCGGGAAAGTAGGCATCACCTGCATACATGCGATGAACGATGGTGAGCTCCATTAGGTCGGCTATTGGCAAGGCCTGGCGATAAATGTCGGCTCCACCGGCTATGTAGATGCGATCAGATTTCCGAAAGGCCTCTAGAGCCTCAAAAAGTGAGTGAAAAACATGTACCCCTTCAGGCTGAAAATGCGGGCTGCGAGTAATCACCACATTGGTGCGCTTAGGCAGAGGTCGGCCGATGGATTCAAAGGTGCGCCTGCCCATCACAACGATTTGACCCAGGGTGAGCTGTTTGAAGTGGCGCAAGTCAGATGGAATGTGCCATATGAGTTTATTATCGCGGCCTATAACGCGGTTTTCGGCCATTGCAGCGATTAGAATGATTTGTGCCATGAAGTGCTTTTTAATGGGTAAAAAAGAAAAAGCCGGTGATAAACCCCGGCTTTTTTTGCTTTAAAAACATCGGACTATGAGCTACAAAATTCACATGCGTCGGGATTGTCGATGCTGCATGCTATGGCCTGTTGTTCGGTAGATGTAGATTCCGGCTCTTGCTGGCTACTGAAGAGGTCGGGCTGAGTTACATCTTCGCCTTTGTTTACAGGGCCAGTAGTGGTACGCTGCGAAAGCGCTTCGATGCGCCTACGCGCAAGTTCTTCAGCGGCTCTCTTCTCAGCCTCGCGCTCAGTGTATGAAAATCTATGAAGAGGATTGGGTGTGGCTTCGATTTTTGGCTTTTCGAGGTTAGAATTTTTCGATACGGTGAACTTGATCGCATCGGTAGCAGGCTTGGTACGCAGGTAGTACATGCCGGTTTTAAGGCCTTTCTTCCAGGCATAAAAGTGCATGCTAGTTAGCTTAGCAATGTTAGGTGCCTCTACGAAGAGGTTTAGCGACTGGCTCTGATCGATGAAGATACCTCTGTCGGCCGCCATGTCGATGATGTCGCGCATGCTGAGCTCCCAAACAGTTTTGTAAATGTCGCGAATCTCTTGCGGAATAATATCGATGTGCTGAATAGACCCGTTGGCTTTGATGATTTCGTTTTTCATCTCTTCGCTCCAGAGTCCGAGGGCCATCAAGTCTTGTAGTAAGTGCTTGTTAACCACTATAAACTCGCCAGAAAGCACTCGACGGGTATAGATGTTTGTAGTATATGGCTCGAAGCACTCGTTGTTTCCGAGGATTTGAGAGGTAGAAGCTGTGGGCATAGGAGCAAGGAGCAAAGAGTTGCGCACGCCGTGTTTCAAGATGCGCTCGCGCAGTTCTGCCCAATTCCAACGGCCGCTGAGTTCTTTTTCATCTACGCCCCAGAGGTTAAACTGAAACAATCCCTGTGAGATGGGTGAACCCGGATAGGATTCGTACGGACCGTCGAAGATGGCCATGTCGCACGAAGCGTTGAGTGCGGCAAAGTAGATGGTTTCGAAGATGTCCTTATTGAGCTTTTTGGCCTCTGGACTGGTAAAAGGCAAGCGAAGTTTGATAAACGTGTCAGCCAAGCCTTGTACGCCCAGCCCGATCGGACGGTGACGCTTGTTAGAGCGCTCGGCCTCAGGCACGGGGTAGTAGTTGCGGTCGATTACTTTGTTGAGGTTAATGGTAACTCGATAGGTAACGTCGTAAAGGAGCTGATGATTGAACTGATTGCCTTCTACAAACATCGGAAGCGCAAGGCTCGCAAGGTTGCACACAGCTACCTCATCGGGCGAGGTGTACTCGATGATCTCTGTACAGAGGTTACTTGAGCGAATGGTGCCGAGGTTTTTCTGGTTGCTCTTTTCGTTACAAGCGTCTTTGTAGAGCATGTAAGGCGTGCCGGTCTCGATTTGAGACTCGATGATCTTCTGCCACAGTTCGCGGGCTTTGATAGTTCTGCGGCCACGGCCTTCGCGTTCATATTGTTCGTAGAGTTCTTCGAATTTTTTGCCATAGGTGTCGTACAGGCCAGGGCATTCGTTCGGACACATGAGTGTCCAGTTGCCATCTGCCTCCACGCGCTTCATGAAGAGGTCAGGAATCCACAGAGCATAGAAGAGGTCGCGGGCTCTGAGCTCCTCTTTACCGTGGTTTTTCTTCAGATCGAGGAAGTCGAAAATGTCAGCATGCCAAGGCTCTAGGTATATGGCAAAGGAGCCTTTCCGTTTACCACCCCCTTGGTCCACGTAGCGGGCTGTGTCATTGAATACGCGCAGCATGGGGATGATTCCATTGCTTGTTCCGTTGGTGCCGCGTATGTAAGAGCCCGTAGCGCGAATGTTGTGAATGCTAAGACCAATGCCGCCGGCTGATTGAGAAATTTTTGCACACTGTTTCAGTGTGTCGTATATGCCGTCGATGCTGTCATCTTTCATCGTTAGAAGGAAGCACGACGACATCTGCGGTTTAGGTGTGCCGGCGTTGAAGAGTGTGGGTGTAGCATGAGTAAAGTAGCGCTTGCTCATCAGGTCGTAGGTCTCGAGCGCTGCGTCGAGGTCGCGTTTGTGGATGCCGATGGCCACGCGCATGAGCATGTGCTGAGGGCGCTCGGCCACCTGGCCGTTGATGCGAAGCAAGTAGGAGCGCTCCAGGGTTTTAAAGCCGAAGTAATCGTAGCCGAAGTCGCGGTCGTATATGATGGCGCTGTCGAGCAAGTCAGCGTTTTCCATCACGATTTCGTACACATCGTCGGCTATGAGAGGAGCTGGCTCTCCGGTCTTCGGATTGATGTAGTGATATAAATCTTTGATGGTTTCGGAAAAAGATTTTTTGGTGTTTTTGTGCAAATTGCTCACCGCTATGCGCGAAGCAAGCATGGCATAGTCGGGATGGGTGGTTGTCATTGAGGCAGCCACCTCAGCAGCGAGGTTGTCGAGCTCGGTGGTTTTCACCCCGTCGTAGATGCCTTCAATTACTTTTAAGGCTACCGATATCGGATTGACCAAGGGACTAAGTCCATAGCAAAGTTTTTCGATACGCGAGGTCACCTTGTCAAACTTCACTGGTTCACGGCGACCGTCTCTTTTGATTACATGCATCTTTAATTTTTTTTAAGTGATTTAATTAAAAGTCAGCATCAAATGCGATTTCGTCGGTCGAAAGCACTGAAGAAGCTTCGGGCTCATTGACTTTAACACGTGCCTTTCGGTATTCTGACACTCGGCGTTCAAAGAAGTTGGTCTTGCCTTCGAGAGAGATGAGCTCCATGAAATCAAAGGGATTGGTTGCATTGTAGAGTTTTGGACAACCCAATTCAGTGAGCAGTCTGTCGGTCACAAACTCGAGGTACTGAGTCATTTGCTCAGCATTCATCCCAATCAACCGCACAGGCAAGCTTTCAGTTATGAATTTGCGTTCGATGCTGAGTGCTTCATCTAGAATTTGGGTAATGCGTTCTGGGCTTACTTTGTTAACCAGGTGGTGGTTGTGCAAATGCACGGCGAAGTTGGCGTGTAGGCCTTCGTCTCTGGAAATGAGCTCATTGCTAAAGGTGAGGCCAGGCATCAAACCGCGCTTTTTCAACCAGAAGATAGAACAAAACGCTCCGGAGAAGAAAATTCCCTCGACAGCAGCAAAGGCTATAAGGCGTTCAGAAAACGAAGGTGATTTGATCCAGCGTAGAGCCCAATCGGCTTTTTCCTTGATAGCTGGAAAGTTTTCGATGGCATGAAAGAGTCTATCGCGTTCCTCAGGATCTTTTATGTAAGTGTCAATTAGTAATGAATACGTTTCTGAATGGATGTTTTCCATCATAATCTGGAAGCCGTAGAAAAATTTGGCTTCGGTGTACTGCACTTCGTTTACAAAGTTCTCTGCCAGATTTTCGTTTACGATTCCGTCGCTGGCAGCAAAGAAGGCGAGAATGTGCTTGATGAAGTGACGCTCGTCGTCGTTGAGTTTGTTGTTCCAATCAGAGAGGTCTTGCTGCAGATCTATCTCTTCGGCCGTCCAGAAAGAGGCTTCTGCCTTTTTGTAAAACTCCCATATGTCGTGGTGCTGAATGGGGAAAAGTACAAATCGATCTTTGTTTTCTCTGAGCAGGGGTTCTGTAGACCTTTCAAGTTCTGTAGCCATAGCCTTTGTTTTTATTATTTTGACAATCAGTTAATTATATAAGTTTCTGAAACAGAGTGAAGATGTTTTCCGGTAGCTGATCTCAAAACTCAAAAGAAAAAATCGTAGTACCAAATGTTAGTTTTTCACATTTTCTCTGAATTTTTAACAATACACCATCGCTAAGGTTGCACAACCTATTGAAAATTCGCTCTGATGTGTGAAAGGTTGTGGATTTATTAAAACTTAACACAGAATTAATCCACACCAATTGTTAATAACTTGAGGGCAATATGTCAATAGGTGAAAATTCCTTTTTGAAATGAATAAACTTGAAGTGATAAAAAAGACATCGGTTTAATTTTGTCGCAATAATCAACGACAAAAATGAATATACCCTCTGAACTTTTGTACACCAAAGACCATGAATGGGTGCGCTTTGACGGTGACGTGGCAACTGTAGGCATCACTGATTTCGCTCAAAGCGAGCTTGGTGATATCGTATTCGTAGAAATCGAAACACAGGGTCAGACGCTCGAACGCGAATCTGTATTTGGCAGTGTTGAAGCCGTAAAAACCGTTTCAGACCTCTACTTGCCCGTATCAGGTGAGATCATCGAGGTGAATGAACAGATCAATTCCAATCCAGAATTGGTAAACAGCGATCCGTACGGTGCCGGTTGGATGATAAAAGTACGCCTGAAAGACCCAACCGATAGGAGCGGATTGCTTTCTGCCGAAGAATATAAAAACCTCATCGGAGCCTAAAGTCTGAAAAAGCGCAGAAAAGAAGGTGTCCAAAAAGTAAAGGACGCCTTCTTTTTTATTTTGATAAAACCCTTAATTGAAGTAAATTAGAGCCATCATAGACATTTTAAGTGAGGCGAGTAGTCTTTAAACAGCAACCCGGCA
>NZ_BHZE01000020.1 GCF_003851885.1 Thermaurantimonas aggregans | reverse complement strand
TGCCGGGTTGCTGTTTAAAGACTACTCGCCTCACTTAAAATGTCTATGATGGCTCTAATTTACTTCAATTAAGGGTTTTATCAAAATAAAAAAGAAGGCGTCCTTTACTTTTTGGACACCTTCTTTTGTTTATATGGTGGCTATGCACTTTAATTCAATAGCAATTGGCGTAGGTAGTGCGTTGACCTCTACAGTAGTTCGGCATGGTTGATTTTCTTTAAAATACTCTGCATAAATTCTGTTAAACGTGTGGAAATCGCGCTTCATGTTAACCAAAAACACTGTAACGTCAATCAAATTTTCCCAGCGGCTTCCACTGGCTTCGAGTATTGACCGCACATTCTGGAAAACACTGTGCACCTGAGCCTCGAAGTCAAATTCTTTAAAATTTCCATTGTGGTCGAGTACTAAACCAGGAATACCTGAGTCATTTGCATTAGAGCCTGCTATTCGCGGACCAACACCTGATAAAAAAAGTAAGTTTCCTACCCGCCGAGCATGTGGATATAAGCCTACAGGTTTTGGGGCATTTTCTGAACAAATCTTATCTGTACTCATGGACAATCGATTTGAATTGGTTTTGAAAAAGTTTGTAACGAAGTGCCTTTTAGTCGATCGTTTATTGCTGAAAGTTCTTCTAAATGATAAACCTCATATCCCTTTGATAAAAAGCGATCCAACTCCTCTTGCGAAAGATAGTATACGAGATGGGGCGATAAATCCTGTTCACTGATCCATTCCATCGTCTTTAGCTGAGCATACCACCACCCACATACTACAACGGCCTTTGAATTATGAAAATTCCTAAGTGTATTAAATGCGCATTCCGCAAATTTTACTTTGTTTTTTCTTTTTTCTAATTCACTAAAATACAGACCTTTAAAAGGGGCTAACTCAATTGATTGTCCCTCTAAATTGCCTCTTAAGGCAATTGATGAAGGATTGCCGCCTCTGTATGGATGGATAAACTGAAAACCTAAAATGAAAATACTAACCACAAGTATTATAAGTAAAATACGGCCTTTGTATATATCCATCTGGGCGAGAAAAAGATATAAATAGGCAAACATCGGAACAGCAAAAGCCGTTTTTTCAGGTAGGCGAACGTAGGAGATGAAAAATAAAAGAGAAGTAACAAGAAAGAACAGGTTTACAGGTTGGTCGATATTTTGAACGAACTCGTTGCGACTTCGAAAAAAGACAATTGATAAAATCGCCATAAAACCAAGAGTGCCCAATAAACCAAGTGCACCGGGAAGAAGCTTGTAAAACGCTTTTAAAAATCCGGAACTAGGAGGTTTGTGATAATCAAAAAAGTCAATACCGTACGAGTAGATGATCAGTGCATAAAACAGAGTGGCTACAAATGAAGCTGTGAATAAAAAAGAAAAATAATTTTTCGCGGCAGATTTATTTTTCAAAAAATACAAGATGGCTGGCAACACTAAGGCGAAGGAAGTAATTCGAAAAGCCGTAGCTACGCCAAGTGAAAAACCTGATTCCACAAATCTGCCCTGAAAAAGTAATCTGGTGGAACGCAACATCCACCAGATAGAAAAGGCGTAGTCAATAGCATAGGTACTACCGAGAAAAAAAGCTGGCATTAAGCCAAAAGCCAATGTCCAGAACAATTCGTCTTTAGCACCAACAAGCTTTAGCAACTTATAAAACTCATTAATGGCAAAGGCAGCAGCAAAAGCACTAAATAGATTAATGACAAAAGGTTTTTTTATCAACGGAAAGAGCAAAAACATAAGAGCTTCATATGCCGGATGACCTGGCAAACGCGATATGATATAATGGCCTTGCTCATACATCTCAATAATGTTGTACACGTGCCCCCAGGCATCTTCCTCAGGTCCAAATCCTATTAATAGGTAGGGAATTTTGAGAAGAATTAAACTTATTTGAAAGATAAATAGTAAGATGGAATTCCTTAATTCACTCATCTATAACTAAAAATCTACTTCCTGATTGGAATCGGAAATAGCGTATTTATTTCGATACCAAAATACAGCTGCATAGAAAAATGGCGTATCTAATGCAGCAATGATTACCTTAAATAACCATCCGTCGATTATGTATTGTGTAATAGTTGAAAAATCTTCTCTGCCGATGAAAATGATGGAAACAACCATAATGGTATCTACCAACTGTGAAAAAATGGTTGAAAAGTTATTTCTCACCCAGAGCATTCGACCTTGAGTGAGTCTCTTCCAAAAATGAAAGAGTTTTACATCTACCAGCTGTGCTACTATGTAGGCAGCCATCGATGCACCTATGAGTCTCCAGGAATTTTTAAAAACCTGATTGTAAACCTCATCGGAGACTACAGAATTGGGTATGGCATCGAACCATGCTCCCAAAGCTAGGATAAGTAATGTAAAAATGGCCGCAGCAAAACCTACCACCACTACTTCCTGCGTTTTCTTCTTTCCATATATTTCTGAAAGAATATCTGTGATCAAAAAAGTAATGGGATATGGCAATACACCAGCAGAAATTACAAACTGTTTAAAGCCCAAATCAATCGTAATAAACTTATTGGCAATAAGATTACAAGTGATAAGAGCGCTAATAAAAAGGGCGGAGAGCAACATAAAATCTCTCCGCGCCATGTTTGATATTTCGGATGCTGAGTTCAACTTACTACTGAATAAGGAGGTCGTACTCCATACGCATTAAAAGTCCCTGTTGTTTGTAGAGATTTTTTATTTTTTCATAATAAGGATAAAACATTCCAAGTTGTTTTTTGATCTTCGACTGAGGATCGAGGCCTAATTGCTTCAAAATTGCTGTAATTGGATCTTCTGGCTCGGGGTAAGTTACAATTTTATATGTTTCAAGTCCAGCTTTTTTCGCAGCGATGTCGATAGCATCCTGCAATCCACCCAATACATCAACAAGCCCGAGCTTCAGACCCCACTCGCCGGTCCAGACTCTCCCCTGCCCTATGCTATCAACGTAAAGAGAATCGAGGCTACGACCGGTAGCTACCTTCTTCAAGAATCCTCCGTAAAACTTATCGATATATCGCTGTAAGTATTGCCGCTCGCTCTCGCGCAAAGGACGGTCAATAGCTCCAAAATCAGCATATTCGTGTGTTTTTACCACATCGAAGCGTATTCCGAGTTTGTTATTTAACAGATCTTGAGCGCTGAAGAACAAACCGAATACTCCAATAGATCCAGTAATAGTAGTGGGTTGGGCTACAATGGTATCAGCCATACAAGAAATGTAGTATCCACCCGAAGCAGCCAAATCACCAAATGAGACAATGAAGGGTTTCTTCTCTTTAGCTCGAATGACTTCTCTTAAAATAATGTCGCTGGCCAAAACAGCCCCCCCAGGACTATTCACGCGCATGACGATGGCTTTTACTTTTTCATCTTCATGCGCCTTGCGAATGGCCTCAGCTATGCGATCGCTTCCTATTTCTGTATCGCTGCCCTCTCCACTGCCTATCTCGCCTTGAGCAAAAACGATAGCTATGCGGTCTCTGCTCGATTTTGTTTTGTCTTTCGAAGATTTTTTTAAAGATGCTACTTGGGAAGCTGATGCCAATTGTACATCTTCGAATTTTTCCTTATTTGTTAAGGAAACTAATACATCCCTTACTTCATCTAAATAAGCTGTGCGCGTGATCAAGCCAAGCTCAGCAGCTCTTTGTGGCATGGTGGCTTCACGAGTGTTGGCTATTTCGTCGAGCTTCTCTGGAGAAATGTTTCGAGAGGTAGCTATATCAGCACGAAGTACTGACCAGATAGAATTTTGAAATGTAGAGATTTGTTCTCGGTTTGCCTCGCTAATTTGATATTCAAGAAAGGGCTCAACGGCCGATTTAAACTTGTTGTTACTGCCGCGAACTACCTCTGCTTTAATACCCACATTCTCTAAAAACTTTCGGTAAAAGGGCACAGCAGTGGAAAGACCTCCGAATTCAACAATTCCTTCTTCGGGTACATATATACTGTCGGCCACACTACTTAAGTAGTAACCGCGCTGCGACAAGTTTTCGTCAAAGGCAATGATAAACTTACCGGATTTCTTAAATTTTACCAGTGCATCTCTTATTTCTTTTAATGTGCCCATACCTGCCACCACACTTCCGGCATTGATATAGATACCGGCAATCTTTTCGTTTTCTTCGGCTTCCTTTATTGCTTTTACAATTTCATAAAGACCTACCGTTTTTTGTGACTGGCCTCTGATAGGATCAAAGTTTTCAAAAGGATTTTTTGATTCCCGCTCATTGATGGGGTAATTTAAATCAAGAAAAAGTACAGCATTTTCTTTCAGTTCAAACTCTTTCTGACCGGCCATTCCAATGCCAATGAGGGTAAAAACGATTAGGAAAATCAATATTGCGCCACCAAGAATGCTGGCAATTAGCATTTTAAAAAATGTTTTCATAGACAGATTGTGTGTTTAGTTTGCAATGATACAATCACTTGTGACTGAACTGTACACCTATTAGAATGAACGAAGGTAAAAAATACATACTACTGCTTGGTGGAAATGTAGGCGATGTGAAAGAAACTTTCAGGGAGGCAAAAGCGCTTTTGATACAACACGGTATTGAAATTCTTAAAGAATCATCGCTCTACGCCACAGAACCTTGGCAAATGATGGGAGCTGAATTTTTGAACCAAGCCATCGAAATTAAAACAAGACATAATGCAGGCATGTTGATGTCTATCTTACTTTCTGTTGAATCTCAGTGCGGACGACTTCGCTCACTGAAGGGACAATACACTTCTCGAACATTGGATTTAGATATTGTGCACGCTTTTGAAGAGGTTGAACATTCGGAATTAGTACAAATACCTCATCCTCGTATGCATTTGCGGAAATTTACGCTTATACCTGTAAGTGAGCTTACACCTGATTGGCTGCATCCTTTATTAAAAAAATCTTGCTTACAACTGTTGGAAGAATGTAGCGATACCTCTATGGTAATCAAAGTTGCATGAAAGAACCCTATTACATCGCAATTGAAGGAAATATTGGTGCTGGAAAAACTACGTTAGCCACGCTCTTAGCCAGGGCCCTTGATGCTCGAGTGATTTTAGAACAATTTGCTGACAATCCGTTTTTAAACGAATTTTACTCTAATCCCGAGCGTTGGGCTTTTACGGTTGAAATGGCTTTTATGGCAGAGCGCTATCAGCAGTTGCACGATTTGCTGATCGAAATTGATTTATTTCAGCCTGTTTTTGTTTCAGATTATCATCCTTTCAAATCAAAACTTTTTGCTTCGGTTAATCTATCGGAAAAAGAGTATTTTTTGTATGAACACTTTTTTGATATGTTGTTTAAAAAAATTCGCAAGCCGGACTTGTTGATTTTCTTAAGCGCTGAAACAAATACACTTTTAAAAAACATTCAACAAAGAGGTCGATGGTTCGAAAAAAAAATCGAACCTGAATATCTCGAGAAGCTATCTGAAGCGTACAAAAATTTTTTAAAAACTCATTCTACAGCTACATTGATTCTGAAAAGAGAGTCTTTTGATTTTTTAAAGAATCCCGAACATTTAAACCTTTTAGTAAACATTGTTGAACAAAAAAAAATTCAGGGCCTGATGACAGCAACAGACCCTGATGAATTAAGAGCTTTTCTCGGATAAGTTGATTAGTCAACAATTACCCAAGCCCCTGATTGCAGTAGGGGGATTGCCTGCTTGTATTTGAGTTTCTTCTTCTCGCCTGTTGTAAGGTTTTGGATCACGACGTGGTCGTTTCGGCCGTATTTTTTGTCACTCACAATAGGCCTTGGGGCGCTCCTCACAGATTCATCAGATGAAGATGAACCGGGTCCTGAAGTGACAAGCGCTTCTTGGCGGGTGCGAACTTGGCGAGCTGGTGCGGGAGCACTTACAGGTTGCTGATTTTCCATGGGTATGTAGGCATGCATCAAGAAGGAAACCAAGTCTCTGTTGAGATTTTCCTTCATGCGCTTGAAGAGCTCAAACGATTCAAATTTGTAAATCAACAGGGGATCTTTTTGCTCATACACAGCGCCTTGCACTGCCTGACGTAGGTCGTCCATATCGCGCAAGTGATCTTTCCATGCTTCATCGATAAGGGTTAGTGTAACAGATTTTTCAAAATCTCGAATCACTGACCTACACTTGGTTTCGTATGCCTTTTTTAAATCAGCAGCGATCTGAATGCCTTTATGACCGTCAGTAAATGGAATCAGAATGTTCTGAAACTGCGCACCGTGGGTTTCATACACGTTTTTGATGGCAGGCCATGCTCGCTCGGCTATGGCTTCTGACTTTTTGTGGTAGTGGTCCATAACCGAAGTATAAAGCATGGCGATGAGTGTTTCGGCGTCTTTTTTCTCGAAGTCATCTTTTGAGAAGGGTGCATCAGTGCCAAAATATCTAGCCAATTCGACGCGAAAAGCTTCGTAGTCTTTTGCGTCTTTGTACGACTCAACAGTGCTGGCACAAGTTTGATAGATGGCATCGGCAAGGTCGATGGCCAACTTTTCACCGTAGAGCGCGTTCCGACGCCAGCGATAGATCACTTCGCGCTGCTTGTTCATTACATCGTCGTACTCCAGCAGTCGCTTACGAATACCAAAGTTGTTTTCTTCAACCTTCTTCTGAGCGCGCTCAATGGATTTAGTCACCATCGGATGCTGAATGATGTCGCCCTCTTTATGGCCGAGCTTATCCATGATTGATGCCAGACGCTCGGATCCAAAGAGGCGCATCAAGTTGTCTTCGAGCGAAAGGAAGAATTGGGAAGAACCCGGATCGCCCTGGCGTCCTGCACGACCTCTAAGCTGGCGATCGACACGGCGAGAGTCATGCCGTTCGGTACCCAATATAGCTAAGCCTCCGGCTGCACGGCTTTCGGGAGTTAGTTTTATATCGGTACCCCTACCAGCCATATTGGTAGCTATGGTAACGGTGCCGGGACGTCCTGCTTCGGCTACGATTTCCGCTTCTTTTTGGTGTAGTTTGGCATTGAGCACATTGTGTTTAATTTTTCGAATCGAGAGCATTCGGCTGAGCAGCTCCGAGGTTTCTACATTGGTAGTACCTACCAGTACGGGTCTGTTTTGATTTACAAGGTTTACAATTTCTTCAATAACAGCATTAAACTTTTCGCGTTTAGTCTTGTACACCAAGTCGTCTTTATCGATGCGCTGTACGGGTTTATTGGTTGGAATAACCACCACATCGAGTTTGTAAATTTCCCAAAACTCGGCTGCCTCGGTTTCAGCTGTGCCGGTCATACCTGCCAGCTTGTGGTACATGCGGAAGTAGTTTTGGAGGGTAATGGTAGCGTAGGTTTGGGTGGAAGCTTCAATTTTTACGCCTTCTTTGGCTTCGAGGGCTTGGTGTAAGCCATCGGAATATCGCCTGCCCTCCATAATACGACCAGTCTGCTCATCTACGATTTTCACCTTGTTGTCCATCACCACGTACTCAACGTCTTTTTCAAACATGGTGTAGGCACGAACGAGCTGGTTCATGATGTGAATGCGCTCACTGCGAATGGCAAAATCGCGCATCAACTGATCTTTACGGGCAATTTTTTCCTCAGGGGTGAGATTAGCCTTTTCAATTTCAGCTACGGCTGCGCCTATATCGGGCAGTACGAAGAAGTCGGGAGAGGTATCTTTCGAAAGGAATTCAATTCCTTTTTCAGTAAGGTCGATTTGGTTGTTTTTTTCTTCAATGGTAAAGAGCAACTCGGCATCTACTTTGGGCATTTCCTTGCCCTGCTCTTGAAGGTAAAAGTTTTCTGTTTTTTGTAAGATGGTCTTAATGCCTTCTTCACTGAGATATTTGATTAATGGCTTGAATTTTGGCAAGCCCCTGTGAGCTCTTAACAGGTGAAATCCACCATTTTTGGTGTCACCGGCTGCGATGAGTTTCTTTGCTTCGTTGAGCTCAGCAGTTACAATTTTTCGTTGTTCCTCAACTAACTTTGCTACATAGGGTTTTAGCTCTTCGAAGTCTTTGAGGTTGTTTTTTCCAGTAGGTCCAGAAATGATAAGTGGAGTACGCGCATCGTCGATGAGCACAGAGTCAACCTCGTCAACTATGGCGTAGTGATGCTTGCGCTGTACAATTTCATCTACACTGCGTGCCATATTGTCACGCAAGTAGTCGAAGCCAAATTCTGAATTAGTTCCGAAGGTGATATCGCTCTGATAGGCTGCTTTCCGCTCGGGTGAGTTTGGCTGGGTTTTGTCGATACAGCCTACTGATAGGCCATGAAACTCGTAGATGGGGCCCATCCAATCGGCATCGCGCTTTGCCAGGTAATCGTTTACAGTCACTACATGTACGCCTTTACCGGCCAAAGCATTCAGATAGACAGGGAGCGTTGCCACGAGCGTTTTACCTTCTCCTGTTGCCATTTCAGCAATTTTTCCTTTGTGTAATACAACGCCACCTATGAGCTGAACATCGTAATGCACCATATCCCATCGCACCGGATGACCTGCTACCAGCCATGTGCTCAACCATCGAGCATTGGGCTCCATAATTTGTACATTCGACTTGCGGGCAGCCAAAGCACGATCAAAATCAGTAGCAGTTACTTCTATGTATTCATTTTCATCAAAGCGACGAGCAGTTTCGCGCACTACGGCAAATGCTTCGGGCAGCAGTTCGAGAAGGACTTTCTCGATGACTTCAAGCTCTTGTTTTTCGAGCTTTTCGATTTCTGAAAACAACTTCTCCTTTTCATCTACATCATCTGTAGCATCAGCAGCACCTCTTTTTTCAGCTATTTGAGAAGTAATGCTCTGTGTAGCTGCAGCTATTTTAGATTTGAATTCAAGTGTCTTAGCCCTGAGCTCGTCATTTGATATGGACTTTAAACCAAGATATATCTCGTTGATTTTCTTAACATAAGGTTCTATTTCCTTCAGGTCTCTTTCGTTTTTGCTTCCAAACAGTTTGACCAGGAGTTTCTGTATCATTTTTAATAAAATAACTTCGGTTCTGCAACAAATATCGAGCCTCTGACTCTTATCGTAAAGTTAAGCAAATGATTTACGCCAAATTGGCAAATTAAATGCTCTCCTTACTTGCGAAGTGGAAAATAGTCAGTAGGATGTTCCGGCCTATCAGGCTCTATTTCTGTAAGTGGTTGTATCTCTACACAAGAGGCATGCATTTGGGCGGGTAATTTCATATAGAGCTCTGTTCCTTTCGTCTTCCAGGCAATCATGTCGTCTGTAATCTTTTTGATGACTTGAGCTGGATTGCCTACTGCCAAACTTCTTTCGGGTATTTTCATTCCTTGAGGCACAAACGACATTGCGCCGATGATGCTCTCATCTCCGATGTACACCTCATCCATTACAACAGCATTCATGCCCACCAACACATTTCTGCCAATGTGAGCCCCGTGAATCATCGCTCCATGGCCTATGTGTGCCATCTCTTCGAGTATGACCGTGACACCCGGAAACATATGTATTACGCAGTTTTCTTGCACGTTGCAACCATCTTTTAAAACAATTCGACCCCAATCACCTCGAATTCGGGCACCGGGACCTACATATACATCCTTTCCGATGATTACATCCCCAATGACCGTAGCTTGTGGATGTATATACGCAGAGGGATGAATTACAGGAATAAATTCTCCAAATTTGTAAATCGCCATACTTTATGTTTTTAAATTAGTAAAAGAACAATTAACGAAAGTATTACTCCAGTGAAAAAGATTTCTCGAACATAATATTTTGCCCTAAATCGAATAAAATTTCCAAATAAGTATGACAGTAAAATCAATGAAAAGCTCGGGACATAGTTTTTTAATAAAATAGCAAAAACTACATCAAATAGAATTAGATTCAATGAGAAGTACAAAAAGTTTTTTCGGAAGAGATTAGTCTTTCGCAAAGCCTGGGGAACTTCGTATAATCCAATCAAAAAAAATGCAAGTAATACAATTGTACTTTGACTGATTTGAAAGTAAAAAAGATCTTTTTCAAAATAGGTGAACAAGTTGGATAAAAAATCTACTTTCCACAATATTTTGATGAAATAAAAATTGCTGTAAAGAAAAAAAAAGGACAAGAGAATGGAGAGCAAAAATGTTACAATATTTAATACTTGTAAAACTGAAAAAAACAACAATAGAAATATCATAGGTAGAATTAAAAAAATGCTCGATGGAAATATAAAAATCAAAATTGCCAAAACCAATGAAAAATGAAAAATATCCATGCGTATATTTTCTATATTTTGCGATTTAACAATAAAAAACATAACGAGTATAAAGAATAGTTCAAATAAAAGAAAATGGATGGTATAACTTTTAAAAAAAACATATGTATTTAACGCAAAAAGGATAGGAAGATAATAAAAATTACTTCTGTTTAATTCTGTCCTCTCAAATACAAAATTAACAATAAAAATTAAGAGTGAATTTATTAAGAAGAAAACGATCAGATCAGCCACTGATGGCGAAAGATTGTTTCTCAAATATTTGTGAACAACAAACACTGTAAATGAAAAAAGCAGCTCAAAAACAATCAATACAATTGCTTTGTTGGCTGTCTTTTTTTCAAAATATTTACTGATACCTACCAATGGGTACTTATTTTTGCGGCAAAATAAAGGGTATGGTATCAAAGATAGCTTACGCATTGGCCGATTTTTTTGAATGGACGTTTCAAATCCTTCCCGTTTTAGGAAACATCCCAAACTATTTGCTTCTTTTTATTGGTTTTGCAGCATTCATATATTGGCTTACCGAAATGCGTAAGCACGAAAAGGCTGGAGAGCGATAATTTTGAAGTTTTTTTTTTTTTTTTTTTGATATTAGCGATCAGCTGTGCATCTTTCACCAGAGCTAGTGATGTACAGCTTTCTTTTTAACTGTCTCAAAATCGTTGAGACATTTCTTTTTGCTTTATTTTCATTACTCATTCAGCTCGAATAGGTACTTTTACGGCTCATTTTAATCTTACATGCTTGTAATCGGTGTAATGTCAGGTACTTCCTTGGATGGAATTGATCTGGCACTCTGTGAATTTGACGGATTTAACCCGGTTAGATACAAGCTTTTGGCGGCCACTACTTTGGAATACGACAGAGAGTGGAAAGAAGAACTTAGCCAACTACATACCAAAGGTGGCTTATATCTCTGTAGTATGAATGTGCACTACGGCCGATACATCGCCTTCCAGATCCTTCGCTTTATAGAGAGCGAAACTTTTAAAAAAGCAGTTTATGGATATCCAAGTGAGACCATAAACAATATTTTAATAAGCTCGCATGGTCACACCATTTTTCATGAGCCTGATACGGGGCTTACCCTTCAGTTAGGACATGGAGCTACTATCATGGCACTGACTGGCTTTCATGTGGTTTGCGACTTCAGAAGTCAAGATGTGGCTCTGGGTGGGCAAGGGGCTCCTTTAGTACCTATTGGCGATGAATTGCTCTTTGGCGAGTTCGATGCGTGTTTGAATCTGGGAGGATTTGCAAACATTAGTTTGAAAATTAATGGAAAACGAAGAGCTTGGGACATTTGCCCTGTAAACTTTGTTCTGAATAGATGGGCAGAGCGGCTTGGCGATTGCATGGACCGCGATGGAAAGTACTCATCAAAGGGTAAATTTATTTCTGACCTATTTCGACAGTGGGAGAATATCGATTATTACAAAAAACCTCCTCCTAAATCACTTGGTCGCGAATGGATAGAATCCGTATTTCTCGATCAAATATATGAGCCCGCATTTGACCCTCGCGACTTAATGCATACAGCTCTAGAACACATTGTGCAGCGCATTTCAAGCGACATGCCTAAGTCGGGTAAAGTGCTCGTAACAGGCGGTGGTGCATATCATCCTACACTCATTGAAAAACTGAAGCAAAACACAAATGCTGAAATTATTGTTCCCGATCAAGCGACAGTCGAATTTAAAGAGGCTATCATTTTTGCATTGATGGGATATTTGCGCTGGCATGATCGGGTAAATGTGCTGAGCTCTGTGACCGGAGCCATGAGCGACCACAGCTCAGGAGTTATATACAAAAAGTGGTAAACGCTGTTTTACACACTTTTGCTGAACATATTTTCCTTTAACCCTTTGTAAAACAAATACGTATCAAAAACTGCAGCTATATTTCTCAGCAATAGTTGACCAAGCTCTGTTACTTGTAGAGATTCGCCTTCCCAAGTGAGAATTCCATCTTCAATAAAATTCTGTAGTTGGTTTGCGATAAATTCCAAATGTTCCTTGGATAACGCATCAGTGGGGATTTTTACCATACCAGTACACATCACTTGCATAATGTAATCTGCGATGAGTTTATCCATTTCAGAGGAAAGATGCCCTCGCTCGATCGGTAATTTTCCTGCTTTTACTTCACCAAGATACTTCTCAACTTCCTTGTAGTTTTGGGCAAAGTTTCCATTAAAATCGCTGATTGAGGAGGCTCCTAGACCAATTAACAACGGTGTAGAGTCTGTCGTATAGCCCATAAAGTTTCTGTGCAGACTTTTGCTGTGCCAAGCTTTCGTCATCGAATCATTTGGCAGAGCAAAGTGATCCATGGCAATTTGCTCGTATCCAAGTTTTTTAAGCCTTTCGCGTGCCGAAAGAAACATTTGGATCTTTTCCCGGGCTGAGGGTAGATCAGCTTCCGTATATCTTCGCTGAGCCTTGCTCTTCCACGGAACGTGTGCATAAGCATAGTATGCAATGCGATCAGGCATAAGCTCAGCTATTTTTTCTGTAGTATGTTTGATACTTTCTACCGTCTGCAGGGGCAATCCGTAAACGAGATCCACATTCACGCCTGCAAAACCCTTAAAACGAGCATACTCGATAATATCACGGGTTTTTTCAAATGTTTGATTTCGATTGATGATATATTGTACCCGGGGGTCAAAATCCTGAATACCCACGGAAATCCTTCGAAAACCTATATCGGCCAATACATCGATATGCTCATAGGTACACGTGTTTGGATGAACCTCAATGCTAAACTCATAAATGGGTGATAATTTGTGCCTTCCCACAATTCCATCAATCAGTCTTTTCAATTCAGAGGGTGAAAAAAAAGTGGGCGTACCACCGCCGAGGTGAATATGCGTGATCACGGGTGGTTGAGGCATTTGCAGTTGATAGAGGCGCCATTCTTCGAGTATAGCATCGATGTATGGCTGTTCGACGGTGTGATTTTTCGTAATTCTACGGTTGCACCCACAGAAGGTACATAGACTTTCGCAATAGGGCAGGTGTATGTAGATGCTTACATCAGGTTTAGTAAGCATGCTTTGTCGTAGCACACCTAATGCCTTCTCGGCATCGAAATGCTCTGCATCCCAAAAAGGCACAGTGGGATAGGAAGTGTAACGAGGTAAGGGCCTTTCGTATTTGATTATGGTTTCTATGGATAAACTCACGTAAAAAGAAATATTTGAAAAGCAAAATTCCGAAAAGTCAAAGGCTGTTTATTATGATATGGGTCAAATTCCATTTTATTTGCAGTACTGGTTATAACTATAATCCATAATCTTTAAAAAACCTCCTCCCCTTTAAAAAATATTCAACAAGAATTGTCTTCCTGAAAAGTTTAACTGAATGGGTTTTTGGATTTTTCACGCGAAAGTTTTTTCTTTCTTTCGCTAAACGAGAGAAATGGCCATAAAACGAAAAATGCGCTCGCACGATTTGCCAGGTTAGCGCTGATTTTCCACTTACTAAAAACCGAATTCCGGCCACCCCGTCGAGAAGTAAGCGTAGGGGAATAACCACCAGCACTTGAGCCATCGACATATTTTTGGCAAGCATCATCAGATTATTTCGAAAGTTGAGAAAAGTTTTTCGGGGCGATTGATAGTCGAGTGTGCCTCCGCCCAAATGATATACCACTGACTTAGGCTCTACATAAAGCACATATCCAAGCCGCTGCAGTCGCCAACAGAGATCTATTTCCTCCTGATGGGCAAAAAAGGCTTCATCAAATCCACCTGCTTGCCAAAAGGCCTCTGCCCGTATGGCCATACAAGCTCCCGATGTCCAAAATACCTGTCGGGTATCGTCGTACTGTCCGCAGTCTTTTTCCAATGTTTCAAAAATTCGCCCTCTGCAAAAAGGGTAACCCAGCCAATCAACATATCCTCCGGCTGCACCTGCATATTCGAAGTAGTCCGGTTGCAACAGCGCTTTGATCTTTGGTTGCACTGCGGCAATCTGCAAGTTGCTTTGGAGAAGTTCTATCAAAGGCTTTGTCCAGCCTGGGGTCACTTTTACATCGCTGTTGATCAATAGGTATACATCTGCATTTACCTGCGATAACCCTCGATTGTAGCCACCTGCGAAGCCGTAATTCGAGTCCAATGGCACGATTTCTACCTCAGGATAATAGGCTTTCAACCATTGAACTGATTCATCCGTCGATGCATTGTCAATCACCACAATTCGGTGCCCTGAACTGTGCAGAATCATATCAGGTAAAAATTGCTGCAAATGTCGAAGGCCGTTGTAGTTGAGTATAGCTATGGCTACATCCATTCAGAAAGCGTTAAAAATCTTTATTTTACAAAGCAAGTATTTTTGCGGGCTTATATCAAAATTCAATGTTTGAAATTAAGGACGAATTCAGACTACTGTCGATTGTAATGCCCGTGTACAATGAAGGTAAAACCATTCACAAAATACTCAACCGAATTCGCAAAGCCGAACTGATCGATGGCATTCAAAAAGAAGTGATTATCGTAAACGACTGCTCGACCGACGACACAGATGAACAAATACGCGCCTACATCGCACAGCATCCGGAGATGAATATTCGCTACTTTCAACATCCGGTGAACCGGGGCAAGGGGGCTGCCTTGCGCACGGGCATTGCACAGGCCAAAGGCGAGTTTCTCATTATTCAGGATGCAGATCTGGAGTATGATCCTGCCGAATACAACATTTTGCTCAAACCAGCTGTCGATGGATTTGCCGACGTAGTGTATGGCTCGCGCTTTATGGGCGGCAATCCGCACAGGATTCTTTTCTTTTGGCACTCGATCGGCAATAAGTTTTTGACTTTTTTGAGCAATATGTTCACCAATCTGAACCTCACCGATATGGAGACGTGCTATAAGCTCTTTCGAACCTCCATCATTCAGCGAATCCACCTGAAGGAAGACCGCTTTGGCTTCGAACCTGAAGTGACAGCAAAAATTTCAAGGGTACCCGGTATTCGCATCTATGAGGTGGGCATTTCATACTACGGCCGCACCTTCGCAGAAGGAAAAAAAATCAACTGGCGTGATGGCTTCAGGGCTATTTACTGTATATTATATTACAATTTATTTGATACACGTGGGTTCGAATGACGTTGCATTGGCATCTAAGGCCATTGACCTTCATACCTTTGTCACACAAAAAAATTTTTAATGAGTTTTCTGCGGTTTATCGGCTCTAAAACATTTCTCTATCAAATACTCATCCTATTGCTGGTGGTGGTAGTAGCTGTGTATGGTTTTCTGAAATGGGCAGACTACTATACCATGCATGGGCACGAAATCGATGTGCCCGAGCTAAAAGGATACTCACTGTCAGAAGCTGAAAGTGAGTTAGAGCGCATCGGTCTAAAATCAGTGGTGCTCGACTCTTCGGAATTTTATTCTGACAAACCCATCCTAAGCGTCATCAGTCAATATCCTGCTCCTGGGGCTAAGGTGAAACCCGGTAAGGAAATCAAACTGACCATCAACCCCTCAGGGCCGCGCTTGGTAAAAGTTCCCAACCTGGTAGAGCGTTCGCGTCGGCGAGCCATTTACGACCTGGAGTCAAAGGGTTTCCGCCTGGGCCGCATTTCCTATGTGCCCTACATCGGTAAGGACATGGTCGTAGCTGCCCAGCACAACGGTCGTGAGCTTAGCCCTAACGACTATCTACCCAAAGGCTCTATCATCGACTTGGTAGTCGGACTGGGGCTTGATAACGAGTTAATGGAAGTGCCGTATTTATTGGGTAAAAATTTTACTACTGTCAAAAACATTTTACTCAGCCGCGGCCTAAACCTTGGCTTTATTGCCTTTGACTACGGCACCGATACAGCCAAAGCCTTTGTATACCGACAAGAGCCCATGCCCACACTCGATAAAACCATCATGCGCGGCAGCGAGGTCAGCATCTGGCTTACAACAGATAATACCAAAATGCCCGTTGATTCGTTAACTTATTTTAACAGTTTGGTATCGGAAGATGAAGGATTTTAGAGCATTACTGACAAGTGGGATTTTTTTAATGGTCCAAATAGGTCCTATATATGCCCAAATTAAAGAAGTGCTCAATGTGCCTCAGCGCATGCTCCTCGAAAAACCGGCCTTTAAAACTACACAGCTCGATACCATCGAATTGCCCATTATCGACGATTTTTCATACGCATCCATCTTCCCTGAGCCCACTTTTTGGGCTGATCAGTATGTATTGGTAAACAATGCCAAAGGCATAGGAATGATCACCATTGGGGTGGCGACCTTCGACGGTCTGGACGAAAAGGGCAAGCCCTACCACCCTACCCGTATCACTACTGATACCTGCGATATACTTACATCGAGGTACATTAATCTTCAGAACCGCTCTGATGTATTCCTGTCTTTTTATTATCAGCCCGGTGGCCTAGGAGAAGCACCCGAAACCAACGACAGCCTGAGTCTCTACTTCTGGAGCCCATCCGATAGCAGCTGGTACTGGGCATGGAGCGTTACGGGTTCTGGAAATGTGCTTCAACCGTTTCGTCAAGTCATTCTGCCTATCGATAACCCTAAGTTTCTGCAAAAAGGCTTTCGCTTTCGCTTCATTAGTTACGGAGCACCCTCCGGAGCTTTCGACGAGTGGCATCTCGACTACGTGCGTCTTGATGCCAATCGAAACATCAACGACACACTCATTGCAGATCCTTCCTTTACCAGAGCTCATCCATCCATTTTGAGTGGAAACTTTTCGGCCATACCCTGGTGGGTGTTTAACAACAACCAATTGCGCAGCGATGTAACACACAACTACCGAAAGAATGGGCCTCCAGGTACTCAAAACCTTGTTTTGGCCCAGTACCGAGCTTTTTACAACAATATTCTTATCGCAGCCGGCAATGGCAATCCTACTCTAGACGATACGCATCCGTACAACACGGAAATCGAATTTCTTCAACCATTTGTAAATCCCATCACTTTGCCCGGAACTCCTGCCGGAGAGTTTTCGATACTTGTGGAGAGCTTTTTTGCCGGAGCAAATGCCGGTATCCTTCGCAATGATACCGTGCGACATCTTCAGGAGTTTCGAAATTACTACGCCTATGACGACGGCTCAGCGGAGCGAGCCTTTGGCATAGTGGATCAGGCCGGTGCCATCACCCTGATCAATCTGACCCCTTTAGCACCTGATACACTTGCCGGCATTTATCTCAACTTTGTATATGCCGGGATAGATGCTACAGAAAACGATTTTAAAATCGTAGTATACCAGAACAATCAAGGTGTGCCTGGTGCTAAGCTCTATGAATCGCCGGATTGGTTAAAACCTGTTTATCCACCGCTTTACCAAACCTTTGTCCCCTACTCTCTCAGCAATCCACTATTCATCAACACGCCTGTCTTCATCGGTGTAAAACAGCGCACCATTCATCCACTCAACCTTGGATTTGATGTGCACTCTCCCCAAAGGCATCTCTTGATTTTTGGCGATGGGGCCAACTGGTATCAAAGCATTTTTCAGGGTAGCCTTATGCTTAGACCGTATTTTCGTTACCAACCGCTTAACCTCTCTGTCTCCGAAAACAAACCCAAGGCAACAGAACTGTCCATTTACCCCAATCCGGCAAGCGACCGATTATTTATTGCACAAAATGAGCCCATTTACCAACGTGTGGACATATGCAATGCCACCGGTTTGGTCGTTAAATCCACTCTTTTAAGCGAAAACATTACGGAAATTCCGGTATCTGACCTTCCGGCAGGTCTATACCTTCTTCGTTTCACTGACACGCAGGACAACACTCTACTTATCAAAAAATTCATTAAAGCGCACTAAAAAAGAAATGCTTTCGGACGAAGAACTCCTACCCGCCGGTGACGAATCGACCGAAGAACTCTACGAACACCACCGCTTTGTAGCCACACCGGGCCAAAAGCCCTACCGGGTGGACAAATTTCTCCACAACTTCATCGAAGGCTCATCGCGTACAAAAATTCAGCAGGCTGCCGATGCAGGCAACATTTTAGTCAACGGAAAGCCTGTAAAATCTAACTACAAGGTAAAAGCCGGCGATGTCGTCACAGTTGTTCTGCCGCATCCGCCCCGCGACACCGAGCTTATACCTGAAGACATCCCTCTAAACATCCTCTACGAAGACCCTCATCTGGTAGTGATCGACAAGCAGCCCGGGCTGGTCGTGCATCCCGGTGTAGGCAATCGCTCCGGCACTCTGGTCAATGGACTGCTCTATCATGTGAATAAAAATCTGCCCAAGGGCACTACCGACCCCATGAGACCTGGATTGGTACACCGCCTCGACAAGAATACCTCGGGAATCATGGTGGTGGCCCTAACAGAATTTTCCATGATGCATCTGGCGCGCCAATTCTACGAGCGCACGACCGGCCGCACCTATCAGGCCGTCGTGTGGGGCGACTTCGATCAGGATGAAGGCACCATCGTCGGCAATGTGGGTCGCAACTTAAAAGACCGCAAGGTGATGGACGTCTTTCCGCCCGAGAGCGGTATCGGTAAGCACGCTGTGACACACTACCGCGTGCTACGCCGGTTTGGTTACGTCACTTTGGTAGAGTGTCGCCTCGAAACCGGCCGTACCCATCAGATACGGGTGCACATGAAGCACATCGGCCATCCGCTCTTCAACGACTGGGAATACGGAGGTGATCGCGTCCTAAAAGGTACTCAGCACCAGAAGTACACCCAATTTATCCACAACTGCATGGAAGTATGCCCACGCCATGCCTTACATGCCAAAACCCTCTCCTTCGACCACCCCATCACCGGCCAGCGTATGACCTTCGACTCTGACCTGCCGCACGACATGGCTGCTCTGATCCAAAAGTGGGAACGGTATATTGATGGCAGAGATTTCTGATGTGTTTTTGATTTTTAACATTTATTTATGTTTTAAAATTTTGTTTTATTGTCAGGCTTTTTTTTTTTTTTTTGCCTAGCAGTCTGAATCCTAAGGCCTTAGTTAAGACCGCAAATCAATGTCTAACATTTTAAAATTAATAAAAATGAGAAATATCTTGCTTACATCCATAGTAGCAGCACTCGGTCTGCTGGCCTGTAACAAAGACAATCTGAAAACTACTCTTAGCCAACCTGATATCACAGCCCAAATCACCGAACCCATTAAGGCTGACTTTCTGCCGAATAAATGGTATCCAGATCCAGGTGAGTGCAGAAAAGAGAAAGGTGATTGTTTCGATGAAGTGGAAGTTACAGCCCTTTCTAATTCTGTGCGCTCTACGTTAGGTGAACTGCCATCAATGTCAATCGACGAAGTAGCCAATGTGTTTGCATCGGGCTTGCTGGCTGAAATCCCCGGATTTGACCTGCCTGAGTTTTCCGAAATTTATTCCTATATTAGCGCTGAAGGTGCTCTGGTTACCTCCGAACAGCATGGCAACAAAGAATACTATCGCTTCTTCGCGCCTTCGGGTGCAGAGCTCTTCGTCCTTCAATTACTGAACGAGTAAACGCATAGCTCCATAATGATCAATTTATTTCATAAAATTTCTCTGCCGGGATGCATCAGCATCCTGGCATTTTTACTTCTTTTTTCTTGCAAAACTCAAAAAAAACAACCAAATTTTGAGTTTGATTTTGAAGTAACTCTGGGGAATTTTCTCTTTGAAGATCTACGAATTCAAGGAATTACAAATGACGGAGTTTTAATTTTAAATAGAAAAACGAAAAACATTTGTTTACATACAAAAGATAGTATTAAAAACTGTGTTGATTTAAAAAAATTGACAGATTACAGAAAATTTGGTGAAATTTCCTATGTTGATACGTGTAACTACATCGTCTATATCGAAGACTCTCTTACATTTAGAGAATTTATTTACATAAAATTTGTAAAAGATTGTAATCCTATTGAGTTCAGAATTGATTACACCGGTCATTTAGATGCAGTCTATTTTCCCAGGGGATTCAGAAATTTTAATAACCATATTATAGTTTTTGAAAGACTACCTCAAGAAATAGATACTTTAAAAGTAAAGAAAGTTTCAATATTAGATTTAAGAGATCATCAAGGTAGTTTACTTAATTCTTTTGTAATAGATAGTCGTGTAAAGCAAAATACTGAATACCTTTCAATATCTTTAGACTTAAATGATGATAAAGTATATTTTGCAATAGATGGAAAAGATACAATTTATTGTATGACATCTAAAAAAATAGAGCCAATTTTTTATAAGTCTTTTCCGGGTTATAATGCTAATTGGCTTGCCTACGACGCTAAAACCAATAGCATTCTCCGTAACTATACCATCTGGGATAAAAAATCGGAACACTACATGAAAAAAGTCCTTCTCGTTTATAACCTCGATAAAAAATCTTATTACTACATTCCCGTACCCAAAAAGTTCGAGCAATTCCTCTTTCAGGCTAAAGATGGTAAAATTTATTATTACACCATTGACAATGAAAAAAATACTATCCGCTTTTACGCTCATACTATTCGCTCTTAATCAAGCTTGTCATTCCTCTCTGCCCGATGGTCTTCACCTGGAAGTGAAGTCCTCTATCCCTTCCAATAAAAACCTTCTTGTAATCTCTCCTAAACAGTGTTTTACCTGTAAACTGAGAAATATTCAGCTTATCGAGCAGGCTAAAGATGATAATTCCGCTAATTATGTCATCTTACTGCCTGGCAATTTCTCTAAAAACAATCCCCTATACGAAGGATTTGTCGTGATTTACTACGATTTAATAAAGTCGTCTTTTGATTTTGAAGACTCTTTTATTACAAGTCAATACATTCTTAAAGACAATAGAATTGTGATTCCAGACCCAAGCAATTTGAGTTCAAACCAATACAGTATCGACAAAACTGATACCTATTAAATACCTTTGCAGAGCCAAATCAAGGCCCCATAGTTCAATGGATAGAACGGAAGTTTCCTAAACTTTAAATCCAGGTTCGATTCCTGGTGGGGCCACTGAAAGTAAAAAATCCCGCAGCTTAGCGGGATTTTTCATTTTTAACAATATTCCTCGAAAGCCGAAATTAAATTTTGCGCTATCAACTCGGCAGGCCTGCCCTCGATGTGGTGTCGCTCAATCATGTGTACAAGCATACCATCCTTAAACAAAGCAATAGAAGGGGACGATGGGGGGAAGGGCAGCATGTATTCACGGGCTTTTTTTACGGCCTCCACATCGTTGCCGGCAAATACAGTGATCAGATGGTCAGGCCTTTTCGAATGTTTTACAGCCAACTTCACGGCCGGACGAGCATTGGCAGCTGCGCAGCCACACACCGAGTTTACCATCACCAGTACAGTGCCCGGTGTTTGCTTTATGTATTTTTCAACTTCTTCGGCTGTTCGAGTTTCGGTAAATCCGGCATTAACCAGATCGGCACGCATGGGAGCGATGAGTTCTTCGGGATACATGATCATAAATTTCGACAAATATATGACTTTTGGGACAGAATCTTCCGGTGACTTATACTACGGCATTGTAGTCGCTCAGTACCTTGTTTCCCTTGATGCGCTCTATGTCCTTTTTAATCTCTATAACCTGTTTTTCAGACAAAAAGCTGATTTCAAACTCCATTTCCTGTACCTCGCCCAATTCTTCATATTGCACGACGAGTACTCTTTTGAGCAAGCGATCTTCGATAGCCATATGAAGCACTTTGTCGCGTTTTACAATCAGGTACTTGTCTAAAAAATCAAACATGGAAAAGCCATTTTCAAATTCCATCACATCACTGGTGGTATCCATACGGAAATACGGCCTGCCGAGTAGGGCATAGGTCAGTACGATTAAGGTTGAAACAATCAAAAAACTGTATCCCCACAAAAATCTAAATTCGGTAAAAGTAGCTCCGGCCAGTTCGAGCAGTGAAAGGGCTGTAAGTACCAGAAAAGCTATTCGAAGCCATTTTACGTAGTTAGGTGTGGTGGTTTTCATCTTGGTGGGTTTTGGGGTTTATTTTGGAATTGCCAAGACGAGTGCCAATATCTCTGATGTTTTTAATTATCTGTTTTACTGCATTTTAAGCAAACACAATACGCCTAAATAATTCCCTAAAAAAGACTTTGTTCCAAAATTGAGAAACATATCAATTATGTGACTTTATCTTAATTTGCGAAAAAATTCTCGTAATAAGGATTCTGCCTCCTCCTGAAGGATACCACCAATTAGCTCTGTCTTAGGGTGCAATAAATTTCCCACCCGCGTGAATCCCCTTTTTTCGTCAGTAGCACCGTACACCACACGGCCAATTTGTGCCCAATAAAGCGCTCCGGCACACATCACACACGGCTCCAGGGTCACATAGAGCGTACAGTTGCGAAGGTATTTGCTGCCAATGGCGTTAGCTGCCGAAGTGATGGCAATCATTTCGGCATGAGCCGTAACGTCGTCCAGCGCTTCGGTCTGATTGTGCCCTTTTGCAATAATGACTTCTTCACTTACAATTACGGCTCCTACGGGTATCTCGCCTTTTTTGAAAGCTGCTTCGGCTTCCTTTAGCGCCAAGCGCATAAAATATTCGTGTCCGATCATGAACGTTAATCTCTTCGCTTTACCTTTGTAGTGATGAAATGGGTGCGAAATATACTCCTTTGGGCGGCTATGCTGGTGATGCATTTGCACGCTATGCTGCCCCACGAGCACTGCGTTCATCCCCTTTCTACTGAAAATCACTTCTTTGAAACACCTACATCTGAAACGCCGGAGGGTATAGTTGATTTTCTCAAAAAAATATTTTCGTTCGACATTGGTGAAAATCATTTAGATAATTTTAAAAACAACTCTTCTTACAAATCTTTTCAATTTGCCGCTGCACCCATTACAGCTCCAGTAGCGCTTTCTTTAGAAAATTCTGTTCTGTATTCCTCCTCTAAAATTACAATACCCAAACACGAGCGTCTTCACCAGTACGCATTAATCGACGCTCACTGTTTCAGAGGCCCGCCCGTATTGGGATAAATTTTCTTCGGGGTTTTCGATTCTCTTTCCATTTTCAAAAAATTTTTTGGTTTTCCTGATTATGATTCGCAAAATCATTCATTTCAGCATATTCAATCCTATATTGATCAGTGCCGGAGTAGTGTTGCTGGCCGTGTGGGGCGTGTGGTCGATGCTCCAGCTACCGCTCGACGCCGTACCTGACATCACCAACAATCAGGTGCAGATTGTCACCTTTTCGCCAGCCTTGTCGGCTGAAGAGGTGGAATACTTCATCACCGCCCCAGTGGAGCGCAAAATGGCCAACCTGCCCGGGGTAGTGGAGTTGCGCAGCATCACGCGGTATGGCTTAAGCGTGATCACCGTAGTCTTCGAAGAGCATCGCGACATCATGCGTTGCCGGCAGCTCATCGGTGAGCAGCTCAGCATTCTGAGCGACGAAATACCCATTGAATATGGTAAACCCGAAATGCTTCCGATCACAACCGGGCTTGGAGAGATTTACCAATATGTGCTGCGAGTTGACCCTGCTTACACGCATCAGTACTCCCTCTACGATCTGCGCACCATTCAAGATTGGATTGTGAAAAAATACTTAGCTGGCATCGAAGGTGTGATTGACATCTCCTCTTTAGGCGGATATGTAAAGCAATACGAAGTAGCCTACAAGCCTGAGATGATGATGCAGTACAACTTTTCTGTTGATGAACTGGTGCAGGCCATCGGCACCAACAATGCAAGTGCCGGAAGCGGTTATGTCGCTGCCGGACCTAACGCCGTGTACCTGAAAAGTGATGGCCGCGCACGCAGTGAGCGAGATATTCAGAACATTCCGCTTGGTTTGAGAGGCAACTCCGTGGTGCTTGTCTCACAGGTGGCCGATGTGCGACCTGGACATGCCATGCGCTATGGAGCCACTACAATGGATGGGAAAGGTGAAGTAGTGGGTGGCATTACTATGATGCTCAAAGACCAAAGTTCGTCGAAGGTACTTAATAACGTACATGAGCGCATGGCAAAGGTGCAGACTCTTCTGCCACCGGGTGTATCCATCGAACCGTTTCTCGACCGCTCTGAGCTGATCGGTAGAACCATCGACACCGTCATTAAAAATCTGACCGAAGGCGCCATCATTGTAGTCGTAGTGTTGGTAATTTTTTTGGGAAGTATCAAAGCCGCTCTGATTACAGCCAGCATCATTCCACTTTCGATGCTCTTTGCTTTCAGTATGATGCGGCTGGCAGGAGTATCGGCCAATCTTATGTCACTTGGCGCAATTGATTTCGGCATCATCGTGGACGGAGCTGTGATCGTAACCGAAGGGGTCATACACTTCTTCGAATTGCGCAAACCCCATTTGCTGGCTTCAAAGATTCCATTCAGAAAAGAGTTGTCTGACCACACTGCAGGCATTTACAGCAAGGCCTTCTTCGGGATTGCCATCATTTTGCTGGTGTTATTGCCCGTTCTGGCCTTCGAAGGTGTCGAGGGCAAAATGTTTAAACCCATGGTGCTGACCATATCATTTGCCCTGATAGGGTCTTTCGTTCTCTCCATCACATATGTGCCCATGCTATGTGCCCTGTGGTTAAAGCCTGATGACAAGCATTTGCCCCTTTCTGAATGGCTGCACAAGCGATTAGAGCATTTTTACACCAAATATTTACACACAATTCTCCACCATGCAAAAGCTACTGTAGCAACTGCTATACTGCTCTTTGCCACATCAGTAGTCATTTTGCTAAACAGAGGTGCCGAATTCATCCCCAGCCTCGAAGAAGGCGACCTTGCTCTGCAGGTACTCATCGAACCTGGCTCATCGCTGGAAAAAATGATTCAGACAACTACTGCAGTCGAAAAAACTCTTTTGGAAAATTTTCCCGAAGTCAAACACGTCGTGTCAAAAATTGGTGCTCCGGAAGTACCTACTGATCCCATGGCTATTGAAGAAGCGGATATCATGATCATCATGAAACCGAAGAAAACTTGGGTATCCGCTAAAACAAAAGATGAACTCGTAGAAGCCATGAAGTCAAAGCTCGAAAACACTTTGCCGGGCATTCAATTAGAATTTTCGCAACCTATTCAACTGCGTTTCAATGAACTGCTCTCTGGAAGCAAGTCCGATATCACCATCAAGGTGCTGGGTGAAGACCGAGCTGTACTCAATCGGGTAGCCGCCGAGATTTACAAAATTGCCTCAGCTACTGAGGGTGCTGCCGATGTAAAACTGGAGAAAAATACCGGCTTACCCATTCGTGTGTTTGAAATCAACCGCATGATGGCATCCACTGCGGGCATTCAAATCGACCAAATAAATACAGCTGTGCAAAGCCTTGTAGCTGGGGTTAAGGCAAGCGAACTCTACGAAAACGAACGGAAATTTGATGTGGTAGTGCGTATGAACAGCGCCACCCCAAATCTGCCTTTACACCTCATTCCGGTAAAAACAGATAAAAATAGTCTATCGCTCAGCAACTTAATAATAGAAAAAGAAATCAGCGGCACCCGACAAATCTCCCGCGAACGCGGTCTTCGGAAGGTAGAAATCGGCATAAATGTGCGCGGAAGAGACATAAAATCAGTTGTATCCGACATTGAGAAGCACGTTAAACAATCTGTAGTTTTTCCTCCAGGTGTATTGCTCGATTACGGCGGGCAATTTGAAAACCTGCAGCGCGCTACGCTAAGACTCACGTTGGTGTTACCCCTTGTTTTAATGATCATTTTATTGCTCTTGTTTATGGCTTTTAACAGCCTGAAATCCTCACTTTTGATATTTTCAGTAGTTCCGATGGCATCTATTGGCGGTGTATTCGCATTGCTGCTCCGAGGCATGCCCTTCAGCATTTCTGCTGCGATCGGTTTTATTGCTCTTTTTGGTGTAGCGGTGCTCAATGGAGTGGTATTGATGTCCGTTATCATTGACCGTCACCGAAAAAATCCAGACCATCCTTTAAAGAATATTCTCGTCGATGCCTGCTCTACGCGTCTGAGGCCCGTTCTGATGACCGGTAGTGTTGCTGCTTTAGGCTTTCTTCCAATGGCCATTAGTACATCTGCCGGAGCAGAAGTGCAACGACCACTGGCTACAGTGGTAATCGGAGGTTTAATTACAGCGACGCTCCTTACGCTTTTTGTGCTGCCGTCGGCCTACTATGTCCTGAACAGAGGCGACAAAGGCAGCTTTCTTGGAAAAACTCCAATAACCATTGTGTTACTCCTATTTGGTTTTTCAGCTTACAGTCAAAATCCAATAAAAAAACTAACGCTCGAAGAAGCCATTCAATTGGGCTTAAAAAACAATCCTTTGATTTTCAACGCCAAATCTGATATACAAATAGCTCGACTCGAAAAAATTATCGCTCTTGATCCAGGGGCAACATCAGCCATGCTTACCTATGGTCAAATCAATTACGAATTCAATGACTACAATTTAGAAATATTTCAAAACCTGCAATCAATCGGACGCCAGCTTGCATTATACAAAAGAGCAGCTCTAAGCCAAAAACAATTGATAAACAGATTTGAGATTGCCAATAAAATTCTTATTCGCGATATCACAGCCGCCTGGTATCAATGGCTCATCAGCAAATGGACCCTTCAACTCTTTGAATTTGAAAACAATCAATATGAACAACTTAAAAATTCTCTTGAAGCCCTAAAAACCAGTGGTGCAGCAAAACCTCTCGACATCATGTTACTCGAAAGCAGGTTTAGAGAAACCTCTTTACGTTATAAAACCTATTTGGCTCAACTTTCCCGAAACGAAGCTGATCTTAAATCGCTTATTGGTCTCGATCCACAAACTCAAATCGAAGTGGCCGATTCTTCTATTTCAATTCGCTACATTACTGATGGCCAAAAACTTTCCGACTTTTTTATTAGAGATTTAGAACTATCACAAGCCATTGCCAGAGCAAATCTATCCATTCAAAAGAGTTCATTTTTCCCAGATATACAATTGGGGTATTTTAATCAAAGTTTAGATGGTATCCGCAGTTTTCAAGGAATTATGGTTGGCATTCAAATTCCCTTAATTCCCCACGCAACTATTGCGCGCATAAAACAAGCTCAAATTGAATGGGTAAAATCCATTAAACAATCAGAATATTCACTAAACGAGCTAAAAAATAAAATCAAAGGCTTGGTAATATCTCTGATCGAAATCCAAAATCAACTGCAGCAATATACCGAATTCCAGCAACAATACAGCCGAAAAATTCGAACAACTGCCTTTTCAGAATTTAAAAATGGAAGTATTTCTGTCTTTGAATTTTTGCAAAGTATTTCACTTTCAACTGCCACAGAAATTAATTACTTAAATACCTTATTACAATATCAATTACTCCTTAACGAACTAAATTTTTTATCAGATGAATTCTAGTGTGATTTTTGTTTCACTTTTCTCTATTCTTCTTCTTTCTTGCTCAAATGAAGAAGTAATTCAAAAAGAAACAAATAATATTCTGCCAGAAATCGTTGAATTTTCTGAAGACGATACGAAACTAAAGTTTATAACATCGAGTAAAATAAATAGGAATTTTTACTCCGATACCATTCTATTAAATGGCATAGTATTAGCACCTCCCCAAAGTATTTTTTCTGTTTACTCTTTAACAAGAGGTTATATCGATGATGTACGCGTTTATCAAGGATCAAGAGTAAAAAAAGGAGATATTCTATGTAGAATAAAACACCCAGAAATCTTAACTATTCAACAGAAGTTTTTAAGTGATTACATACAATTAAGAACAGATTCTTTAGAATACGAAAGACAAAAACTTTTACTCAGAGACTCTGCCACATCTATTAGAACTCTTGAGATGGCTAAAAATGCATATTTTCAATCATTAGCAGTATTTAAATCACAAGAAAAATTGATAACCTCTCTTGGTTTTAATGCTAAAAACATTCTAAACGGCTCTCTCTATTCAGATGTTGTACTTCTTTCACCGAGCAATGGAGTGGTGTCAAGTGTTTTAATCAATCAAGGTTCTTACATTGAATCAAATACTCTTTTATTTACAATTCAAAATAGCGAACACTTGCATATTGAAGTTTTTGTAAGTCCATCTACCTATTCATCTTTAAAAAACATTCATACTATTTATTTTAAAACCATATCTGACAACACCTTGAGAGAAGCGGAAGTGATCAACATTTCTTCGTTTGTTGAAAACGAAACAAAATCGATAGTTATACATTGTCATCCAAAGGAAAAATCGCAAAATTTAATCGTCGGTGAATCGGTCTCAGCTTTTGCATTTTCTGACTCTTTATCAGGCTATTTGATTCCTCGAAATAGTTTGTTTATATTTGATGATAAAGAGTACATTTTCATTCAAACGAGCAATTCCACTTTTAAACTTATACCTGTACAAGTAATTAAGAGAAATTCTTCAAACTTTATCATCGATTCTGATCAGATATCGGGCTATCCAATTGTCACAATTGGAGCTGAAATTCTTAAAGAAGCTATTTTAGCTGAAGAATAATACGGAAAAATTATACATATATTCACTATTTGTGTACTTTAGCAATTAAATAGCGAAACAAATGAGATTACTCATTCCATTTCTTTTTATTGCAACGATCATTAACATTGTTTCATGTCAATACGAAGACGGTTCGTCTGGATTTTCTAATCAAAATATTGATTCCATCCAATATTCCATTAAAAATCGACATAAGCAAATTGGTGATTGTTCTTCAGATTTAGGTCCTTGCATGTCGGTGAAAATACAAACTCTAGACATTAAATCGGGGGTAAGCGATAAGGTAGCTGTAAACATTGAATTAGACATTGAAAAAGAAATTCTTTATCTCGAAGGAGACGAAACATCAACTGCGAAAAATTTGGACGAATTAATTGATATTTTAACAGAAGAATACAGAAATTTATTAAAAGAATTCCCAGACTATGATTTACCTTGGGAAACGACCTATACACTTAATGTTCTTTACAACAAAAATGGATTGCTCAGTATTGATATGTATTCATATACTTTCAGAGGTGGGGCACATGGCTTAGAACTTTCTAAAATTTTGAACTATAACCTGTTTAATGGAAATCGCTTGACGCTTGACAGTATTTTAGTCGTAAACGAAAATTTGGTGAAAATCTGTGAAAAATACTTCAGAAAAGCTAAGGGAATAGGTGATAATCTATCGTATGAAAACACTATTTATTTTATAGCAGATAATGAATTTTTTATCCCTAACAATTTTACAATAACTGATACAAAAATTAAATTTTTCTACAACCCATATGAGATCTCACCTTATTCAGAAGGAATTGTTGATTTTGAAGTAGATTTACAAGCGATTAAACCTTTCATTAAGTCTGAACTCATTTTAAATATCCTTCAGAAGGCTCAAAAGACCTAATTAGAAACAAGGTATTTTCTTAATTCTGTTTGAGTGCCTTCCCCCTTCAAAAGGAGTTTCTAAAAAAATACGAACAAAGTTGAGAGCGTTTTCTTTGGATATAAATCGCGCGGGTAATGAAATAATGTTGGCATTGTTATGAGCCCTGGCCAGTCGAGCAATTTCTACATCCCAGCACAGGGCACCTCTTATACCCGGATGTTTATTTACTGTCATATTGATACCATTGCCACTTCCACAAATGGCAATACCGTATGAAACTTCACCCTTTTCTATAAGCTCAGCAAGCCGATGACCGTAATCAGGATAATCAACGCTTTCAGAACTAAAACAGCCAACGTCAATTATCTCATATTGATCTAAAGTATTCTTTAGAAATTCTTTCAATTCGAAGCCAGCGTGATCAGAGGCTATGGCGAGTTTCACGAGCTTGTTAGTTTATACAAAGATAGCATGTTGATAACTCTGAGTAACTTTTAGAAAAAAAATTTGTTTGAATGCGTGTTTTAAGTAATAAAACAAATTAAGCAATAGAGCAAACTGTTGTTTTTATGAATTATTAAAATAAGCTGTTACTTCTAGATTGAGATATTCAACAAGATATTTAAAAAAAATATTCATAGCATGCGGTTAACTGAAAGACTAACCAATGTTAATATCTTTAATATAGCCTTGATAATCACAATATTTTCAATATCACAACTGTTAATTTTCTTTTATTTATATTTGATAACCGAAATTTCAAAGCTTTGGCAATATTTTTTTTACACAGAATTAACAATCTAATAATAATAACCACCAAAAAAAAGAATTTCCTTTTTTCCTTATTAATACTAGTTAATTGTAAGTTGTTAAATGGACAAAACAATGACACTCTTGTTCCAGTTATTTTGTATTATCAAAGTGGAGCAATAGCAAGCAAAGGTTTTCTTAGAAACAATATGCCAGATGGATTTTGGATCAATTATTACGAAAATGGAATTAAGAAAAGTGAGGGAAATCGTATAAACTACCTATTAGATGGAACGTGGTATTTTTATGATTCACTCGGTAATCTTCGTTCGACAATAAATTATTCTAATGGAATCAAACATGGACCCTCATTAGTGTTTGAAAACGATCAAGTAATCGATTCTTCGTTTTATATGAATAATTTATTGAGTGGTATGAGGGTTTTATTCAAAAACGGTTATAAGACATTTATCTATCAATATGTTAATGGGTTAGAAAATGATGATGCTTATGAATTAGATACTCTAGGTACTATAATTTCCGTTTTTTCCTATAAAGATGGAATTTTACTAAAAAAATTACCTGTTAATAGAAAAAATAACCTTGGATTACTAGAAGGTATATATATGGACTTTTACCCTGATTATAAAAAAAAGATTGAAGGATTTTATAAAAATGGTAAAAAAAATGGTCAATTCAAATTTTTTAGTCCTAACGGAGAAATCATAAAAATCGAAATATGGATTAATGACTCGTTATATGATAATTCAAACAATGCTAAAGTAAATTTATTGAGGCGATATCATGAAGGTACTTTTTTAATTAAACAGGAAGGATTGTTTTTTGAAGATTCTATTCCGATTGGTAAACATTCTTTTTATGATGAAAAAGGAAATTATATAGGTACCAAAATATTTTCAGAAAAAGGTATCCTTTTATCAGAAGGTATGCTCGATTCTAATGGTCGAAAGTTTGGATTATGGAAATTTTATTATACAGATGGTAAGCTGTATTCAAGAGGTGAATTCTATAATGATTTAAAAGAAGGTATTTGGGAATACTATTATCCAGATGGTTCAATTCAGGAAAAAGGAGAATACAAACGTGACTTGCTAAATGGTAAATGGTTGAGTTATTGCACCAATGGAAATATCTTAAAAGAAATTTCATATATTAACGGAAAGGAAGAAGGGCTTCTTAGAGAATATGATTGTGATGGTAATTTAATAAAAGAAGCAAACTATGAAGATGGGTTATTAAACGGTCCTTGGTTTTTATCTCTTAATAATTTTACAGAGAAAGGTCAGTATCTCAATGATCTAAAAAGCGGTAAATGGTTGACTTTTTATGACGATGTTACATTAAAATCTGAAGTTTATTATGAAAATGGTTTGTTAAATGGTAGTTATACAATTTATTATCCTGATGGAAAAAAAATGATTACAGGTAACTATCTATTCGGTAAACGGGATGGTATTTGGTCTTTTTACGATCAAAATGGCAATAAATATCTTACAATAGAATACAAAAACGATGTAGAAAAAAAATATAACGGTGTAAAAATAACTTTATGAATAGCGATAATTCCTGGATCACTCTAAAGGATACTGTAGTTTATGAAAATAAATGGATAAGGATACATCATCGAGATATAATAAATCCTAATGGTGGAAAGGGTATTTATGGTTTAGTTCATTTTAAGAATTTTGCAATTGGTATTGTACCGATTGATGAAAATGGTTATACCTACATTGTTGGTCAATATAGGTATCCTCTGAATAGATATTCTTGGGAAATTCCTGAAGGTGGTGGACCGGAAAATGAAGATATCTTAAAGAGTGCAAAGAGAGAACTTAAAGAAGAAATTGGCGCTGTTGCAAAGAAATGGTTTTTAATTCAAGAACTCGATTTGAGCAATAGCGCTACTGACGAAATATCTTATATTTTTTTAGCGGGAGATTTAACTTTTTATAGTACCGAACACGAAGAAACTGAACTATTAGAAATTAAAAAAATAAAAGTAGAAGAATTGATTAAAATGGTGATAAAAGGTGAAATTAGAGACAGTATCTCAGTGGCTGCCGGACTTAAGTTATTTCAATTAATAGCTGCGAAAAGTCCTCTGATTTCAGAGAACTTTCCTCAGCTATTATTGATTGATATTACTCAATTGTAAACTTTATGCCTTGTGCAAGTGGTAGGTCAGTACCGTAATTTATAGTGGTGGTCTGGCGTCTCATGTAATTTTTCCATGCGTCACTACCACTTTCGCGTCCACCTCCTGTTTCTTTTTCACCTCCAAAGGCTCCTCCAATCTCAGCACCCGAAGTTCCAATATTTACGTTGGCAATACCGCAATCACTTCCCTCACTTGAGAGGAAATACTCAGCTTCGCGCATGTTGAGTGTCATAATAGATGATGACAATCCTTGTGGAACATTGTTATGAATTTCAATTGCTTCTTCAATTCTTTCATATCTCATTACATATAGAATGGGCGCAAATGTTTCTACTTGCACCATTGGATTCTCCGGTGTTACCTCTATAATGCATGGTTTAACGTATAACCCGGATGCATATTCTTCGCCTTCTAATACACCTCCGTGATGAATTATTCTACCTCCATTGGAAACAGCTTTTTCAATGGCTTTTAGATAGTTATCAACGGCTGTTTTATCGATAAGTGGTCCTAAATGATTTTTTTCATCTAATGGATTACCAATTTTTAATTGATTATAAGCGTTTTTAATTGCATGTAAAACTTTTTCGTAAACGTTGTTGTGAATAATCAATCTACGGGTACTTGTGCATCTCTGTCCGGCTGTACCCACGGCACCGAAAACTACGGCTGGAATTAACAGTTTTAAATCTGCTGATGGTGTTACTATGATTGCATTGTTTCCACCGAGTTCTAATAAATATCTTCCCAATCTCTCTGATACAGCTTTAGCTACTTCTTTTCCCATTCGGGTACTGCCAGTAGCCGAAACCAACGCTACTCTATGGTCGTGTGATAGAAATTCACCAACTCGGTAATCGCCGTTAATTACGCTTGAAATAGCTTGTGGATAATTGAACTCATCTAAAACTTGGGAAACAATTTTCTGTAGTTCTATGGCGCATAATGGAACTTTTTCACTTGGTTTCCATACAGTTACATTACCACATACCCATGCAATAGTCGAATTCCACGACCACACAGCCATTGGAAAGTTAAATGCCGATATAATTCCAACAATTCCTAAAGGATGCCAAGTTTCAAGCATCTTGTGGTTTGGCCGTTCTGATTGAATAGTTAATCCATAAAGTTGTCTCGATAGACCTACAGCAAAGTCACATATGTCGATGATTTCTTGAACTTCTCCCAATGCTTCTTGAATGGATTTTCCCATTTCAAGTGTTATAAGCTTTGCCAACTCTTCTTTCTTTTCTCTTACTCTGTCGGCAAAAGCCCTCACAAAAGCACCTCTTTTTGGTGCTGGTATTTTTCTCCATTCTTTAAAAGCCTTGTAAGCCTCTGTTATGACTGTATCGTATTGTTCGCGTGTTGTTGTACTAACTGCTCCGAGCAGTGAGTTGTCAATGGGTGAATAAGATTCAATTAAATTGGTTGATAAAAAAGAATCTTTACCGACCCAAGTGCCTGGAATCACTTTTGAGTCGTTTGCAATAAGAGTTTCCATAAAGAGTAGGGGAGATTTTAAGTAGAGGTTCCGACCGGATTCGAACCGGTGTAGGAGGTTTTGCAGACCTCTGCCTAGCCCCTCGGCCACAGAACCAAATCAGGTTGCAAATATAACAGTGACTGATTCAACATCTCCATTAATCGGAGGATTTAATTTTTTTATTTCAACGATACAGCCTTCAATGTTCGGTATGCTTTTTATTCTATGAAAAATCTTGTGTGCCAATGTTTCTATGAGATTATAGCGATTTCGACTCTCCTCTTCTATTATTGCATAAACTTGACAATAATCTACCGTTTCAGTAAGCTCGTCTATTTTATATGATGTATTTACCGTTGTAATTTCAATATTAACTATGTATTCTGTACCAATTTTTGATTCTTCTTCTATACATCCATTGAAACCATAAATGCGAATATTTTCTAGTTTAATTTTAAATCTCATAAATTTTTTCTAATCTTTTAATCGTAAGTTCTTTGCCTAAAACATATATTATTTCTGATATAGCTGGACCTGATTTTTTACCCATTAAAAGTGCTCTTAAGGATAATCCTATAGCTCCTATTTTAATGTTGTTTTCATTCAAAAAATTTTTGAAAAAATGATCAATTCCATTTAATGAAGTTTCTTCAAGCTTCTTTAATTTTTTTATAAGATTTTCAATAATTGGTTTATTGATTTTTTGAATTTGTAAATTATAAAATTCTTTGTCCAAATTCGTCTCATAATCAATACATGATCTGTAATCTTCTAATATTTCAGTCAAAAGATTTACTCGTACTTTGTCAACCTCTATTAATCTGAAAAACAATTCCTTTTCAAGATTTTCTATTGGAAAATATTTAGTAATGTAATCGAAGAGATATTCAGAAGAGGAATTTTTAATATGATTGTGATTTATCCAGAGAGCTTTATCATAACTAAACTTGGCACCTGATTTTGAAATTCTATTTATAGAAAATTGTTGAATTAATTCTTCACGACTGAAAATTTCTTGTTCTGTACCAGGATTCCATCCCAAGAGCGCTAACATGTTTATAAATGCTTCCGGTAAAAATCCTATTTCTTTATATCCTTTTACAACCACATTATTTTCAGAAGTAAACTGTAGTGGAAATACTGGAAATCCATATTTTTCGCCGTCTCTTTTGCTTAATTTTCCATTTCCATCTGGTCTTAACAATAATGGTAGATGCGCAAATTTAGGCATTTGTTCTTCGAGCCCTAATTTTTTATACAACAATACGTGAATGGGTGTTGATGGTAACCATTCTTCACCCCTTATTACGTGTGTAATATTCATTAGGTGGTCATCTACCACATTTGCCAGATGATATGTAGGCATTCCATCTGATTTAAACAAAATTTTATCATCAAGATTATTGGTGTTAAAAACAACGGTTCCTCGAATCATGTCATCAAATCGAACTTCTTCATTTCTGTCAAGCTTAAGTCTAACTACGTGTGGTGTACCTGATGAAAGAAGCTTTTCAACTTCGTCTGTTGGCAGTGTAAGACTATTTCGCATATACTGGCGTGTAATGCTGTCATACTGCCACTGTTTACCACTTTTGTTTGATAGTTCTCTAATGTTTTCCAATTCTTCAGGTGTGTCAAAAGCAATGTATGCTGCGCCTGAGTCTAAAAGTTTATTGACAAACTGTTTATATAATTCTTTTCTATTGGATTGTTTATATTCTTTGCGTTCTTCTGCAATGTATCCTTCATCCGGTATTAATCCAAGCCATTCAAGTGTTTCGAAGATGTAGTTTTCTGCATATGATACAGTACGCGTTTGATCGGTGTCTTCTATTCTTATTAAGAACTTTCCATCATCTTGTTTTGCAAACAAATAGTTGTAAAGTGCTGTTCTCACACCTCCCATATGCAAGGGTCCTGTAGGACTAGGCGCAAATCGTACTCTTCTCATTTGTAATTTTGTGCAAAATTATGAACTTGACTCGTGTAAAATTTTTGTGGTACTTAAAGGTCTTTGTGGTTGGACTAAGTATTTTGGCTTTTTTTAGTTTAATTTACGTTAATTTTAACGCTTTAGTAAATTTTGGTCTTTATGTAGTCAAAAATTTTTCAGTTTTCAATCTATTATCAAACATTAGCCTAATAGTATTCTTTCTTTTTGTAGTTCTTTTAATTATAGTAGTTTTATTTTATTTTTCAACTACTTTTAAAAGCAAAATATTTAATTTACTTTTTACCAATAAAGATTTTTTAGATTTTTCTATTCAGGGTGAATTGGTAAAAAGAGTTGATGTTTTTTCTTCTGTTGAGTTATCAAAACGTTTAAAATATTTCTTTTTTCCAAAGCCAAAAAAAATAATCTTATACTTGTTTATAATACTCATACTTACTATTTCTTTTAGTTTTAAGTTCTTTCAAATTAATTTTAATCAAGATGTTTTTGATAAGTATGTGGAAAAAATTTCATACACTTTTAATAAAAATTTTTTTGTTGAAGGTGACAGTATTTTTCTATTTACAGATTTTGATTGCAATGGTCAAATTCAGTTACAATATGCCAGTTACAATACTGATCTTGTTAAAGGAAAAAATTTTATCGGTTTAGCATCACCTAATGAAAACAAATTATACTTTAAATTGAATTCTTATCATAAAAAAGTTCTATTACAAATCGTTCCTCGTCCAAAAGTTCGTGAATTTACAGTACATTCAATCTATGATAATTCAATAAAAGAACGCTTTACTAACATTACTCATTTAAATATATTAAGTAACTCAATAGTCGAATACAAGTTAATGGCTGATAATTCAGCAAATAAACTTATAACAGGAAATTTTTTGTTCAAAAATGACACAGTTATAGATTTTGTTCTTTGTAATACTTACGTATGCGATACCTTTCAAGTTTTTTTAACGAAAAGAAATATTTCTTCCCCTGTAATAAATTATTCTAAAGTAGGAAATTTTTATTTGATTTCTATTAGTGATGACCATGGAATAAAAAATGTTCAGATCAATGGTAATACAGATTTTTTTAAACAACCAAAAACTTCTCTACTTATTGAATTAGATACTAATTTACAGTACACCATCATTGCATCAAACATTTTAAATAAGACTACTAGAATTACCATTGGGAATAAATACTCAATATTAAATACGACTGCTAATGCTTTCAACAACAGTGAAATATTAAATCAATACCTCGAAAGTCTTGAAAGTGATATACTATCTGTTATTAACACTTTAAATGAGCAGATAAAAACCTCTCCTATTAACGAAATAAAGCAATTGTTACAAAATTTTCAAAATCAATTAAATGATATTTCTTCAGATTTCTATGATCAAATGCGTATTAATCAAATAAAAACACTTTTAAAAGATGTAAATAAACTTTTGGAAGAGTTTCAAAATATTTCGAAAAATTCTCAAGACTTAGCCAACGAGTTATTAAAACAAAAACTTCAAAATACATTAAATAGATACAAAAAGGAAAATCATAAAATTAGGACAAGCAATGAAAATATATCTGAAGCCAGTGAAATAAATGCTTCTGAACATATAATCCTTGAAGGGTTATTGTTGTCTTTTAACAATCTTTCTCTTGACATTGAAAAGAATAAGTACAAAAACAATAAAGACTTATTAAATAATTCTAATTTGCTAACTTTGGCAGATTCTTTAAATATGCTTCTTATTAAAAACAAAACACTTCGTCCGATATTATCTGAAGAGTATGAAAGATTAAAAAATACTATTCAAAATAATTCAGATTTAAAAACCTTTGTTTTTGCTATTAATAATCTTTCCGTTAAGTTGTATCAGATAATTAAGAATGTTGAACAGAACAATATTAATTCCAATAACCAAAACAATTCGCAGAATAATTCAAATTGCACAAATCCCTCCAATACAGGGAATTCAAAAAAACCCGGATTGAGTGAACTTATTGGTGAAGAATCTAATGATGGAAAAGAAGATAATGGTTCTACTTCAAATGGAGATCCTAAAAAAAATTCAAACAATGATTCAAATACTAATGAGAGTGAAAATTCTTCTGAAAATGGTAAGCAAAATAAATCGAATAAAGAAAAAGACGGCAAATCTGGCCCTAACGGAGATAAGGAATCATTAGAGGAATTGGAAAAACAGTTAAAAGATAGAAAATCTTCATATTCCTCAATATTAGATGAATTGAAAAGAAAAATCAAATGGTTGGATTCAGAAGATTCAAAGAGATTTAATGAAACAATGGATAATAAAAGAAAAGGAAATTTTATAAATGATAGAGATGTTGAACAAATTAATTTAATAAAGAAGGATACTCAAAATATCTTGTACATCAATAGGAAAGAATTAACTGTTAAAACTAATGTACGTTATTAATGACCCTCATAATTTTTTCACAAAAAATTTAATTAGGGAACTGATCATAATTTTTAACAAGCTTTACCAAGTCAATTTTAGAAACATATACCTTACAAATCTTTCTCTTAATGAAATGCTTGATTTTAATACTAATGTTCTCAATCACAAGTATTACACTGATGTAATTACTTTTTGTTCCTCAAAGAAAAATTTTATAGACGTTGAAATATTTATCTGTTTAGAATATGTAGATAGATTTTGTCAAGTTTCTGAAAATGATAGAGAGTGGGAATATATTAGAACTTTTTATCATGCATTGCTACATTGTGTAGGATATAATGATTCTACTCTAGAAGAGAAAAATATTATGACAGTTAAAGAAAAAGAATTAACCAATCTATTTTATACGTTCCACGTGAAACATTGATCTATGGTAAGAGATAATCACTTCGATGTAATTGTTGTAGGTGCCGGACATGCAGGTAATGAAGCTGCAGCAGCGGCTGCAAAAATGGGTTCAAAAACACTACTCATCACAATGAACATGCAGGTGATCGGACAAATGAGTTGTAATCCGGCAATGGGTGGTATTGCAAAGGGTCAAATCATTCGTGAAATAGATGCGCTTGGAGGATTGAGTGGTATTGTTACAGATAAAACCACGATTCAGTTTCGCATGTTAAACCGATCTAAAGGTCCTGCAATGTGGTCGCCAAGGGCACAGAACGATCGTATGGCCTTTGCCGCAGAATGGAGATATCAACTCGAACAAATTCCAAACCTGTATTTTTTTCAAGACATGGTAGTCGATGTGCTTGTTAAGGATGATAGGGTAGTGGGGGTAAAGACCAATTTAAACCAAACATTCTATGCGAAATCCGTAGTCCTTACCAGCGGTACTTTTCTAAACGGTGTAATTCACGTAGGACTCAACAAATACGGCGGAGGGAGGATGGGTGAAAGCGCAGCGCGTGGAATAACTGAAGCGTTGAAAAAATTAGGATTTGAGCACGGAAGAATGAAAACGGGCACTCCTCCGCGCATAGATGGTCGATCGCTGGATTTTTCAAAATTTGAGAGGCAAGACGGCGATGAAAATCCTGGAAAATTCAGTTTTACGGATACGGAGCCTGTAAAAAATCAAATGCCTTGTTACATTGCTTATACTTCGCCCGAAGTACATGATACATTAAAGTTGGGCTTTGACCAAAGTCCGATGTTCACAGGGCATATTACAGGCGTAGGCCCTAGATATTGTCCTTCGATTGAAGATAAAATAAATCGGTTTGCCCATCGCGAGCGACATCAGTTATTTATAGAACCAGAAGGCAGAAATACAGTGGAAATGTACATCAATGGATTTTCTACCTCTCTGCCGGCAGAAATTCAGTACAATGCACTAACGAAAATTCCTGGTTTTGAAAATGCAAGATTTTTTAGACCTGGATATGCCATCGAGTACGACTATTTTCCACCAACCCAGCTCTATCACACACTGGAAACGAAACTGATTAGTGGGCTTTTCTTCGCTGGTCAAATTAATGGTACGACTGGCTATGAAGAGGCAGCAGGACAAGGGATAGTTGCTGGAATCAATGCTCACCAACATGCTCATAATTTAGAAAAAATTGTCATCAGACGCGATCAAGCGTACATAGGTGTTTTAATCGATGACCTTATTACGAAGGGTACAGAAGAACCCTACCGCATGTTTACGTCGCGTTCGGAATTTAGAATGCACCTTCGCCAAGACAATGCTGATGAGCGTTTGACGCCTGTAGGCTATCAAATAGGTCTAATTCCTGAACAGCGCTACCAATCTTTTAAAGAGAAATATCAAAAAAGAGATTCCTTTATCGAGTTTATCTCTAATCTTAGTTTAGATCTTTACGTTCTAAATTCTGTATTAGAATCAAAAAATTCAGTACCTGCCAAACAAAAGGTAAAGTTGAAATCCATATTAACACGACCAGAAATTTCACTTAAGGATTTTTACGATGTACATGAAATAAAAGAATTTATTCATATAAATGAATTAAATGAAGAGATTTGCGATTCTGCTGAAATTCAAATAAAGTATGAAGGTTATATCGCCAAAGAGAAGGAAATAGCGGAGAAAATGCTGAAATTAGAACATCTGGAAATTCCGCAGACGTTTGACTACAATTCTGTTCATTCTTTAAGTGCTGAAGCTAAAGAAAAACTTACGGCTATAAAACCAAAGACTATAGGACAGGCCTCTAGGATAAGTGGCATAAATCCTTCAGATATTAATATTCTTCTAATCTACATGGGAAGATAATGAGTGTATCCTGCATAGTATGTAATTCGGATAAATGGATCGAGCGAAAAGAACATCCTAAGGCTTGGAGAACAACAAACGAAATTTTTTCGCTTCATCAATGTGCTACTTGCGGACTTATCAAAACGCACCCTCTTGTTTCTAAAGAACAAATTGGTCTTTATTACAACCTTGCCCAGTATGATTCTCATAAAAATTCTGGTGCTAAGTCGCTCTTTGATTATGTGTACAAGTTGATTCAAAAAGTGAATCATCGAAGTAAATGGAATGCCATTAAATCTGCTCTTAAACAAAGCTTTGATAGAAGCTCTGATAAAGTATCCATTTTAGACTATGGATGTGGTAATGGTGCTTTTCTTCAGTTTGTTTCAGAAAAATTTCAAAGGGTACGAGGCGTTGAGTTTGCACCTGAAATGATTGCGTATTGCAATGCTAAAGGTATAGAAGTGCTCTCTGAAAGCGAATTTTATTCGACAATCGACTGCTATGAGGTAATTACGCTTTTTCATGTATTTGAACATCTATATGAGCCGGAGAGATATTTAAAACACTTCAACAAACATTTGAAGAAAAACGGAATTTTACTTATAGCAGTTCCAAATCCAGAGTCCTACGATGCAAAATATTATAGCAGCGATTGGGCTGCATGGGATGTTCCCATCCACGTGTATCATTTTAAAGAACAAACCCTCATTCGACTTGTGGAAAAGTATGGGTTTAAGTTCAGGCAAAAGAAACCTATGCTTTTTGACGCCTTTTATGTGTCGATTTTAAGTGAGAAAAATAAGAAGACCAAACTTGGCATTATACGGGGTGCTCTGTTTGGTCTTCTTAGCAATATTCTAGCGCTTTTTACTGGTCAATATTCTTCGAAAATGTACATTTTTGAAAAAATTACTGAGATTGAATAGCAAATTCGTATGCTTCGATATAAAATTTGACCAGATTACTCCAATCAAAATGTTCGCTGAAGTCCTCTAATTTGTTGCGCATTATCATTCGTTGTCTTTGCGACATCTTAACGAATTGAAACAGAAATTTTGACAGATCAGACACGATTTGCTGATTGTTTTTTCCAAGTCGCTTAATGGCATAAACACCACTGTTGTAAAAGTCTTCTTCCATATTCATCACATAGCGCCCGAATCCTGACAAATCTGAAGTAACTGCTGGTACACCACGAGCTATACACTCGAGAGGCGTATAACCCCAAGGTTCATAATAACTAGGAAAAATTCCTAAATGACAGCCTCTAACGAATTGTCCATAGTCCATGCTAAATAGCGGATTGGTGGAAACAATGAAGTCGGGATGATAGACAACTTTTACTTTGTCAAAGGGGCTGTTAAAGAGTTGACTATGCCTTAAACCATTTAGAATATGATCATCTACGTCGTTTACTAGATTGTGAGTTACAATAACGGGCCATTTATTGGATTTCCAGTTCAAAATGGTTCTTCGATATCTCAATCTCCAATATTCATCCACGAGCTCATTGAGGTCAGGTAGATTGTGATCGTGCGATGAGGCAGCTTTAAAGAAGAGTTTTTCTGCTATTTGCTGTTCGATGGCACTACAGGTGTTTCGAATTTCGTCGAGCTTTGCCTTTTGTTCAAGTACGTCTGGCAGTATATTCCAAGCCTGTGTTTTTGTAATAAAAAAGGTGACAATGGTAAGATCGACATTGGCTTCGATCATCATGCGATTGAGCACCTTAAGTGCTTCAATCGTTACGTCAAAACCTTTGTTTTTGTATTCGTAACGACCAGAAGTAAAGAAGAAAAGAGTTTTTGATAGGTCGAAAGTGTAGCTCGGAAAGAAATGCGCCATCACGAACGTTTGAATTTTTTTCTTATAATTTTCGTGGCGTACTTGAATCTCGTGATTGGCTGAAAATCTGGCTAAATTCAGACCATTTGGCGTAATTACATCCGGCTTTTTTGATAGTAAATACTGACATTCATTAGCGGTGAGTTCACTTACGGTAGTGAAAGCGTGGGCATGTTGTGCACAAAGCTTTTCTATTTGAAACATTGAGGTTATTCCAAATCTTCTGGCGTGCTCTTCCGGATTATAATATGGCAATTTTTGATAAAATTCCGGATCATTCATTGCCAGATATCTGCCCAGCATCGTAGCATGGGTTGTAAATACAGTTTTAATGTCTAAATTTTCCTTTCGAATGTCGAGGATGGGTACAGAGGCCATCCACTCGTGAAAGTGCGCAATTACGGAGTTTTTACCTTTTAACTGATTAACAATCCTAAAAAGCGAACGAAGCGTATCTGACCACATCAAAACTTGGTCATAGAGCTCATCGTTTTCACGCCATTCGAGACCGTAATTTTGATGAAGATTTTTTTTGTACACATCTAGTCTGTTGTACACAGCTACAGGATTGATTAAAAGAATTCTCGGCCTCCCGGTAACTAACCAGATTCCGTATTTTACTTCAAAACCGAGATCTCGGCAACCTTTTACTACTTTACCAAAAAAGTCTGATGTATCATCAATTTCTTCAAATTCCGCATTGATGCTGTCGTTTACTAGGGGGCCTAATAAACAATATCTGTCTCCAAAAATTTTTGTGATAGATGGCAGTTTGCTTCGAATTACGGTGTAAATGCCGCCGAGCTGATTCCCGACTTCCCAAGAAGCTTCAAACAGATACGAATTTTTTGCTAAAGTGCTCATACCAAAATATTTTCTTGAATTAATAAAGATTTATTGCGCGATCCAAAGGCGTTTTTTGCTCCGATTAATAGGGAAATTATTGCCATTTTTATAGAAATATTTCGCTCTACCAACATGGTATAATGATCCACTAAATTTTGTAGTTCTATCAATATATCCATTGAAAAATTTCCCCTATTTTTTATCAGAAAATCATCGTGTATTTTGTTCATAAAAAAGTTGAGGAAGTGTTTTGTAAATTCTCTTCCTTTTGTATTTAAAAATTCTATTTTCTCTAGTACATAAAGCATATGTTTATTTGGAGAATTTCCTGCAATAAATTCTATAAATACACTGTAAATTGGCTCAAACTCTTCAAAGGGGTTATTGTTGCTTAAAATTTCTACAATACTTCCAATATTTCCATCGCTTATTTGCAAGAGAATTTCTGGATTATCATGAGAAATGTTTTCAAAATTTTCTTTTAAAAACACACTTATCTCTTCGACAGTGGGCGCTTTGAGGTGTGTAACCTGACAACGGCTTAAAACTGTTGGCAGAACATCGTGAAGATTGTAACTCACAAGAAGAATAAGAGTATCGCCCGAAGGCTCTTCGATGGTCTTAAGTATTTTATTAGCCCCCGCTGTATTTATCAATTCAGGATACCAGATAAGTGCAACTTTTTTACCCCCATAAAACGATTTAAGACCTAAAAATTTATTCAATGATTCACATTCACTAGTAGGTATGGAAAAAGATTTTTTCTCAGCACTAATTTTTTGACTGAATTTAAATAAATCGAGATAAGGATTTTTTTTAAACTGTTTTAAAAAATTTTCTAATAAATCTGTTGAGCTTTCAACTTTGCCTTTAGTGTAAGGAAAAGGAAAAATGATTTTTAAATCCGGATGATTCAATGAATCAACTTGCTTGCAATACGTGCAAGTTCCACAAGAATCATATTCCGTACGATTTTCACAAAAAATATATTTAATGTAGGCAAAGGCGGCAGGTAAAGCTTCCGAACCTTCTTTGCCAAAGAAAATTTGAGCATGACTTACACGACCTTCGCGAACATTTGCTTTTAAGTTTTCGACCGTTTCGCGATTTGAGAACAGTTTAGAAAAATTCCACATACAAAATTTTGAATTAACTGATAAAGTATATGAATTGGAGAGAGTTTGAAAATATTACTTTGTAGCCGTAAAAGTAATACGAAATGAAAACAATCGATGACTTCAACTTTAGCGGTACACGTGTGATTGTGCGTGTTGATTTCAACGTACCCTTGGACAAAGATTTCAACGTAACAGACGATACTCGAATTGTAGCAACAATTCCAACCATTCAGAAAATTCTTAAAGACGGAGGAGCTGCTATTTTAATGTCGCATTTAGGTCGGCCAAAAAAGGGACCAGCTCCGGAGTTCTCTCTCAAGCATACAATTCCGGCTATTGAAAAACATCTCGGGCAACCTGTACTCTTTGCGGATGACTGCATTGGCAATGAAGCTTATGAGCTGTCAAAGAATTTAAAACCTGGTCAGGTTCTTTTGCTTGAGAACCTGCGTTTTTATCCTGAAGAAGAGGCTGGAGACGAAAGATTTGCGGAAAAATTGGCCCGTCATGCTGATTTTTATGTAAACGATGCCTTTGGTACCGCACATAGAGCTCATGCTTCTACGGCTGTAATTGCCAAATTTTTTCCAAGCAAAAAGGCCTTTGGCTATGTAATGGCTAATGAGATTAAAAATGTTTCACGTGTGCTAGAATCTACTGAAAAACCCGTCACAGCCATTATCGGAGGCGCTAAGGTGAGCTCTAAGCTGGGCATCATCAGCAATCTGCTGAAGCGGGTGGACAACATCATCATTGGCGGTGGTATGGCATACACCTTCGTAAAAGCTCAAGGTGGAAACGTGGGTAAGTCACTAGTAGAAAACGACCTGCTCAATACGGCTAATGATATTTTAAGACAGGCCGAAAAGGCTGGCGTAAAGGTGTATCTACCCGTAGATTCAGTGAATTCGACGGAATTTTCAGAAAATGGCACTACAAGCCTTACTGCGGTAGATGCTATACCTGAGGATATGATGGGTCTGGATGTTGGGCCAAAAAGTCTTGAAATTTTCCGTCAAGTGCTCCTCAGCTCAAAGGTCATCTTGTGGAATGGGCCAGTTGGTGTGTTTGAGATGAAAACGTTTGAAAACGGCACTGTAGAGCTTGGAAATATGGTGGCGGAAGCTACAGCCAAAGGCGCCTTTAGCCTGGTGGGTGGTGGTGATTCAGTAGCTGCAGTGAAAAAGTATGGCCTTGAGGATAAAGTAAGTTACGTATCAACGGGCGGAGGAGCTATGCTCGAATATCTTGAAGGCATGGTGCTCCCAGGCATTGCGGCCGTTTTAGAATAGAATTACTTTCGGTCGAGTTTAAACATTTGTGGGCGGATTACGATCTCTGTGGGAACGTAATCCGTCTTTTTTTCGACCAGATCAAAAACTAACTGAGCAACTTCTGCTGGTGAAATCGAATACTGAGGAGATGGATCTGGCTGAAATTCTTGCTGCGCATAAAAGTCACTTGACACTATATCGGGTACAATGAGCGTTACGCGAAGATTTTGCTTTCGGTATTGCTCAAAAAGATTTTTGGTCAAGTGGTGTAATCCGGCTTTAGCGGAACCGTAATAGTTGTTCCAACGGCGCACTTCGAGGGCTGAAAAGCTGCCTAACACGATGATATGACCTTCGTTACGCAACAAAGCCGGAAGACATGCCCGGATAAGCATGGCAGGCGATACCAGATTAAGCTGATAGATGTGTTCAATTTCTTGTATTGAATAGCTTTCTGCAGGTTTAATAGAATTTGCACCAGCATTGACAATCAAATATTTAGGATTTTCACTTTTGAGCTGTTCACAAAGTTTTTGGGTTTCGAGGCTGTTGGAGAGATCGCAAGCAAATTGACGAATTCCCGCAATGGGCGACTGTGAACGCGCTATTCCGACAACGTCGTACTTTTTTGATGCCGCCAAAAGTTTGCATACTTCGGCCCCAATGCCTTTGGTGTGGCCGGTTAGAATAATTCGCTCAGTCATACACGAAAATTCGATTAAAACCTTCTTTTTTCAGCGCATTAGTTACAGTTTCCACGAGTTCTTGCCGCACCTCTTTCGGATAAAATGCGTGCCCATTTTTGCGCTCAAATGGGTACCATAATAATTGGCTATCAGGGCGCTGATTCCGAATGTTGGTTAGATAATCTGTGTTCATGCGCATAGTGCCGATACTGATGCCATAGAGCCGGATTGGATCAAAGTATTTTCTCAAGTTGGAAATAAATGTGCTGTATACTGCATTAAAATCCCTCGTGTAAACGATGGGATCAATACAAAGCATCACTGGCCAACCCATTTCATGAGCTTGAGAGGCAGCTTTTATTCGCACGGCAGGGGAGGGGGTCAGGGGTTCAAAACGCCTGGCAATATCTTCAGGATTCACACTCCAGGAGAGCACGACGTTGTTTACAGGATTTTTATTGGCAAAGAAGGATGTTATGCTGCTTTTGGTTCGGATTTCAATGGTGATCAATGGATTTGTTTCGGCATAGCGTATCCATTCATCGCAATACGGATACAAATGTTCCACAGCCGGCAAGTCGGTATCGTACGATAATGCCATGTAAAAAGGCTTTTGTAATCGCTGCGAAAGAGTATCAGCTGCCTTAATAAAATCGTTGTTGTTAAGAAATAATACCAGATGAGGGGTATTAAACATGCCTTGCAGGTAGCAATACTCACAATCATAGAGGCAGTTAATGGCTAAAGTGTTGTAATAAAAATGCTTGAATTCAATCGAGTGGGTCAATGGGCTGGCTTCGTAGTAGAAGGCATCTTTCCTATGAGCCAAAATGAGAGATTGATATTGCTTCTGTAATCGCCAATTGCCCCCGCGCTGGTTGAGTACCTCTTTGTAGTGCTCTATCCACTCCACTGCGCTTGGTTTTATTTTATCTAAAATTCTGCGCACACCGCTGTGATTCAGCAGTTGTCTTTCGATGTATACTATCCGCTTATTCATCGGCGTATAGTCTTTTGCAGATTTCTTTAAATCTTCTATCTCTGTCCGGAATGTTCAAATAGCTGTCCGCCAATACCGAATCTACCCTTAGTTTTTGTTCCACGTTTACCAGATACACACAATGCTCCAAGAGCTGTTGGGTCTGTGTGAAGCTCAGTTTTTGCTTGTTTGAAAAGTTTTTGATTGCGGTTTCCAGGTCGTGATACAATCGCCGGTCGCCTGTGAGAGAAATGGCGTGATGTATCTCTGCCAAAGCCGTTTCAATAGCCTTAATCACCGAATCGTTGTAGGCATTAAGGGATTTTTTAATGGACTCTGATTTTCCGTCGTGATCGCTGACGAATTTTAATAGATGGAATTGGTGATTTTGAAGAAACCGCTTTGCACCTGAAACAAAGCCGTAACCTTCCATATCAAAAAGGCTATCGGGCTGATTTTTCATTTCAGATTCGGTGGCCGGCTGATGAACAGTATGGAGAGTGGCATAGGGCAATTTTGAAAAGATAGGATCTGGGTAATGTGTTTTAAATGGGTCACAGTGTATACTCGATGCCGCAAACCAGCTGTGCAATGTCTTCAAAGCGCTGCCAGCCAAACCAACATTAAGGGCACAATCAGCTGTAGATTCCGTTGAAAAATAGTGAACCACTGCGGCTTGCATATTTAGGATACCCATACCCGTTACAAGAATATCTATTTGGTCATTTGAGTACTTGCGAAAAAATGACGGAGAAGATGACAATTTGGCGTCGAAGTTTTGAACGACACTCTTGGCTTCCTCCCAATGCGCGAATACCAGCAGAGTTTTCATTAGAGGCACAATCAATGGGTGCGAATCATATCGTCGGGCACTGCAATGATTACATCAGCCAGGCCTCGAAAATCCCTTTTCAATGACCGTACATCGGCCTGTCGTACCATTGCAATAGTGAAGTATCGCGTCTTAGGCCGATATTTTTCCAAATACCAGATAATGCCTTCAAAATTGTTGGTGTGATACGTACCGTTTAGATGAAGGATTTTAAAGCCTTTTTCAAGATGCTGTACTACACTCCAGGCCATTGAAGCGTCTTTCAATGCCTGAGCCTTTGGCAAATTTTCACCTCCGTGACCATGTGCCATTTTCAGCATATTGCGGTAGCCAGGAAGTTGGCTTTCGTACGGAATGGGTAGAGGTGGTAGGTATTGTTTCAGTTCCGAATAAATCGAATCCAAAGCCTCAAAACCCCCCTTGAATACAGCCGAGGCCCATGCACGTGGAACATTAGAGGCAAATACAGCTACTCCTTTGCGCTTTGCAAGTTCTACCATAGGGCTGTAGTCTGTCCTGTAATTTGGCCAAAGGGATTTTGCCTCGCTGGTAAAGGTTTTTTGATCGATTTTGCCGTTCATGTAGGCATTCAGCAGTTCCGCATCTTGCCACTCAAACATCTCCAGTCCCAGAGCGAGCTTTTCTTCAGACTCGACCAAGTGATGGAGAAGTTGCAACTGAAGATAGTGAATAACAGGATCGTCGTGGTATTCGCCAAAAAATACAACTTCTGCCTCATCTGCTTTTTTCAGCACTTTTTCCCAACGGATGGATTTTCCGTTTTTATCGAAAATTTTATAAAGCAAAGGATTTTGTTGACCCCATGTGAACACACTCATGGTTATGGCAATAAAAAGGGGAAGAATGGTTTTTCGCTTCATTCAAGAATCTTTACAAATCATATAACACATCTACTGACCAGGCTTCTGGCTTGTCGGCAAAGAGGGCTTTTGTGGCCGCCCAAACAGTATTAAAAAGTTCACTTCGGCGATATTGTTCCAGAAAGTCCTGATGCTCCCATTCTGAAATTGTAAAAAACACGTTGGAGTTCTCTTTGTCGTTTACAAGCTTCAGTGAATGACAGCCCGGCTGTTGGCGAATTTTTTCTTTGGATTGTTCGAAAATGGTTAAAAATTCAGTAACAGTCTCGGGCCTAAAAGTCATTTTTACAATTCGAATCATTGAAAGTCTATTGTTATAGTATCTCCGGTTTTTACTCCCAACAATTTATCAGCGCCAAGGCTTCGTGCATAGCCCTTGGGCTGATGTACATTAGCACTGTTAATTAGGCCAATTTCAAGAAATCCGGCTGCATTAAACAGTGCAAATGCCTCACCTGTATTTCTGGTCTTCAGCTCTTGGTAGCCTGTTACCAGTTTGCGAATAGCGTTGTTGCGAATTTTAATCTCAAACGACGAACGTTGAAAGTTTTTCTCAAAATAGCGCTTGTGCACATTGGTTAAAATATTGCCATACTCGTCGATGTAAATCACTTGAGCCAAAAGTTGAGTTTCGTTATTTCGAAAATACGGATGTGGAAAGCCATTTGACAGGTACTCGCCGGAGTCATAGCCGATTTGTTCCAAGTCTATCTCTTTTGCAATGGCTGCAGCTGCTTTTGCCATCGTATGGGCACGCCAACTGATGCGGTCGTTAGCATCTATGGGAATTTCTACCACTTTAGCTGCTGTCTTATGGAAGTTTATATACCCTAAAAAGCCATTATCAGCGGTGATGTAATACTGGCCCTCAATGTAGCCCGCTAAAATTCGGCTTGAGGCGGCTTCGCTTACCGGATTTTCGTCTATGCAGACGATGTGCACACTGTTCTCTGGAAAGTATTGCCTAGCGAAGAGCAGTACGGCTGCAGCTTCCGATACCTTGAAGGTAGATATCTGATGCGAAATATCGATGATTTTAGCCGATTCGTGATATTGATAAATTAATGCCTTAAGAGCACCTACATAATGGTCGCGCAATCCATAGTCGGATGTGAGGGTGATTAAAGGCATCTGAAGTTAAGGGCTTTTTTTAATTCAGAGAAAGATTGTTATTTTGCAAACAAAGTTACGCGTAACCCATTACGAAATAGAACCTGATTTTTAATACCTTTTTCATTGACTGAGAAACTCCTTGAGCTTCAGAAATCGTTGCCAAGTCGCGTGTATGGCAACAATAATCGTTACCTGCAAATCATCCAATCCTATTACCCAACGCTCAAAATCACTGCTCGCGGCAATGAGCTTAAAGCTACTGGGCCCGAGGATGTGCTGATGGATTTCGAAGCCAAAATCGAATATCTTCTTATGCACTTCGAAAAATATCAATCGCTCTCTGAAAATCAGTTGGAGCGCATACTAACCTCATCAGCTGAGGAGCGCAACCGCATGATGAGCGATTCAGCCGGCGAGAAAGTGCTTGTGTATGGCGTCAATGGACATCTCATTAAGGCCCAGACGCCCAATCAACAGCGCATTGTCGAAGCAGTGGAAAAAAGCGATATGGTCTTCGCTGTGGGTCCGGCGGGTACCGGTAAAACCTATACTGCTGTAGCGCTTGCTGTTCGGGCATTAAAAAACAAACAGGTCAAGCGCATCATTCTCACCAGGCCGGCAGTAGAAGCCGGCGAAAATCTGGGCTTCTTACCGGGCGATCTCAAAGAAAAACTCGATCCCTACCTTCAACCTCTCTATGACGCCCTGCTTGATATGATTCCCCATGAAAAACTCGCCATGTACATTGAGTCGGGTGTCATACAGATTGCTCCTTTGGCTTTCATGCGCGGCCGTACGCTTGACAATGCCTTCGTCATACTCGACGAGGCTCAAAATACCACCGAAGCTCAGATGAAAATGTTTCTCACCCGCATGGGCCGCTCGGCTAAGTTTGTAATCACCGGAGATTTTACCCAGATCGATCTGCCTAAAAATCAACGCTCAGGACTTGTTCAAGCCTTGAAAATACTCAAAAACATCGAAGACATTGCCATCGTAAAACTCGACGATAAAGACGTAATTCGCCATAAGCTGGTCAAAAGAATCATCCAGGAGTACCGACAGATTGAATCCGAAAAACTCCATCCCGATCACCGCGAAGACCTCAGCCAAATCTGAACCCCTTACCCCATGACAGACCCTCTGCCTATCAAAGGCCTCAAATCCTTCTATCGTGGCAAAGTCCGCGACGTGTACTTTCTCGAAAACGACAAAATCCTCATGGTCGCCAGCGACCGGATCTCAGCCTTTGATGTAATTCTTCCGCGCCCAATTCCCTACAAAGGTGCTGTTCTAAACGGCATTGCTGCACACTTTCTCAAAGCCACATCTGCTCAGGTACCCAATTGGTACGAGCACAGCCCACTGCCCTTTGTAAGCATTGGAAAAGCTGCTAAACCTTTTAAAATCGAAATGGTCGTCCGCGGTTACCTCGCCGGCCATGCCTGGCGTACCTATAAGAGTGGAAAACGCTCCCTCTGCGGGGTACCGTTGCCCGATGGCCTTCGCGAAAATGACCCACTACCACAGCCTATTATCACCCCTACTACCAAGGAAGCCGTCGGTACCCACGACCAAGATATCTCAGCCGACGATATCCTGGCGCGCGGCTTGGCCACCGCTGAGGAGTGGGAGATTCTCAAACATTATGCTCTGACTCTCTTCAACATCGGCACCCGAATGGCCGCCGAGCGCGGACTCATCTTAGTCGATACCAAATACGAATTTGGCAAAGACAGCTCAGGCCGCATCATCCTGATCGATGAAGTACACACCCCCGACTCATCGCGATACTTTTATGCTGACGGATATAAAGAGCGACAGCACCGAGGCGAGCCACAGCAACAGCTCTCAAAAGAATTCGTCCGCCAATGGCTCATAGAAAATGGCTTTCAGGGCCGGCCGGAGGATGTAATCCCAGAGATGACCGATCAAAAAGTTGAAGAAATTAGTCAACGTTACATACAGCTTTTTGAAATCATCACTGGCCAATCCTTTAACCGGTTCCATTATCCAACGCGAGAAGAACTCGTTGAGATCCTGAACAAAAACGTTTGAGAAATTGAAAGAGCTCAATAAGAAAAATACAACATTCAGCCTTCGATAAAGTGCTTTTGTAAACAATCTCTAACTCCTAATAAAACAATTCGTCTATTTCGTCAACTATTAAACCTTTCTTCATATGAAAAAAATAGCTACTATCCTGTTCATAACTCTAGGCTATGTATCTACAGCCCAGTTTGACTTCGGCGTAAAGCTTGGCCTCAACTCCACCAGACTCAATATGGATGATGTAAACAACCCAAACAACGTAATCGAATCTCTTCAGGCTGGCGATATGCGATACGGATTTCAAGGAGGTCTCTTCAGTGCCATCAACTTCCTCACCTATCAGGTCCGCATCGAGGCCTATTATTCTTCCGTAAATGTTGAATACCGCGCGCGACAGTCAAACAACCAAACCACTAACTCAAGGGTTACGGTTAACAGATTTGATTTTCCCGTACTCTTCGGTCTAAAATTCGGTCCTGTCAGAGCCAATCTTGGCCCCGTGCTCAGCTACAATGTATCTTCCACAAACGACGTACTCGAAAATGGTCTTCGTAATGGAACCGTTGGCGGCCAGGTAGGTCTCGGAGTGGACTTCTGGAAGATGATGGCCGAAGTCCGATACGAAATGGGGTTATCCAGATTTGCCAATCAGGTAAATGTGAGCGGTCAAAACATTCCAACCGATTCACGTGTGTCACTGTGGACCTTTTCCGTCGGTTACAAATTTTTCTAACACATCCAAGCCCCGTTAAGGGGCTTTTTTATGAGAAGTTGTTGATTTTTGGGCGTGCCCCCCGGCACGGTGCTTTCAGCACCTTCGCCGGGGGTCGGTCCCTTCCGGGCTCGCTGTTCGCTCGGTGCTTCGCTGCGCTGCGCACTGCCGGCTTCGCCGTCACCCTCCAGGCACCTCACGCGGCAGCAGCCTTCGGCCGCTTTTAATAACCTTAACTTTAACAAAAACGAAGGACATTTCTTTGGAAAACACATGCACATGGGCTGTAGCCATGGATTTTCGCGGATTCAGTTGGGGATACATGCGGATGCATTATACTCACCCTAAATCCCTCTTAAATCCGGCAAGCGGATTTAAGAGGGAATTCTCCCCCTCTTTGTTGCCAAAGGCAACAGAGAGCCCCATATCCCGACAAATCTCCCCTGAGCTTTCGTCGGAAGGGCAGGGAGGGGTAGTGAGCAAAAAAAGCCCTTAAAACATTTTCGCCCTACGACACAAGGCAGGCATTCCCCGCTGTGGGGTAAGGGAAGAAGCCGGCGAGGCCGCCATAAACATTAGCTATCAGGTACACACATGTCTGCCGGCCGACATTCCGGCTTCGCTGCAAAGAATACCGGCCGTAGCTGTCGTGGCGAAAAGGTTTTCAGGCTTGACCTTTTTGGTTCCTTTTTGTGTCAAGACAAAAAGGAACGCCCGCGCGGCAGCGCATTCACATAGTCCAAAACGATAAACCTAACCAA
>NZ_BHZE01000019.1 GCF_003851885.1 Thermaurantimonas aggregans | reverse complement strand
TTGCCGGGTTGCTGTTTAAAGACTACTCGCCTCACTTAAAATGTCTATGATGGCTCTAATTTACTTCAATTAAGGGTTTTATCAAAATAAAAAAGAAGGCGTCCTTTACTTTTTGGACACCTTCTTTGTTTTAAAGATTCGTTTTTTAAAAACCGTTTGAAAGAATTTTAAACTATCAACGAACCTTACGCCACAGTGATTTCAGCGTCCAGATAAACATCCTGAATGGCGTGCAGCAGAGCAACACCTTCGTTCATAGGCTTCTGGAAGGCTTTGCGGCCGGAGATCAATCCCTGCCCACCGGCACGCTTATTCACCACTGCAGTAAATACGGCATCAGCCAAGTCGCTGGCGCCTTTTGATTCGCCACCAGAGTTGATCAAACCAGCACGGCCCATATAGCTGTTGGCTACTTGATAGCGGGTTAAGTCGATGGGGTGATCGGTAGTGAGGTGAGTATAAATGCGCTCGTCGAGCTTGCCGTAAGATGATCCTCCAGTGTTGAGCGCTTTGTATCCTCCATTGAGGGTGGGTAGTTTTTGCTTTACGATATCGGCTTGAATGGTTACACCCAAGTGGTTTGCTTGACCAGTGAGGTCAGCAGCGGTGTGGTAATCTTTTCCGTCGCGTTTGAAAGCGCTGTTTCGAGTATAACACCACAAGATGGTTGCCATGCCGAGTTCATGAGCATATGCAAATGCTTCAGCTACCTCTACGATCTGGCGGCTAGATTCTTCGCTGCCAAAGTAGATGGTAGCTCCCACGGCTACTGCTCCCATGTTCCAGGCATCTTCGATGGTGCCAAACATGATTTGGTCGAACTTATTGGGATAGGTCAACAGTTCGTTGTGATTGATTTTAACGATAAAGGGTATTTTGTGTGCATACTTGCGCGCTGTGGCAGCCAAAACGCCGAAAGTAGAGGCTACGGCATTACAGCCCCCTTCGATGGCGAGCTTTACAATGTTTTCTGGATCGAAGTAAATGGGATTTTTTGCAAAGGATGCGCCTGCACTGTGCTCTATGCCTTGATCTACAGGCAAAATGCTCAGGTAGCCTGTTCTGGCCAAACGTCCGTGATTGTAAAGTGCATGGAGGCTTCGCAGGGTAGGAATGTTGCGGTTGCTAGGTCCGTAAATGCGATCTACAAAGTCGGGTCCCGGCAAGTGGAGTTGTTCTTTGGGAATGGTTGTACAGGTATGCGTTAGCAGCGATTCTGCCTGGTCACCGAGCAGCGAAACGATTTCAGCGTGGGTCATACATTTTGGTATTTGTGTTCTGTTGCCGACAAAGTTAACATGTCACTTTGTTGAATATCTTTTTCATTTAGAGAATTTTCGCATGATTCTTTACTACGAAAATTCATTCGATCAAATCTAAATGCGAAACATACACTGAGAGCATCCGGCCAGAGTATGTTTGGCTGTAAAAAGTGTTTTGACAAAGGATATCAACCTGATTTTGTTAAAAGTCCTTGTTATCGAAAGGAATATGAATCAATAAACCGGCAGTGAAGGATTGCTTCAGTCAAATTTGGATATAAAGTGTAATTATTTCGCTGAAAAAAATCCCTTAAGGACTTTTCTCAAGCCTAAGACAAACAACACAATTGCTGTAATGCTGAAGGCAGCCGATAGAACGATGCCCCACACTTTGCCCTCGTCGAGCAGCGGAAAACCAATGTAATAAAACAAAACCGGACCACTGAAGATGAAAGGCATAGAGCCAAACATCAGGGTAGCGCCTTTTGCCAGTAACTCTTTGTCAGAATGAGGGCGAGGTTTGTACTCAAACTTCATTTTTTCTGATTTTCATACAAAGCTAACGCAGATTTTACATCACCGGTTCGGCGTACCAAATCAAGAGCTATATCGTAAGAAATGGAGGCCTTTTCGGCAACTATGCGGGCAGCGCGGTCGATCAGTTTGTAGTTAGCCAGCTGCATGCGTACCATTTTATTGTCTTCTACCCGACCCAAGCGGATCATGGCTGTGGTAGTGAGCATATTGAGTACGAGTTTTTGGGCTGTGCCGGCTTTCATTCGCGTGCTGCCGGTAACCACTTCAGGTCCTGTGACGACTACTACCGGATAGTCGGCAAACTGAGTCACCGGCGCACCGGGATTGCAAGTGATGCAGCCCGTAGCTATTCCTGCCCGGCGACAGTGGTCGAGACCTCCCACCACATAAGGAGTAGTGCCAGAGGCAGCTATTCCTACTACAATATCGGCCGCGTTTACTCCATGTTCTTGCAAGTCGCGCCAGGCGCCTTCGTAGTCGTCTTCGGCAAATTCCACGGCTTTTCGTATGGCTCCATCGCCACCGGCTATCAGGCCTATGACCATGCCGTGGGGTACTCCATAGGTCGGAGGACATTCGCTGGCATCTACAATGCCGAGCCTTCCGCTTGTACCTGCACCGATGTAAAAAAGACGACCGCCGTTAGCGAGTTTTTGGTAAATTGCTTCTGCAAGAGCTTCAATTTCTGGTAGAGCCTTATGCACTGCCAGAGGCACAGTCTGGTCTTCGCGATTGATGATTTCCAGCAGTTCGCGGGTAGATCTTTTTTCCAGATGTCGGTAAGGCGAGTCTTGCTCTGTGATGCGTTGGAATTCAGCCATTTTTCTGAAGTAATGCCATGTAAAATCCGTCAGCGTCGAGTTCGGTGGGCAGTATTTGCTTGTCAGTGATCAAGGTGTATTCGCCTTTCTTTCGCTCCAGGAAGGCTTCTACTTGTCGGCGGTTTTCGTCGTCAATGAGCGAACAGGTCGCATATACGAGGGTTCCGCCGGGCTTGAGCATATCGGTGTAGGTGTCGAGTATTTCGCGCTGTATGCTAAGTACACGTTGAAAGTATTCGTCTCTCAACTTCCACTTTGTATCCGGATTTCTGCGAATCACACCGGTTCCGGTACAGGGTACATCGAGCAGCAGCTTGTCGGCGCTGTGGTGCAGGCGTTTTATGGTTTTACTGCCTTCTATGGGTCGGGTTTCGATGTTGTCCACACGATTGCGCGCTGCTCTACGGCGCAGTTCGCTGAGTTTGTGTTCTTCTACGTCCATAGCGATGATTTGTCCCTTGTTGCGCATTAGGGCAGCCATATGCAGCGACTTGCCTCCTGCACCGGCACAGGCATCGATCACGCGCTCGCCCGGTTTAGGGTTTAAAAAGGGCGCTATGAGTTGTGAACCTCCGTCTTGTACCTCATACAGCCCTTCGTGAAAGCTCTCCAGCCTAAACACGTTTACGCGCTCACTCAATTGTAAGCCTACATTGCTGTAGGGCAGGAGAGTAGCTTCTACTCCCTCAGCCTTCAATCGCTCTATGACAGCTTCGCGGGTAGTGAGTAGTGTATTTACGCGCAGGTGTAAGCCGGCGGGTTGATTTAAAGTATGCGCAAGGGTGGTCCATTCTTTATTGGGTGAGATTAACTCAGCCAGCCAGTCTGGGAATGACTCCCGAATGTTGGGGTCATTTATCTGATCTAACCTTTTTTGTATCAATGGCCATTCCGAAGCAATATCAGACCATTTGGGGTCATCGCCTGGAAGCCATTTACCTGAGAACAATCGGTAAAGTGCGAAGATTTTGTAGAGCTTTTTGCGCTTGAGCGATGGGTTTTCGCCCAGCAGATACCAGAGCAGTCGCCAGTGTCGTACGATTTCATACACACTTTCAGCTACAAAGGCTCTGTCTCTGGCGCCCCATTTTCGATTAGCTTTAAAAAGGCGCTCTATCGCCTTGTCAGCATACACATCCATACCGAAAATGGTCTCCAAGGCCTCAATGACTCCTCCGACCAGATTGGGATACAGCCTCTCAGGAGTAGCTAAAGTGCTTTTATTACTCGCTGCCAATGGATTTTACTGTTTTACCTCCTCTGCATTTCGGAGGATGTAATTAAAGTCGTTGATGTCTTTGTCGTTGAGCTGAAAAGTGCCTCTGAAGGTGAGCACCTCATCTGTTTTGTAGCGCCGATGGCCTTTTTTCAGCTTTAGTGACAATACGGACTCCGGACCAGCTCCACCACAGAAGTAACACGAGCTGAAAGGAAAGGCCGAGAGAGCATACATCCCGTTTTCGGCATCAATAGGTATCACATACCCCTTGATTTCTACCGTTTTACCATTGAGTTGCTTGAGCGATTGCCCAAAGTTGGGGAAGAGAAACCACGCTTCGGCTTCTTTGTAATACTTCTCTGTAAATTTTACATCTTGAAGGGTTTTCCAAGTGATTTTTATTATATCTTGATTTTGTGCAATTGTGCTATGCGGTGCTGTTAGACCACAAGTTAAAATGAACAGAAAAGCACTCATTCTAGGAAAGAGAAAATTTTTAACCATGCAACTCTGCATTTTCTAAATAGTAAATGAAATCACCGTTTGGGTGCTTATTGAGCCTTAAGATGCCTTTTACGACAATGAATTGATCGACCAAAAACTTGCTCTGTCGGTTTTTAAACCTCAGGCCTACTACCGTTTCAATTCCTGCTTTTCCGCAGAAAAAGCAATTGGCAAAGGGGGTTTTCGACAGCGCATATGTGTTGTTTGAAAAGTCCACTGGTATCACGTAGCCTGTCAAAATCACCTCCTGACCGTTGTATTTTTCCAATTCAGGAGAAAAGATGGGCTGGTAAAAGCCTGGTCTAGCCGGGTCTTCGCCACTGAGGGTGGTACCCAGTGTAAACCAGGTCAATATCTTTTGGCTGTGTCCGAGTTGCACAATAAGTAGTGCGAGCACAGTCAACGCATTACGAAAGTATGGTATCAGTAAGGGAATCTTCATATAGTTTGCGGTAGTCGTCCACATGTCCCCAGTCTTCGTCGTCGATGCGGATGCTGCCTTTGGTCACATGGCCGAGCAAATCAAAATCTACGCCATTGAGCATCATGGAGTCGATAAAGGCAGTTTCGTCTTCTTGCTTTACAGTTACTACTACGCGAGAGGGACCTTCGCCAAAGAGGTAAGCATCTTTCCGAATTTCAGCAGGTAAAGTGATGTCAAAGCCTAATCCGCTGGTCAAAGCCTTTTCCATTAAGCACACCCAAAGACCACCTTCTGAAATGTCGTGTGCGCTCTGAATCAGCCCTTGGCGAATGGTCATTTTTAGTTGCTCTTGTAGAGCAAATTCTTCTTCGAGGCTAAACAGGGGCACAGGAGATTTTTCGATGCCGTGTATGTGCACCAGATACTGCGACTGATTGATGTCTTCGCGCACCGTACCGATCAGGTAGATCAAATCACCTTTTTGCTTAAAAGGAATCGAAGTGATATAATTTTTGTTTTCTACGATGCCGATCATACCAATCGTAGGGGTAGGAAATACTGGCTCTACACCTTCTTTGGTTACAGTTTGGTTATAAAAGCTCACATTTCCTCCCGTTACAGGTGTTTTAAACGCTTCGCACGCCTTGCCCATACCCTTGATTGCTTCTACAAACTGCCAATAGACCTCCGGATTGTACGGATTGCCAAAGTTCAAACAGTTGGTTACGGCTGAAGGTTGCCCGCCAGATACCACGATATTGCGCGCGGCTTCGCTCACGGCCATCATGGTGCCTACATAAGGATCGGCCCATACAAAGCGCGGATTGCAGTCAACCGTCATGGCTAGCGCCTTGGGCGTGCCTTTCAAGTTAACTATAGCAGCATCGGTGGGGCGATTAGTGCTCATGTTTACCGTGCCGACCATTGAGTCGTATTGCTCGTAGATAAAGCGTTTGCTTGCCACATTGGGCAGAGCGAGTATCTTTTTGGCCACTTCTTTTAGGTCTGCAGGTTCGGGTACTTGGTGGATGTCGAAATTTTGCAATTCGCTGTAATAGGCAGCCTGGCGAAACTCGCGATAGTACACCGGCGCACCGCCACCGAGCACCAGCGAACTGGCCGGCAGGTCGGCTACCAGCTCTCCGTGCCAGTAGAAGTACAGCCTGTCGCCTGAAATTACTTCGCCAATTTGTTCGCAGTGGATGTCCCACTTGTCGTAAATGGCTTTCACTTGCTCCTCGTAGCCCTTTTTCACCACTACCAGCATGCGTTCCTGGCTCTCAGATAGCAGTATTTCCCAAGGCTCCATGTTTTTTTGGCGCAGTGGCACGCGGTCTAAGTGAATCTTCATGCCGTGTTTGCCGGCAGCACTCATCTCAGAGGTGGAGCAGATGATGCCGGCCGCACCCATATCCTGCATACCTACTACGTAATTGGTTTCGGCCAGTTCCATAGTGGCTTCGAGCAGTAATTTTTCCATAAAGGGGTCGCCCACCTGTACGGCCGGTATATCGTCAGCTGAATCTTCAGTCAAATCTTTTGAAGCAAATGAAGCACCGTGAATTCCGTCCTTACCCGTGCTGGAACCTACTATAAAGACCGGATTGCCAACGCCTTCAGCTTTAGCGTGAATGATGCGATCAGTGCGTACAATTCCTGCTGAAAAAGCGTTTACCAGCGGATTTTGGTTATAGCACTTGTCGAAGTACGTTTCACCGCCCACGGTTGGTATTCCGAAAGCATTGCCATAGTCTCCGATGCCTTTTACTACACCTTTAACAAGCCATTTGGTTCGCTCTAAGGTGGGGTCGCCAAAGCGCAAGCTGTTCAGCAGCGCAATGGGTCGCGCACCCATCGTAAAGATGTCGCGATTAATGCCACCTACTCCGGTGGCAGCCCCTTGATAGGGCTCCAGCGCTGAGGGGTGATTGTGTGATTCGATTTTAAAGGCACATCCGTAACCATCACCTATATCCACAAGTCCGGCATTTTCTTCACCAGCCTTTACCAGCATATGTGGACCGTCTTTGGGCAGCGTTTTGAGCCATACGATCGAATTTTTGTACGAGCAGTGCTCCGACCACATGCCTGAGTAGGCACACAGCTCAGTGAAGTTTGGTTCGCGCCCGAGTAATTCTTTGATGCGTTCAAATTCCTCTTCCAGCAGGCCGAGCTCCTTAGCTGTGGCCGCGTTTACCGGCGGATATAGTGCGGTATTCATGTACGAATGGGATTTTTCCAGTTCAAGGCACAAAGATACACGCCCACTGCCCGGCCACTGTCTTATTTTGCGGCTCCTTCAAATTTGATGAGAGGTTTTAATTGTTTTTTTCGTTTGGATTTAAAAAAAATCATCCCAATATCTTTTTCAACAGATGGGCAAAATGCCCTTACTTCGTAGCGAATAATCTGGCGGTGCCATGAAACGAATTTTCAGCCTACTGGCAGGTGCGATGCTTTGGCATGGGTGTACTACCTCAAATGAATCAAATGAAATGAGTGAAATATCAGCTGTAGAACAAAAACCTGTGGTGTACCAAATGATGACGCGCCTTTTTGGCAATAAAGTGACCACTAACAAGCCTTGGGGAACAAAGGAAGAAAACGGTGTAGGTAAGTTTAACGACATAACGACCGAAGCGCTGATGGAGCTCAAAGCACTTGGGGCTACTCACCTTTGGTACACCGGTGTACCTCATCATGCTCTTGTGGGCGATTACACCAAATATGGAATAAGCCTCGACGACCCCGATGTGGTCAAGGGGCGAGCAGGTAGCCCCTATGCAGTCAAAGATTACTACAACGTCAATCCAGATTTAGCGGTTGATGTAACCCAACGCCTACAGGAGTTTAAAGCTTTGATTGATCGCACGCATAGCCTGGGGCTCAAGGTAATCATCGACCTAGTGCCAAACCATGTGGCTCGCCGTTACAACAGCATTAGCCGTCCTGCCGGTGTAAAAGATTTAGGCGAAGACGACGACGTCTCGGTCGAATTTCATGTGAACAACAACTTTTACTACATCCCCGGCAAGGCTTTTCAAGTGCCTGAATGGCGTGATGGTTATCGCCCTTTAGGCGGGGAGCTGCATCCGCTGGCAGATGGGAAATTTGAGGAATATCCGGCCAAGTGGACAGGTAACGGTAGCCGCTCACCTCGCCCCGACTTTTACGACTGGTATGAAACCGTAAAAGTGAACTACGGCGTGGCGCCTGATGGCACAAAGCACTTTCCCCAGCTTCCGGCTGACTATCGAAACAAGGATTACAGAGCACACTTTGAATTCTGGAAAGGTAAGACTGTGCCCGATACATGGGTAAAGTTTCGGCAAATTGCCGAGTACTGGATCGACTTTGGCGTCGATGGCTTTCGCTACGATATGGCCGAAATGGTACCAGTTGAATTTTGGAGCTACATGAATTCAGCCATTAAAATGAAAAAGCCTGACGCCTTTCTATTAGCTGAAATTTACAACCCTTCGATTTACCGCGACTATATTTATTTGGGCAAAATGGACTACCTCTACGACAAAGTGGAGATGTACGACACTCTGCGCCACATCGTAGAGGGGCGTGGCAATGCCGATCATCTGCCTGCCATCATAGAGCGCAATGCCGACATACATCCAAAGCTGTTGCATTTTCTGGAGAACCACGACGAGCAGCGAATCGCCAGTCCGGCCTTTGCGGGCGATCCTTTTAAAGCCCTGCCGGCTATGGTCGTTTCGGCTACGGTGGACAAGGGGGCTACCATGATCTACTTCGGCCAAGAGGTAGGCGAACAGGGAGCAGAAGATGCAGGCTTTGGCAAACCGACGCGCACGAGCATCTTCGACTACATAGGAGTGCCTGCTCATCAGCGTTGGATGAATGGCGGCAAATTTGACGGCGGTGCACTTACGGAGCGCGAAAAAGAACTTCGCAACTACTACAAAACTTTGCTCAACATAGCCCGCAGCCATCCGGCATTGCGTGGCGACTACATCGATCTGCACCTCTTCAACCGTGCTGAGAACCCCTTGGAATACCACAACAAGCTCTTCAGCTATATTCGCCATAAGGGATTAAACCGATTGCTTGTGGTCGTGAACTTTTCAGATAAAAATTCAGACTTCATTTTAAAACTTTCGCCTGAGGCTGTGAAGCGGCTCCAACTGGCACAGGGCAAGTTCCCAGGCAAAGACATTTTAGGTCGAAACAACGGCTTTACCATCGAAGTCAGAGGTCAGTCAGGTCGAGTATCAGTGCACTTGGAGCCCTTTCAAAGTGCCATTATTGAATTTTAATTTCTTCGAGCTTTGGAGCGTTGGATCGTCTTTCGGGAGAATTTGGTGCAGTCAGTGCGCAACATCTTTAATCAACGGCTTCGCACCGTTATTACCCTATTGATCATTGCCTTTGGCATCACGGCTCTGGTGGGCATACTTACTTCTACGTCAGCAATTGAGCAGACCATCAGCGGACAATTCAGCCGATTGGGGGCAACCACCTTTACCGTACAAAACAGAGCACTTTCGATTCAAATTGGTCGGAGGCGCGAGCCTGTGCGCACCTTCCCGCCCATCACGCTGGCGCAGGCGCGCAAGTTGGCAGCTTTTTTAAAGGAGAAAGGTGTAGTAAACTCTATCTCTTATCTGGCTACCGGGGTCGCTGAAGTAAAGCGCGGTTCTATCAAGTCCAATCCTAATGTGGGTATTTGGGCGGCCGAAGGTGACTATTTGGTTACTTCGGGGTATGACCTGGAGGAGGGACGTTTTTTTACTGACCAGGAATTGAGCCGAGGAAGTTTTTCGGCCGTTATAGGTCATGATGTAAAGGAACTGCTCTTTCCTGGTGTGGAAAGTGCACTGAATCAAACCTTTTCCATCGGGCCAAATCGATACCGGGTAGTGGGCGTGCTGGCCTTTAAAGGGGCGGCCTCGGGTTTTGGAGGCGATCGCACGGTCATCATTCCTCTTACCAATGCGCGCGCTATTTACAAGCGTCGCTCTGAAACCTATTCGGTAAATGTAATGGCCCCTTCGACCGAAGCACTCGATGCTCTTATCGGTGAGGTAACCGCTACTATGCGAGCCATCAAAAAGCTTAAGCCCAATCAACCTGACAATTTCGAGATTGTAAAAAGTGACTCTTTTGCCCAAATCCTCATCAGTAACCTGCGTTATGTTACTTTGGCTGCAACAGGCATCGGCCTCATCACGCTACTGGGCGCGGCCATTGCCTTGCTCAACATCATGCTTGTGTCGGTGACTGAGCGCACCCGCGAAATCGGCATTCTCAAAGCCCTTGGTGCTCGTAAGGCAACTATTCGCCAGCAATTTCTCACAGAGGCTGTGGTGCTTACACAATTAGGCGGCATCGCAGGAATAATTCTCGGCCTAGCCATAGGAAACCTGACGGCATATTTCATCGGCGGCAAGTTCGTCGCTCCCTGGCAATGGATATTGCTGGCCTTTGTCCTCTGCTTCATCACCGGCGTAGCTGCCGGGTACTATCCTGCCAACAAAGCCGCCAACCTCGACCCTGTAGAAGCGCTGAGGTATGAGTAAGATATAAACCTCAGAGATTTATTTAAAATCAAGTCTCAAGCAGGGGGTTGTAGTCGTCAGGGTGCTTGCCGAAGGTCCAGGCTACGGCTTCGCGAGCAGTGGCAATGGTGGGAGGTACGCAGAGCATATAGTTGCGACCAGTACTAGGGCAGGTCACTTTTACGAATTGCAAGTGTTCGCGCGCCAGCTCGTCAACAGTTCGAGTTCGGTAGAGCTCGATCAGATTGCCATAGCGGTCGATGGATTGGTCTTTGATTTCGAGGTCGAGTAGTTCGGCATAGCGGCTGCTGCCAAGTATCTCCATGTAGGCACGTCGTTTCTCTACATTTGCTTCGCCCAGCACGGTACTAGGCTTTACCAGTTTGGGATTTTCGTAAAATTCAGGAGGAATCTTCCAGCCGGAGTAGAAGTAATGCTTCTCTTCAACCCACTGTAGTGCTGGGCCAACTGCAGAATGCAGCGTGCCGTCGACCATAGTTTCGAAGGCATCAGGCCAGCGCAATACAAGGGCTGTATCAGGGGTAAAGAAGCTTAAAAAACCGATGGGGCGACGATAGAGCTCTAAGAAGAGGCCGGTTTGACCTTCGAAGGGATGCAGCTGTGAAAAATTTTTGAGAAAATCAATAAATACGGCTTCGATGTAGGTAGCGGCCAGGAAGTCGTGTTGGGGGATTTTGCGGATTTTTTCAGCCACAACGGCCGATGGCAAGAGAGCAGTGATAAGTGAATCGCGTTGGTGTTTTAGGTTTAAGAAGCGCGTGCGGTAGTGTGCATTGAACACAGAATGGTATGCTGACGTGAGGTTATGTCGCTGAAGCCAGGTGCTCAATGGAGCCAAAATTTTTTGCCGAAAGCCGTCGAGTATCTTAGAGTGCAGCGAATCACACCCATCCTTAGCAGCAAGCACAGCCAGATGTTTGGAGAATTCGGCAGGAGTTTGTGCAAACGCAATTTCAGCAGGTGGCTGAAAGTCGCCAAGGTTGTAATAGTAGCTGATGATGTCGCTTATGTAGCTCTCCAAGTGTTGGATTAATCTTGGACAAAAGCTATGGTTTTTTCGTAGGGATTGTATTCGCGCTGGCGAATGATGCGGTATTTGCCTCGCGGTAGGCTGATAGGGTGGTGTTCGCCGGTAAAGGAGCGCGTTTCGGTATGGAGGTGTTCCACTTGAGCTTGAGAGTGTACTTCGAGGTACAAATTGCCATTTTCGGTGTACACTGTTACGTCGCCGGTGGCAAAGTGTCCGTGATAGCGTCCCTCACCGCGCACCAGCAGCGTTTCTTCTGATTTTTGTGACAACTCGATGTTGTCGTCGATGCGCTCAATGAGCACATCTCCTTGTCTCCACTGCATTTCAATCCTTTTTTAATAGGATATCAAAAATACCGAAAAATTGTTCTCGCTGCCTTTGATAAAAAAGTAGGTGTAGCTATCGGACAATGAGAATTTTGGCCACATGGGTATTGAAGCCCAGCTCATCGCTCATGTAAGCAAGATAAACGCCCGACTGTACTTTGCGGCCTTTGAAGTCTTTTCCATCCCAAATGGCTTGTCCGCCTTCGGCCCGTGTTTCAAAGACGAGGTTGCCGGCCACATCGGTTATTTTCACATAGGCTCCGGTTACCAGACCGCGGATAAAGATGGGACCGTCGTAGTCAGGCCTTACGGGGTTGGGGTAGGCAAATACGTCGGTGAAGGTCTCATTGCCTTCGGTGGCAGCTCCTTGGTAGGCTACGATGCCGCGATCGGTGGCGATGTACACTAGTCCGGTACGGCGGTCGATTTCGATGTCGAGGATGTTGTTAGAGGGCAAGGGCGAGTTGTTTCGGTTGAAGTTGAAAATTTGTTCGCGCCCATCGGCTGAGGTGTAGAATACGCCTGAGTTTTGGGTGCCAAACCACTTTTTGTTGGCTCCGTCCACAGCTACGGCAGTTACCACCTCTTGTGCGAGAAGGGCTTGCACGATGCCGTTTTCTTCGAAAGTGATACGACGAACGTCGTAGCTTCGGTTGGGTTCAAAGATAAAACGCGGGGTGTAGAGCACGGCTACGCCTGCTGAAGTGCCTATCCAAACGGCTCCATCGAGGTCTTCGGCAAAGGCGCGCACGTCGGCCGAGGGCAGGTTTCCACTGCCTTCGAGCTGGGTAAGCTGTCGTACTTGCAGGGTGCCGTTCGGGTCGAGTCGCGCAACGGCGATTCCCCGGTTTTGAAGGGTCATCCATATTTGGTCTTCGCGGGTCACGAGCATACGGCCTATATTGGTAGTGGTACCTGCTACTGTGCCCATGGCATAGTTGACCCACTGACCGTTTGGGGTGCGACGCGTCAGTGGCCTTTCGCTCAAAGAAGTGGCAGTCCAGAGATTGCCTTTAGAATCGAAGACTATATCGTAGGCGCGCACCTGATCGGGTGCACCAGCTACGGGTGAGAGACCACCATCGGTGTTAGAAGCATTGAAGGTGGTGACGTATTGGCCGTTAGTGATTTGTACAATGCCCTGACCCCAGGCGGTGGCGTACACAGTGCCTGGCTCTACGGGCGATGGAGTGATGGAGAGAATGTCAGTGCGGTTGTTGAGCTGAGAGGCGGTGAGGTGTTGCCAGTCGAAGTTTTCGTAATAGTAGATGCCTTTGTTATTGAAGGTCGGTCCCCAAACGCTGTTGAGCGCTCCCGGTGCTACCCAGAGCCGGCCGTTGTGGTAGCGCATTCGAAAGACGTCTTCGTCGAAGGGGCCGTCGGGGAGGAAGGTAAAAAGCCAACCTTCGGGATAGAAATAGCCATACATGCCTTCAAGCTCAGAGGCAATCCAATACCAATTGCCGTCTCTGGCCAGAACAGCTGCTTTGGGCTTGAAGCGCGGATTAAAGACATTGCCAGGCTCGATGTTAAGGCGTTTGGAGCGATTGGGCCGATAGCTTACGACTGAAAAGTCGTTGGTAATGACCAGTTCATCGCCACAGACTTCGACGTCGAAATTCTTGGAGATGAATACGTCGTACATCCAGCTCCAAGTGCCGTTTTCACGGATGAAGAGGCTATCGTCGTTGGTGCCGGTAAGGCGATTAGCTACGATTTTTCCTTGCCAGTTGACAATGTGATTAAAAGGTTTGTTAGCCATGCCTGGTTCGGGTGTCCAATTGAGAAAAAAGCTCAGCGAGCTATTCAGTGACGCTGAGAAGACACCAAGCTCGGTGGCGGCATAAACGCGGCCTCCTGCCTCGTCGAAGGCCAGGTCGAAGACTTCGATCTGTGAGCCGTTTGGTCCGATGATCAATGTTTCAGGAAAAAGCCGCTGACCTATGTCGAAGACGACAATACCGAAGCCCGTACAGATGTAGGCGCGATCGCGGTAAATGCGGATCTTATTGAGCCGACGGCGACCGAGGAAAATGTTGGAACGTGCGATGTCGCTTATGTTTCGCACGGTGTAGGCAGAGCTGATCAGGTCGAGGTTACCATTGCGATAGCCTACGATCAGGAGGTCTTCAGGAGCGTACCAGGCCAGGTGCTGTATGTCGATGTCGCTGAGACCACGGCTCTTAGTGAGGGTTTGGATTTCGGTTCTGTCGGCTTTGTTTACGATGATGAGGCCTTTTTCAGAGGCGGCTACTACGTCAGCACCGGTTTCCACTACTGCTGAAGTGGAGCGAAAGGACACGTGCTCGATCCAACCGCCTAAGGGAATGGATTGATTCTGACCGAAAGAGGCTGAATGAGCTATTAGTAATGATACAAAACACGTTAATTGGAACGACCTTAGTATTCTCATGCCTCAAATGTAACGTAAAGGCGATGTGGATTCGCATAGATATAGGGCGATGAAAGTGCAGATTTGCTTTCGATTGTTAAGGAGCAGGTCGGGTAATGTGCTTCAGCAAAGCTTATAACTTCTTTCGCTTGGGTTGAGTATAAATAATCTGCAAGAGTGAGAGACAGAAGATGTGCATTATAAATTTTAAGCGGCTCTAAGCCGCTGCCGCGTGAGGGATACGGCGGGCGCGCGATAGCGCGGTGCGGAGGCGAAGCCTTGCTGAGCCGAAGCACGGGAGCGAAGCGTACCCCAGAGTAGCCCGACCCGAGCAGCTGCCTTAACAGGCAGTGCTGCGAGGGGCACGCCCAAATAGAGAAAAATATAAACTTCTACCAAACCACGAACGGCATTGAAAGGCTGCTGATTTTTGGATTTCGATTGTACGTTTGTCCAAATTCCGATAGAGGTGATGAAATCTTTAAAAAACGTAGTACTACCGGCGCTGGTACTCGTAGTGCTGAATGTGGTCTATTTCGCTCCGGCTTTAAGCGGAAAGCTCATTCCACAAGACGATATTCTGCATGGGTTGGGCATCAGCAAAGAGATACGCGACTGGCGTGAAAAAACCGGAGAGGAGGCCCTGTGGACAAATGCCTTGTTTTCGGGTATGCCGGGTTTTCAGTGCGGTGTGATTTACTGGAACAATGTGTACCACTACTTGCAACAGGTGCTGGCAAGGGTCTTTGTGATCAATGCGGAAATATACACCATTGCCTGGCTGATGGTGGGCATGTACTTTCTGCTGGTGGTGCTGGGGGTTGAGTACCGGCTGGCTGCAGTGGGCGGACTGGCTTTTGCATTTTCGGCGTTTTTTATCATTTCGTTTGGGGCAGGTCACGTGGCGAAAGTCCGTACCGCTGCGCTTATAGCGCCAACGCTGGCTTCGATCATACTAGCCTATCAGGGCAAAAAGTGGTTGGGCTGGGCACTGACGGCTTTCTTCATTGGCATGGCGATTAATTCCAATCACATTCAAATCACATATTATCAAGCTTTTATGATTTTAGGACTGGTCGTGTTATACGCTGTGCTTATGGTGAGAGCAAGAAAGGTAAAAGAGTGGTTTATTGCTTCAGCCGGACTGCTCGTGGCAGCTGCGATCGGCATACTGCCCAATGTAAGCCATCTTTGGACGAACTACGTATATCAGAAGGAGACAATGCGAGGGGGTATTTCAGAGCTTTCGAAGAATCAAGAGTTTAAGGGCGGACTCGATTTTGACTACGCCATGATGTGGAGCTACAGCCCGGTAGAGACGTTTAATTTGGTGATTCCGAACGCCACAGGTGGGGGAATAGCTCAGAATTATGAGGGTACGCGCACGCACGATGCTTACTTCCTGCGTTTCAGGCAGATGTACATGGAGCAAGGTATGAATAAAAAAATGGCTGAAGAGCAGGCCAATAGAACGATAGCTTCCTTCTTCTACTGGGGAGAGCAAAGCCTGGTAAATGGGGGGTATTACATCGGTGCGGTGGTTTTTTTCTTGTTTGTATTGGCGTTTTTTGTAGTTGAGCGCCATTGGCTTGTAGCTCTTGGGACATTAATTGTGCTGTCAGTAGCAATGGCGTGGGGCAAGCATCTGGAGGGCTTCAATCGAATGTTGTTTGACTACCTGCCGCTGTTTAAAAAATTTAGGGTGCCCTCGATGGCTTTCACCATACTATTTGTAGCTGTGCCAATGCTTGGATTTATGGCCCTTCAGCGCTTTTTTAATATTCAAAACAAAAAAGAAGCTGAGAAAAAGCTGCTTAAAGCCGTTTACATTGCTGGTGGTTTGTGTTTGTTTTTCATCGTATTGGGCGGTGCTTTGTTTGACTTTACCGGCAATAACGATGAGATGCTTCGCCAAAACGGGTTGAATGTGGATCAGTTGGTAGAAGACCGAATCGGACTCCTGAGAAGCAGTGCTGGCAGAACGCTGCTCTTTGTGCTGCTGGCAGCTGGCGCGCTTTGGGCGCATTTGAAAGGATTTGTGAAAGCTCAGGTTTTGCCCTTGATTCTGGGAGCACTAGTATTGGCAGATCAGTGGTCTTTTACCCTTCAGCACCTTAACTGGAAGGACTTTGTGTCGCAACAGGAGTTTGAAAAACCCCTCAGACCTTCACAAGCCAATATTCAGATAAGCCAAGATCCCGATCCGCACTTTAGGGTGTTCAATGCGCAACGAGGTCTTACCAGCGATGCATTTACGAGCTATCACCACCATTCGATCGCCGGCTATCACGGTGCGAAACTGGGCAGATATCAGGACCTGATCGATGCTCACTTGAGCAAGGGTAACGAGGCTGTATTCAACATGCTGAATACGAAGTACATCATTTCAAACGACCAGCCACAGTTTAATCCAAATGCTTGTGGCAATGCCTGGTTTGTAAGAGAAATACGCTGGGTGAAAAATGCCGATGAAGAAATCGAGGCGCTCAATGCACCCTTTGATCCAAAAACGACTGCTGTAATCGACGAGCGCTATAAAGGCCGCGTAACGAGAGGCGATTACAGTCCTGAAGGCGCAGCAATCAAACTCACTTCCTATACACCAAATGTACTGACGTACTCAGTAAGCATTCCTTCAGGTAGCCAGTTTGCCGTATTTTCAGAAATTTATTACGAGGGCTCGGGCAGCGATTGGAAGGCCTACATCGATGGCAAAGAGACCCCACACATCCGAGTAAACTACGCTTTGCGCGGTATGGAGCTGCCTGCAGGCCAATACGAAGTGGAGTTTCGCTTTGAGCCGGAGAGTTACTTGAAAGGTGAGAAATACGCGCGCTTTGCGTCCATCGGTTTTCTAATCCTTTTTGGTGCAAGTTTGTTTTTATCGTACAAAAACGGTGAATTTGACTCAAAAGACCAACTGTAGCGATCGCATTAAGTGGGTAGAGGCCGATCCTAAGATTTTGGATCGCGTAATCGAAATGGCGTGGGAAGACCGAACGCCTTTTGAAGCCATTCAGGCGCAGTTTGGTCTGGCTGAGAAGGATGTAATCGACATCATGCGCCGGAATATGAAGCCTTCTTCTTTCAGAATGTGGCGAGAGCGAGTAACCGGACGTGCCACCAAGCACCGAAGTTTAAGGGGCTTTGCCGTGGGTACCCACAAATGCGACAGGCAGCGACACATCTCAGGCAATAAATACAAAAAGTGAAAACCATAGCGCTCTTAGATACCGTACATCCGCGTTTTGCAGAGGTGCTGATTCAGCAAGGATATCAAGTAGAGGATTTTACCTCACTTGCCAGAGAAGAAGTTTTAAGTAAATTAGACGGAGTTCACGCTTTGGCAATACGGAGCAGATTCCGGATAGATAAGGATTTTATCGATCGAATGCCCTCAACACTACGGGTAATTGGACGCTACGGCAGTGGCATGGAAAATATTGACGTGGCATATGCGACGGAAAAAGGCATTCGATGTGTTCACGCACCTGAAGGCAATCGACAGGCAGTAGCTGAACACGCTCTCGGCATGTTGCTTTCGGTATTCAATAACCTTTGCAAAGCATCGGCTGAGGTCAAGTTCAATCAATGGAAACGCGAAGAAAATAGAGGAGAGGAATTAGCAGGCAAGACAGTCGGCATCATCGGATACGGAAACACGGGTTCAGCCTTTGCCCGTCTGTTGAACGCTTTTCCTGATGTGAAAGTGCTGGTATACGACAAATACAAAACCGGATTTTCGCATGGCAACATCGTTGAAACCAATGAATATCGAATACAGGAAGAGGCTGACGTAGTTTCGCTACATATACCATTGACGTCAGAAACGTATCACCTGATCGACACGCGATGGATCGATCGCATGCATAAGCCGTTTTATCTGATCAATACTTCGCGCGGTCAATGTGTAGATACACACAGTTTGGTAGAAGGATTAAAGAGTAAAAAAGTGCTCGGTGCTTGCCTGGATGTGCTGGAATATGAAAAAACTTCGTTTGAGGGTCTGGAAATGGAACACTTACCGGCTGATTTTCAGTACTTAGTTCAGCATCCCAAAGTGATGATTACTCCTCACATAGCCGGATGGAGTTTTCAGAGCCATGTGAAATTGGCTGAAATATTGGCTCAGCGCATAGTAGATGTGTTAAAGTAAAAAAGGCCGGCTGAAGGAAAGCCGACCTTCTGCTAACCAAAAACCCTCACCACCACTACGGCTGAAGGATGATCGGCTGGCTTCCGCTGCCGATGATGATTTTAGTGTTGGGCGATTTTGAGAGTTCGCGATAGGCTTCGATGGTCTTGTACTGGATAATGATGGGTGTTAATCCTTCGGAAATCACACGATTGGCATCTCTGATACCTTGAGCTTCTACGAGTTTGCGTTCGGCCTCGAGTTTTTCACGTTGTAGAACGAATTCCATGCGCTGAGCTTCCTGTTCGGCTTCGAGCTTTTCTTCGATGGCTCGATACAGTCCGGGCGGCAGCATGATAGTTTTGAGTAATACGGCTTCGATTACAAATCCCCGTGGTTCAAGAATTTCGGCCATTTTGCTGCGGATTTCGTTTTCGATGCCCAAACGGTTGCCTGAGTGCATGTCTTTGGCCATAAACTTCGCTGTTACATCAGCAGCTGCTGCCCGAAACACTGGAAGGATCATGCTGGTTTCGTAGTCTTTACCAATAGTACCGATCACTTCAGTGGCTTTTCGTTCGTTTACGTGGTAGAGGATGGAGATGTCTGATTTTACGTTGAGACCTTCTTTGCTGGGCAGGTCGAGTCTAATTTCGATGTTTGTAGTACGAGTAGGTACACGCAGTATAGTGCTGACCAGTGGATTGTAAAAAACCAGACCGGGCTGAAGTTCTCTTTTTGAAATTTTACCAAAAGTTCTTTTTACACCTACATCGCCCTGTCTGATAACTGCACAGCCGGTGAGCGAAACAGCGACTGCTAATAAAAGGAATAATCTTATCTTTCTCATATTCATGAAATTATCCGGAGCTGAGAAAGAAAAAATTACGCCATGACGCACACCTGGGCACTTTATTTAAAATTTTTTAACATTTTTGTTATTCCTATACCTAAAAGTAAGAAAATTCACAAATGTATCTATGCGCGAATCTGTTTTGCACTTTGTGTGGAAAAACCGCTTGTTTAAACCACTGTTGTTAAAGACGTTTGACGGAAAACCGATAGAAATACTCCATCCAGGGTATCAAAATCACGACTCTGGACCTGATTTTCAAAATGCTCGCATCAGAATCGACGGACAGTTATGGGCAGGAAATATTGAAATTCACGTACATGCCTCCCAGTGGCGTCTGCACGGCCATCACCTCGACCAAGCGTACAAAAACGTAGTGTTGCACGTGGTGCATACAGTTGATATTCCACCTACCGATCCCAATGAACCACCTATCTTAGAGCTAAAAGGCTACTTGGAACCAGAGATCGTAAACAAAGCAGAAAACTTGCTTAGCTCAGCCGATGAAATTGCCTGTTCAAACCAAATTAAAAATGTAGATACCGAAACCAAAAGGGCAATGATAAGCCGCGCAGCCATTGAGCGACTGGAGCACAAATACCAAGAAAAAGCAAAAGTGCTAGAAGCGATAGATTATGATTATCACAAATGGCTTTTGGTGGAGGTGTTTAATGCCTTTGGCCTTAAAGCAAATACACAGCCCATGCAGTCTTTAGCTATGCGTGTTCCTCTTTATAAGGTTGTGCAACTTGCTGATGAAAGGCTGAGTATCGAAGCTCTTTTGTATGGCCTGGCATCCCTATTGCCTGATAAACAGGTAGATGACTATACGGAAAAACTCATTCGTGAATTCTACTACCTCAAAGCAAAATTCCAAATAGATGATTGTCTGCCAGCCCACATGTGGAAGTTTCATCGCATACAGCCGGTGAGTTTTCCCACGATACGGCTTTCGCAAGTAGCAGCCCTTTTGATGCGATGGGATGAGCTAGTACACACAGTTTTTAAAAAACCCAATTTAGAGCACTTGAAAAAACTTTTGTCTGTAGAAGCTTCATCCTATTGGAATAGGCACTATCGATTTGGTGTGCCTTCTGAAAGGGAATTTCCGAAAAAGGTTGGAAATGACTTGATTCATCGCATTCTCATCAACGCTATCATTCCTCTGATGATAGGTTTCGGCAAAAACATGGATAATTTAGATTATCAAAACATTGCCTTGGAGTGGCTGGAGCATCTTCCCTCTGAAAACAACCGCGTGATTCGGTCAATGACCACCTATGGATTTCCGAACAAAAGTGCTTTAGAAAGTCAAGGACTATTGCAATTAAGAAATTTCTACTGTGTCAAGAAAAAGTGTTTATTTTGTTCCATTGGGTATAAAATCATCAAATCATGAACAGAGAAATCGAACACCTTAGAAGCTTCTTTGAAAAGTTTGGTTTCGAAGTCTGTGAGCGATTGGGTGATTACTTAGGGATTCAGGCAGCCCGTATCCGTTTATTTTTCATTTATGCAGCCTTTCTAACCATGGGCTCGCCGGTTATACTCTACATGATCTTGCTGTTCATAAAAGAAATCAGGTATTATATCAGAAAGCGGAAAACGTCCGTTTTTGATTTATAAACATTCGCATGAAACATTTATTTCTTTTCTTTTATTTTATTGTTTTTCAATTATTTTCTCAAGGGATTCGATTTGAAAGCGGCACCTTTGCCGATGCCCTGGTCAAGGCCAAAAACGAAGGCAAACTCGTTTTTGTAGATGCCTACACCACTTGGTGCGGCCCGTGTAAATGGCTGGCTCGCGAAGTTTTTCCAGACAGCGAGCTTGGGAAGTTTTACAACGAAAACTTTGTAAGCATCCAAATCGATATGGAAAAGGGCGAAGGCATCGACTTCGCCAGAAAATACAACGTTCAAGCTTATCCCACGTTGCTCTATTTTGATGCTGAAGGAAATGAGATTCACCGTCTTTTAGGCGCAAGAGAGGCCTCTCGGCTTCTTCAGGAGACCAAAGAACTCATGAACGAAGACAATCGCTTCAGCACGATTAAAAAATTGGTAGAATCGTCGGAACAAGTCGATAAAAACGTACTCAGAAAATATTTGGTGCTATTGAACGAACAAGGTGAGAGCGATGAAACGCGATTGAAGCAATATATGGATTTGATGACGCCCGAAGACTGGAAAGATGTAGAATTCCTTTCAGTATTGCTCGACTATTCTGGCAGGACTGAAGATTGCAGCGACTCATACACTAAAGGTATTTTAGATAACTACAATACAGTAGTCACTGCCTTAGCGATGTATCCCGTCTATCAGCGCTCGCTGAAAGAATTTTTTTACGTGAAACTCGCCAAATCGTTTGCGCGAAAAATTGACGATAAAAAGTACGACAATTCAGTAGCCGAAAAATTTTTGAAAGCCAATGAAAACGTGTTTGCCAGAGATCGAGTAATGCTTATGGCACAGCGATATGCCGAAAAGAACAAAAACAAGCACAAAAAGTTGCTTGAAATCGACAACGTTTTGTATGAAAAATACATAGAAAATGCTGACCAGCTCAACAATGCCGCGTGGGAGATTTATGAAAATCCGGACGCTTCAAAAAAAGAACTCAAATATGCCCTCTCATGGGCGCGAAAGTCAGTGCAAATACGCGAAGCATACCACAATACCGATACGTTAGCTCATTTGCTTTACCGGTTAGGCAACATGCAAGAGGCACGACTATGGGCTGAGCGGTCAATAGCCTTAGGTCGTGAAACAGGCGAAGATGTGACCCTCACTGAAATACTGCTCTCAAAAATTCAAAATGCAAGAAATTAACAGATTGCCGCTAATCCATAAAACATTCCCTAAAAAGGCAACTTGCAGCCAATAAAGCACTTAGAGCTGTGGTTACATTATCTAAAACATACCTATTTTTGCGGGCTTTATGAAAGTTAGTAAATTCCTCATTCTGTTCGCATTACTTTCTTTGGTCAGTACATCGTGCAGCGAGTACAACAAAGTGCTCAAGTCAAACGACTTGAACTACAAGTTTGACATGGCCAAAAAGTATTACGAGCGCAAAAAATTCAACAAAGCATATCCACTCTTTGACGAGCTGCTAAACCTCTACCGAGGTACTGCCCAGGCAGAAGAGGTGTACTATTACTACAGCATGAACCTCTATAAAATGGAGGATAACCTTTTGGCGGCATATCACTTTAAAAATTTTTACAAAACCTTTCCTCAGAGTAAATACGCTGAAGAGGCGGCCTTTATGACAGGATATTGTTACTATCTTGAGTCGCCTGTTTATTCCCTCGATCAAGCTTATACGCTTAAAGCCATCAACGAACTGCAGCTCTTTATCAATACCCATCCGCGCAGCAGCAGAATCGACCAATGCAATGAATTGATCATTGAATTGCGTCGAAAACTGGAACGAAAAAACTTTGAACGCGCCAAGCAATACTACACTACCATGCAATACCAAGCTGCAGTAGTAGCGCTTAAAAATGTGTTAAACGACTTTCCGGAAACCCAATTTCGAGAAGAAATCCTCTTATTGCTCTTAAGAAGCAATTACGAATTAGCACGGTTTTCGGTCGAAAGCAAAAAACTTCAGCGCTTCATTGAGACGAAAACTGCCTGTGACGACTTTTTGGAGCGCTATCCTGAAAGTAAATTCGCCAAAGAGGCACACGAAATCAAAGAAAGAGCCTTATCACAAATTCAATTTTTAAAAGAGAATCAATCAGAGTATGGAATCTAAAAAGAAGCTGAATGCCCCTCGAATCACTGCTACTGTTGACATAGAAAAAGTAGCAGCACCCACTGGTAACATTTATGAAGCCATCATCATCATATCAAAACGAGCAGCTCAGATCGCTGATGAGCTCAAGGCTGAGATCAATAATAAAATGAAAGAATTCGAATCTGTTTCCGAAATTTTGGAAGAGGTGTTTGAAAATAGAGAGCAGATAGAACTTTCGCGCTATTACGAGAGTCTGCCAAAACCACATCTGATGGCCCTTCAAGAGTGGCTCGACGGAGAAATTTACTACCGCTACGCCGAAGCTGAAGCTAAAAATGCCTAATGTGGGCAGGTAAAAAAATTCTGCTGGGCATCACAGGTGGAATAGCCGCGTATAAATCTATTCACCTTGCAAGGCTCATTGTAAAAGCTGGAGCTGAAGTGCAAGTCATATTGACGCCTTCAGCTCGCGATTTCGTAACGCCTCTTTCACTCTCCGCCCTTACTGGCAGACCAGTCTATACCGATACCTTCGAACCTAAGACGGGGCATTGGAACAATCACGTAGAGTTGGGCCTGTGGGCAGATTTAATGATCATAGCCCCTGCCACAGCCAATACTCTTGCAAAGATGGCTAACGGGCTCTGCGACAACTTACTGTTGGCCACCTATTTGAGTGCCCGGTGCCCTGTATTCTTCGCACCGGCGATGGATCTTGACATGTATGCACATCCCGCAGTACAGCAAAACATCGCTCGTCTTCAATCTTTTGGTAATTACTTAATCGATTCTGAAGTCGGTCCCCTGGCTAGCGGCCTTGAGGGCAAGGGGCGAATGGCTGAGCCTGAGCATATCTTACAGCACATTGAACAATTTTTTGCAATTAAATCAAGTCTAGCTGAGAAAAAAGTGCTTATAAACGGCGGACCTACCTATGAATACATTGATCCAGTGCGCTTTATCGGTAATCACTCGTCAGGCGATACGGCAGTCTATCTTGCTTGGGAAGCGCATAATAGAGGCGCTGAGGTTACTCTTGTTCTCGGCCCGACCAAGTATAAAAATGAAAATTTTCCTTTTGCTGTAAAACATGTGACAAGCGCACGCGAAATGCTCGATGAGTGTCTGCAACTGTCGGTAAATGCAAATGTCGTCATCTGTTCTGCTGCTGTAGCCGACTACAGACCGAAGGTGACTTATGACCAAAAAATTAAAAAAAGCGATCAGAACCTTGTCATAGAACTGGAAAAAAACCCCGATATTCTTGCTATCCTTGGACAGAGCAAAAGAGAGCAGCAACTGCTGATCGGATTCGCCTTGGAAACCGAAAATCAGTTCGAAAATGCTCGAAAAAAGCTCCTTGATAAAAATGCAGATGCCATAGTTTTGAACTCGCCTAGTCAAACCACCGGTTTTTCCACACCTACTAATCAAGTGACCGTAATTTTTAGAGATGGCACTACAGCTGCCAGTCAGCTCGTTTTAAAAGAAAAGTTAGCGTCTTGGCTATGGGATACTTTTATAAATACATTGCACTTGTAATATTTCAAATACTTTTTGGCCTCCATGCGCTCTTTTCCCAAGAGCTAAATGCACGGGTCACAGTAAATCATCAGCAGATTCAGCGCAGCAATGTTAGTATTTTTAAAACTCTTGAAAACTCGCTTTACGAATTTCTCAACAATACGCGCTGGACGGGAGCGCGCTATGCACCACAAGAGCGCATAGAGTGCAACTTTACCCTCATTCTTGAGCTTGAACCCTCGCCCAACGAATTTCAGGGCAAGCTGCAAATCCAATACAGCCGACCGGCTTTCGGAACCTCCTACAATTCACCCGTCATCAACTATCAAGACGTCGATATTTACTTTCCATACACAGAGTTTGAGCGCCTTGAGTTCAATCCACAAAACGTCGATAACAATTTGGTAGCTATCATGGCATTTTATGCCTACATGATTATCGGCTTCGACAATGCCACTTTTGCCCCTGGCGCTGGTAAGGAACAATTTGAAATGATGCAAAACATTGTGAATTTCATGCAAAGCCAGGGTAGATTTCCAGGCTGGCGCGACGATGGCCGCGGCTTTCGAAACCGATTTTGGATTGCCGAACACCTCAATCACAGTACAACTGGCGATTTCCTTCAGGCTCTTTACACCTATCACAGGCTTGGCATCGACGTGTTACATTCCAATAGTCGCGTTAAAGAAGGCAAAGAGAAAATCAGCGAAGCACTGATGTCTCTTCAACCGGTGTACAAAAAGCGTCCACAAAGCATTCTGCTTCAGATCTTCTTTCAGGCAAAAGCTGATGAAATCGCTGGTATCTTTTCAGGAGGCGAACCCATCAATACAGTGAACCTGCGAAACGTTCTCAACGAAATCGACCCCTTGAATAGCGCTAAATACGCTCAACTGAAATAAATTTTCATTGTTTCGTAAGAGCCGTTCAGTTTAAAACAACTTTTAATTTTTTTAAGAAAGGCTCTGAATATCAGTAATAAAAGGTGCTGATATTTACTTGTTTTAACCTACACCTTTAACCTCTTAAAAAAAGGAGCCATACATGCAATCGGTGAGGTGCTGCGTTTGGCATTTTAGCTCACAGGATGAATTGTGAATTCGTAATACTCCGTAATCGGATTCGCTAAAATCTTTTTGCAAGACATTTCTGCTTTTTGCCGTGCTTCATCTTCTGAGGATGCTTCGAGTTCGAGTTGAATGTGTTTACCGATGCGTACATCTTCTACGCCGGTGATTCCAAGATTTGGTAGATTCCTGCACACAGCTTTTCCTTGAGGATCATGAAGAGAGCGGTGCGGCATTACATTGACTTCAACTCGAAATTTCATTTTCTTTTATTTTGATAGGTCGATAAAAAACTAAAGACAAAAAGACATACAAAAGTATCACAAAACTGAGTGCAGCCAATTTCCAAAAGAATAGTGATAGTGCTGAGAGGAGTAAAAAGATTGCTTTTAGCCAGAGATAGTGATCCATCTTTTTGAATTTCAAGGCAAACAGACGGATGTTTGAATTCATTGTCCAAATGAGTACGATAGGAAGTAGTGCAAGCAGCTGAAGGTTTAAAACCTCGCGACCGTTTTTTTCTATAAAAAAGGGAATACCTAAAACAAAAATGGCCATAGAAGGGGTGGGTAATCCTTTAAAATCTGATGTTTGACTTGCATCCAAATTAAATCTTCCAAGTCGAAAAGCTGCTCCGCCTGCAATTCCAAAGGCCAAATAGGACAGCAAGTTTAATTCTGGTATTTCAGGCGGAATATAGGTTTGAAGCACTTTATACAGCACCAGAGAGGGCACTACCCCAAAGCTCACCACATCAGCTAAAGAGTCTAATTGTGCTCCCAGTGGAGAAGTACATCCTAGCGCCCTGGCAGCAAATCCATCTAAAAAGTCAAAAACCAAACTCAAACCCAACCAAAAGGCAGTTTCGTAAAAGTTGTAAGCTAAAGCTGATTCTATGGCTGGTAAAGCACAGAGAAGGTTAAGAAGGGTCAGGAGGTTTGGCAAATGGCATTTCATCGCTGTGCAAAGAAATAAAAAACCTCCGTGCTTTCGGACGGAGGTTTAAATCCTTTTACATAAAAAATTTATCTACTCATACGGTAGGGTCTAAACTTCTGGCGCTTGGGCTTCTTAGAAGTCTTTTTACGCTTCAGATCGTTTTGCATACCCAGGCGATCCATGGCACAGCGGAAGCCAATCCAGTCAGTAGCCACCGTCTGTTCCATAAATCTGCGCGTACCCGGGCTTACCCAGTATTGCCTGTCTTTCCAGGAGGCTCCTTTTACTACGCGCACAGTATTGCCAACGAGGGTTGTTTTGTTGTAGTCATACATGGGAGACTCGCCTTGAGGCACATCTTTGCTGTAGTAAATGCTCGACTCAACATCTCCATCGAGGTAGTCGCGGTAGTCGCTGTATTGATAGTTTCTACGGTTTAGATTTTCTTGCTCTGTTACAGGGCGGATAGGGAGCTGACCCGGTAGTCTGATGATTTTTCCGTTTTGATCGACCTGAGCTTCCTGAAGCACGGTAAGCTCACCGGCTCCCTGATAATCTGTGTCGAAGGTTGTAAATTCATTACCTCTGAAGGGTCGGAAGTCGGTAATATCTTCAAAGCTCAAAGGTCTGTACACGTCCAATACCCATTCAGCCACATTGCCTTCCATATCGTAGAGTCCGAAATCGTTTGGCGGATAGAATTTTACTTGCATGGTAATGTCAGCCTGGTCGTTGAGCCAGCCACCAAGACCCATATTGTCGCCACGGCCTCTCTTGAAGTTTCCGAGCATATCCCCACGCGAACGGCTATCAGAGTTTCTCATCGAATTACCCGCCCAAGTAAATTTATTGCCTTCGTACAATCTGTCGAATTGACGGTTGCCAATGTTACCGTAAGCAGCATATTCCCACTCAGCTTCGGTTGGCAGACGGTATTTCGGAAGCAGGATGCCATCTTCAATGGTTACAGGACGTCCTTCTTTTCCATAGGGACTATTTGGACGGTAGTCTTTTAAACCTTTTTTGTTTTGCTGAGTATATTCACCAGGCAGATAGAGGTAAACTTCAGTATCGAAGTGATCAGCATCTTTTTGATCGTTTAGTGGTGAAAGAACACCTTTTTCGATCAAGATCATTTCATTCACACGGTCGGTACGCCAAGCACAGTACTTCATGGCTTGCTCCCAGTTTACGCCCACTACCGGATAGAAGTTGTATGCCGGATAGCGTAAGTAGTTTTCCACTAAAGCCTCGTTGTAAGCGAGCTTATCTCTCCAAACGAGCGTGTCTGGTAAAGCAGAGCGATATATTTCAGGAAAATAATCGAGGTCAAAAACTCTCTGCAGCCAGTAGAGGTATTCGCGATAGGCCAGATTGGTTACCTCGTGCTCATCCATGTAGAAAGACGACACTGTAACCTGGCGAGGTATGTTGTTCCAATCCTTAATCACGTCTTCCTCTACGCGACCCATGGTAAATGTACCACCTTCAATAAACACGAGACCCGGGCCGGTCATTTGGCCTTTAAATTTCAGATTGGCCATAAAGCCCCCGTGTTTTGTGTCGTTGATTCGCCAGCCTGTGGTGCTTGACTTGGGCTTTCCACAGCTGCTTATGAGAGCTACAAGGGCTAATGAGGCAAGTGGCAAAAGGTTTCTCATATGCTCTATTATACGATTTTGCAAAGATTAAAATTTTGGACAACGCAAAGGTTCAATTTTTTTGACTTTTTTCGGACAAGCAAACTGATACATTATTGAAATTTCGTGTGCTCCACCCAGCGCATTGGTGAGCTTGCTAACAGTATAGTCGTAGCTGTATCCGATTCTCCAAGGCATTTCAGAGGGTGCTAATCCGAGTAGTATAACGAGGGCATCTGGGTTGGTATTGCCATGTCTCAGACCTAAACCACCAGTGATAGCTGCATAGTTAAACGATAGGCCACCAAAAAATGACCAGAATGACCCTTGATTTTGGATTACAACGTTTGGGATTAAGACGCTTTGATATTCGCCGTACAATCTTCTACGGCTTATGGGAATATTGGCGCCTGAGTGAATGGTGAGCTTAAACGGAAGCTTGCTTTCTACGAAAAAACTCTCATCAGGCTGGGTGAGATGATGACCAGCAACGCCGATGTAAAAATCTTTTGAATAACCAATGAAGCCGACAGATAAATCAACATGATTGTTTTGAACGCGATCGGGACCTACTTCTTCTGTTGGTTTTACAAATCCGTAGAAGGGGTCAATCATATCCGGAAAGCGGAAGTTGCCCCATTCGAGCGTTCTTTGTCTGAAGTTGGCTTGGAATCCGGCCAGCACTGAAAATTTTCTCGATACCTGCAAATGGTACGAATAGATGGCACCGATTTCAGTGGTACTGAGCGTACCGTCTCCGGCTTCATCGCGCAGAACCAAAAACCCTATTCCGCCTTTTAAATTATCGAAATATTGGTCGTATGACGCTGAAAAGGTTTGATAAACATTTCCGATGGGATACTGTGAGCGGTAGTTCAAATGCACTTTAGGACAGCGAGCCACACCGGCAAATGCTGGGTTCAGATAAAGGGGATTGGCGTAGTATTGTGAAAAATGGGCGTCTTGTGCATTTACACCCGATAAAAAGGAAAAAAGTACAATAATTTGAAATAGAGTTTTACCTCTGATCGACATTTATACAAGGTTTTACAAGATTGTCATTCGTTTTTACAAAAATAGTCATTTGAAGTATTGAATAACTATTTTTCGGGCGACAATATTACTAAATCATTTAACATTCGATAAAAAAAATTATTGCATTTCGTTAATTGAAAATTTTTGGAAATTGTTTTTAAAGTTTTCCAATCAGAATATTGTCAAATTTTTATTACGTTAGTGATGCAGGCATAGGGTGCCGAGCTATTTTCACTATCCAATCCATAGCACTTTTAATACTGTTTATATTATCAATGCGCAAGAAGAGTTTTTCGTTTTTCTCCTTTAATTGAATGTGTTTAAACATAGAAATATTTTGTAACATTTGTTTGAATTTTTCGCTTTGGTAGAAGGGGTGTTTCGGATTTTGAGGAAAATATCCAAGAAATACTCCTTGTTTAATGGTAATTTTTTCAAAACCGCATTCGCGAGCGAGCAATCTAAGCTTAATACTGTTGAGTAGTTCTGAGGCTGGTTGAGGTAATGGACCAAATCGATCCACGAGTTCTTCTTCGAATTTTGCCAGTTCTTCTTCATTTTGTACCTGGTCGAGTTGTTGATATAGCCTGAAGCGTTCTTCCGTTTTGTTGATATACTCGTCCGGAAAGAGTACTTCGATATCGGTTTCAATGCTGCATTCTTTCGGAGTAATGTTTTTGGAGAGTTCGGTTTCGTAGAGCTCTTTGAATTCGTTTTCTTTCAGTTCTTGTATAGCTTCCTCAAGAATTTTTTGGTACGTTTCAAAACCAATGTCGGTAATAAATCCGCTTTGCTCCCCGCCGAGCAGGTTACCTGCTCCTCTGATTTCAAGGTCTTTAAGAGCAATTTGAAAGCCGCTTCCGAGGTCGTTGAATTGTTCGATGGCTTTAAGGCGCTTTCGCGAGAACTCCGGAAGGCTTGAGAGCGGAGGAGCTATAAGCTTACAATAAGCCTTTTTATTGCTGCGTCCTACGCGCCCGCGAAGCTGGTGTAGGTCGCTCAGACCAAAGTTGTGAGCTTGATTGATGATGATTGTATTAGCATTCGGGATGTCGAGACCATTTTCGGCGATAGAAGTACTAACCAATATATCGTAGTCGCCTTCCATAAATCCCAGGAGGATTTCTTCCAATTTAGTGCCTTCCATCCGTCCGTGGGCTACAGCTATGTTTGCACCTGGTACAAGTCGCTGAAGTAGGCCAGCGATTTCATAAATGTTTTCAATTCGGTTATGGATAAAGTACACTTGACCGTCTCGCTGCAATTCCTGAATGATGGTATCGCGGATCACTTCTTCATTCCAAGTAATTATTTGTGTATCGACCGGTTGGCGATTGGGCGGGGGAGTGGTCATCACCGAAAGGTCGCGTGCTGCCATCAAGCTAAATTGTAGGGTACGAGGTATGGGAGTTGCAGTGAGTGTAAGGGTATCGATATTTACTCGCAGGGTTTTGAGTTTTTCTTTTACTGCTACGCCAAATTTCTGTTCTTCATCAATGATTAGCAGCCCAAGGTCTTTGAACTTTACGCGGTCGCTCACCAACACATTGGTTCCGATGATGATGTCGATTTCTCCTTTTTCCAGTTTTTCAAGTATTTCTTTCTGCTGTTTCGGGGTCTTAAAGCGCGATAAATATTCTACTTTGACGGGGAAGTTTTTCAAGCGGTTAGAGAAGGTCTTGTAATGCTGAAAGGCAAGAATGGTCGTAGGCACCAACACGGCAGTTTGTTTGCCATCTACAGCCGCTTTAAAGGCAGCGCGTATCGCTACTTCTGTCTTTCCGAAGCCCACATCGCCACATACAAGGCGGTCCATTGGTGTATCGCTTTCCATATCGGCCTTGATGTCGGCAGTGGCTTTGAGCTGGTCGGGTGTATCTTCATAGATAAAAGATGCCTCGAGCTCAGCTTGTAGATAGCTGTCGGGTGAAAACGCAAAGCCTTTGCTGGCTTTGCGTTTTGCATAGAGTTGTATGAGGTCGAAGGCGAGTTCTTTTACCTTTCGTTTGGCAGCTTCTTTTTTCTTAGTCCATGTATTGGTTCCGAGCTTACTCAGGGTGGGCTCGGTGCCTTCCTTGCCATTGTACTTTGATATCTTGTGCAGAGCATGGATGCTTACATAGAGTACATCGTTGTCTTTGTAGATGAGCTTGATGGCTTCTTGAACCTTGCCGTCGTTTTCGATTTTCTGTAGGCCAGCAAACTTCCCAATGCCGTAATCGATGTGTGCCACATAATCGCCGTATTGCAGCGATGTAAGCTCTTTAAGAGTGATGGCCTGTTTCTGCTCATAAAAATTCTTGATTTTAAAACGGTGAAAACGCTCAAAAATCTGATGGTCAGTAAGTAGTACTTTTCGGTGGGTGTGATCTTCAAAACCTTCGTGTAAGGTGAGCAGAGCAGTGAAAAATTCTGCCGAGCAACCGTGTTCGCTCAATGCAGAGTGCAGACGCTCCATTTGCCGAGCGCTACTGCAGCTGATGGTTACTTCGTATCCTTCCGCATTTTTCTGATGTAGATATTCAGAGAGCGTTTCAAAATTCTTGTGAAAAACAGGATGAGGACTGCAAGAAAAGTCTAATGAAGCTACCTCTTTGAAGGCGGTTGAATTTCCTAATTCAATTGATTTTGAATTTTTTGATTTTAACCATTCAAAAAAATCATCTCCCGAGATAAATAAATTCTCAGGCGCCAAATGGCGAATTGGAGAGGTGAGTAATTGGAATTTTTGCTGGGCTTTTTCCATTAGTTGGTTCATCCTGGCCAAAATCTGAGGACTATCTACCAAGAGCACTATGGTTTTGTCATCGCCCATAGCTTCTGCGAGCGACAAACGCTGGTCCTCAACCAGCTTGTTTTCGATGTTGGGCAGCAGGAGAGCTTTATCGACCTTGGAGAACGACAGTTGCGTATCGATCTGAAACAGTCGAATGCTCTCTACTTCATCTCCAAAGAATTCCAATCTGTATGGATGTTCGTTTACGTATGAGAATACATCGACTACGCCACCGCGTATGCTAAACTGACCAGGTTCTGTTACAAAATCAACGCGTTCAAAGCCGTATTCAAATAAGGTTTCATTCAAAAAGTCAATACTCAATACCATCCCCACGTTTACCTCAATCATTTGTCGGGCAAGTGATTTCTGAGAAATCACCTTTTCAAACAAGGCATCGGCTGAGGTTACTACTACGCAAGGTTGGGGATTGGTAGCGATGCGGCTCAGTGTTTCGGCACGCAAAAGCACATTGGCATTATCAGTTTCCTCTATTTCGTAAGGTTGCTTATGCGATGGAGGAAAGTAAAATACGCTCTCTTGACCTAACAGCTCCTGCAAGTCGTTGAAAAAATACGACGACTCATCGTTAAAAGGAGAGAGCAACAAACAGTTTTTAGCTGAAAATTTATGCGTAAGCGCAGTAATGATTGAGATAAGTGAGCCTTGCACACCGTGAAGGTGAACGTTAATTGTTGTGGGATTTTTTAAAAGTTCTTTTAAATGAATTGACAAATCAGCTGCTTCGTAATCCTTTAAAAGTGCTGAAACAGTTTTTGATTGACTGAACATTTCTCGTTTTTCCTAAATCAATGAATAGACAAAGATGTGGCAGTATGGTTTACCACAAGTTTGATTCTCTGAAGCAAAGGTACCAAAGTTTCGCACCACCTTAGAGTCTTAATGAAGAATTAATACGCGTTGTAAGTGGTAATTGATAACAATAAAGTGCTGAAAATCAAAAGAAAGAATCATTGTAATATTTTAAGGTAACTTTTGGTAGAAAATAAAAGTGATATATTTTTGCAGCCCGATTGCAGGAAGGCCCATTCGTCTATCGGTTAGGACGTCAGATTTTCATTCTGAAAAGAGGGGTTCGATTCCCCTATGGGCTACCAAGCCTTTCGGCCCATTCGTCTATCGGTTAGGACGTCAGATTTTCATTCTGAAAAGAGGGGTTCGATTCCCCTATGGGCTACAACCAAAAAACTGGATTAGATAAAATGGCAAATCACAAATCAGCACTCAAAAGAATTCGTCAAAACGAAAAAAGACGTCTTCACAATAGATATTATTACAAAACAGCCAGAAATGCTGTTAAGAGATTAAGAGCTATGACCGATTCTAACGAAGCAGCTCAAGTGCTTCCGAAAGTTATTTCAATGGTCGATAAACTTGTAAAAAGAGGCATCATCCACAAGAATAAGTCAGCTAACCTGAAGTCAAAGCTGATGAGACACGTCAATAAGCTTAAGGCTGCTACAGCATAAATTAGTTTTCTAAGACTTTAAAGCGCCACGGCTATACCGATGGCGCTTTTTATTTTTGTACAGAATTTTTTACGCACGTGAAAAAGTCAAAATCAAAAGACGTCAGTGAGGATTATTCTTTTTCTTACAGCACCAATGCCAGGTATAATCCTTTTGAAGCCCTAGCTGCCTTAGCAGATTCAATGGAGGATGGAAATGATACAAATAACAAAAGTGTAGTAGAGCTTCACTACGAAATAAAAGGTAGAAATGGAAAGCCAGTAACCATCGTTCGAAATTTACCAGCCTCAATAGATATTGAGCAAACTGCTTCGGAGCTTAAAAAAGCACTAAGCACCGGAGGCAGTGTCAAAGATGGCGAAATTGTGCTTCAAGGGAATTGTCGAAAGGAGGTAGCAAATTGGTTTGCAGCTAAAAAAATCAAAACAAAAAATATAGGAGGATAAAAAAAAAGCGCTTAAGCTATCACGGCTTTAGCGCTTTTTTCTTTTTGTGATTACTTTATGTTATCCTTGTTGAAGGAGTTTATCCATTTCCAAAGCCTTTTGGGTATTGCCAAGCTTATAGTACACTTCGCGCAGAGCCTTGATAGTGTCTTTGTCTTTTGGATTGATTTGATGCGCTTTTTCAAACAGGGGCAACGCCTGGCGGAAGAGGTCCAATTGCTGGCTCTTTAGCTTTTCAAACTTTTTAGTTTCATTAAAGCTTAGCTTGTTCATTTGCTCTACCAAGTCATTAGCTTTAGTAATGTAAATGAGACCTTTCATGTAGAGCACGTCGGCGTAATTTTCATCAATGGCTAGAGCCTTGTCATAGGCTTCTTCAGCTTGTTTCAGGTCGTTCATTTCGGTGTGATAAATCGTACCGAGGATAAACCAGAAAAGCTTGTTGTTGGGTTCGTTTTGGAGCGACAGCTTAAGGTTAGCCACTGCCTTGTCATATTGTTTTGTTTTAATGTAGCTGTCGAGCTCTTCGCGGATGAATCGCTCTTCATTCGGGTATTCGGCACGAGCTTTCTTCAAAATGGCGACGTAATTTTCTTGGTCGTTTATGCTCTTGTATGCAACAGCCAGCATGATGTAGAGGTCAGGACGAATGTCTCCCTCTTCGCGAGGGTTGGTGAAGCGATCGGGTCTCAACTTGATATTGCGCTGCAATTCCTTGGGAGAGCCAAACTGAACTTCGCGCTTTTGCTCGTTGTCGTAGGCAAAATATTGCACTCCTTTGTAGTTGAGCTGGAGCAGTTGATTGAATAGTCGGATTGCCTCGGGGAAGTCTTTTGCGTTGAATTTCATCAGCGCAGCGTTGTATAGCATCACAGTATCTATAATGTTAATGCCAGGGGATTTTCCAAGCTCAAAAGAGAGCATGAAGTCTTTGTAAGCTTCTTCAAGCTTTTCGTTTCTGGCATTCTTTTCACCTCTGCGCTGAATGAGGTTAATGACGGTGTACATATCGGCTACAGCCTGCTCTGAGAAAAACTTCTTGTTGATAGATTTTTCGTACTCAAGGTTGTTTTTCAGATTTTCGGCTGCAATGTCGAGAGCATTGGGTTCTAAGCTAGAAATTGCCTGATTTTGTGATTGATAGATTTCAAGGTGAATCTTTCCATTGTAGTAATAGTACTTGGCTAAATCTTTGGGTTTGATGCCGGAAGTACCTACTTCTTTGAGCTTAGCAGTAGCATTGTCGATGTTTCGCTTGGCATCGGCCAGGTCATTTCTTCGCTCGAGAGCAATAACTGCTGAGCTTACTGTAGGACCAATTTGGGCTACAGAAGCAAAGCCAGCTGCCACAAAAAGAAGGATGATTGTTTTTCTCATGATGGTTATATGCTTGAATTTCAATTAAAAATTTTTAAAATCATGCCAAAGGTACGGACGAATGCTTTTACTCAGCACTCTCTGAAGTGCTTTCTGAGGTTGAAGTCTCGTCGTTAGGCTCTGATGGTTCTTCCTCAGATCTGGGCACTCTACACACTGAGGCAATCATATCCCCGTTTTTAAGATTAATCAACTTAACACCTTGGGTATTGCGACCCATTACGCGAAGGTCGGCCACTGAGAAGCGTATAGCTACACCTTTTTTGTTGATAATAATCAGGTCGTCGTCATTGGTTACGTCTTTTATGGCCACGAGTTTGCCGGTTTTTTCGGTGATATTGATGGTTTTCACCCCTTTTGCTCCACGGTTGGTGATGCGGTATTCGTCGATAGAGGTACGTTTGCCGTAGCCGTTTTCTGAAACGACGAGGATGTCGCGGTTGGGGTCGCTCACGCACACCATACCCACCACTTCATCCGATTCATCGGCTAGGGTTACGGCTTTTACGCCGGCGGCATTTCTACCCATCGGTCGCACCGTATTCTCATGGAAGCGAATGGCTTTTCCGGATTTTACAGCGATGATGATTTCGGAATTACCATCAGAGAGCGATGCTTCGAGCAGCTGGTCGCCTTCGCGAATGGTGATGGCATTGATGCCATTAGCTCTTGGGCGAGAGTATGCTTCCAATGTGGTTTTTTTGATTACGCCTTTTTTAGTAACGAGAGTTATGTAGTGCTTATCGAGGTATTCCTGATCAGATAGGTTATCTACATTAATATAAGCCAATACTTTGTCGTCGGGCGGCAAATTGATCAGGTTTTGAATAGCGCGACCTTTTGAGGTTTTACCGCCTTCGGGAATTTCGTATACTTTCAGCCAGAAACAGCGACCTGCCTCGGTAAAAAGGAGAAGATAGTTGTGATTGGTCGCCATAAAAATGTGTTCGACGAAGTCCTCATCACGCGTAGCTACGCCTTTCTGCCCAACGCCTCCACGGCTCTGTGTGCGGTATTCGCTGAGAGAGGTGCGCTTGATGTAGCCGGCATGTGATATGGTGATTACCACCTCTTCATCGGCGATCATATCTTCTATGGAGAGGTCACCTCCAGAGTAGTCGATGGTGGTTTTGCGGTCGTCGCCGTATTTTTCTTTGATTTCGAGCAGTTCGTCTTTGATGATTTTCATCTGAAGCTCACGGTTTTCGAGCACTTCCTTAAGGTAGGCGATGGTCTTCATCAGGGCATCGTAATCCTCTTTTATTTTTTCGCGCTCCAGACCGGTGAGGCGCTGTAGGCGCAGCTCAAGTATCGCTTTGGCTTGAATTTCTGACAGCTCAAATGCCGTCATTAGGCTGGCTTTAGCCTCGTCTACGTTCTTCGAATTTCGAATGAGGTCAATGGCGCGGTCGAGGTCGTCTTTTGTAGAGATGACTTTGAGTAGCCCTTCGAGAATGTGAGCCTTCTTCTCAGCCTGGTCGAGCTCGTAGCGCGCGCGACGCATGATGACGCTGTGCCTGAAGTCGATGAAGTGCTGGATGAGTTCTTTGATGTTTACGAGCATCGGCCGGCCATTTACTAAGGCGATGTTGTTTACCGAGAAGGTGCTCTGAAGGGGGGTGTATTTGTAGAGGTGGTTGAGCACTACATTCGGAATAGCATCGCGTTTTAGAACAAACACTACGCGGAGCCCATCGCGGTCGCTTTCATCTCGAATGTCTGATATGCCATCAATTTTCTTTTCGTTCACCAAGTCAGCGGTTTTTTTAATCATCTCCGCTTTATTGACTTGATATGGAATTTCAGTCACGATGATACACGTGCGACCATCTATCTCTTCCATGTTAGCCTTTCCGCGAAGCACAATTTTTCCGCGACCGGTGTGATAGGCTTCTTTCACACCGTCATAGCCATATATAATACCCCCAGTAGGAAAGTCAGGGGCTTTGATGTATTTAATGATCTCATCGATGCTAATATCTGGCTGATCGATGCATGCCACTATGGCGTCGATAGCATCTTTAAGGTTGTGGGGTGGCATGTTGGTAGCCATACCCACAGCTATGCCCGATGCTCCGTTGATGAGTAAGTTGGGTATTCTGGTGGGAAGAACAGTAGGCTCCTGGAGTGAATCGTCAAAATTCAGTTGAAAATCGACGGTATCTTTTTCAATATCAGAAAGCATTTCTTCGGCGATCTTGCGAAGGCGCGCTTCGGTGTAACGCATAGCAGCTGGGCTATCGCCATCGATAGAGCCGAAGTTTCCTTGTCCATCTACCAGAGTGTAGCGCATCGACCAGTCTTGAGCCATGCGCACCATGGTGTCGTATACTGAGCTATCGCCGTGCGGGTGATATTTACCAAGTACTTCACCCACGATTCTGGCCGACTTTTTATAGGGGCGATTGGATAAAACGCCTAATTCATACATTCCGTAAAGTACCCGCCTGTGTACTGGCTTAAGACCGTCGCGCACATCAGGTAAGGCCCTAGATACAATCACCGACATCGAATAGTCGATGTAGGAAGATTTCATTTCTTCCTCTATGTTGACCTGAATAATTCTTTCGTTTTCTACCATAATGTCAAATGTGTCTCAAATAGAAGAGCTTTTTCGTCAAAGTGGCAAAAATAGCTACTTTGGTATCTATAATCTTTTTGAACCATCACACACTTTTTCGAATTTTACACAGATTTTTGTTAAAAATATGACCTGTGTAAAAATTGCATGATTCTTTCATGTATTACATTTGATAAACAGATTTTGTCTGAATTTCGTTATTTAAATAGTTCAATATTTCAATGGAAGAGAATTTTTCACCCAGAGTAAAAGACGTAATCAGCTACAGCAAGGAGGAGGCACTCAGGCTGGGGCACGATGTGATAGGTACCGAGCACCTGATGCTTGGAATTATTCGTGAGGGGGAGGGTAGTGCCATCCAGATTTTACATGATCTCGGCGTAGATATTCAGGCACTACGCCAGAGGATAGAGGCATTAATTCCTGCGAATTACTCAAGCAATATCAATATAAAGAAAAACATTCCTCTTACTCGACAAGCAGAGAAGGTGCTCAAGGTCACCTTGTTAGAGGCTAAGTTGCTCCATAGCCCTGAGATTCGTACTGCCCACCTACTGCTGTGTATATTGAAACACCCTGATGACCCTGTTGTGCGCATTCTCAAAAATTTTGGAGTCACTTACGAAAATGCTCGTCAGGCTTTCCTCAAAATTCAGGATCCCACCTCAGAAGAAGATTTTAAGTTAAAAGAAGAAATCTCCATGAGTGCGTACGAAGACGATGATGATTTTGAGCGCAGAGAGCGCTTCGGCAGTATGAACAGACCCGGAGGAAAAATGGAAACAAAATCAAAAACCCCAGTCATCGACAACTTTGGTCGAGACCTAACTCAACTAGCTGAAGAAGGCAAACTCGATCCTGTCGTAGGTAGGGAAAAAGAAATTGAGCGCGTATCTCAAATACTTTCGCGCCGAAAGAAAAATAATCCCTTGCTCATCGGAGAGCCGGGTGTTGGTAAATCAGCCATTGCTGAAGGGCTTGCACTGCGCATTGTAAAAAAGAAAGTGAGTCGTGTACTGTTTGACAAGCGCGTTGTAGCTTTAGACTTAGCATCGATGGTGGCAGGTACTAAGTACCGGGGCCAGTTTGAAGAGCGTATGAAGTCGCTCATGAACGAGCTAGAGCGCAACAAAGACATCATACTCTTTATCGACGAAATTCATACGATCGTTGGTGCTGGCGGTGCCACAGGTTCGCTCGATGCTTCCAACATGTTTAAGCCGGCACTGGCGAGAGGAGAAATTCAGTGCATTGGTGCTACTACACTCGACGAGTACCGCCAGTACATCGAAAAAGATGGTGCTCTAGAACGTCGCTTCCAAAAAGTAATGGTAGAGCCCACTACTCCTGAGGAAACCATCCAGATACTCAAAAACATAAAAGACAAGTACGAAGAGCACCACAATGTAGTGTACACCGACGAGGCCATCGAAGCCTGCGTGTATCTCACTCAGCGATATGTGACAGATAGGCACTTGCCTGATAAAGCCATCGATGCCCTCGACGAGACTGGTTCAAGAGTACACATCACCTCCATTAAAGTTCCCCAAGCTATACTCGATCTAGAAAAGCAGCTTGAGGAAATACGCGAACAGAAAATTAAAGTAGTAAAACGTCAAAAATACGAAGATGCAGCACGTCTGCGCGACGATGAAAAGCGCCTGGAAAATCAGCTACTAGAGGCTCAGCGCGAGTGGGAAGAGGAGGTAAAACGAAACAAAGAAATCGTTACTGCTGACCATGTGGCCGAAGTGGTATCGATGATGACCGGTATACCTGTGCAACGCATCGCTCAGGCCGAAAGCAGCAGGCTTGCCAAACTGGCTGACGAGCTTCAGGGCAAAGTAATCGGTCAGGACGAGGCAGTAAAAAAGGTCGTAAAAGCAATACAGCGCAACAGAGCAGGATTGAAAGATCCCAAAAAACCAATTGGCTCCTTTATCTTCCTCGGTCCTACCGGAGTGGGTAAAACTCAATTGGCCAAAGAACTCGCTAAAGCGCTGTTTGACTCAGAGGATGCACTCATACGCATCGATATGAGCGAATATATGGAGAAGTTCTCTGTTTCGCGCCTCATAGGTGCGCCTCCGGGTTATGTAGGATATGAAGAAGGTGGTCAACTGACCGAAAAAGTTCGTCGCAAACCCTACTCTGTAGTGTTGCTCGACGAAATCGAGAAAGCTCACCCCGATGTTTTCAACCTCTTGCTGCAGGCACTCGACGATGGACAGATGACCGATTCGCTTGGTCGTAAAATTGACTTTAAAAACACCATCATCATCATGACGTCAAACATCGGTACGCGTCAGCTCAAAGATTTCGGAACCGGTGTTGGTTTTGTCACCAAGGCGAAGGAAGAAAATATGGATGCGTTGGCAAAGAGCGTAATCGAAAACGCCCTCAAGAAAGCCTTTGCTCCAGAATTCTTAAACCGCATCGACGACATTGTACTCTTCAATACCCTCAAGAAAGAGGACATTCTCAAAATTATTCACATTGAAATCAATAAACTCCTTCAGCGAATTGAGAAGATCGGCTACAAGCTCAAGATGAGCCACGCAGCCATTGAGTTTCTCGCTGAGAAAGGCTTCGACCCACAGTTTGGAGCTCGTCCATTGGCACGGGCAATCCAGAAGTACGTGGAAGATCCTTTAGCAGAAGACATTATCAACAATCGCTTTAAGGAAGGTTCTACTTTGGTAGTAGAAGTCAATGAAGGTAAAGATGCTCTTTTGATCACCGAAGAATCAGCCGTCCCTGAAGAGCAAGCTTAAATCTAAAAAACTGAAGGAAAAAGCCAGCTCCTTAAAAAGAGGTGGCTTTTTCTTTTTTACAGCGGAAGGATTTGATAACATTGTATTGACGGCTATTGATAAGCTAAAATTCTATTTTTGCAAAAAATCAACTCGATGGTACAATATCTAAATAAGTTTCTCATCATAGCCTTTACGATAAATCTTGGAATTACACCTATAAAAGCTCAAGGTAAATACCATCCCAACAAGACAGACGAAAACGGAAAAAGGCAAGGGATATGGGTGTATTACCATCCAAGCGGAAATCTGAAAACCATTGAAAATTATGTAGACAATGTGCTGGATGGCATCCGCATTACGCTAAATGAACGCGGATACCTCAACATAGAGGAATATTACAGAATGGGAAAATTGCACGGCGAGCAAAAGATTTACGACGGATTTGCTCGACTTATGGAGTTAAAAGAATTTACCGAAGGAGTACTTTCGGGCGCTTACAAAAAATTTAATCCTAACACTGGTAAAATCAGTGAAGAAGGCACTTATGTAAACAACCAAAAACACGGAAAATACATTTGGTATTACGACAACGGCAATCCGGCTGTGGCTTACACGTACAAAATGGGCGTGATAGAAGGAGAAGCCATAGAATACTACAAAGAAGGAGGAATAGCAGCCATATCTACCTACCGCGCAAACGAACTCGATGGACCGTATAAAGAATTCTATCCAGACGGAAAAATAAAAGTAGAAGGCCTGTACAAAATGGGTGAGAAAGTTGGAAAGTGGTTTACCTATGATGAAAATGGAAAGAAAAAGCCTTTAAAATATTGATTTGTTGAGATTTAAAATTTTAATACCGATATTATTTAGTGTCACACTGGTGCTTAATGGTCAGCAGCCAAGCATTCAGATGGAAGAAACTGGAATTTGGAATGGATTGTATATAAAAGTGCGTTTTTCAAAATATTTCGGCTATTATGGCGAGCATCATTACCGCACACGAAATCAAGAAGACAATCTTTGGTCATTTTACGGAAGGCCAAAGCAATGGTACAACAGAGCCGGAATAAATATTTTATTCAATCCTTACTTTGAAGCAGTAATCGGCCCCACCTTAGTACTTAATTACTCGCCCCGGCTTGGCGATACAGCCTTTGATAACATAACTTTTGAGCCTCGAATTTGGCATCAATGGCTCTTTTCCATGCCATCGATGGGGAGAGTAAAAATTTACCATCAGTTCCGCTTTGAACACCGATGGAAAAGAAGTAATGTAAAAAATTCTGAATACGAATACACCGATAGATATCGATATAAATTTTTTGCGTACATCCCAATAAACAAGGAAAAAATTGAGAAAAAAACATGGTTTATCTCTCCTTCGTTTGAAATATTTATGCAGTCAGGTCGATCGATTGCTTTCAATCCATTTGAAGATTTCAGAACATATAATGGAATTGGCTATGTTTATAATAACAACTTAACTTTCTTTGTTGGACACATGTACACCCTCGGTCAAAAATCAACTGGCTTTGAATATAAAACTTCCCATGTATTGCGATTTAATATCATGATCGGGTTAGACGTTCGTAGTATTGAAAACAGACTGCCAAATATTAATCTTGGATTTTAATGAACAAGAGAACAGCCTACCTACTTGTTACACTTTTTGTAGTATCTCTTTCATTTAATGTTTATCAATATATTGAGTATGAAAATATTTCAAGAAACGTTGAATTTTTAAAACGTGAAATTGATATTTTTTCGCATCGCAATGAAATACTCATCAATACTATAAGTAAAGCCCTTACTGAGGAAGATGCATTGTTTGATTTTCAAGAAGACAGTTTACATTCTATAATGCCGGATTCATTACTACAAAAAATGCGAATTTTACATCAAAATATTCGAAAGAATTCGGACTCTATCCTGGTAATGAATGAAATGTTTCGGCGGTTTAGAAGTATAATTGGGGCTGCTGAAAAAATGCAAAACCAGACTCAGTTATCAGTCAAGGAACTCAGAGAAAAATATCTATTACAAAGCGCTGAGTTAGAGCTATTGAAAAAAGAACTGGAATTATCCAAACGCCAGGCAAATCAACTGCTGAATAGAGTAGCAGAAATTACTCTAAATTTAAAAGACAATATTCAACTACGCTACATCGGAGAGGTTGATGCTAGAAGACCTGATGGGTTAGGAGTCGGCTTCTACAGCACCGGCGGATATTACATTGGTCAATGGAAAGATGGGGTACGTCATGGACTGGGCGAATATGTATGGAAAAACGGCGATCGCTACAAAGGTGAATTCGTAAACGACAAACGCCAGGGCTACGGAGAGTACATTTACAGCAATGGATACAGATACAGAGGAGGATGGCGTGACGATTTGCGAGACGGATATGGCGAACTTTTTAATGATGAAAATAAAAGAGTAGCTAAAGGCATTTGGAAAAACGACAAACTCACAGAAAAACAATAGAAATGAAAACGAAAGAAGAAATTGTAAACAATTGGTTGCCGCGTTACACGGGTGTGCCCCTTGACATGTTTAGCAAATACATTTTGCTTACCAATTTCAATAATTACTTGGAAGTATTTCGGGAAATGTATGGTGGGGAGATTATGGGAACAAACCGGTCTATGCCCAGTATACATGCTAACGGAGTATCGTTTATCAACTTTGGAATGGGCAGCCCTAATGCAGCTACCATCATGGACCTGCTCACCGCCATTCAGCCCAAGGCAGTGCTGTTTCTCGGCAAATGTGGTGGATTGAAAAAGAAAAACACCATCGGCGACCTTATCCTTCCTATAGGTGCAATTCGAGGTGAAGGAACTTCAAACAGCTATATGCCGCCTGAAGTGCCATCGCTACCTTCCTTCGCTTTGCAAAAAGCAGTATCAACCACCATTCGAAACAACGAACGCGACTACTGGACAGGTACCGTTTACACCACCAACCGCCGTGTATGGGAGCACGACATGGAATTCAAAAAATATCTGAAGGTGACGCGCGCCATTGCTATCGATATGGAAACGGCTACGCTTTTCACCGCTGGTTTTCGAAATAAAATTCCTACAGGTGCACTTTTGCTCATAAGCGATCAGCCTATGGTGCCCGAAGGCGTGAAAACCGAAGAAAGCGACAAAGTAGTAACTGCCAATTTTGTCAATCTGCATGTTAAAATTGGCGTAGAATCGCTCCTTGAGCTTATCAACAATGGACTGACTGTAAAACACCTAAGATTCTAACCTAAAAATTGTAGAAAGTCTTTGGGACTCATTGCTCGTCAAACCATTAAGGGTAGCGTAGCATCATATGTAGGCGTTGTACTCGGCACGTTCACCCTTCTGTTTTTATTTCCTGCTTTTTTAAGTCAAGACCAGATAGGCCTGCTGCGCATAGTGACGAATGCAGCAGGCATGTTTTCAACTTTGGCTGTTTTAGGCATTCCTCAAATTTCTGTAAAATACTATCCATATGTGCATGGGGGTGAAGAGTACAGAGCCTATGCTACTTTGCTTTACGTAGTTCCCTTAGGTGGAGTGTTGCTCTGCTACTTGATTTTTTTGGCTTTTAAACAGCAGATAACCGATTTTTATTCTCAAAACGCTAAAGAGCTTACTCAATATTATTATCTCGTATGGAGCATTACTCTGCTTAACACTCTGTACCTCGCTGCAGCCTCGTATGCACGGATGAACAATCGCATTGTCGTACCCTCAGCCATTAAGGATGTTGGAATACGGATATTAACTATTCTGTTTTTCTTGGGGATTATTTTTCATTGGTTTGATTTTACAATTTTTCTCAATTTACAAATTGTAATTTACGGACTGGCTTTGCTTGGCGTATTGTGGTATAATCATCGTTTGGCTCCCTTTCGTCCTTCTATCCGGTTTGAGCGATTAAAACCTTTTTTAAAAGGTGTGGTTTCGTTTGGACTTTTTTCGGTGCTTACCTCTACGGCCAGTATCCTAGTAACGACAATTGATAGTTTAATGATTGGCGGGATGATAAACCTTGGCAACGCGGGTATTTATGTAATAGCCTCGTACATAGGCTTAGTAATAGAGATGCCAAAGCGTTCGCTGAATGCCATAGCCGGACCAGTATTATCAGAAAGTTGGAAAAATCAAGACATACAGAAAATTAATGAGTTGCATGCTCGTAGCTCAATCAATCAACTTTTGTTTGGCGGAGGAATGCTCTTGTTGATATGGGCAGGAATTGATGGCATTTTTTACATCATGCCCAATGGTGAAACCTATGCCGTTGGCAAATGGGTGGTACTTTTTATTGGCTTAGCAAAACTCACGGATCTGACCTTTGGATTAACGGCTGAGATCATCTCCTTTTCACCTAAGTACCGATACAATCTATATTTATTGCTCTTTCTCGCGGGTATAGCAGTAATTACAAATTACTTCCTGATTCCGCTCTACGGCATCACGGGTGCAGGTTTAGCCACTTTTATATCGTATTTGGTATACAATATACTGTCATATTATTTATTGAAGAGAGATTACGGAATTACACCCTTTACGTCTGCCTCGGCTAAGGCCATGGTCCTTTTGGTGATCGTATTTTTAGTAATACAATTTTTCCGTATTGACATACCTGTTCTTTTGCTTTCAATTTTAAAAGTGATACTCGCTTCGGCTTTACTCCTGATTGGTATTATTTATTATCGGTTATCACCTGATTTATGGCTTCTTGTGAAAAGCAGTTTAGAGATTTTTAGGAATTTCACCAAAAAGTAACCTAGAATATTTAAGTTTCACAAAATCTTTTTTTAGTATTGCCCTTATTAAACGGAAAACTGGGGGATGGTACTTTTTTTTGTACTAGCAGGGGTACTGCTTTCGAGTCTATTAGTGCTTTTTAGGGATTATTTGAAAGAACACTTTTCGGCGGTTTTCTTCGTTGTACCGGTAGCTATTTTTATTTATTTCACAACGTATTTAAATGTAAAAGAGCCATTTACAGGTGTTATCCGCTGGCAAGATGGACTGGGAGTTCACTTTGAGTGGAGGATTGATGGATTATCGCTTTTGTTTTTGCTCTTAATAAGCGGTATAGGAACGTTGGTTTTTGCTTATTCACATTATTATTTAAAAGGTCATCCAGAAAAGTTTCGTTTTTACGGTTTTCTCTCGCTTTTTATGACTGCCATGCTTGGCTTGGTGGTGAGCGACAATTTGGCGATGATGTTTATGTTTTGGGAGCTTACAAGCATATCTTCGTTTTTTCTCATCGGGTTTCATTACGAGGAAAAAGCTTCAAGAGATGCTGCTTTGAGAGCGCTCACCATCACTGGCATGGGGGGGGTTGCTCTGTTGCTGGCAGCCATACTGATATCTTCAGTTACTGGTAATTTTTCGTTTTCAGCATTATTAGCTAACAGAGATATGCTTCTTGAGTCGAAAGCAGGGCAGATTGCTTTTTGGTTGATTTTAATTGCTGCATTCACAAAGTCCGCTCAATTTCCTTTTCACTTTTGGCTTCCTGGGGCTATGAAGGCACCCACACCTGTAAGTACGTATTTGCACTCGGCCACTATGGTAAAAGCAGGCGTTTTTTTATTGTTGAGATTTTATCCGGTTTATGCTCATTATGCCTACTGGCAACCTGTTTTAATGAGTGTTGGCGGGATTACGATGCTGTACAGCGCTGTACAGGCTCTTCTGTTTCGCGATATGAAGAGCATTTTAGCTTACACGACTTTGAGCGCATTGGGAATTTTGGTGTTTTTAACGGGCATTGGCGGTGAGCAGGGCATTTCAGCAGCCATTGTATTTATTGCGGTTCATGCCTTTTACAAGGCAGCATTATTTCTCGTAACTGGTATTGTAGATCACGAAACGCACACGCGCGACATTACTCAACTCAGTGGGCTAATTAGGTCGATGCCTGGAATTGGCGTGGCAGCATTAATCGCTGCGCTTAGTCATGGAGGGGTTCCACTCACTTTTGGTTTCGTGGGAAAAGAATTTTTGTACGAGGCTGCTTACGGATGGATATCGCAATCCTATTTGCCGATTTTATCTGCATTTGTTGCAGGCTGTTTTTTGTTTGTTGCGGGATTATGGGTTGGAGTAAAGCCGTTTTTTGGAACTCAAAGTTCAATGGCAACAGATAGATTTCACGTTTCCTTGTGGATGTCTTTGCCAGTTTACATTCTGGCCGCGCTTTCTATGGTTTTTGGTTTGTTTCCGGGATTAATGACGAAACTAATAGAGGGAGTTTTGAGGGTCAATGGATTTGAGAGTGAACACTTTCATGTTGCGCTTTGGCATGGATTTACTCCTGTGTTTTTCTTATCACTAGCTACGGTGGCTTTAGGGGGGGCAATCTTTTTCTTAACGAAACCCGGTGAGCTCTATCGCAAGTCGGTTGAGAGCCTCTCCTTTTCATCGGTTTCGATCTACGATAAAATCCAAAAAACCATCAAATTTTTAAGTCAGCTGTATACGAATCTGTTACAGAATGGTTATCTGCGCTTGTACGTACTTATGATCATGATATTCTTGATGATGCTGGTAGGTTATTCACTTTTTAGGGGCGTGCACATTTACATTGATTTTCGAAAAATTTCTGAAGTTACTTTTTATGAAGCTACCATCGTTTTTCTCTTAATATTCAGTACATTGTTTATTTTGTTGGCCAAGTCGAGACTGGCAGCTGTGGCTGCTATGGGAGTGCTAGGTATATCGATCAGTTTGATGTTTGTTTTTTACAGTGCTCCCGATTTGGCCATGACTCAGTTTTCAATAGATACGCTAACTGTAATTCTCTTTGTTTTAGTTTTATATAAACTTCCGAAGTACATCAATGCTTCATCGATAGCTATTAAGGTGCGCGATGTAATTGTTTCTGCCCTTTTTGGGGTGATGATTACCATGCTGGCCTTAGAAGTATTAAATGAACCTGTAAATCGCGAAACATCAGAGTACTACGTGCAAAACTCTTACTTGCTCGCTAAGGGAAAGAATGTGGTGAATGTAATACTTGTGGACTTCAGAGGAGCGGATACCATGGTAGAGATCACTGTTCTGACGATTGCCGCTCTTGGTGTATTTGGCCTGATGAAGTTGAGACTAAAGGACAACGAAAAAACTTGGGAATAAGCTTATGAAAAGTATCATCTTAAAAAAAGCTTCTGATTATCTGCTGCCATTGTTGCTGCTGTTTTCGGTTTTCATTTTGTTCAGAGGGCACTATTTGCCGGGAGGGGGGTTTGTGGGTGGATTAATCGCTTCCATCGCATTTGTGTTGCACAGCTTTGCCAATGGACTTCAGCAAACGCGCGACTTGCTGCGCATACATCCGGGATTTCTTATGCCCATTGGGCTTCTAACTTCTTTAGGCAGTGGATTGTTCCCTATGCTTGTAAGTGGTGAACCCTTTATGACGGCTAAATGGCACAAAGAACCCTTGGATGTGGTTGGTATGGTAGGCACACCGCTTTTTTTCGATATTGGTGTGTATCTCGTGGTAGTGGGGGTGAGTCTTACAATCATTTTTACTCTAGCTGAAGCTGCATAAAAGATGGAAATACTTCTTGCAATAGTTACTGGATTGCTTTATGGTGCAGGGTTGTTTATGATGCTGCGCCGAAGCATGGTGAAGTTGATCATCGGACTGATCTTATTGGGCAATGGTGCCAATATTCTCATTTTTTTGCTTGGGCGAGTAGCAAAAGGAAAACCCCCCATAATACCGGCTGATGCTAAGGTATTGACAGATATTTATGCTGATCCAGTTCCACAGGCGTTGATTTTGACCGCAATAGTGATCAGTTTTGGCTTACAAGCATTTGCTATTGTTCTTTTTAAGCGCGTATATCAAACCATTCATACCGACGATCTCGACACCGTAAATACCATCGACGACGATTTATGAGTTCTAATGTAGTCATTTTACCTGTCGTTTGGCAGTTTATCATAGCCATTGCCCAAATGTTTTCTTGGTTTCAGCCGCGAATTCAGCGAGTAATCAGCATCGTGGGCAACTCGATACAAATAGGTCTTGCCATTTTTCTCTTTCACGAAGTTCAGCAAAAAGGGATTCTTACTATGAGTGCTGGCAAATGGCCGGCTCCCTTTGGGATTGTGTTTGTGGCTGACACTTTTGCCACCGTATTGGTTATTGCTACTTCTATTTCAGGCTTTGCTGTTACGCTTTTTTCTTTAGCAAACATTGTGGAGGCGCGCATGCGCTTTGGTTATTTCCCGATCATGCATCTTTTGTTTGCTGGTTTAAATGGAGCTTTTCTCACTGGCGATATTTTCAACCTATATGTGTGGTTTGAGATCATCATTATCTCCTCCTTTGTGCTGCTCACCATTGGTGGTGAAAAGCCTCAACTTGAAGGTGCAGTGAAGTACTTTACGCTCAATATTTTAGCATCTACTATTTTCTTGACGGCCATCGGAGTCCTCTATGGCTTAGCAGGTACACTTAACATGGCAGATTTGGCTATTCATGTTAAAAATCTTCCAAACAAAGGCTTAGTAGAAGTCACGGCAATTTTGTTTTTGGTGGGTTTTGGGATTAAATCAGCCATTTTTCCGCTGTACTTCTGGCTACCGGCTTCGTATCACACTCCACCAGCTGCTATTGCGGCCATCTTCGGCGGGTTGCTTACCAAGCTGGGTGTCTATGCTCTGCTGAGGGTGTTTACATTGGTCTTTTTTGAAGATCCCATCATTGACCGCATCATGATTGTGCTGGCAGGTATCACCATCATTACTGGTTCACTGGGAGCTATGGTGCAAACGAATATCCGCAAAATTTTTAGTTATCTCATTATTAGCCATATTGGATATATGGTTATTGCACTGGGCATTCACTCAGAGCTCGCCATCACTGGTGCGGTTTTTTACATGATTCACGATATTATTGTAAAAACCAATCTCTTTATGGTCAGTGGCTTGCTCTACCGCGTTCAGGGCACACATCACATCGATCGGTTGGGTGGATTTTTTAAAAATTTTCCTCGACTTTCACTTTTACTGTCAATTCCACTCTTTTCGTTGGTTGGAGTGCCTCCGTTGTCTGGATTTTGGCCAAAAATTGATCTATTTCGCTCTGCTTGGGACGAAGGCGGAACCTTCATTACTTTCAGCTTGGCTTTTGGCACCATTATTACCCTTTTAGTGATTGCGCGAGTTTGGGCTGAGGTCTTTTGGAGGCCGGCTGAAAATTTGCCGGACAGACCGAACTTCCGTTTTTGGCATTTGCTTGATCGGGCTGAAAAGATTCAATACGTACTGCCTATTGCTCTGTTATCCATCATCTCACTGGCTATAGCCTTCAGAGCCGGCGACATCCACACCATTTCTCAAAAAATTGCTTCCGAACTAATGAATCCTGTTGATTACATTCACACAGTACTACCCGATAAACTCGTAGCACGCCCATGAGATCGCAGTTTTTGATGAATAACATGCTCGCATTCATATGGATTGCACTCACCGGTACCTTTGCTTTAAAAAACTTCCTCTTTGGCTTTGCACTGAGCTACTTTATTCTTTGGTTGATAAGCCGGGGTATTGGTAGCAAAGGAGATCCAAGTCGAAAGTACTTTATCATAGTTCCGAAGGTAATCGGATTTATTTTTTACTTTTTGTATGAACTTTTAAAAGCAAACATTCAGGTCGCCTACGATGTGATCACGCTTAAAAATCACATGGCACCTGGCATTGTAATGATTCCTTTAGATGCTAAAACCAATTTAGAAATCACCCTTTTGGCTAATCTTATTTCTCTAACGCCCGGTACTTTGAGCCTCGATGTGAGTGACGACCGAAGTGTGCTCTATGTGCACGGCATGTTTATCAAAGACAAAGAAGCTTTTGTGCATTCCATAAAAAATGGTTTCGAACGTCGATTGTTAGAACTTACCCGATGACATTACAGGACTATTTGTATTACATCATTCTACCGATATTGGTAATCAGCATGCTGCTGGTTTTTTATCGGTTTTTAAAAGGGCCTGATATGCCCGATCGCATTGTTTCTGTCGATTTGCTCATTACCATCGCCATTGGGATTATTGCCATCTACAGCATTGTGAGCAGCAGGGCGCCCTTTCTCGACATTGCTATGATTTTGGCGCTCATAGCCTTTTTGAGTACTGTAGCATTTAGTTATTATCTGGAAAAGAAAAACAAAAACGAATGACCAATTTCATAATAGCAGCGTTGGCTACGCTTGGTGCTACATTTATTCTTCTAGCTGCAATAGGCTTTGTTAAAATGCCTGATATATATCTGCGCATTTCGGTTACGACTAAAGCTGTAACGCTCGGCATTGGCTTGATGCTTGCTTCGGCTGCGGTGCACTTCGGCACTGAGTCAATCGCCTCCAGGGTTTTAGCTATCATATTTTTTGTATTTCTCACTTCGCCTGTAGGAGCACATCTGATTGGTAGAGTTTCGTACTTCATTGGAATACCTCTATGGAAAAATTCCCTTTATGACGATTTAAAAGGCAAGTACAACCCCATCTCACATAAGCTTAAAGGTCAAGAAATTCCTTCAGAAGAGGCTCAAGAGTCAAAACAGAAGTAATCTTTCAGGTTGCGGTATTGAGCGTACCTTGTTGAAAAGCGGTTACGATCTCTGAAACTAATAAGGATTTTTAAGTCCCATCCTTTACATTCGCACGTAAAAAACTGTATGAGATTCACGCTCTCCGCATTTTTATGCCTTTTTATTGGTGTTTTACACGCTCAAAAACAGAAAAATTCTATTGAGTTACCCCCGTATGTAAAGTCAGGTAAGCTGCGCAATGGCCTTTCCTACTTAATCATGCAAAACAAGACCCCGGAAAATCGCGCCGAACTTCGTTTAGTAGTGCGATCCGGCAGCTTAAATGAGGACGACGATCAGCAGGGCCTTGCGCACTTTGTGGAGCATATGTGCTTTAATGGCACCAGAAATTTTAGCAAAACCTCGCTCGTCGATTTTCTCGAAAGCACAGGTACGCGATTTGGCCCTGATCTAAATGCCTATACTTCGTTTGACGAGACTGTGTATATATTGCAAGTACGCACCGATACAGCCGGCTTGCTCGAGAGGGGATTACTTATACTGGAAGATTGGGCCGGTTACGTGACTTTTGAGCCCGAAGAAATTGACAAAGAAAGAGGTGTCATATTGAGTGAATGGCGCACGCGTACGGGTGGCAGTGAGCGCATCAGCAAGCTTACTTTTCCTGTGGTGTTTAAAGGTAGTAGATATCCCGAACGTTTCCCAATCGGGAAGACGGATGTCATCCAAAATGCTCCCTATGAAGCTTTTACCCGCTATTACCGCGATTGGTACCGACCCGATCTTATGACCGTAGTGGTGGTAGGTGATGTGGATGTGCAGAAAGTTGAAAAGATCATCCGACGTCGTTTTTCTAAACTAAAACGCGTAAAGCGTCCGCGACCACACTATTCACAAGAGGTTCCTCTTACTCCCGGAGCGCGCGTTACTACAGCTACAGATCCTGAAATTCAGACCTACAATCTCTCTTTTCGCTTCATGAAGCCTGAAATCGACTACTTTGCCGATGGGGGAGTGGAACAAAATTTTCTCATTGGCGTAGCTAATGTGCTGATGGGAACGCGGATTCAGGATTTTTTAGCCAATTCCCAGAGCAAGGTTATCAATGCCAATGCTTTTATTGGAAATACACTTGGCACGGCTTCAGCGCTTACATTTTCAGTATTGCCTAAAAATCAACAATGGTACGAGGCATCAGCACAGATTTTCAACATTGTAAAAACAGCTGCTGACCATCAGGCCAACGATGCTGAGCTCGAACACGTAAAGCGCATATATCGCCAGCGATTAGAATCTGCTGTAAAGGTCAAGGAAAAAACTCCCTCAAGCGAATGGACTGCCAACTTGGTAAGTCACGCGCTTCGTCAATCGCCTTTTATTGACCCAGAAGAGCGATTAAAGCGTTTTGACAGTTGGGCTCAGTCGCTTAGTGCTGAATCTATTCGCAAACTAATCGCTCATTATTTCTATTCCGAAACCTGGGCAGCCACAGCCGTAGCACCTGAATCTGACAAAGAACACGTGCCTAACAATGCCCAGTTGATGTCGGCTGTATATTATTTTCTTTCAAACAAGACTTTCCCTTACATCTTTACGCCCCCTGCTCCTAAGCTGCAAGTTACCTCTGCTACGTATCCCGATGAGACGATTACAATCCTTCCAGAAAATCGGGCGGGTTATAAGGGATTTGCACTGGCCAATGGTATTGAATTCTACATACGCCGTGTGCCTGAAGAGAAAGACCGCATCATCATCGACGGATTTCTATTTGGTGGTAACTCACCTTTTGCTGACTCGCTATTGCCTGCAGCTAATTACTTGATGCAGACGGTTTATGAGTCTGGCGTAGGTCAGCACGACATCACAGAATTGCGCAAGCTGCTGGCTGGCAAACGCGTAAATATTTATCCCTATTTGAGCAACTATTATCACGGTATCAACGGATTCTGCTCACCCGATGAGCTCGAAACTGCCTTTCAATTGGCTCGCCTTTACCTCACCGAAACGCGCATCGATGAAGAAGCCCTCGGCCGTGTCAAGACACGTGAGATCAATCTTTTAAAGGGTCTATACAACAATCCAGACACCTACTTTGGCCGCGAACTGAACAGAATCCTCTACAACAATAATCCCCGAGCGACTACCCCAACTGTGGAACAAGTAGAAAAAATAACAATCGCTGCTCAACGCCAGCTGTGGCAAGCGCTTTTCGGAGCACCGGCACGCCTGCGTTGGATCATCACAGGCGATGTGGACGAAGAAAAGGTAAAAGCACTTGCCATTAAATATTTATCTGATCTTAATAACAAAACTTCCCCTGTGGAGCTAGTCGATCGAAATCTTCGCATCAGCGCGCGCGATACATTATATGAGCTTCGCAAAGGGGAGAATCCTCGTTCGCAAGTGCGACTCGTCTATCACGGTAAACTTGATAGTCCAGCTGACGAATTTCAACTCAAAGCTGCTATTGAAGTTTTGAAAATTAAACTACGTGAGGAGCTGCGCGAAGAAAAAAGCGGTGTGTATGGCGTTAGTGTATTTTACAACGTCAATAGCCCCTTCAACGACGAATACACCATCGTTATCGCCTTTAACACTGAACCAGCTCGTCGCAAAGAGCTCACCCTCGCAGCGAAAGAGGTTTTAGCGAGAAACGCCCAGCAAATCGACGCGGAAACCCTTCGCAAAGTGCAAGAGCTCCTTCGCCAAGACATTGAAAAAGGCCGTACTACAGCTCAATTTTGGCACAACCTCATGCAAGGGTATATCAAATTCTCAAAGCCGGAATCTTCAGCAGATATTGCTTACCAACGAACTCAAATTGATGCTCTTACGGCCGATCAAGTAAGCCTATGGATTATGCGATATGCTGGGGGGCGTCCTATCGTTTTGGTGCTCGACCCTGAAACTGCATCGCAATAACAGCTATGTCTATATTTGCGCCAAATTTTAAAACAACTTAATTCATTCAATATCAAATGGCTACAACTGCTGATATCAAAAATGGTCTTTGTATTGACCTTAATGGCGAACCCTTCCAAATCATCGAATTCCTTCATGTAAAACCCGGAAAAGGCAACGCCTTTGTGCGCACCAAACTGCGCAACCTCAACAATGGCCGCATTTTGGAACACACTTTCCCTTCAGGAGCTAAGATCGATGTAATTCGCATCGAATACAGAAACTTCCAGTTTCTCTATCAAGACGCCGATGGCTATCACTTCATGGATATGAATGATTTTAATCAAATCACCCTCCCCAAAGAAGTGATCAACGCCCCTGAGTTCTTGATGGATGGCATGGAGTGTATCGTGATGTACCACGCCGACGAAGATCGCCCTCTTGCGTGCAATCTGCCTTCGAGTGTCACAATGGAGGTAATCTATGCAGAACCTGCTGTAAAAGGAAACACCGCCACCAACGCCACAAAAATCGTGAAAGTAGAATCAGGCGCCGAGGTGAAAGTGCCCCTTTTCATCGAACAAGGCGAACGCATCATCATCAACCCTGAAACCGGCGAATACAAAGGACGAGCAAACTAATACTATCCATAATAACCCTTAAAAGAAGGTGTCCAAAAAGTAAAGGACGCCTTCTTTTTTATTTTGATAAAACCCTTAATTGAAGTAAATTAGAGCCATCATAGACATTTTAAGTGAGGCGAGTAGTCTTTAAACAGCAACCCGGCA
>NZ_BHZE01000018.1 GCF_003851885.1 Thermaurantimonas aggregans | reverse complement strand
ACACTTTTTCCATTAGTTGGAAGGTGACACCGTAATTTTTTTCACAAAACGACTTGATTTCAGTGGCAGAGCCTGGTTCTTGCCCGCCAAAATCGTTACACGGAAAAGCAAGTATCACGAAGTTTTTGTCTTTGTAGTCTTCAAAAAGTTTTTGAAGTTTTTTGTACTGAGGGGTAAACCCACATTCAGAGGCCACATTTACTATGAGAACCCGTTTGCCTTTTAGGCTGGCAAAAGAAAAATCCTTGCCTTCAAGTGTTTTGGCTTTCAGTTCGTAAAAAGAAAGTTTCGGTTGAGATTGCATGCTTTTAGAAAAAGTTGACAAATAATCTTTGAGACCGCTGGCTATCAATAAAGAAAAAGAAAAGGACATCAAAAATGGAAGAAATGCTCTATTCATACTTTTTTGATCTAATACAATATAAAAATGAATTAGGTTCATAAATCAAAGCGATTTTTTCAACAGTTTTGAAGAATTTGAATGTCTAGTTTTTCATTCATTTGTTTTTTAAAATTCTGAAAGAGTGGATATAAAATTTTATAAATACCAAGGCACTGGAAATGACTTCATAATCGTAGATAACAGAGATGAAACTTTTAAAAAAGAAAAGGATATTATTGCCAATATGTGTCATCGGCGATTTGGAGTTGGGGCTGATGGTCTCATTTTACTGGAAAACGACGATGAAGTTGATTTCAGAATGGTTTATTACAATGCTGATGGCCATGAAAGTACCATGTGCGGAAATGGCGGAAGATGTATTGTAGCCTTTGCTAAAATGCTTGGCTTGATAGACAAACACACCACTTTCCGGGCAATCGACGGGTTGCATAAAGCATGGATCATAGAAGATGTAGTGAGCCTTGAGCTGCATGTGAAGGCTCAACCACTTCGTGATACAAATGGATTTTTTATACATACAGGCTCACCCCATCTGGTAGTGCCTGTATCGGATCCAGAGCAAATATCTGTAGAAAGTGAAGGCCGCACCCTTCGTTATGACCCTTGCTATCAGACGACGGGAGGTGTGAATGTGAACTTTATGTCAGCACCGATTGAAAATTCAAAAATTTATGTTCGTACATACGAACGAGGTGTAGAAGCCGAAACTCTGAGTTGCGGTACAGGCGTAACGGCAGCTGCATTAGTTGCCTCTGAAATATATGGAATCAATGAATCAGTGACTGTAGTCACAAAAGGTGGTACTTTAAGGGTCGGTTTTTCAAAAAAAGGCAGTACTTTTGAACATGTTTCTTTAACGGGCGAAGCCAAGTTTGTGTTTGAGGGTAAATACTGGATAATGTGATGGTTAGCAATCTTGATAAATTGGACATACGCGCACCCGAGCCCCAAGATCTTCCGTTTTTAATAAAAATGGAGAATGATCGACTCAACTGGTGGGTAAGTGACACCATTTCACCCTGGAGTCATTACACTTTAAAAAAATATCTCGAAAATTCAGGACAAGACATCGCCATTACCGGTCAGCAGCGATATGTAGTTTATATTGACTCATATAGAATTGGTTTAATTGATTTTTATGATTACCACCCCTTGCACCAGCGAGCTGCCATTGGCTTAATTATAGCCGAGGAATTCCGGTTAAAGGGATTTGGCACCAAAGCAGTGGAATTGATTATTAAACACGGGAAAACTTTTCTAGGCCTCCATCAGGTTTATGCAGAAGTTCCTGAATTCAATGAGGCTAGTATCCGATTATTTGAAAAAAGCGGTTTTGAGCGCACAGGCATACACAAACACTGGATCAGGAAAGAGGGCAAGTTTTTTGATGTGTTTTTTTATCAGAAATTCTTGATATATTAAACTCGAGTATCTGAAAATCAACGTTGAATAGATCTTTGCGGAAATGTAAAGGTGCTAATGTATCGGATTCCCAAACTTATCGCTTTAGCTTTTCTTCTCATAATTCCAGCTTTTTACTTTTCATGCAGTACTTCACCCGAAGAGGATGTTGAGCACTTTGAAAATTTGTTTTGGGCTAATGGCGATACTCTAACCTACGTCGGAATTGAAACCTGTAAAAACTGCCACTACGACATTTATTCCACCTTCATACACACAGGCATGGGAAGCAGCTTCGGCCTTGCCGATACTCATAAATCAGCCATTCCTGCTGCCGTAAATGCTTTCTTTGATGCCTATTCCGGCTACTGGTACAAGCCCTACTTCGACAAGGAGCACTTAAAACTTTTAGAATTTCGATTAAAGGGCAGCGATACCATTTACCATAAAACCACGGAAATTAGCTACATCATCGGTTCTGGCCATCACACCAATTCGCACATCATCAATTGTAACGGATATCTCTTTCAAGCGCCTTTTACTTTCTACACACAATCAGGCAAACTCGACCTTCCCCCCGGATTTGAAGAAGGGCACAATAGCCGCTACAGTCGCCCAATAGGTCTGGAGTGCATGAGCTGCCACAACGCGATGCCTACGGGCTTTGTAAAAGGGAGTGAAAACAAGTTTGAACAAGTGCCGATGGGCATTGACTGTGAGCGCTGCCATGGCCCCGGAAGTGGTCATGTAGCCAAAATATTGAGCGGCAATATCACAGATACTTCTAAGTTGCCCGATTACAGCATCGTAAATCCCAAAAGATTGCCCGTAAAACTGAGGTTTGAACTCTGTCAGCGATGCCATCTGCAAGGAAATGCGGTGCTGGCCGAAGGAAAATCCTTTTTTGACTTCAGACCAGGCATGATGCTTCGGGAGGTAATGGACGTCTATCTGCCGAGGTATGAAGACGACGAACATTTTATCATGGCATCGCATGCTGACAGATTGTCGCAGAGCAAGTGTTTCATCAAATCGAAAAACAAGATGGACTGCACCACGTGCCACAATCCACACGTAAGCAGCCGTAAGCTCGGCGATAAATACTTTAACGAAAAATGCCAATCGTGCCACACATCGACAGACTGCAGCGAAAAATCCCCACATCGACAAGCTGCAGATGACAATTGCGTTTCGTGCCACATGCCGGTATCGGGTAGCATCGATATTCCGCACGTGACCATTCACGACCACAAAATTGGCATTCACAAAAAGATAAGCAATAAGCAAAAAGCTGAAAAAATCATCGCGCTGCAAGCTATTAATAACCCCACCCCTACCCTGCGAAGCAAAATAAAAGCATATTTACAGCAATTCGAACGCTTCGAAGCACTGCCTTGGTACCTCGATAGCGCAGCACTACTCCTTAAAAATGTAGATAAAGAGGGCTATATCAGAGAATGGATTCATTTGAGCTATCTGCGAAACGATGGACAATTGTTCAGAAATCTATTTCCTATTGTTTTTCGATTAATAGACAATGAGGGCTTTAATACTACCACATTTAGCAATGAAAACGCTTGGTTTTGGTACAGAGTTGCACACTTAACCTCAACTGTGTACGGAAATGAGGAAGCGATGAAATTTTATCAAAAAGCCTATCAACTTGCCCCATACCATTACGATTTTAAAATAAAATACGCTTTATCTTTAGCAAAAATAGGTGAATATGAAAACGCGCTAAATCTGCTGAAGGAAGTCCATCAATCCATACCTCATTTTCAGGATGTAAATGGAAACATTGGATACATTTTAATGCAGAAAAAAGAATACGAAGCAGCAGAAAAATTTCTTTTAAAATCACTTGCTGAAAAACCAGACTATGCATTAGGATACCGAAATCTCATTAACCTCTACATCATCACAAAACAACAAAAAAAGCTCATAGAAATAAAACAAAAACTCAGAGATTACTTGCCAGATCTTTACACAGAATATCAATCCATACTTCCATGAAATTTTTTAAATACCTTTTTGGAGTCGGATTTGTAGCAACACTTGCTGCGTTAGCGTTTTATTTTTATGTTTTTCAAACAAAAAACATTGCTATAAAATCGTTTGATTTATATATATCTACCGGGGCTGAGTACTCTGTAATATTAGACAGCTTAAAGCACAATGGTGTTTTAAAAGATATCCGAAGTTTTGATTTAGCAGCGAGATTAATGAAGTATCCTACACTTGTAAAGCCCGGAAAATATCATCTCACGGAGAACTTGACGAATAAAGAACTTATCAATATGCTCCGAACCGGGAGACAAGTTCCTGTAAAAGTGATATTTAATAATATTTCTTTTTTCGAAGAATTGTCCAAAATTCTTTCCCAAAATCTCGAATCAGATTCCGCAACTTTTTTATTCCATTTCAATACTGAAAATACCTCAAAAAAGTATGGATTTTCGAAAGAGACATTTCCCTTAATGTTTATTCCAGATACCTATGAATTTTATTGGAATACTTCGCCTGAAAAGTTTACGCAGAAAATGTATGACAACTACAAAAAATTTTGGAACGAAGAGCGCGTAAAAAAGGCATCAAAAATTGGGCTTAGTCCTGAAGAGGTAGGCATACTTGCATCGATAGTAGAAAGCGAAACTAAAAAGGCGGATGAAATGCCCGTTGTGGCGGGGCTTTATTTAAACCGTTTGCGCAAGAACATTCCCCTACAGGCCGACCCAACAGTGGTGTATGCAACACAATTGGAAAAAGGCGTTCGTTCTAAAAGAGTCTATTTTAAAGACCTGACGATCAATTCCCCATACAATACTTATTTGTACAAAGGACTCCCACCTGGACCAATATTATTTCCATCAAAGACGGCATTGCTCTCGGTATTAAATGCTAAGGAGCACTCTTTCTTATACATGTGTGCTGATCCGAAGAGACCAGGATATCATTTGTTCACCTCAGATTATCAGGAGCATCTCAGAAATGCTGCACGATACAGAACCTGGGTAAATTCGCTGAATATTAATTGAGTTTCGCCTCTTCCATTTTTAAAGTCTGTACAACGTTATCAAGGCGTCGTAATGCTGCATCGCGTTTTATTTCAAGTTCATTTTTTTGTTTGGTAAGATATTCAATTTCACCGTTGATTTTTACCTTTTGTTGATTGAGTTTTGTGATTTGTTTTTCAGTTTTATTGAGTTTTTTGGTTGTTCTGTTAAGATTTTTAGATTTTATGGTTTCTCTTATAGCAGCTATTTCTGAAGCAGTAGTTTCATTTTGCTGTTCAAGCAGAGCAATCTGAATTTTATTTTGTTCGTTTTCTTTTACTAATTTTTCGATAATTCGATTGTTTTTTTCTACTTTTCTGGTCAATTTTTTTATGGTTTTAGAATTTGAACGTATTGACTTTTCAAATTCCGCTATTGAAGCATTCATTTGATCGAGATCATATCCTTCAATAGCTGCCTGATTTTGACTTAATACTTCAGAGCGGGATTGTATTTGCGATTGTATAGAAGATTTTTTCTCAATAGCTGATGCTAACTGCGCTTCAACTTTTTGAATCTGTTGATTAAATTGTTCGATTTCAATTTCAAGAGCATTTTTTTGTTTAGTAAGTTCATTGATTCTCAGCTGAGTTAATTCATTTTGAGCAAATGACGCTCCGGTAGAAACTACTAAAAAGACAAGAATTAAACTTTTCATGGGTATCTTTTTTTTGCTAATATAATACTTTTGATGTAATAAATTGAAAAAATTGACTGCTGGAGTAAAGCCAAAGAAGTTTTTTGGACAGCATTTTCTGAAAAACAGGGATATAGCCAAAAACATAGCTGCACTTGGAAAAAGAGGTGGGTTACGAAACATTCTTGAAATAGGCCCAGGCATGGGAATGCTTACCGAATATTTACTTGAACCCACTATTCACCTAAAAACCATAGAAATAGACGATGAATCAGCAACTTATCTGAAAAGAAATTTTCCTGAAATAGAAGTAATACAAGGTGATTTTCTGAAAGCTGATATTCAAAAATTTTTTGACGGTAGTGAATTTGCTGTCGTCGGAAATTTTCCGTATAACATTTCCTCGCAAATTGTATTTAAAATTTTGGAAAATCGAAATGTAATACCCTACATGGCAGGGATGTTTCAGAAAGAAGTAGCAGAGCGGATTGGCGCAAAACCGGGCAGTAAAGATTACGGCATTCTGTCAGTATTGACTCAACTCTTTTATACTGTAGAATACCACTTAACAGTAGAACCCGGCAACTTCAATCCACCCCCAAAAGTGCGCTCTGGTGTGATTAGTTTAAAAAGATTAGAAACACCTCTCTGCAGCGACTCTGCATATGAGCAAGTAAAATATTTTGTAAAAACTGCCTTTAACCAACGAAGGAAAACCCTGCGAAACGCATTAAAATCACTTAACATACCGGCTGAAATGCTGAAGGATTCTATTTTTGACCGCCGGGCCGAACAGCTCTCTCCTTTCGAATTTGTAGAACTATCAAAGGCAGTAGCCCTTGCACACTAAAAAGCTCAATCAGTCAATCGTTGACAGAATTTCGGAACTGCTCGAAAGCAGCTCGATAGATCGCGTTTTGGCTGAAATCGAAGAATTTCACCCAGAAGATGTCGCTGAACTTCTGGAGCGCCTTGATCTTGAGCAGGCTAAAGCACTGTTGTACGCCTTGCCTGAGGAAAGAGCTGCCGAAGTAATTGTAGAGCTCGACGAAGAAGTACGGGCTTCGCTGCTTCAGGAGTATTCGGGTAAAGAGTTGGCACAAGAGGTAATTGAAAACCTCGACTCTGACGACGCTGCTGATATCATCTCCGAACTACCGCAAGAAAAAATTCACGAGGTGCTTCAGAGCCTGGAAGACCCTGATCAGGCTCGTGAGATTGCCGATTTGCTCAACTATGCCGAAGACACGGCAGGATCCATCATGGCCAAAGAATTGGTGAAGGTAAATGCCTCGTGGAAGCTGATGCGCTGCCTGAGAGAGATGCGCCGACAGGCCGAAAAGGTGGATCAGGTGCATGCCATCTATGTGGTAGATGACGACGACCGATTGCTCGGAACCCTATCACTTAAAAAACTGCTCACTACCTCTACGAAAACTCCTGTATCGGAGGTGTATGACCGAAAAATCATAAAAGTAACTACCGATACGCATGTAGAAGAGGTAGCTCGACTAATGCGCAAGTACGACCTTGTGGTGATACCGGTGGTAGATCACGAAGGAAGGTTGATGGGAAGAATCACCTTCGACGACGTGATGGACGTGATGAAGGAAGAGGCCGAGCGCGACTATCAGATGGCATCGGGCTTGGCACAGGATGTAGAAAGTGCCGACTCGATTTTCGCCCTGTCAAAGGCGCGGTTGCCGTGGTTGTTGATCGGAATGCTGGGGGGAGTTATCAGTTCGCGTGTTGTGGATTTTTTTGATATCTCTCAATATCCGGAAATGGCTGCTTTTATGCCTTTGATTGCTGCTACCGGGGGCAATGTAGGGGTGCAGTCAGCCGCTCTTGTGGTACAGTCGCTCGCTAATGATTCCTTTAACGAGTCCATTCTTCAAAAACTGCTCAAGGACCTTGGCGTTGGCTTGGTGACGGCTCTGGTATGTGCCTCGCTGATGTTTGCTGTGACGGCTGCCTTGGGCAAGCCGTTTAATCTGAGCATCACGGTATCGATAGCTTTGGTATCGGTGATTGTATTTGCAGCTATGTTTGGCACGTTAGTACCACTTACACTTAATAAGTTTAAGATAGACCCTGCCGTGGCCACTGGACCTTTTGTAACTACGACAAACGATGTGATTGGACTCTTCATTTATTTTTCAGTGGCCAAATTGATAATGTAAGCTCAACATTGTACAGGAATTCGTTATAGAAGCTTAGATAGCTTTACACCCGCTCAATTGCTTTTCCTTTTTAAGGCCGATAATTTTCTGATTTTTAGGTCCTAATATATACAGCTCTAAATATTTGCCTTGTTATCAGGAATTAAAAACAACTTGATTCAGCGCGGCATAAAGCCGCGCACGCGTGAGGCATGCGGAGGGCGCGCGGTAGCGCGGTGCGTAGGCGAAGCGCAGCAGAGCCGAAGCACGGTAGCGAAGCGGACCCCGTAGCACGCCGACCCCGGCGAAAGCGCTGAAGGCGCTTCGCCGGGGGCACGCCCAAAAAATAAATAAACCCGAAACAATAAAGCTCCGGGTTACTAGTTTGGGCTTTGTATAAAATTACATTCGAAGTAAAGTGGTAGATTTTTTCATGCGGCCACTGCGCACTGTAATCACGTAGCTGCCAGGAGCAAGGTCAATTGTGCCAAGGCGGTATTCATTGCGACCCTGCTTACCTTCGATGCCCTGGATGAGTTTCACACGGCGGCCTGTGATGTCGGTGACTTCGATGCTGGTGCGTGCATTCGCCGGAAGTTCGAAGAGGAGATTGGTGTATTCAACGGCAGGATTGGGATAGGCTGTGATGCCTTTTTCGCCGGTGCTGATGGGGAAATCTGCCGAGGTTTGCTTACGTATGAAGGCGGCTTGCTCCACCATCATGCTGATGGGGCTGAATTGGGCAGCCTGACCGGTGATGGTCCATACGATGGCGACAAGGTCGCTGGGGTCAAACTCACCGCCAAGGGTTGACTTCAGCTCGTCAAATCGGATTTCGTACACTTCTCTGGCGGGAGTGAGGGTGATGGTAGTGCGGAATTGTTCGCTCCAGTTACGGATAGACTTTTTAGGTAAGGTAAGTACAACTTGTACTTCCCGACTGGCAGATGCGGTGAAGCGAATGGCGTTGTATTCGGTGAGCTCGAGGCTGCGATTGGCGCCCGGACGAAGGGTACGGTAGAGGGAAAAGTAATCCTTAACAAGTCCACCGGCCATAGCAGCGCGCTCAAGTGCGAGACCGTCGGTAGTGGAGGTTGATGGGTTTTCAAAAGTTTGGAAAGTGGGCTGCAGAAGGCCGCCTTGCTCATAGTCGATGCCCCACATGCCGTCGGCTACGTAGAGTTGGTCGCGACCGCCAGATACGTTGTTTACAATTGAGAAGCCAGCGTCAAAGAGATATCCCATAGGAATTTCCACATAGCTCACTTCAGCGGCCGGAATGCCGTATTGGAAGAAGAGCTGTTGGCGAGGCTGATTTTCGTGACGGGTAATGCTGCCATCGATGAGCAGATCGGTAGCAGATACGGTATTGCGCATCTTGAGGGCAAGCTTGCCATTGATGTAGCGGCCGCTTTCTACCCACACGGTTGGGATGATGGCAGGTGACTGGTTGATGAAACTTACGGGGCCGTTCTGTGCAACAAGGGCGATAATTTCTTCGACCATTTTAACGGTGAGGTGGGGCGAAACGGTCCAAACCTGGAAGTTGAACACGCGCTCAGCGCCCTGTGGACGGTATTCAGTGAGGTTCCAGCGGTTGTCGATAGCGAACGTGCCATCTGCATATTGATACACTACGAAGGAAATGTTGTAGTCAATGTCGCCATTTTCCTGGCTCATTTCGGCCATGATAAAGGGATGACCGGCTGCCTGCATATGGAAAATACGAGGGATAGCCGCGCCATTGAGGCGGTCGCAAACGACTTTTGTGTGCTCATACACTTCGCCGGCAGGTGTTTCGATGCCGAGAATGGAACCAAGGCGACGGCTGCCTGTGCGGAAGTAGTCGAGACTGTAAATATCGAGTGCGTTGGTAATGTTCATCAAGTCTTTGGGAGTCACTACGCGTCCGATGGTGTTTTCAGGTCCATTAGCCGGGAAGAGGTCACTCAGTGAGAGGCCATTGCGACCAGCCAGCATAGAACCTTTGTCAGCCTTAAGGGGCAGAGTCTCTACCTGAGCGTAGAAGTGATGACGTCCAGACTTCAGACGGTTGAAGTTGCGCAGATTAATGGCGGCTGACATGGAGCCATGGCTTTCGATTCCGCCGTCGTTGCCACCGCTGGCACATTGGGTGGTAATGTTGACAGATGCGGTATTATTGGCAGCGTTGTTGTCAGGTTGGGCTGAGCTTACGTATCCGGCAGTAAGCAGACCTGAGCCATTGGCTTTTACGGTGAGAGTAAGAGTAAAGGTCTGGCCCGGATTCACAAAGGGGATGGTCACTACACCTGTACCCGGAGTGAAGGTGAAGCCAGGTGCTGTATGAGAAATGTATTGAAGGCTATCGGGAAGATTGATCAGGAAGATGGCATCAGCTGTGGGTGTAGTGGTAGAGAGGTTGGTAAACTGAATAGTGAAGGTTACATTGGTTCCGGCATCGGGAGCGCTGTTGTCCACGGTTGCGGTCACAGCCAGATCCACAGGGCAGAGTACTGATGTCGCATCAGCGGTGGCAGATTGGCCACTGATGGTCCAGGTCGCTGAAGCAGTGAAGGCTACTTTAAGCGCACCGGCGGTAGTACCGGGAGCGAAGATGGTGGGCAAAGTACCGATTACTGTGCCGCCTGTCACCTGATTATTGGTACCTGCATTGATGGTGATGGATGAAGAAGTCGTGTTGGTGTAAGAGAAAGATGCAACATACTGGCCGTTTTGATTTTGGTAAATGCACTCTAATGAGGGATAGAGAGCTACTGGCTGAGAGCCTACAGCGGCAGCGTTGCCAAATTCGGAAGTATTTCCATTGAGCGTAGAGAGGGAAGTAAGCAGAGTGCCAACATTTACTGAAGCTGGCTTAGGCAAGATGAAATGGAAGCGATTTGTAGCATCTTGACCCACCAATGTGCCATTAACTGCACCCGGACCATAGCTGCCGGTAGAGGCATCGTGATCGTCGGCTGAGCCTTCGGTAAATATTCCAAGTGGTTCAATACCCTGTGGAAATACCGCGCCGGTGAAAAGGTCACCCACGTAGAGCTCAACCTGTGCGCCGGGACGAGCAAAACCCTTTACGTGGAATATGCCACCTTGGATGTACGCCTGGTCAATTACAGGGAAGTTGTGCAATTCATTACCACCGTTATCAGCGTCGTTCAAATCATTTAGGGTATAAAAAGGTGCTGTACCACGCAGGTTGTTTTCACTTGGAGCGTTGAGGTTGATGGCGATGTTGTTAGTTTTGGGGAAAGTACCTACCTGATAGTTGCCGTTGTCTTTAAAACGGTTTGACTGCATGGTGTTATAGAGGGCATCGGTCGTGATCATGATGCCTGCACCGTGATTTGCGTAGATGTTGTTGTTATGGATGTAGTTGTTTTGTCCATATACGCGGATGCCGCTGTTTTCAACGCGGAGTTGGCCGCTGTTGAAAATCGTATTGAAGCGAATGGTGTGGTTGCCTGTGGCGTTGTGAAGGTCAATGCCATTGGCGCCGGCAGCATACATGGCGTTGCGCTCTAAGAGGAAGTTTGAAGATTTGTAAGCGATATCGATGTTGTCACAGATTACATTAGTACGGCCGTTGGCGGCAAATTCGTTGCCGCGCACTTCCCAACCGGAGCATTGGTAGTTGAAAAAGGCGCCCATCGAACCAGCAAAAGCAATGATGTTGTTGAGGAGTTTGCCGTTTTTTACGTCAAAAGCTACCACGTTATTACCTGCGGTTTTTTCTTTGTTGGGGGTGGGAATGGCAATGGTATGGTTCATGGAGCCGAGCACATTGTTCTCGATGATAGCACCATCAGCACCGGGTAGAAGTACAATGTTTCCGTCGTTGTTAGTGAAGTTAAATCCAAATCCGGCAATACCGAGTCCACGAATGGTTACATTTTTTGCCGCAATGGTAAGGCCGCGCTGAAGATTGGTATCGCGGGGCACTATGCGAATTTCTGGAATGGGAATAAGCGCTGTAGTGCCATTGGCAGGATAACCGGTGGGGATAGCTGAGCCGATAAAGCCGCTATTTGCAGGCGTTTGATTCACTTTTTGTGAATAGCCGTCTATTACCAAACCTTGACGGGTGATATCGGGCAACATGCTGGCAACAGCTATGGTGTAGGTTCCGTGTACAGCATTAAAATTAGGGTCAGTAGCTGGAATGCTAAATTGAATGCTGGTAATGGAGGGGTTGCTGTTGGCAGTGATAATTGCCTGACGAAGAGAACCCGGACCAGCATCGTTGGTGTTAGTCACAAGTGCTACTTGTGCAACAACTGGATAACTGAGTAGAAGGGCTAATGTTTTAAATACGGTCTTCATAACGTTAAGGAATTTCTCCCAAAGTGTGCCAAATGCTGGCTTGATTCAACAAAGAATCACGAAAGGGAAAAATCCATTCTTATAATATTGATTTACTGATATTTATAAAAATATTGACTTTTTATTTGACAACTCTCGGGAAGCGTGAAAAGTTGCTGCATTTCCCTTTTTTGGACAATTATTTCATAAATGGAATTATATGATGCATGAAATATTATTTGGATATTTAAATGCAATGAGTTTGTTTTCCAATTTTTGGAAAAATAAAAAACCGGCCATAAAGCCGGTTTTTTAGTCTGAAGCACCTGTTAACAGTCACAATCACAAATGGTCTGTTCGAGAATGTAATCGACCACTTTGACCAAGTCTCCACCACTTTCTTCATACACCTTCAGCTGACGATCAGCTCCGGTACCCATTTCCATTATTTTGCGAGCAAACAATACTTCTTCACGGCAGCCAAGCTCATCAACCACATCGTCTACAAAGTCGAGAATTTCTTCGATCAGCACACGCGCTCGCACCTCTTCTTCTTTGCCAAAGTCTATGAGCTTACCGTCAATGCCATAGCGACTGGCACGCCATTTATTCTCATTAATAAGGGCGCGCTGGTAGATGATAAAGCCCATGTTTTGCTCGCGCAATTTGTAGATTTTAGCAACCAAAGCTTGAAAGAGGGCAGTGAGACACACTGTTTCTTCGCAGCGCATGGGTACGTCACAGATTCGGAACTCAATGGTATCGAAGAAGGGGTGTACCCGCAAATCCCACCAGATTTTTTTCGCATTGTCGATGCAATTGGTTTTGACCAGCAAATTCACATAGCGGATATAATCTTCGTAGCTCGAGAAGTAGTCAGGAATTCCCGTACGCGGAAATTTGTCAAATACCTTGCTTCTGAAGGATTTGAATCCCGTATTTCGTCCTTCCCAAAAGGGGGAATTTGTGCTAAGGGCATATAAGTGTGGTAAAAAGTAACGCATCGTATTGGCAATGTGCATGGCTATGGACTTGCTCGGCATGCCTACGTGCACATGCAGACCAAAAATGAGATTGCTTCGCGCAGCCTCCTGCATCTCGTTTACAATTTCGTCGTAGCGCGGATTGGGCGTGATCAACTGCTTGCTCCAGTGCGAAAAGGGATGCGTACCGGAGCAGCCGATGCGTAAGCCTAAATCGCTGGCAATTTCTGCCACGTTTTTGCGCAGCTTTTTGATTTCATCGCGCACTTCGTGCACATCCTTGCAGATAGAAGTCCCCACTTCTACCACAGCCTGATGCATCTCAGCTTTTACCTTATCGTCGAGAGTTTTGGAGGCAATTTCTACAATCTTTTGTTCGTGGCTGGTCAGTTCCCGAGTTTCTGGGTGAACTACCATGTACTCTTCTTCTACGCCAAGGGTGAATTTGGGCAGTGCCATAGAGTTGAATGTTTTTATTGTTTTTTAGCCTTTTGAGATGACTTAGCGGGTGAGGAGGCTTTTTTTTCTTTTGTAGCCTTTTCTACAGACTGCATATCAGCTACGGAGCGTTTCACAAAGTCGCCCCAGGTCAGATTCATTTGCCCTTCTTTGTGCTGCTGAGCGCGCTCTATGGCGTATTTGGCAGCGTGCTCTACGACCCATTCGAAGTTTTCTTGACCCACGGAGTGCACATCTGCATCGGGCGCTGGATTGCAGAAGTCTATAGCGTAAGGAATGCCGTCGCGCACAGCAAATTCAACTGTATTAAAATCATAGCCGAGCGCATTGTTAAGCCTTAATACGTAATCGGTCAGCAATTTTTCCATCTCTGGCGATGGATTCTTGTCGCTCACATAGCGCAGGTGGTGTGGATTGCGCGGTTCATAAGGCATGATGCGCACATACTTGCGACCGATACAGTAGCACCTATAGTACTCTTCGAATTCAATAGCTTCTTGTGCCATCATGACCAGCTGGCCAGTCTGGTGATAGGCGTTGAAAAGTTCATCTACATTGTGTACTTTAAAAACACTCTTCCACCCACCACCTGCATGAGGTTTCATAAACACCGGAAAGCCAAGGTAATCAAAGATTTGCTGCCATGAAAGCGGAAATACTAAGTTTGTAAATGAAGCGTCGGTGGTATCGTCAGGGCGAGCAAAGCTGGGCAACAGCACCGTTTTAGGTACCGGCACTCCCACTGAGATGGCAATACTGTTGTTTATAAACTTTTCATCAGCACTCCACCAGAAGGGATTGTTGATCACAGCAGCTCCAGCGGCAGCGGCATTTTTCAGATAAGCGCGATAGAAGGGCACATCTTGTGAAATACGATCGATGATCACTGCATAGGGTGTCCCCACAGCCTGTTGGACTACATCTACCTTTACCGGTTCGGCAGTGATACCGTCCACATTCATCTCGTTTACACGTTCTACAAAGGCCTTTGGAAAGGTCCTTTCCATTCCGAAGAGAATACCTATTTTTTTCATAGAAGTAAGGGGATTTTATTTCGTTACACTTGAGAGTTGACAATCATTGATAAGTAGTGTGGAAAGATGGTCCGCCACAGAGGCCAGTCGTGCACTTCGCGCGGACGAATGTCGAGCCAGTTGCGAATGCCGCGTTTGCCGAGCATATCGGCCATTTCGTAGTTGTCGCCCAGACAGATGTCCCACTCACCCACCCCGAGGAAAACGAACAAGTCTCGGAAGTGATCGTTCCAAGCATTCGGAAGAAAATCGGGGGGATTGTTGAAGTACACATTGTCGTCGTAGTATCCATCGAGCCGACCTTTGATGTTAAACGCCCCGCTCATGCTGATAATGTATTTTGTGCGATCGGGATGTTTTAATCCGAAATTCATGGCGTGATAACCGCCAAAACTGCATCCAGCCACTGCCACTTTACCGAAACCGGTTTCGTGCATTGCCCAAGGAGCCAATTCATTGTAAATCATTAAATCGTACCAAATGTGATTTTTCACCCTCTGGGCTGGGTGAATGTGTTTGTTGTACCAACTCAGTCGGTCGATTCCATCAATACAATAGATTTTAAAAAAACCCTCTTTCAAAAACCAATCAATCGAATGAATAAGCCGAAAATCCTTGCTTTCGTAGAAGCGACCCAAGCTCGTAGGGAAAATGATGAGAGGCATGCCCTGGTAGCCATAGGTCAGCATTTCTATGTCCATATTAAGCTCTCGCGAATACCATTTTAGGTATCTTTCGTTGGTCATACATCAGAGATATTCGGCATGCAATAAATAAAAAATTCCATTACAAACCTAAAAATGTTAAAGGTTTGTTTAATATATTTTGAAAAAACCCTAAAACATCAGCGAAACATCGGTTTTTCTTTGTAGAAAAGGTTAAAATATTTTTGAAACAAAAAATGGTAAGGCGGTTTCTGCCTTACCATTTTTGCATTACGAACTCTAAAATACAAAAAACTAAAGCCAGAATTAGAACTGACGCAAAAAGCGTACGTCGTTTTCGCTCAGCATGCGAATGTCGGGAATTTGATAGCGATTCATCGCAATGCGCTCTATGCCAATGCCAAAGGCAAACCCACTGTATTCATTCGGATCGATACCGCAAGCTTGAAGTACGTTGGGATCAACCATGCCACAACCTAAAATTTCAAGCCAACCTGTTCCCTTGGTGATTCTGTAATCCACTTCATTCTCTAGCCCCCAGTACACATCTACCTCAGCGCTAGGCTCGGTAAATGGAAAGTAGGAGGGCCGCATGCGAATCTTGCTCTTGCCAAAGAAGGACTCTGTAAAATAAAGCAAGGTCTGTTTCAGATCGGCAAAAGAAACATTTTTGTCGATGTAGAGGCCTTCAATCTGATGAAAAAAGCAGTGTGAGCGCGCTGAGATTGCTTCGTTTCTGTACACCCTACCCGGTGCCAAAACCCGAATCGGCGGTTTCATTGTTTCCATAGCTCGCACTTGCACATTTGAAGTATGTGTGCGTAGGGCCATATCCGGATTTTTGGAGATAAAAAAGGTGTCCTGCATGTCGCGGGCAGGATGATCAGGCGGAAAATTTAAGGCTGTAAAGTTGTGCCAATCATCTTCGATCTCCGGTCCATCGAGCACTGTAAAGCCAATGCGCGAAAAAATCTCGATCATTTCTTCGATGACCATTGATACAGGATGCCGAGAGCCCACTGATAATAGATGCGCAGGTCTTGTAAAATCGCAATTAGATGAAGTGGTAAGGTTCTTATTTTCTAAAGTACTTTTTGCTGATTGAAACTTTTCTTCAGCCAGTTTTTTTAATTCGTTGAGCGGTTTTCCGTAGGTTTTCTTCTCAGCTCCACCTATGGTTTTAAACTCGTCAAACAATGAAGGTATTATACCTTTTTTGCTTAAATATTTCAATCGGAACGCCTCCACTTCTTCCGGAGTTGAGAGTAGGGCCGCTGAAATTTCTTGGGATAGCTCTTGAATGTAGGGTAAGCTTAGCATAGTATAATTTGCTGATTTAATGATAAATGCTTTTCAAATAAAGAGAGCTGCAAAGTTGTTTCTATTTTCGCTAAACAAAGTTAAATTTGCTAACTGCATTTCAGTTAAACGATCCAGTATGGCAAAAGCTTTCTCAAAAGCAATATTCTTTATTTCTACTTTGCTTATTATATCTTGTTCACCTGATAATAATCCTTACAAAGTCACCTTTCGAGTCACCTTACCCGATGGTCGCCCTGTTCAAAACGCCTTTATATATCTCTACACTCCAGTAGATAACTCTTTAATAGACGGCTACATTACTACCAATCAAATAGGCGAAGCCACCTTCTCGTATGATCATAAGGCAATTGTAGAATACGAAGTAGGCAAAGGGTGGTATAAGCGCTGTGATGTCGTTGAATTGCAGCGAGGAAACATATTTGTGGATGTAACCATTTATCCAGAAGGTGATCCGAGAAGAGGATGTAAATAAGAATTACTTTATGAGAAACCACTTAATTATCGCATTTTTTATCCTGCTTATTGCATCGGCCTGCAGTCAAGAAGACCCTATCTATCACTTTCGCATTCGCGTCGTAAACGAAGCTCGACAGCCAATTGATTCTGCTTTTGTGTATGTGGCTCCCAATGTGCCAAATTCAATAGTGCAGTTTTCTGGTTACACCAATCGAGCTGGAGAACTGGCTTTTACCTACGATAAGGAGGCTATTTTTATTGTTGAGGCTAAGAAAGGCATCGACTCTACTACCTTGTTGCTTGGCTGCGGATACATCAAACTTACACCATTAGAAGAAGCTTTTATACAATTAGTGGCTACACCTACTAATAATCCCGATGACGGGTGTTTTTAAACCACAGTGGTCTCAACTAAACATTTGTCTTCGTTCTTTTGTCATTGAAAAGACAAAAGGCATATGTTTAAATGTATTAAAGCAAAAGTTTACGGCAAGGTGCAGGGCGTGTATTTTAGACAATACACCTTGCTAAAGGCTCGTGAGCTGAATTTAGTAGGATATGTGCGTAATGAGCCTGATGGTACTGTTTTAACATATGCTCAGGGATTTGACGATCAATTACAAGAATTCATCAAATTTCTTCACGAAGGCAGCCCAGCATCGCACGTAGAGCGCGTCGAATGGGAATATGTGCCTTTGCACTTTTTCCAAAACTTCCAAGTTATTCGATAAATTACAGCATATGCAGTAAAAAAGAATCCATTTTTTACGATACATTTTTGTTTATAATCTCAGAAAAAATGGATTCAAAATACCCATGCAACTTATTCAAAGGTTCGAATGCAGAACTATTAAAGGTTTCTCTGTTTCTTGTAGTTACAACACTTATTTCGCTTCTGCTCTTAATTTCATTTAATGCCATTGATTTAATGGTGTATATTTTTCCAGCATTTATTGTCATATTTCTTATCTATTTTAGGCGATTTCGTTTTATTAAAAGTTCAATTCTTTCCAATGGATATTTTTCTATTTCAAATAATTCATTAATCTTCTACTCTGAAAATGGCAATTTTTTTAAAGAAATTCCTTTTAACGAACTTTCTAAAAACATTCTATTTAAGCACATATTTTCTTACGATGAAAAAAACATTCAAGCCATTCTTAAATTAACTAGTGGAGAAAATTGGACTATAATGGTTGATCAAAGCGGAGCTGATGCTATAAAAAATCTGAAGTGGGAAATTGAAGTTGATTCTAAGGCTCTAAAAAAGATCCCTTTTTATATGCATTTTGTTGCTTTTATAATTATCAGTTCTTACCTTCTGATGATTTATTTTTACTTAACAAATCCTGAGGAGCTTGATGTGCGAAATACAATACTTTTCTTCACTACTTTACCATTTCTTTTTTACTATTATAAGCTGATTCAAGAAACAAAAACTACCAAATCAGAGAAGTGATAATCTTCACTTTACAACACCATAATATATCCTCAGGATACTGTCGTAAAAAGGATGTGTGTAATTTAAAATCATGAAATAGACATTGTGGTAAAACCGAACCTTTTTGAAGGCTTCAACATACGGATAATCTTTTAGGTAATCAGGAATGTAACCTCTCGTTACGTCAAAAGACACTTGTATTGCATTTTGACGATTAAAAAACATTTTGTAAAGAGGATCATACGCATACCACTTATCATTTAATTGAATTTCAACGATGGTGTGTTCCGAATTTAGATGTACTCTGCGGGCAGGAAAGGGACATTCCTTTATGAATTCGCGCGTAATTCGATAGCAGTCGCCATCCAACTCGTTGGCAAGCGAATCAAAATATTCGAGATTAAAGTTTATTCTATTGGGAATGTAGTTTTTCGGATACATGAAAAACAGGGGAATCAACATGAGCACGTAAACTACCGGGATGGCCAGCAGAACATATTTCACGGCCCTTGGTAGCCTGTGAACTATTTTCGAAAACATCTCAAAATATTTAAAATCAGGTTGCGATTTTGCGCAAATGTATTTTGTAGAAAGCATTGAAAATAAGTAGTTTTACATGAAATAATTGCAAGTTGAAATTTAATTAAACGACATTTTTATTTAGTATATTCTTACATATTTTGAACCTACGGAAGCTTTTTTATCTCGTTACTGCTTTAATGAATTTATTTTAAAAACATAAAATATCAGCTTGTTAGCCGCCTATATGTAAGAATAAGGCATTTACTTCGTTAATTGTACTTTAATTCTATGTTTTCAAATAAACAGATCGAAAGAAAAGCTCGTTTTTATTCAAAAAAATAGAACATCTGTACATGAAAAGAATCTTGGTGCTGATAATGGCGGTGTTTGCAACCAACCTATCAGCACAAAAAAAGGTAACCTTAAGCGGCTACGTAAAAGATGCGAGTAACGGAGAATCGCTTGTAGGGGTAAATATTTTCGAAAGTGGTAAATCGGCTGGCACAGCTACCAACGAATACGGATACTATGCCTTAAATCTGCCTCCAGGAAAATATATAATTGTATATCAATACATTGGGTATAATGTCGAAAAAAGGGAAGTCAATCTCATACAAAATACACGATTAGATATTCGCTTGAAGCCGGAAGCTCAGCAACTTGGCGAAGTGGTGGTCAGCACCGAACGCGCCGATAAAAATGTGACTTCCGTAGAAATGAGTACCACCAAGCTCGATGTAAAAGAAATAGCGCGTGTGCCTCAGTTGCTCGGCGAAGTTGACATCATCCGCACCCTTACCTTAATGCCTGGTATTACTACGGTAGGCGAAGGGGCAAACGGCTTCAATGTGCGCGGAGGAAACATCGACCAAAACCTTGTACTGCTCGACGAGAGCCCTCTGTATAATTCGACACATCTCTTCGGATTCTTCTCGATCATCAATGCTGATGCTACTAAAGATGTAAAAGTGTACAAAGGAGGTATTCCGGCTGAATTTGGCGGCCGACTCTCGTCGGTAGTTGATATTAGGCAGCGCGAGGGCAATGATCAGCGCTTCTCAACGGTAGGGGGCATTGGTACACTCTCCAGCCGCTTTACGGTTGAAGGACCGATCGTAAAAGAAAAGGCGAGCTACCTGGTATCAGGCCGAAGGTCGTATGCCGATTTGTTTCTGCGCCTTTCGCCTGATTCAAACATCAATAACAACATTCTGTATTTCTACGACCTGAATACCAAAATCAACTATCGAATAAATGACCGGCATCGCGTCTATTTGAGCGGATACTTTGGCCGCGATGTGCTAGGTATTCGAAATCTGGTGAATTTTAATTGGGGAAACATCACCGGTACTGTTCGTTGGAATTGGGTAATCAGCGATCGCTTGTTCAGCAATACCACTTTTGTAGCATCTAACTACGATTACAGCTTTGGTACACCTGAAGAGGAAGAATTTTCGTTCAAACTCCAATCACAGATTCTCAATTACAATTTCGGACAAAAATTTACTTTTTTCAGAAACAACAAGTTAACTGAAGATTTCGGTTTCAACGTTATTTACTACGATTTTATGCCTGCCAATGTAACGGGCACAATACCTGTGCGCCTTCAGAATGAATACGCTGTAGAACCTTCGGTCTTTTATAGTGCTGAATGGAAAGCTGCTACGCGATTTACAGTTCAGTACGGACTCAGATATTCCATGTTTTACAACCTTGGTCCTTACAATTTGGCTTTGTACAACAATCCCGATTTTCCTCAGGAAGGGGAGATCATCGATGTAGTGCCTTTTAAAAACGGAGAAATCATCCGACAATTTACCGATGCCAATGGATTAGAACCACGTATAGGGGTTAATTACCTGCTTTCAGATGAATCGTCGGTCAAGGCCTCTTACAACCGCATGCGGCAATACATCCACCTGATCAGCAACACCACATCTGCCTTGCCAATTGATCTGTGGAGACCTTCAGGCCGATACATACAGCCAGCCACAGCCGACCAAGTAGCAGTGGGATATTTCCGGAATTTCAAAAACAATATGTATGAAACCTCGATAGAAGTTTTTTACAAAGACATGCGCAATCTGGTAGACTACCGCGATGGCGCTGACCTGTTTTTCAACGAGCGGATTGAGACACAGCTCGTTTCAGGCCTCGGCCGTGCTTATGGAATGGAGTTGCTCATCCGAAAAAATTCTGGCAAATTAACAGGATGGATAGCCTACACACTTTCGCGGTCTGAACGCCTGGTACGCGGCAACCTACCAGGAGCTACAATTAATCAAGGCAATTGGTATAGAGCCAACTTCGACCGTCCGCACGACTTAGCTATAGTAGGCAACTATCAATGGAATCAGCATTGGGAAACAGGTTTTACATTTATATATCAAACCGGAAGACCTTTTACCATTCCCTACGGACGATTTGAGACCGAGGGACTGATTGCACCTTACAATCCCTTGAGAAACAACGGCAGAATTCCCGATTTTCACCGTCTCGATATTTCAGCTACCTACTTTCCGAAGTCCTATTTTACAAAGAAGTGGAAGGGGTATTGGAGCTTTGGAGCTTACAACGTCTATAATCGCAGAAATGCCTTTTCGGTCTATCTGCGCGAGGTAGAAGATCAGCCCAATCAGACAGAGGCCATCCGTTTAGCCATTTTAGGCAGTATTATCCCTTATGTCACCTATAACTTTAAGTTTTGATCGAACATGAAAGAGAGATTTTTGATATACAGTGTTTTAACTGGTTTTTTGCTCACCAGTGCCTGCGAAGACCCCATTGACTTAAAAGCGCCTGAAAACCCACCTATCTTGGTAGTTAATGGTCGCGTAACCGATGCAGAACCTGCCTTTGTATATGTTACGACTACCGCGCCCTACTTTTTACAACAAGCCACACCGCGCGTGACCGATGCAGAGGTACGCCTATTTGAAGACGGACAATTGGTGGGTCAGATGCTCCCATCAGATACAGCGCCTGGACGGTATGAATTGCCTTTTTTTGGCCGTGTAGGCAGAAGTTATCACTTAGAAATCGCTATACCGACTAACAATACCACAGGACTAGAGGCGGGTTTGTATTATACCCTACCGGAAAGGTTGAATCGAATTTTTGAACTGGATTCCATCTTTTTAGAGTTTCAACCTCCACGCCCTCCCTTCAGCGGGGGATATGTACCCTGTATTGGTTTTAAAGAACCAGAAGGCGCAGGGGATATCTATCGAATTAGGAGATGGAAAAATGACACTATATTTAGAAACGTTTTCTTCACAATTTCTGACGAATTTGCTGATGGATTTCATTTCGGTAAGGCACCTATTCCGCCTGTGCGACTCGGTACACTGCTCGAACCCCAAGACACTTTTTGGATAGAAATTACCTCTATTACAGCCAGATACGACAAATATTTACGCGTATTACTCGACCAAACGTTTCGTTCGGCCGGAGCTTTTGCCCCACCTGCTGCACCCGTGCACGGCAATGTGTACTACGCCGATGGTCGGAATGCTCTGGGATATTTTTCAGCTTCCGCGATCCGGTATGCAGGTATACGGCGAAAAGATTAAGTTTAAGACTTGTAAATCAGGCTGTTTTGAATTCTGCGACTACAAGTCGCTTCAAAAGCTTGCGCAAGTAGCTGCGCTCTTTGGGTATCTCTCCAAGTACAACCTCGAGCTCATCTATATTCACTCTGTTAAGGAGTAGTCGTATTTCTGTATTTACACTACGGGAGTATTCGCTTAGTAAGTATTCGTCAGCCTTCACCCATGTGCGGTTAGCACGCGCTACGAGTACATGCATGTGTGCCTGCATCGAAACGTTGATGGGGTACATATTATTCATCAACGAGGGAAATTCCATAAAGAGGTAATCGTACAAATTGCTTGAATAGCCAACAGGCAAGAGGTCTTCAACGCGTTTAGCCCCCTCAAAACTCTTATCGTTCTTGTACACTACTCGATCGTAAAAGGCTGGGTCATCAAGGTCGGGGGTATCATCGGGCAAGAGCACCAGGACGCGGTATTGCAACATCACCAATCGATTGGCCAGCTCGTGGATCATGAGCGTGCGACCTTCTTTAGCTCGTGTAGACAAAAAGGCTATAAAAAAAGGTCGGGAGACTTGCTTACTTTTGATATATTGTTCTAATCGAATGGTTTGAAGCGATAAGCCTACGGTTTGTTTTTTCACCCATTCCAAATCTACCCCTCTGTCGGCCTTGGTCAATTTGAGTGTTGGATAGGTACCCAACAACTTTTTACCCACGACACTCTCAGCTCGAATTGGATTCTTCAGCGTAGAGTCAAAGAACTCAAGCAATACAAGAACGATAAGAGGCAACATAAAACCCACAACGCCTGCGGCAGCTACCATCACAGCCGTTTTCGAAGGAAGTGGCTTAAGTGGGAAATAGGGTGGCACTGATACCACCAATCCGCCGGCCGAAATCATATCGCTCTGTTGGCGCATGATGGCCTGGTTAAGCGAATGTAAGAGTTCGAGGTAGTTTTTTTCAGCTACGCCGATTTCTCTTTCATATCGCGCTAATAATGAGCCCAATGGGGCAAATTCGTTGTAGAGCTTCTCGAAATATCGCCTCCGTTCATCGAAGATTCGCAAGCGGGCCTCACTTTCATCTAAGGCGAGCGTGTACTTGAGCCATTCCTCGAGTAATGCTTGATTGGGTACCCCTTCGGTAGTGCGGGAGAATTGATAGCGCTTGGTTAACAAATCGGAGAGCTCAGCCCGCAACTCCTGAGCTTTGCGCCTAAGGGTATTGATGGTCGAAAGATCGTTGTAATAGATTTCCATTGTGGTGATCTGAGCCTGAATTTTGGCCAGTTCACGCCTCTTTTCAAGTAGCTCATCTGAAAATTTGATCAACTGTTTGTTTACGGCCAACTGTGATTCCAGTTTTTCAAGGGCAGATTTGTTAGAGGCTCTAACGGCCAACTCCTTTTGGAATTCGTCCTCCATCTGCTCTTTCATGGTGGCAATACTCTTTGTTTGCTCACCGTAGTTGATAATGTTGTTTTGGATTCGGAATTGTTTCAGGCGTTCTTCAGCTGCATTGAGCTCTTCACGGGCTATGGCCACTTGTTTTCTGAAATATTCCACCGCATTGTTGCTCTGGCTGGCTTTTATTTCATACATCCTGCGAATAAAGACTTTTGAAAGAATCTCTAAGGTCGATTTACAAATGCCCGGGTCGGTGTATTTGTATTTGATGTTAATGAGGTCAGAATTTTGAATGCGAGTAACACTTATTTTACTAATGGCTTTGAAACTGTAGGGCGATTCCTCTTGATTGAAAATGATTTTTCCTCTAAACGTGTTGTAGTTTTTTGTTTTCCAATTTCGTATGTTGGCCAGGCAAGAATCTATACCCTTAGGACTTTTCAATTCGTTGTACAGCTCAGGTGTGAGCAGTTCCATCATTTGATTCCAAGCTTCATCGCCGATGATTTCGGCCGTAGGACCATCTAGTGATATGTGAAGGGCTAAAAGCTCTTCTCCGGTTTCTTCCAGCGTTTGCCGCGATTTGATGATGTTCAGCAAGTTGTCATACGCATTGGCAGTGGCGAAGAAGTCAACATTTGTGCGATCGACGTTTGTGAGATTGAGACCAGAAGCGATACCTGTAAAAATTTCGGTTTCAGATTCGTATTCTTTAGGTTTGCTCCTGACCATCAGAAATACTAAGACTGCAAGCAACATAGAGCTCGCTATCAGGTACTTAAAGTTCCTGTTAAACAGTCTTAGAAATTTTATCAGCGTCATTAATGCTTCTCAAATTTTGAAAATGGAATACCTACGAGGCGTTCGAGTTGTGAATAAGTATTAAAAAATTCGGTGCGAAGTTCTTCGTAAATCAGGCTGTATTTCGTTTTTAATTCGGTGTTTGTTCCCAATTGATCCAAGGTTAACTCCCCTTGCCGAAAGCGTTCTTCGGCCATCTCCATAATAAGCGAAGTAGATTCATTGGTCTCAGCGAGGATGGAGATTTTGCGCTGAATCATCAGCAACTTTTGGTATTCGTTAAAGATCAACTCTCGGATGTTTCGAATAGCTTCTTCTTTTTTAGCAATGGTACTTTCCAGCCATGCTTCTGCCGCACCGATGCGATCTTTGCGACCTATCACCGTAGAGAGCGGTACTCGCAACCCTGCCCCGACGAGATACCCAAGTAATATAGCCGAACCATCTGGATTAATATTAGCTCCCAGTGTACCACCCTGATATTGACCTGTAACGTAGATATCTCGTGCCCAATCCTTTTTTGCTAAGCTTACCTCATATTCTCTTAGTTTTACCTGAGCGTGCCAGTACTTTACTTCTGGCGAATGCGCTATGGCTGTATCGATCAGTTCATTAATTGGAGGCAAATAGTCGAGTAGATTTACAAAAAGGGAATCCATGTTCATGGCATTGCTTTGAGCTTTTCCGTTGCCAGCTTGGGCCCAAGCGCCAACATGAACAATGACGAAAAATATTATGAAGAAGTTCCTAAACATTTTCTTTTTGCAATAGAGCAGGTATGGTTCGAAGGATAAGTTTTATATCGTTCCAAAAAGAGAAATTTCTGGCGTATTGATTATCTAGAGCTTTTCGCTCCTCTTCGCTCATATTCGATTTACCTCTCTTTTCTACTTGCCAAAGACCAGTAATACCGGCTGGGGCCAGGAAGCGCTCGCTCCAGTCGTCTGATGTCAGTTGCTCAGCTTCGTACAGGGGCAGAGGTCTGTTGCCTACAATCGACATATCACCTTTCAATACATTAATGAGCTGAGGCAACTCATCGATCGAGGTATTTCGGAGGAAGGCGCCGACTTTAGTTACACGAGGGTCGTTTTTGATTTTGATAAAAGTTCCGGCAGTACTTTGTTTTTTTAATTCGCGATATTCCTCTTCAGAGAGGGGTGTACCGTCTTTGTGAATGAGAGTAACGGTAGAACCAAATTTTTTCTTGGGTTGAGTCGTATTTACTTGTGCTTCAGCTGCATGCTGTTGTTCAAGCGCGTACTGATTCAAGTGCAGAAATTCTTTAAGTCGCCTATCGGCATCTACATACATGGTTCTCAACTTGTAGAAGTCAAAAATCTTATAGCCTGTACCTACGCGTTTTGATTTGTAAAATACCGGCCCTTTTGATTCTAATCGAATAGCTATTATGGCTAAAAGGAGAATAGGTGATGTAATTAAGAGTGCCAAAGAAGCAAATACAATGTCGAAAATGCGCTTTGCAAGAGGAATCTTGTACTCTTTCTGCGCAATGTGAAAAATTTTATTCTTTTGGGCGAGTTCTATGCTCTTTAAAAAGTCTATTCGCTCGATGACCATGTCTGGATCCAGCGGTTTTTGATAGATATCGGTGACTTTTTCCTTTAAAAAAAGTCGTTTTGTGTAGTTGCCAAAGTGGTAGTCTACTATGACAAAGGGAACGGATTTAGACAGAATAAAATCTTTGTAAAACTTAAACAGCTCAAAGCCATTCATGCCTTTGAGTGACTTCTCGCATATGATCAAATCTGGATTGCAGTCGTTCTTTGTAACATAGTTATCAAATTGTACAGCGTTTTTAAAGGAAATAAATTCGACATCCTCTCGATTATTAAATGCTTCTAAAACTTGGGGATCTTCTCCGATGTAAATGATTTTGCGCTTTGGACTAGAAGTAGATGCGCTTGGGGTAGGCGCTTCTGACTGTATTGGCTGATCGGGGGCTTTTATGTCAGACTGCATGATGTAAGAATTAAAGGTATCGGGTTTTTAAGAGCGGATGCGTACCAGGTTATTTATGCGCAGAGCCAGTTCCTCAGGGTTGAAGGGTTTGATCAGATAATCATTAGCCCCCAGTTTTAGGCATTTTATGCGCTCAGCCGAGGAGTCTTCGCCTGAGAGTACAATTAAGGGAATGTCCTGAAAAAAGGCACTTTCACGCACGCGTTTGATGTATTCAAACCCATCGATCTCAGGCATATTGAGGTCGGCGATCACCACATCAGGTATGTTGCCATCGTACATCCACTCGAGAGCTTCCCGGCCATTTTCAAGAGCGATCACTTCGTATTTGTCTTTTAGAAACTGTTCGAGCAGCTTTCGCATTACTGGCTGGTCGTCTATTATTAGAACTTGTTTTTTTGACATACTTCTCAGGCATTTACCGGTTTCTCAGTTGTTTGAAAACCTCGTTGAGTACATTCTGAACTTCCATTACTTTCGATTCTAAATCAGGAGTAGGCGCACCTGACTTTCCGATTTTCTCTACATCGCGAATGGTTTGCTGAATGCCTGGAATCTCAAAGAGATCGATTGATGGTTTGATTTTGTGTGCAAGGTTGCCCATATCTACCCAACGACCTTCTTTAAAGGCCTTTACTAAATCATTTAGTTGCGTTGGTGTATGTTCCAGAAAGGTTTCAATCATAGAATCGACGAACTCTGACATTCCGCCAGAGAGTTCTTCCAATTGTCGTAAGCTAAATAAATTTCCCATTGGTGAATGTTTATTTGAGGATTATTTCTTTGTTTTTAATCAATCTGTAAATTGTGGACTTGCCAATATCTAATCGCTTGGCTACCTCTAAAACATTGTTGTCGTATTTTTCGAGGTAGTACTGAATGATCTTATTGGTGAAGTCGCGCAATGTGCCCGACTCGTGTAATAAGTCCTGAATGTTGTTGTTTGAGTTTGTAAAGTTGATGTTTTCTTCAGTAATTTTTCCATCGTCAGACATCACTACCGCTAACTCTATGATCGCTTTTAATTCACGAACATTTCCCGGCCAATGGTATCTGAGGAGTTTTTCTTGAGCTTCGGGCGTGAAAACTACTTTTTCCATTTTGTTTTCCTTAGCAAACTCATCGGCAAAATGCTTGGCTAAAATAAGTATATCATTACCGCGTTCGCGGAGAGGAGGCAATTCGATCGGCAAGCCAATTAACCGGTAGTACAAGTCTTCTCTGAATCTTCCGGCTTTAACTTCTTCCTGGAGGTTGCGATGTGTGGCTGAGATGATGCGCGCATCGATTTTTACAGGAGTATTGCTGCCGATACGGGTTACTTCTTTTTCCTGTAATACCCTTAGCAGTTTTGCCTGCAGATGTAGTTCCATCTCACCTATCTCGTCCAGGAAAATTGTTCCTCCATTAGCTTCCTCAAATTTCCCGATTCGTCGATTTATCGCCCCTGTGAAAGAACCTTTTTCATGACCAAAGAGCTCACTTTCAATCAAATCTTTGGGTATGGCTGCGATATTTACGGCTACAAAGGGCTTTTTACGGCGAGCGCTGTTGTAGTGTATAGCTTTAGCGACCAATTCTTTTCCGGTTCCAGTCTCACCGCATATACTCACGGTGATATTGGATTGACTTGCCTTTTCTATCAGTTTAAATACGCGTTTAATGGCTGGGCTATTGCCCTTTATGTTAGAGAAGTCGTATTTCTGATTTACTTCTTCGCGCAGGCGGTCAATTTCGTCTTTGAGCTTAGCATTTTCGCGGATGTGTTTTACGACATTCCAAATGCGCTCTTTAGTGTCTTTGTCTTTTACGATGTAGTCGTATGCGCCTTCTTTCAATAAGGTAACAGCCGTAGTAATATCCTCTTGACCTGAGACGATAATAACGGGTATCTCGGGGTATTGCTTTTTTATGTCTCTCAATACGTTCGCACCACTCATATCAGGTAAGGTGTAATCGAGGCTTATAACGTTGGGCTTTTTGTAGAGATTTTCTAAAAGTTCTCTTCCTGAAGTAAACAATTCTACCTCATAATCTGGATTTAAAGACAAATGATGCTTGAGCAGTTTACCGTAAAACTCATCGTCTTCGACTAAAAAAATCTTAAATGCGCTCATTTAATCATTTTGTGGAAAAGTGTTTCAAAAATGGAAAATTTTTTAGTATCGTACAAATTATTTTTTGAAACTTTTCAGAACAGAAAACAGTTCTAAAAATCCTGATTCTAAAACCTTCACTGGCCTGAAGGGAATTTTATTCCTTAAGAAGTAATAACCGAACACAATGCCACTGCCGTAAGTGATGATCGAAACCATCGCTACACCGGTCACACTGTCAAAAACCTTGATGGCAATAACATCACCTACCACATTCACAGCTGCCATAAGCATCACTTTATAGAAGTTTAACCTTTGTAAATCAAAAACTTCCAGGGCAATCCCACTCAATCGATCAAGAGGAATAAGCGCAGTATAAATGGCGAAAATTTTCAACAAAATAGACGCGTCGAGATATTCCTTGCCTGCTAGTGCAATGACTAGCCAATCCGAAAAAATCAAAGTAGCTATCGCCACTGGTAGTACAATGAGAAACAGCAATCCCGTTTGCACTTCGTATTCCGGCAGAAAGGCAGCTTCGCCTTGTTGTTTGCGCACAGCTATAAGCTTGGGGTAAGCCGTAGAAACCAGCGAGCGAATGGGAATATCGAGCAAGCCAAGAAGTCGTTCAGGTACATTGTATCGAGCTACGGGAGCAGGCCCCATAAAAAACATCAGCAAAAAAGTATCTGTACTTTTCAAGAGATTACTGCCTAAAAGGGTGCCCATGCTGTATTTACCAAAATCGTACAATGATCGAATATGCTGCCCTGTGCCTTTAGCAAAGTGCTTAATTCCATTCCATTCACTGGCTGAAGTAAACATTCCAGCCACTAACCAACCACCTACGTATGACCAAAGTATGAGTTCGAGGCCGGTGCGTGTATAGTAATTTATCAAGCACCCCAAAAAATAGATAAACTGGGATATACTTCGCGTCCAGAAAAGTCGGTCGAAACGGTTGTAGGCATTCAGTAGCCACATCGCCATGGTGTTTGGTTGGCTTACAATTGACACTAGCCAAAACCACTTGCCCACGAAGACTAATTCCGGAGAAAAGTGCTTTTGAAAAACAAGAAAGAACACACTGATGGGAATGGATACTCCAGCTGAAATCCACAAGCCAAAACGCCAGGCTGCACCGGTGAAGGCATGTTTTTCCTCCTCCGTGTCACTCTCGCCAATGCGTTTTATTAAAGCATTGCTGAGCAACCCACTTCTTACCATGTCGAAGAGGGTAAATACGGTCATAAAGAAGACCCAAATACCCAACTCTGTGCGCTCAAGTGCCCTTGCCAGCAAACCAAAACTCACCAAGCCGAGCACTGCAGCTGAACCATTGCCCAGCAGACTCATCAGCTTATTGCTGCTGTAGAGTTTTTGCACAAGTTTTCTCATTCGGAAAAGGATGTTACATGAAATCCCTGAGTCGGTGACGCGACTTCACGCGTATGCCTTTTTCGGTCTGTTCGACCAAGGCTGTTTCGGTATAAGCGTCGTGTTCGAAAAAGAGAATCATGTTTTCTTCTAAAGCCATTTGTAGCACTTCGGCTTTCTCTTGCATGGTGAGTAGAGGTCGCACATCGTAGGCCATTACCCATGGCATGGGTATGTGATAAGAGGATGGCAAAAGATCGCCCATGTAAAAGACAGTGCCTTCAGGTGTTTTGATAATTGGAAGTATCTGAGCCTCGGTGTGACCATTTGCTACATACATTTCAATTCCCAATGGTGTAGTACTGCGCCCAGCAGGTAGTGACAGCAGGGTGAGCTGTCCGCTGTCAACGAGTGGTTGAATGTTTTCTTTCAGAAAGGAGGCTCTTTCTCGGGCATTGGGATTTAAAGCCCATTCAAGATGCCGCTCGTGTATCCAATAAACTGCATTGCTGAATGTGGGCTCGAAGCCCTTACCGTCAGCACGACGGCGAACAGCGCCACCACAATGATCGAAATGAAGATGTGTAAGAACAACATCTGTAATATCATCAGGCGAAAAACCGGCTCGGCGAATACTACCCAATAAAGTATCCTCACCGTGCAGATAATAAAAGCTGAAAAACTTTTCATCCTGTTTGTCGCCAATGCCGGTGTCGATGAGGATGAGTCGATCCCCATCTTCTACCAGTAAGCAACGCATAGCCCATGAGCACATGTTGTTTTCATCCGACGGATACACTTTGATCCACAAACTTTTAGGTACTACGCCAAACATGGCGCCCCCGTCGAGCTTAAAATTTCCTGTATTTATAACGTGTAAATACATAACCTAAAACAAAATTTGCCGTAAAATTAGTCTTAAGGTTCATCGATGACAGCCAACACTTTTAAAATATCCGCATTTTCTTTTCTGCGCAATGCCGTGTATTACGACTTACCTTTTGTTGAATCCATATTATCTGTTTTACCGATAGTAGATGAATTTGTAATTGCTCTGGCTATAAGCGACGACACTACTCTGGAAATATTACAATCGTTACATTCTGAGAAAATAAAAATTATCCACACCGATTGGAAAGTTTCTGAATTTCCAAAAAATACTGAGTACGCCCGACAGACCGATATCGCTAAAATACATTGTACTGGCGATTGGCTACTTTATGTTCAAGGCGATGAAGTGTACCACGAAGACGACTTACCAAAACTGCTTCAAATTCTTAATGAAGCCCAGTCTATTTCAGAAGCAGAGGGCATTTTGGTGCAATTTTTCCACTTTTGGGGTGATTATGAACATATACATCGGTCTCATGCTTGGTACAAAGAAGAAATTCGCCTGATTAGAAACCTACCACAAATTCACTCTTGGCGCGATGCACAGAGCTTCCGATATTATCTTAAAACTCCTACTTCAGCTACTGATTATATGTCGAAGTCGCAGTCGCGAAAGCTGCGCATAGTGCGCTCTGATGTGCGTGTTTTTCATTATGGACATGTAAAAAAAGCAAACATTCAGCTGCGAAAGGTGCAAGATGCCCACGCAACCTACACGGGCAACAATAGAATCTCCCAAGCCTTTAATTACGGCAGGATTGCTGATGTGCCTGTCTTTGAGGGAACTCATCCAGCGGTGATGCGCGAGCGCATTCACGCTTTTATGAACTCACCGGAAAAACCAAACATCTACGACAAGCCAAATCCGGCTCTTCACAAGCACGAACGCTTCAAATACAAACTGCTTTCTTTTCTGGAAAACCGCTTTTTGGGCGGGAAAACGCTTTTCGGTTTTAAAAATTACACCTTGATCAAATAGCCTTTTTTCCTTGCCCAATGCAGTGTTAAACCGCAAAAAACTTAGAAAAATCAGTTTTGTACCTTACTTGAGCGAATACTTTTGTTAATGCAACTTAACATACATTACAATGAGATATGTATCGCCAGCTGAGGCTGTATCAGTCGTTAAATCAGGGCAAAGAGTTTTTTTACACGGCAGTGCTGCCACTCCCCAAACACTTATAAAGGCACTAGCTGCTCGCAAAAATGAACTTGAAAACGTAGAACTCATCAGCATATCTACTCTGGGCGAAATGCCCCTTGCTGCCCCTGAGATGGAAGGGCATTTTTACATCAACTCTCTTTTTGTATCGGCCAACATTCGCCAGGCAGTCAATAGCTCAAATGGAGATTATATACCCATCTTCTTGAGCGAGATAAGCCGCTTGTTTGAAATGGGCATCCTGCCGATCGATGTTGCCTTTATCCACGTATCACCTCCCGATAAACACGGCTTTTGCTCGTTGGGTACCAGTATAGATGTGGCTCGATCAGCCGTTCGACATGCTAAAATGGTGATTGCACAGGTAAATCCAAAAATGCCACGAACACATGGCGATGGCATCATTCACTCAAAAGACATTCACATGGCTGTGTGGTGCGAAGACGAACTACCTGAAGTTGACTACCGAAAAGAAATAGGCGAATGTGAAATAAAAATCGCGCATCACATTGCAGCCTTAATCGATGATCGCTCGACTATACAAATGGGTATAGGCAGTATACCCGATGCCGTGCTTATGGCTCTTACGAATCACAAAGATTTAGGCATACATACTGAAATGTTTTCGAATGGGGTAATGGAGCTGATGCGCAAAGGTGTAATCACGAATGCGTACAAAAAGAAGCATCGAGGTAAGGTGGTGAGCACCTTTGCTATTGGAGGTCGCGAGTTGTATGATTTTATGGATGATAACCCATCGTTTCGCTTTTTGGAAGCCAACTATGTGAATGATGGGGCAGTGATACGGCAAAATCCGAAAATGGTATCCATCAATTCAGCTATTGAAATCGACTTGACAGGCCAGGTTTGTGCTGATTCAATTGGCACCTATCAATTCTCAGGTGTAGGCGGTCAGATGGATTTTATGCGCGGGGCTGCGCTTTCTGAAGGTGGAAAACCCATCATTGCAATTGGTTCTACTACGGGTAAGGGGCTGAGTAAGATAGTGCCTACACTGCGGCCAGGGGCTGGTGTAGTTACTACTCGAGCACACGTGCACTACGTAGTGACTGAATACGGAGTAGCCTACCTGTATGGAAAAAATTTGCATCAGCGCGCATTAGCCCTTCGCGACATTGCTCACCCTGACCACAGAGAGATGCTTGACAAGGCTATTTTTGAACGGTTTAAATTAAAAAAACTCGCTTAAATATCCATCCAAAAAAAACCCGCCGGCTACTTACCGTCGGGTTTTTTTAAAAGGCTTTTGTGTTTCTATGGGGTATAGACCTTAGCCGTGTTCACATTACTACCATTGTCGGTATACCAGAGTGGGTATACATTACCTCCACTCTGTGCCCAGGGTACAAACTGATAGTACACATTTACTATATCTTCTTTTTCAATGGGATACTGCCAAATCTCAGGAATTTCGATCGCCCACGGCAGGCCGGTTTTACTGGTGTAGTTAAGAAATCCAACTGTTCCGGTATTGTCGTCGATAGTGCCAAAGAGGGCTGTATTAGCCAGGCTAGTAGGCGCATATCCCGCAAGATGTACCTCACGTCCACGATTTTGGTTTACGACGATGAATGGGTTGATATCACCAAAGTTTAGAATCGGAATGGGTGTAGCAAAATTGATAGTTATCTGGCGCTCAATTGGAGCTACAAACGTTTGGCTCGGAACAGTGTTAACGAAGGGAGAACCTGGATTGGGTAATGCTGTGAAAGCATTGTCAAAAAAGATTACCACTGCCTTGTTTTGACCAAGCTCAGTGCCATTAGGAGCATTGTTTGTAAAGCCGTTCAATAACTGTCCGCTGACTGATTGAATGGCAGAGGGAGCAAAGTCGAATTGGATACCGAAAGCATTGCGTTGAGAGGCTCCTATGGCTACCACCTTGTAGTTCACAAACATTTCAACAGCACTCATATTGGCGTTGAGCACAGTTTTGGTTCTAGCGTGGAGGACAAGGTCATTAAAGTCAAAGTCACCGTAAGCTGGCCATAGGTCTTCGAAAGCCCAAGTTACGTAACCAGTTTGAGAAGGATAATAGAGATTGTATGCGCGAAGTGGATCGTTGGGATATTCGTCGATGTTGTCGGGCACGCCATCGCCGTCGGCATCAGCGATAGCTGGTGTGCCAAAGCCCTCGGGATTACAAGGTGAAGTAGGGATGAAGTTGTTACAACCGATGCTGGCTGGCGGTACGATAGCACCATTGTTAGCCACAATATTGTTGGCACAAAGTTCCACATTACCGGCTATGCCCCCCGAACTGTTTATGGTAAGCGGGCCAGGAATTACGATGCTTGAAGTAGTTCCATAGGCCTGAATCACTTTGTTAAAGTAAGTGTTTCCGGTACCTCCTTTGATCATGGCCCCGTCATAGAGAATGATGTTGCTGCTTGAGTTCACGTACAATTCGTTGTTGCAGCGCATGTATGAGCAGTTTTCCAGTTTGCCGTTGAAGTGGAAATTGTTGTTAGCTGTCATGGAGCAATAGTTGGTCACATCAGAAGAGCTGTTGAAGTGAATGGTATTGCCTGAGGCGACCTTGCCATGGTTGAGGAATTTGTTGTTGATATTGATGTTGGAGGTAACGTTTATTTCTCCGTAGTTTACGATATCAGATCCAGAGTTGCAGTTAAATTGGCCGTTGATGGTGAGGATACCCTGATTGTAGACCTTTCCGTTAGGTGAAAAACTTGAAGTAATGTTTACATTATTGCTCCAGTTGCGAAAGGCGGATGTGTTTCCATTGAAATTGATGTTGCTCGCTGTAACGGTAGCTCCCGGGTTGATTTCAAGAGATGCATTAGAGCTGGCATTGAAGTAAGAAAAATTCACAGCAGCACCCGAGCAAATGCGCACTTGCACGTTGCCACCGATGTTAAATCCACCAGTGAAATTACCTGTGATACAGATAATCTCATTGTTCCAGAAATTTCCGTTGTAATTGCTTTGATTGTTGAGCGTAATAGTGCAGCCTGTGCAGCCATTTGGGTTGATCTGTGTTTTGCGTTGAGGGCGACCAAGTTTTTTAAAGGTGAAATTGACTTTACCCTCATGCACCGTAGCTACACGCATGTCGCGAATGCCATTCGGGTAATTAACTACTACATAGGCCTCTTTTAAAGCTCGATTTACTTTGGCTTTAACGGTTTTTGTTTCATTCTTCGCCACAATCACAACGGCTTTTGGCGATGTACCTGCGCTGGGGAAGCGGTCGAAAAGTTCTACTTTATACTTATTGTTGCCAAACATCTCGTCGTCGATTGTAGCAATGAATTCGATTTCTTTGGTAGCCGAAAAATCAAAACCTTCAGGAACTTTGAGTTCTTTCATTGATGTAACTGAAGAAGGTGGGTCTATGTCTGTTTTGTTATCTTTCTTACACTGATTAAAAATGTTCAGTGAAATGATGATAATGGCTGTTAATTGAACAAATTTTTTCATGATGCACGTGGTATTCCTTTCCACATATTTTCGAAACTGTTATGCCAATAATACATCTTCTTGATTTTCAGAATTATTAACAAAATCCGGTTTAAAACAGATTTCCCAGTAGCGGAAAATGAGTTTAAAATTTGGAAAAAAATTATTTTAAATCAATGCTTCGGGCGATGACTTCCATTTCCATGAGCATGTTGCGCTTGTTTTGGCCCACAGCCTGCATAAAAGCATCGATAAAAACCATCAGTTTGCGGTCTTCATCAAAGAGGACGAGGGTATAGAAAGGTCCGCCAAGAAAATCGTTGACCGATTTAAACAATCCGCGCATTTCGGTAGTGAGTCTTCCATTGAGGTTGTAAGTGCGGCTCAAAGGTCTAATCGTAGTATCTACTACCGTGTAACTACCTGGACGCGAAGCTTGTGTGTGAAGGATGGTGAGTGAGTCGCGTATCTCTATGATTTTCCATTCGTCAGGCAACTCTCCATCTGGGTCCCAGGGACGCGTGTGTACCATGATGACATGGTGGGTTTTAGCCGATTGTGCGAAATACATGCTGAAGTTGTCTTTGTGCACCACACGCGAATAGCCAGGTGGCATTAGGATTTTGAGTTTTTGGTTTTTAGTAGCGTCTTGCCACTTGGCACCTGATTTCAACAAAGTGAGACGCGTACTCTTAAGGTCTTGGGCTCTGAACTTTTCAAAGATTTCTCGACGGTGACGGGCAGTGAGATTGTAAATATCCTGAAAAGTGGTGTAGGTAATCAGAGCAACATTTTGTGGCTTAGCATACAGATTTCTAAACCAACGAAATCGAGCAGTGTCTGATTCTTCGACAACGATGATGGCTTTGTTGCGCTGTATGACGTTTTTAAAGTTTGCAGGATCAACCCGCATGATCGAAAAATATGGCTCAGGCTGTGGCAGGCCGGGCTGTGGGCGGAGAAGCTCATTTTTTAGTGGATTCAAGGCGCGTGAATTCCACACTTTTTCGGTACACACAAGTATTACCTCACATCTAGCACCGGTGCTCGAGGGTAAAATTTTGGTTTGTTCACTTTTAGAGGGTTTAGAGCTTTCGCCTTCTTTGGCCGATTGACAGCCTACGAAGAGCAAAAAAGCTATGAGTATGAGGGCTGCAGAGGATCGCTTCAATTGAGGTAGATTTTCAATTTCATTCCAGACTTGAGGTCGCGAGCATTCTTCAGGTTGTTCCATGCCATTAGATCTTCAACACTCACACCTTCATAACGCTTGGCAATGCTGTAGAGTGTGTCGCCAGGATTGACTCTGTAGTATTCCACTTTTCCTTCTGATTTCTGTGGTTTTGGTGAGCTGTCGCTATGATGCCGTATCACAGGAACCGCAGTAGGATTCGAAGTATTAGCAGTGGTATTAAAAGCAGTAGCACTTTGTACAGGTGCGGCAGCAGGTGTTGTTGTGCGTTTGTAAATGGTGAGTTTTTGATTGGCATAAATGTTATTTCCCTTTAGTTTATTCCAAGCGCGTATGTCAGACATACTTACATTGTAACGACGGGCTATGGCACCAAGTGATTCACCTCTCTTAACCTTGTGAACAATGCGCGTGCGCTGAGTGAGGTCGGGTGTGTCGTCGCCAGGCTTCAGGCGGCTTGCGATTTCAGTATAGCTTCTGGTATTTTCACGCAAAAAGGCGTATATAGTGTCTTCGTTGGCGATAAAAAGTCCCCACTTATGGCGCGGAAGGGCAACGAAGTATTGGTCGCGGTCATTGGACGGAACGATATTCTGGCGGTATTGTGGATTAAGGAATGAAAGTAAATCGATGGGCATGTCGAGAATTTCAGCTAAATGACGAAGGTCAATAGGCTCTCGCACGACTACGGTGTCGAGATCGTAGAAAGTAATGGCCGGTTCAAGGGGATAGATGCCGTGTTCGTGGGCGTAATTAATTACATAATTCACTGCGATAAAGGCCGGCACATAACCGGCCGTTTCGCGTGGCAGATAGGGTCTTAGTTCCCAGTAGTTGGTCTTACCTCCACTGCGACGTATGGCTTTAGTCACGTTGCCGGGGCCAGAGTTATAAGCTGCGAGGGCAAGGTCCCAATCGTTAAACCAGCGGTGTAGTTGTCGCAAGAAGCGGGCTGCTGCTTCGGTCGATTTATAAGGATCGTTTCGCTCATCTACATAACTAGTGATTTGCAAACCCATAAGCTTGCCGGTGGAGTAGATAAATTGCCACAAGCCTTGGGCTCCGGCTACTGAAGTAGCTCTTGGGTTGAGTGCTGACTCCACCATAGCGAGGTATTTGATTTCAAGGGGCATGTTGTATTTGTCAAACACCTCTTCGAAAATGGGAAAGTAGAGCTGCGACAGGCCCATCATTCGGGCAACGAGCTGAGGCTTTCGCAAGTACATCTCGATGTATTGTCGCACCTCGCGATTGTATGTGAGGCGAAGAGGAGTTTGACTATTTAGCCGGCGTATACGAGTTTCAAATACACTGTCGGGTATCTGGCTGACGTCGGGGTTATATTCCTTGGTGCGCACTACAGTTTGGTCGCTCTTAAAAAGATTCAGTTTAAAAAGTTCGTCGAGGGCTTTGGCAAAAGGGTCGTCGCTTATATCAAGTCGAAAGGTAGTAGAGGAATCTTGGTAAATGACCAAACTGTCGTTTACATCGACTTGCGCTATTGAAATGATGGGTAACAAAAGGGGAAACAAAGAGAGTAGAATCCTACGCAGCATTGTAAAAGATTGATTTCAGAAAGATTATGGGCAAATTTAGAAAAAGGAACGCAAGATTCGGCTAAAAATTGCCTTCATCAGGCGCTTGGGGAGAAGGGTTAGGGACGTTTTCAGATTCTATTTGTTTTTTCTGCAAAATTTCGATGGTGCGATCGTACACTTGAGAGAATAAATCGGGATATTGGGTATAAAAGTAGTGCGAGCGACGATATTGCTCATCGGTGACGCAGTGTTTTTCAAAGATGCGGGTGTAGTAATCTTTCATGTAAGCATTTTCGGCGTAGAGGACGCGATCGCCAACGCGACGACCTTCGAGTTGGTGGATGTCGGCCAACAAAGCTGCCATGGCTTCGCGGTCGAGCACGTCGGGTGGAACTTCAACTCTCACGCATGATGTAGCTACCAGATGTAGGATAATAAGAATGGTTAATAAATTCAGTGAATTAAGGTTTGCTAACCTATGAGGTGTGTATGTGACTGAGCTGCGAGCACCTGACCAGCGTGAAGTGGATGGTGTGCGCCCGAAGCGGAGCGTAGGGCGGTGCGAAGGCAAGGCTTGCACTGCCGAAGCACGGGAGCGAAGCGGACCACGGAATACACCGACCCAGGCGAAGGCGCAAAAGCTCCTTGCCTGGGCAAGCCCTATGGCGAAGGCGCAAAAGCTCCTTGCCTGGGCAAGCCGTGCAGCGAAGGTGCTCAAGTGCCAAGCCTGGCGTACGCCCAAATGAAAAAAATTAAAAAATTTAAATCTATTCATATTCAATCGCGGGCAAACTCAAGGGCGCGGGCGTTGCGGAAAGGGTAAACTTTTCCGTTTTCATACATGAGTGCGCCATTGACAAAGGTGTGGGTAACGCGGGCTTTGAAATTGACCCCTTCGAAGGGCGACCAGCCACAGGAATAGAGCAAACTGTCGCGGGTGACCGTGTGTGGCATGGCGGGGTGCACGAGCACCAGGTCGGCGTAATAACCCTCGCGAATGTAACCGCGGTCTTTAATGCGAAAGAGAATCGCAGGGTTGTGGCACATCTTCTCAACCATCCGCTCGATGGTGATTTTGCCTTTTTTAACGAATTCCATCATGGCGATGAGGCTGTGCTGCACGAGTGGACCTCCGGAAGGTGCATCTGCATAGGGACGACTCTTCTCTTCGATGGTGTGAGGCGCATGGTCGGTAGCAATCACATCGATGCGGTCTTCGAGTAGGGCCTTCCAAATAGTCTCGCGGTCTTGAGCTGTTTTAATGGCTGGGTTCCACTTGATGAAGTTGCCCTTGTTGGCGTAATCTTCGTCAGAAAACCAAAGGTGATGAATGCAAGCTTCGGCAGTAATGCGCTTCTTGGCAAGAGGCAGGCTATTGTCAAACATCATGGCCTCTGCGCCCGTGCTGATGTGATAGACGTGAAGACGCGTATTGTACTGGCGGGCAAGTGAAATAGCGTATTTTGAGGAAAGCAGGCATGCCTCCTCAGAACGAATGAGGGGGTGGTGCCTCGGTGTAAGGTGCTCACGGCCCCCAGCTTCGGCAACATATTTTTCGAAGTTGCGACGAATAGTTTCCTCATCCTCGCAGTGTGTAATGACTAATAAAGGAGAGTCGCGAAAAATGGCGTCGAGGGCTTCGGCATGGTCTACCAGCATATTGCCTGTGCTTGAACCCATGAAAACTTTGATTCCCGCAGCTCGAGAGGTGTGCGATTTTTTGATTTCTTCGATGTTGTCGTTTGTAGCGCCAAGGTTAAAGCCAAAGTTGACCCAGCTTGTGCGCTCGGCAATAGCGTACTTGGCATGAAGAGCTTCGATGGTAGTAGCCGGAGGTTGGGTATTGGGCTGCTCGATGTAAGAAGTAGTACCGCCAGCAAGGGCTGCACGGCTCTCGGAGTAGATAGTGCCCTTGTGCGTAAGTCCTGGTTCGCGGAAGTGCACTTGGTCGTCGATCACGCCAGGGAGCAGGTACTTTCCCATGGCGTCGATTATCTTAGTATTGGCATTTGGAGGAGTAATAACGCGGTCAATTCGGGCGATGCGATCGCCCGTGATGAGCAAATCGGACTCAAAGGTTTTGCCTTCGTTTACGATTTTAGCGTTTTTGATAAGGATATGTTTGGCCATGGGGTAACGTCAAAACGGTTTGAATATGCTTCTAAGCTTGAGTTTGATTACGCCGAAGATGGCTTCTTTGATGATGCCTTTCGACATTTTAGAGGTTCCATTGCTTCGATCGGTGAAAATTACTGGGATTTCGCGGATGGCAAACCCCTTTTTCCATGCAATGTACTTCATTTCTATTTGAAAGGCATAACCAATAAAGCGAACTCGATCGAGGTTTATGGACTCAAGTACTCGGCGAGCATAGCACTTAAAGCCGGCTGTGGCATCGTGTACAGGCAGGCCGGTAATGAGGCGTACATACTTTGAGGCAAAATAGGAAAGCACCACGCGCGACATAGGCCAGTTGATCACATTTACGCCTGTAACGTAGCGCGAGCCAATGGCCAAATCGGCTCCGCCATCTCGGCATGCTTCGTAGAGGCGTAGTAGGTCTTGCGGATTGTGAGAAAAGTCGGCGTCCATTTCAAAGATGTAGTCGTAGCGGTGCTTTAAGGCGTACTTAAAGCCAGCGATGTAGGCTGTACCAAGGCCCTGTTTTCCGCTGCGTTCGATCAGGTGCAGCCTGCTTTCAAATTCACCTTGAAGTTTTTTTACAATGTCGGCCGTGCCATCTGGCGAGCCGTCATCTACAATTAATACTTCGAAGGGTATAGGCAGTGCCATAATGGCACGAATGATGGCTTCGATGTTCTCGGCTTCCTGATAAGTGGGAATGATGACTAATCTGCGATCTTGACTCACGGTTTAAAAAGCGGGGCCAAAGTTACATGTATCTATTCTTTTTAGCGGGAAGAATCCCAAAAGTCACTGTTCAAGTGAAAGAAACAGTGCTTTTGTTGTGTTACTTTGCACACCTATTTTATTTAACTTTCATTCAAATGAAAAAATTTTCATTGTTAATTCTACTTTTCAGTATGACGCATTTTGCCATCGGACAAACGGCTATCGACATCCGCAAAGTCGATCTTAAAAACGGCTTGCGCGTGATCATGCACCGCGACAACACCATGCCTATCGTAGCTGTAGGTGTACTTTACAAAGTGGGCTCTAAGAACGAACTACCGGGCCGTTCAGGGTTTGCTCACTTCTTCGAGCATCTTATGTTTGAAGGCAGCGAGCATATAGCCCGCGGAGAATTTATGAAGCTTATACAAGCCTCTGGCGGTGTTAATAACGCTTACACCACCCACGACAAGACCTACTACTACGAAGTGTTGCCAAGTAATCAGCTCGAGATGGCCCTGTGGATGGAAAGTGAGCGGATGCTACACGCCAAAATCGATACAGTGGGTGTGGAGACTCAGCGCGAAGTGGTAAAAGAAGAAAAGCGCCTGCGCATTGACAATCAGCCCTATATGTCGTTTCAGGAGAATCTCTTTAAACGCGCTTACAAAGTACACCCCTACAAAAGCGTGCCCATTGGCACAATGGAAGACCTGAACGCAGCTCAACTAAATGAATTTTACGACTTCTACCGCACCTTCTACGTGCCTGAAAATGCTGTGCTTGTAATAGCCGGCGACATCGAATACGAAACCGCTGAGCGCCTGGTGCGCAGATATTTCGAAGACATACCTCGCGGAGGTCGCCCTATACCTCGCCCGAATGTGGTGGAGCCCCCACTAGAGCGCGAAATTGTTGATACTATTTACGACAACATTCAGCTACCGGCTGTATTCTTGGCCTACCGCATGCCCCCAAAAAATTCGGATGATGCACTCGCTTTAAGCCTGGTAAGCCGTTTGTTGAGCACCGGCAACAGTTCGCGCCTGCGCAAAAAGCTTGTTGACGAACAAAAAATTGCCCTCGAAGTCATCGCTTTTCCTTATGACCTGGAAGACGGAGGTCTCTTCATTACCCTAGCACTTGCCAATTTTGGCAAAGACCCCAAAGACATTATGGCAAGCATGCACGAGGAAATAGAACGCTTAAAAAAAGAGCGCATCTCTGACAGAGAATTTCAAAAGCTGCTCAATCAGTTTGAAACTCAACAAATCAGCCAAATGGGCAGTATGCAGGGCATTGCCGACCTGCTGGCTGAGTATGAAGTCTTCTACGGCGATGCTAACCTGATCAATACCATCGGCCAAAAAGTCTCTAAACTTACCCCGGCCGACTTGCAACGCGTAGCCAATACCTACTTTGACTCCAACCGTCGAATCATTCTTTACTATTTGCCTAAATCTTCACAACCTTAAGTACGTATGAAAAAATATGTTTTAGCCATTGTAGCTCTGATGATGACAGAAGTGACCCTATCGCAACCGCTCGACCGAAGCAAGCGGCCCGAGCCTGGCCCCGCCCGTGAGATACAACTCGGCGATTACAAAACTTTTACTCTCAAAAATGGTCTTAAAGTAATCGTCGTTGAAAACCGAAAACTACCACGCCTGAGCCTGAATCTGGTGCTCACTTACGACCCGGTGCGCGAAGGTAATCTTGCAGGCCTAGGCAGCATTACGGGCGAATTGATTAAAAACGGCTCGATTAACCTTCCTAAAGACAAGTTTAACGAAGAAGTAGATTTTATCGGGGCATCACTCTCAACTTATTCCACCGGTGCCTTCATCTCTGGCCTGAGCCGTACGAATGAAAAGCTCTTCCAGCTGCTGGCCGAAGTGGTGATACAGCCCGCAATGAATGCTGACGACTTCGAGCGCATTAAGCTCAACACGCTTTCAGGCCTACAATCGGTAGTAGATAATCCCTCTTCTATTCGCACTAACGTTACTAATGTGTCGTTCTTCGGAAAAGATCATCCCTACGGCGAGGTTGAAACCGAAGAAAGCGTCACAAAAATCACCCTCGATGACTGCAAGCGCTTTCACCAAACCTACTTCCGGCCTAATGTAGCCATTCTGGCCATAGTAGGTGATATAAACATGAAAGATGCCCGCCGATTGGCCCAAAAGTATTTCGGCAAATGGCAAAAAGGCAATGTTCCCACAGCCAAATATCCCTTCCCTGCCAAACCTCAATCGCCGATGGTGCACTTCAGCAATCGCAACGCATCGGTACAATCGGCCATTCACGTGGGCAATGTGATCGATCTGCCACCCGGCCATCCCGATGCTGTACGCATGCGCGTAGCCAACCAAATTCTTGGCGGTAACGAAGGCCGTCTTTTCCTAAATCTGCGCGAAACCCGTGGCTACACCTACGGTGCCTACTCCCGCTACAACACCGATCCGCTGGTAGGCAGCTTCTACGCCTCAGCCGAAGTGCGCAACGAAGTGACAGACAGCGCTATTACTGAAATTATTAAAGAAATTCGCCGTATGTGCGATGAATTGGTTTCGCCTGAAGAGCTTGACTTGGCTAAAAAGTTCATCTCAGGTACCTTCGGACTTTCACTCGAAAATCCACAAACCATCTCGCGCTTTGCCATCGACATTGAGCGCTACAACCTGCCCAAAGACTATTATAAGAACTACCTCAAAGCCCTGAATGCCGTAACCGCTGAAGATGTGCGCAACGTAGCGCGCAAGTACTTCGATGCCAACCGACTGCATATAGTGGTAGTAGGTAAAGCAGCGGATGTAGCCTCTAAACTTAGCCCTTTTGGGCCAATTAAATATTACGACGCGTTTGGTCGTGAAGTAAAAGCCACTGCAAGTACACAGACCGATATGGCCGCTGACGAAATCATTCGCCGATACATCGCAGCTCTAGGTAGCGAATCGGCCATCAGCCGCATCAAAGACCTGGTAACCGAATACAACGCCGAAATCAAGGGTATGCCCTTCAAAGCACAACTCATCATTAAAAAGCGTTTTAGTAATCCTCCCATGATGAGCAATGAAATCGTCGCTGAAGGCATGGGCACCCTCCAAAAAACCACTTTCGACGGCAAGCGCGCCCGCACCACCTCGATGATGGGTGACAGCGACATACCTGAAGACCAGCTCGACGATATGCGCATGCAAGCCTTGCTCATTAGCGAAACTGAGTACCTCAAGTCAGGCTTCACGCTGCGCACCACAGGCATCGAAGAAATCAATGGCCGTCCGGCCTATGTGGTCGAAGTAAAAGACAAGAACGGAAAAACTACCCTCGAATACTACGATACCGAAACCTTCCTGAAGGTTAAACAAGAATATACAATGGAAACCCCACAGGGCAAGCTCAACATTTTTGTAGAAATGAGCGATTACCGCGATGTAGAGGGCTTCAAAATACCCGGAAAAATCCGTCAAGGACAAGGGCCTCAAACCATCACCCTCACTTTTTCAAATGCCCGCATTAACACAGGCTTAAAAGCCGAAGATTTTAAGCTATAAAATCTGCAAAATCCTTTTTTCAAGCGCTTTGCTTAATGTGCAGAGCGCTTTTTTTATTTTGTTTGAAAGCATTCTTTGTAGATTACCCTGTCGGGATGTAAAGAAGAAAGTTTTGATAAGATGCCTTAGTCATCTTCCACAAAATCTGGCTACCCTGATTAATGTTTAAGATGCTTTTTAAGCTGAAAGCACTTATCCATAACTGCTACACTCATGTACTAATGCTCGGCTGAACTTTGCAAATACCACAGCATCACGCAGTACATACCCAAGCAATTAAAACAACCTGACTACTCTTGAAAAATATTCGTAAAGTCGAATATTCGCTTAAACAACTCAGCAAGTACAACCTAATGCATCGTTTAAAAAGTTCTTGAGGTAATTTTACGCTTTCAAAATATTGAATTACATGAAGAGGGTGTTCATAGCAATAGCGCTGCTTTTAATTACTGCTTGTGGCAAAAAGACCCAACAAAACTTCTCAAACGAAGACCTGGAAAAAATATACTTTCTCGATACCCTTGAAAATCAAATCATCAGCGCCCAGAAAATTGCTAACGAATACAATCCTGAGCGCATCAAGACGATTCTTCAGGAACTCGACCCCTATTACAAACACTTCAAAAACAGCAATCGCCAGTACTCCCGCGAGTTTTTTATATACGAGCTTTCAGGTCTTGAAGACACTCGTCGCTCCCTTTCCAAGTCGCTGCCCGAATATCAAAAAATCAAAAACGAGCTCGACTTCAACCTACAACAAGTCAGAGCTTTGCGAAAGTTGATTAACGAATCAGACTCCCTCACTGACAGCCTTAAGATATACATCGACCAAGAGGCCATAGCCATGCAAGAGACGATGACTAAGTTTTACAAGCGCATCCGCAACCCACTTACCTACAAAGATCGTTGGCCAGCCCTAAAGGCTAAGCTCGACAGCGCCATGCGGTACGACTTACAATCAGCTGCCCATGAATAAGTGGACAGTTTTAGTCCTTACAGCTTTTGTCTCATTGAGCCAAGTATTGGCTCAAGATCTCCCTTTGCCTACTAAAACTGCTGAAAAAGTAGACTGCGAAAAATTACTCGTCGAATATCGAGAACTCTATAAGCGCTCGCCCCAGCGGATGTATTATGTAAAATTGTACGATTGCCTCCTCGAGCTGAAAGACTACAAAGAGGCTGTAAATCTGGCTGAAGCACAAATCCGCCGTACCAACGAACCTGAAGGGGTTTATATGGTGGATGTAGCCTTTGCAAAATCGAAGATGGGCGACCGCAAAGCGGAAGAAAAAATTCTGAATCGCGTCCTCGAATCCATTAATAAATACCCCCAATACGCCTACCAAATTGGGCAGGCTTTAAGCGACAAAGGGTATTTCGAAGCCGCTCTGCGACTATATGAAATCGCAGAGAAAATCAATCCATCGTTTAACTTTAGCTATCAAAAGTCATTGCTGTATGCCGATTTGGGTCAACTTGAAAAAATGTACGACACATACATAGAAATTTTAGAGCGCTCTCCGTCAATGGCTTACACCGTCAAAAACCTTATCAGCAGAGCCATGGCCCCAGATGGAGGTGAAGATAATCTAGACTATATCATTCAGAAGCTCAGGGCCCGCGCACTCAACCAGAAAAATCCGGTAATGACCGATGTGCTTACCCACATCTACATCGAAAAGAAAGATTATGTATCAGCATTGGAATTTCTGAAAGAATGGCATCAAAAATCTAACTACGGAGCCGTTGGCGAAATTTATGAACTTTCAAACCAGGCTCTCACCAATAAGCAGTACGAGTTAGCTATTACGGGTTTTGAATGGGTTACCCTCCATACATCAAATGCCAACTACACCATGCGAGCTAATCTATCGCGCCAGCTGGCTCTTACTCTCAAAGCGCTGAACACTCCTACTGACTCAGAGACAGTGGCTGCTGTAGTCACAGAAAGTGAGAAACTCATTCAAATTCAAGGCATCAACTTTAACACTTTGCCATTAGCTGAAGCCACAGCACGACTCATGGCATTCAAAGCCAATCAAAAAGACAAAGCTCTCGACTTAATAGAATCGCTGGTGAAAGTACCCGGGCAAAATCCAAATGAAAAAGCCCGGCTGCTGATCACAAAAGGCGACATCTATCTATCGATGAAAGAATTTATGCTGGCCATTGTAGCCTATGCTCGCGCTGAAGAAGTAGCTGACAATGAGCTTATGAAAGACGATGCTAAATTTGCTCGTGCTAAGGCCATTTATTATTCAGGCGACGTGCCTTGGGCATTAGAAATTTTTGAAATCCTGCAAGAATCCACTTCAAAGCCCATATCAAACGACGCTACTGCCTATGCCAGCAAAATTTTGCTTAATTCCGGTGGCGATACCACCTACGAAGCCATGACCTACTACGCACATGCAGATATGTTTTATTACGTAGGTGAATATCAAAAAGCTCATAAAATACTGGACTACGTCATTCAAACCTACACAAATCATCCCATACAAGACGACGCGTATTTGCTTAAAGCGAAAACTTTTGAAGCACAAGGCCTTTTTCAGCAAGCGGTACAATGGTATGAAAAAGTGTACACCGTTTTTGGCTATGAACTGCTGGCTGACCAAGCCATTTACCAAGCCGCTGTTCTATTTGAAGAAAAGCTAAACGAACCATCAAAAGCCAAAGACTTATACGAACTTATCGTAATGCAGTTTACTGACAGCTATTTGCACAACCAGGCACGATTGCGCCTGAGAGCACTCCTAAACAAACAATCTTCATGAAAACCCGCTACATCTACAACGTGACCATAAACATCGACGACTCAGTGCACGACGACTGGCTGCACTGGATGCGCACCACTCACATACCTGATGTATTGGCTACCGGCATGTTTGACGAGTGCAAAATTTCAAAAGTGCTTTCTGATGATCCTGAGGGTACGACCTATGCTATCCAATACATTGCAAAAGACCGCGAGTCGCTCGCGCTGTATCAAAATCTCTTTGCCCCAGATCTGCAAAAAGAACATTTGCAGCGCTATGCCAATAAGTTTGTAGCCTTCCGCACTGTGCTTGAAATTGTAGAGGAATTCTGATTAAACTCCCTAAAACTCATAGCGATATTGAAGTGTAAAATTCCTTGGCGCCTCAGGTCGCACAAAGCGAATCATGTACTCCCGGTTGGTCACATTGTTTACAATTAAGGTAAACTGACCAAAACGATTGGTTTTGTATCCAACTCGAAGGTTTATAAAATACTCATTTCCAGTGTAGCCGGGTTTACTAATTTGATCGGCATATCCAGGGAGAAAAATTCGAAAAACATCATCAATTCGCTCCACTTTTGATAGATATCGGTAGTCGATACCAGCTAACCAACCCTTCCACATGGCCTCTACATCTACCTTAAGTAAGTGGCGATTTCGATACTTCAACATAGCGTCGAGCACCGGATTGTCTTTGGAAACTATCGACTCAAAAAATCGCGCAAAATACCTAAAGGGATTTCGAAGAGTAGAATCGAGATTAACATCTACCGGCAGTGAATACGTATATCCCACCAAGGTTCTCAATCCCAAGTTTTTGGTTAAATTTCCTTCGCTCGACCATGAAAACTCAACACCTGTGTTTCGAGCAAAAGCAACGTTTTGTGCCTGAAATCCGAGATATTTCACAATAGTATCGAGCGGAACTTGATTGGATGGCACTGTATCCCAACGAGGAGGCAAGTACAAGCCAAACGTAACTTCGATCAAGTCTTTGTAATCCAGCCAAAAAAGACTAGCATCGAAATAGTTTTTCCACTTGTTTACGTTTAGCAGTTTTTTTATTCCGATCTCAGCATTCCACCCATACTCAGGCCGCAGATTGAGATTGGGAAAAATGGGTACCGCCTCGCTGCCCGCAGTTGAAATAAATATCTCTGTAAAGGTTGGGAAGCGAAAACCCTGACCAAAGTTGGCACGGGCAAAGAGTGTCGGATTAATGGCATAGTTTCCACCTATTCTTAAAACAGGAATTCTTCGGCTTTCGACACCCGAAATCGAAAAATATTCGTAACGCATGCCTGCATTGGCAGCCCATCGATCTTTTAGATAATCGACTTGAAAAAAGGCTGAGGCATTTCTGCCTTGACGTGTGCCGATGTTGTATATGTCAAATACGTCGAAGTATTGGTAGTTGGCCCCTGCTGTGATTTTAGTAAAAGTATTGAGTGGAAGATCTATCGAGTAATCGGCGTTGTAGAGATTGGTTTTCAAATTGTTTCGATAGTTTTTAAACTGTAGTCGATACCACCTTGCGGCCAGGCGATGGCGAATTCCGCCCTTGGACTCGTAAAGTACTTCCGGAGTCATATGCCACTGCTGGCGCACGATACGCGTAGCACCATCGGCCATGGTGGCATTGGGTGATGTACCATTCAGCGGAACATAGAAATTTGAATCGGCATCAGCCCAGGCCAAAAAGTCGGCCTCATCGCTACCCATTATCGATGCATTCCAAATAAAAGAAAACCCTTTGCCGTCAGTGCGTTGGCGATAGCGCGACTTAAATGTAACACGCGACTGGGTCTGGTCTGTAAAGCGTATATACCCATTGGTAGTTAGTTGGTTTACTCCAACCACATAATCGAGATTTCTGACGGATTCACCAGCTACAGCCGATATTCCCCATTCCCCAGGTCGTCGCTGCCACCACCAGCGCTTTATCGGATCGCGGGGATTGTCCACTAAATTGTAAAACGTTTGAAGGCGCGCTACTGATTTTCCCTGCTCAGGCCAAAGGGTCTTAATGTGCAAAGCCCCATTGAGCCCACCAGCACCATACAATACCGACGCTGGACCTTTTACAACTTCAAGATTTTCAACCATTTCGATGGGAGCAAAGTTCCACCGCATATCGCCCCTATCGGCTGTAAGAATGGGCATTCCGTCCGTAATCACCAATACGCGACTGCCGATACCGTAGGCAAATCCGCTGCCGTTTCGTATGCTCATTTGGCCATCAATCACTGTTACACCAGGTACTTTGTCCACCGCATCGTATAGTCGCGTGGAGTTAACGTTGTAAATCAACTCTTTAGGCAAAACATCAACTTGTACTACTTCACGCGTGATGGGCTTGCGCAAGCGGGTAGCCGTAATGGTTACATCTCCTATGTTTTCGACTGACTCTTCCAATTTAATAATGAGTCTCTGTACTTGTCCGGATCTGAATGACACCCTTGCTTTGGTGGGTTGAAAGCCTATATGGATGACTGTTATATTTAGGGAAGTTTGGTTTGTTTTCCATATAAAGACACCTTTCTCGTCGGTGCTACCCTGTTGTTTACCGTCGATGATGATATCTGCATCAGAAATGGGTGCATTGGTGATTCTCGACTGTACTTTAAGCAATAAGGTGTTTTGAGCTATACCATTATTAACTGAAAAAAGTAAAAGAATTGCGCTACATATATGAAAAATTCTTTTCATCTTGTGTTTCATATTGTTAAAACAAAATTAACAGTAAATACTTCCAACTTGATGATTTTTTTAAACCAGAATTTTTAGGTACACCTAATTATTTATTTATTTTTGAAAAATTTTATTTTTATGGGTAAAAAAGTATATTTTTTGATTTTAGTAATTCTTGCTGCACATAATTCATATAACCAAGATCTTCACATTAAAGGTGTGATATCAGACGGAATAGTCCCATTGTCAGGGGTGACCATCCGAGATAAGGCGACTGATGTACTCTTGGGCGTGTCGCGGTTCAATGGCACTTTTTACATAAAGTCCAAACCGGTAGATAGTGCTTCAACTCTTGTCATTGAATTTTCAAGGCCGGGATTTCAAAATCAAGAAGTTGCTATAAAGCCTGCTAAAGAAGACACCATACGACTGCAAATAGTGCTGTCGTACACCGGCAATGCTTTGGATGAAGTAGTAGTCACCGGCAGTCTACGACCTACAGACAGAAAGGCCTCAACAGTGCCGGTTTCAGTGATAAACGCATCTGTATTTGAGCGTATATCATCACCTCGTCTTATGGATGCTTTGCCGTTGCTTCCGGGCATACGGCTTCACTACGACTGCAATGTGTGTGAGGCACCCGGACTCAGATTCAATGGGTTGCCCGGGCCCTATACCTTGCTGGTGATTGATGGAATGCCCATTATGGGCCCATTGGCTGCTACATATGGCTTATATGGTTTCCCATCAGCAATGATACAACGTATGGAAGTGACACGTGGTCCAGGGTCAGTCCTGTTTGGCACAGAAGCCATGGGTGGGGTCATTAATGTGCTGACGACCAATCCGGATGTAGCTCCCCCACTTAGAGTAGAGCAACTTTTAACTTCATGGGGTGAAGTGACTACACAGCTCTCCTCTGCTTATCGCGTCGGCCAATGGAGAATGCTTACCGGGGTCTATCACCACCACTTCGGGAGCCGTATTGACCGCAATGCAGAAAACTTTCTCGATATGGCATTGCAAGAGCGTATCTCGGTGTTTCAAAAAATAAGATTTTCCGATGAGCTTGATATCTTGCTTCGCTATTATTATGAAGACCGTCTCGGAGGCACAGTAGCCGGACAGCATTATCATCGCCATACACACGATGAATATGTGGAAAGCATCTTTACCAACAGGGCCGAATGGCTTATGAAGTACAACCCTCGAAAATTAAAACCACTGCAAGTATGGTGGAGCGCTTCGGGCCATTGGCAAAACAGCATGTACGGCGAAGACTACTTTCTCGCCGAACAACGCATCATGAATTTCCAAACCCTCTGGCAAGAACACTCCGGAAATCTGCAATACACTCTTGGAACAGCTCTGCGCTACCAGTTTTACAATGACAATACCACCGCCACTACCCTTTACTCCGGCTCGGATACTGAATTAGATGCGCCTGAATCATTTCATATGCCGGCACTTTTCGCCGATGCTATGTTCCCCCTGAAAAATGTAAGCTTCTCCGCCGGCATACGTGCTGATTACCATTCCATACATGGCTTCGTGCCGACCGGACGCATAGGAGTCCTGTACAGCGCAGGCCGACATACGCTGAGAGCCACACATGGATCGGCATTCAGGGTGATCAATCTCTTTGCCGAGGAGCATGCAGCCCTCTCCGGGGCACGAGAGGTGGTCATCTCATCAAGGCTTAGACCTGAGCGCGTTGCAGGTCAATATGCAGAATGGGAGTTTAGTCTGCTAAAGCCCCATTATTACATCAAATCAATTCTCGGAGCATTTGCCAATGAATTCTCCAATCGAATACTGCCAGACTATGACAGCGACCCACAGAAAATCATCTTTGACAATCTGGACGGCAGGCTTACCCATAGAGGCATCAATGCACAGGTGGAATTTGGCATAGGTGGAAGGTGGGATTTTTCAATGGGTGGCGCACTGCAAGACATGAGACTTATCGAAGACGATAAACGCGAGCTTCCTCCCTTTGTAGAGCGCATGAATTTTCAGAGCCTTATGGGATACACTTTTGGTAAAAATCGAATTGATATCTCATCCTTTACCTACAGCCCCATGCGGCTGCCATTAGCCGGTGAACTCGACCCAAGACCTGAGTTTTCGCCCTGGTTTACCCATCTTCATCTCCAATATTCCTATCGCTCAGAAAGAGGATATTCACTCACCTTTGGCATTAAAAATCTTCTCGATTTTGTACCTTGGCGTGGATTGCCCTTTCTTATCGCAAGAGCTGACGATCCTTTTGATACACGAGTAGAATTTAACTCTGAAGGTGTGCCTATTCCTACAGCTGACAATCCTTACGCTCTTACCTTCGATCCCGCTTATGCATTCACCTCGCTACAAGGGCGAAGATTTTTCTTTCAGTGGTCAATTACATTTTAAAAAATATCTGGTTTTCATTTCTTAAAGACAGGGCTTAAAAGACCAGCTTTCATAAAACTCTGAAGGCAAATATTCAAAAACCATTTTTCTTTTCTCAAATGGACAGTAAAACCCTAGCTTATAGGCCCTGAGGGCAATCACGTTATTCAAAGTCATCTGAGTACTGCCGTAGAGCACATCGCCTAAGATCGGATGACCTATGAATGCCAGCTGAGCCCTGATCTGGTGATATCTGCCAGTATGTAGTCGAAGGTCGAGTTCAGTTATTTCATTGAAATGCCTGATAACTCTGTAACTTAAACCCACAAGAAGTGCCCCCTGAGCAGGATTTTCTGAAATGATGGCCTTAAAATTTTTTGGGTCTTTTATGTGGTAATGATGTAATTCGCCCTCTGATGGATGTACAAGGCCTTGTACTAAAGCTCTGTACATTTTAGTAATTCTTCTATTTTCAAATAGGCGTTGTAAAGTGCGATGCGCCCTTAAATTTTTCGCTACGATCAGCAGTCCTGCCACGGGTCTATCGAGCCGATGCAGCGGATGTGGGCCCCATCGCTTGTATATATCAGGTCTTTGTCTCTTGAGCCAATCCATCAGGTTTGCATGGTCATGGCGATCCGGCTCTGAGTTTAATCCGTGCTCTTTATCGACGATGAAGTATTGCGGATTTTCAAACAGAATGGAAGGCATCTATCTTTCTTGTGTAATGGAGCGAATCCATTTGTATTCCGATAAAAATTCGCGACCAATCACTCGAAAAACGGAATACGAGGGCACGGCCACAATCATGCCCACAATTCCAAAGAGGTTGCCGGCTATTAAAATCACGAAAAAAATCTCCAGCGGATGCGCATTTACAGATCTTGAGAAAATAAGAGGCTGAAAAATAAAGTTGTCCATCAGCTGAACCACAACAAACACTGATAAGACCTTAATCAGATGCATCTGCCAAACTTCGGGAGCCATCAATCCGGGAGTAGTACCAAAGGCTACTAAGGTTCCTACAGCCGTGCCTATTAAAGGACCGATGTAGGGAATCACATTTATGATTCCAGCAAAAAATCCAATAACAAAAGCATTGTTGATATTAAAAAAGTTTAAACCAAAACTTACAATGATGGTTATGAGCGATATTTGAAGAATAATTCCAACGATATAGCGTTGAAGAGAGTACTTGATCTGCGAGAGTACACGCGCCATACGTTCTGTAGTGCTATCGGGAGTAAATGCTAAAACAATCGATACGGCAATTCGTCGCTCCTTGAGGAGAAAAAAGGTGATAAATGAAATGGAAAACAAGGCCACCAAGAGATTTCCTAATACACTTACCAAACCGGTAATTGTTCCTGTCACATTTGAAATATTTAAATATTCTGACATTTTAGCCATTACGTATTCTCTATTTGAAGCATAACCCACAGGTTTAATTCCAAGATTATCAGCCCATTTTTCTATGTTTTGGATGGGCTGCTCGAGATTTTTATAAATCTCTGACATACTCAGTTCTGATATGGCGCTGAGCTCGCGCATAAGGGGAGGCACAATTAAAAGAAAAATAATGTAGAAAAAAGCATATATCGATACCAAACCAATTATTGCCTTGAGCCAATCAGGTAATTTAAATTTTCGAATCTCCACCCTATCGAGCAATTCCATTATAGGAGACAACGCGATGGTAAATGCCACTGATACAGCAAAGTAAATAATTACCCTAAGCGAAAAATAGAGAACAAGTGTAAAAGCCAGAAGTAATATCGCCCCAACCACTTGCTTTCGGGAAATACCAGCAAAAACGCTCATTTAAATGCAAATAAGTAAAACAGCACAAAAATCGGAGTAAAACCGCTTAAAAATCCGGCAAATACCTCGGCTGATGTATGAGCTTCTACTTCGAGTCGAGCCCAAGCGATTATACCCGTAGCAGCAATCGCTAGGGTAAGCACTAGGGGTGAAAGATTGTACATCCTGCTCAAAACTATGATGGCAGCCAAGAGACCTGCAAATGAGGCAACATGGGCACTGGCTTTGTAAAACGGAATTTGGGCTAGAAGTACTAAAATCACGATACTGGTAGCCATCAAGAAGAGGTGCAAAAGCTGGGCAGCAGGCACCAATTTAAGCGCAAGCGCAGTGAGATAATAAAATACAGCTGCTATAATGTAAGGGGCCTTTCGCTCTTGCCTGTTGTGCATTTCGAGCGACTTAAGGATGTTTAATTTATAAAACAAAAGTGCTATAGTGATGGGCAAAAAATAAGTGCCCACAATGATCGACATTAAAATATAAATCTTTTGAACTCTATCAAACAATGGAGCATTGATGGAAAAAAAGAGTAGTGCAAATACCACTGGTACTATGGCGGGATGCAATACGTACGAAAGTATTTTGGCAATCAAATATTTAGAGTTGAATTGGGTAGACCTCATTTTTTTAATTCTTTTCTGAGGCGTGCTACCGGTATGCCGAGCTGTTCTCTGTATTTGGCTACAGTTCTTCGAGCTAAAGGATATCCTTTTTCGTTCAAGATTTTACAGAGTTGATCATCTGTGTATGGCTTTGATTTGTCTTCTTCGGCTATGGCGAGTTCCAGAATTTTTTTGATTTCTTTGGTCGATACTTCTTCACCATCAGCTGTGGTCATTCCTTCGCTAAAGAGTTCTTTTAGCAGGAACGTTCCAAAAGGAGTTTGAACGTATTTATTGCTCGCTACGCGCGAAATGGTAGAGATATCCAGGCCCACCTCATCGGCTATATCTTTTAAAATCATGGGCTTTAGCTTTGTCCAATCTCCAGTCAGGAAAAACTCTTTCTGAAAATTCATAATTGCCGACATGGTGATCAGTAGGGTCTGTTGTCTCTGCTGAATGGCTTCAATAAACCACTTAGCCGAGTCGAGCTTCTGTTTTACGAAGAGCAAAGCCTCTTTTTGACTTCTGTTGGTCTTTGCTCCTTCTTTATACGCTTGTAAAAGTTCTTTGTATTCTCTACTTATGTTAAGTTCAGGGGCATTGCGTTCATTAAGGGTAAGTTCGAGTTGATCGTTGTTTATATTTATGATAAAATCAGGGATGATGCTGTAGTCTCTGTCAAAAGCTGTATTGATTTGCAATCCAGGCTTTGGGTTGAGCTTGCTGATTTCTTCTATTACATCTCTCATGGTATCCTCGTCAAGGTCGAGTCTATCCATGAGTTTTTCGTAGTGCTTCTTTGCGAATTCTTCAAAGTGATTTTCCAGTATGCGCCTTGCAAGTTTTACAACAGGTGTTTGAGGACGCTTGGCCAATTGAATCAATAGACACTCTTTGAGATCACGAGCACCAATGCCGGGAGGATCGAGGTCTTGAATTTTCTTGAGTACCTCTTCGATTTCTTCTTCAGTGGCTGAAATGTTTTTAGTAAAAAGCAAATCGTTAGAAATACTTTCAAGATCGCGTCTTAAATATCCGTCGTCGTCAAGATTTCCAATGATGTATTCACCGATTTGCCTTTGCTTATCGGTCAGCTTCAGCATGCCGAGCTGATGGCTGAGATTTTCAAAAAATGTCACAGAGCTCACTACTGGAATCGAGTACTCCTCGTCGTCAGGACTGTAATTATTTGATTTTAGTTTGTAATCAGGGGTTTCATCACTAAGCAAGGTGTCATATTCTTCAAAGTCTTCAAGACTTGTAATCTCTGGTTCATCTACGAGTACCCCGTCTTCATCGTATTCATCTTCTTCTGACTCAAGCACAACTGCCTCTTCATCAGCATACTCTTCATCCTTTTTTACTTCTTCCAATGCGGGATTTTCCTCAATCTCCTGCTTTATTCGCTCCTCGAGCATAGGTAAGGGTAGCTGAATCAGCTTCATCAGCTGAATCTGCTGAGGAGAGAGTTTTTGCAGTAATTTCTGATTTAATCCCTGCTTAAGCACACGTTTACTTTTTGCTAGCGCAAATTAAAAAAATTATTTTGATATTGGCTTGGTTTTTGATGAAAGATGTATTTTAGCCTGTATTGCTGGTCTATAATTTGTTTTTGTTCCGTCATCGCACCTAAAATCCCATTAAATAATTTGTAAATATTCTTTTTGTAACTGTTTCTTTCTTTCTAATCGTTTAACGTTTTTCTGCCATTTAAAGTGACTTGGATAGGATAGAGAAATTGTAAATTATCTTAGCCGTAAGAAAGCTGTGATTATCATGCAAAAAATTTTTCCTTTTCTATTTCTGCTTTGTTCTGTTGATTTAGTTTGGGCTCAAAGGCTCGACTTCTTTTACGAAGATGTATCTATCCAAGCCAAGGGTCCGTTTTTTTCGACCAGCCCATCATCTATTGACTATTTTGCTGCTGTTCAACATCTCGAAGCCCCGTATCCGGGTGGACAGGGATTTCGCGCGTATTTGCGCCACTTGAAAGATAGCATTCATCAGCTACCAAGACTTTCGTCAAAAAAAAGAACCACATCAGCAATAGAAAAGCCTGTACTTGAACGTCAATTTGAAGGCAATGTGTACAACGGCTCTGCACCAAACGACAACCACATAGCTATCTCTGAAGCAAACATTCTTGTGTCTGTAATTAACACAAACATATTTATTTATGATTTAAAAAACGACACGCTGCTCTCGGTGCAATCACTTCAGCAGTTTTGCAATCCTACCGGGCTTACCGATACCAAATATGACCCTCGAATCCTTTACGACCCTGACGAAGATCGATTTATTATGGTAATTCTAAACGGATTTACCTGGCAAACGTCAAAAATCGTAGTAGCCTTCAGCAAGAGTAGTTTGCCACACCTCGACGGATGGAACTTGTATGTGCTGAATGGCAATCCGCTCAACAACCAAACTTGGAGCGATTACCCGCACTTAGCCGTTAGTAATAGCGACCTTTTCATTACCTTCAATACATTTCTAAACGGATCCTTTAACAACAGTGGTTATGTAGAATCTACCTTTTGGCAAGTGGACAAGCAAGCCGGCTACAGAGGCGACACTTCATTAGCTACCAAATACTTCTACAACATCCGCTACAAATCCGATGGTGTTGATACGCTCCGTCCGATGTTTAACTTCACTCCTATAAAAGGCGGAAGCGGCCACTATGGCGACAAAATGTTCTTGCTTTCCAATGAAAATTTAGCCGCCCAAAGCAATCGCTACTTTCTAGTCACCGTGGAGGGTAAAACCACCAATAGCACATTGAAAATAAAAGAATTTAACACAAGTACCCCTTACGGCTTACCGCCTGATGCCCAACAAATGCAAAACCATCGGTTTGACTGTGTAGATGCGCGCGTGCAAGATGGCTTCTATGAAAACAACATATTGCACTTCGTGCACAATACAATAACCCCTATCAATGGAGCAGGATTTGTCTACTGCAGAGTAGAGAGACCTGAGAGCCAGCAGCCAAGAGTAAGTTCTACAGTGTTTTACGACGATTCCCTCGATTTTGGTTTTCCGGCCATCAGTTACACTGGCAGACATGTGCTCGAAAACGACGCTATTATCACCTTTAACCATAGTGGTAGAGATTATCCATCAGGTATGAGCGCCTGCTATGTGAATTCCGAAGGTTTGCTTTCTGAGCGACTTGAAATCGAGCGGGGAAACAGCTACGTAGATGTGATAGGCATAGGGGTACAGCGCTTCTATGAGCGCTGGGGCGACTACTCAGGTGCACAGCGTTTATATCACATGCCTGGTTGGGTTTTGGCTGCCGGATACGGTTCAAAAACAAACCGAAGACCAGAGACCCGAATAGCGCTACTTACTCCATCAAAATTAGCCGATGAGCCTGCCCCTTTTAACTTCGCTTCTGAGTTTAAGCTTTTCCCCAATCCGGCACATCGATTTTTTGAGGTAGAGTTTGTACTCGAACAGCCACAAAGACTTCGCTTTGTACTGACCCCTGTAAATCACGGATTTGCGAATCAAATACTTTTATCTACAGCTGATGTGCGCCGGGGTGCAAACAGGTTTACGTTTGACACACAACCTCTGCGAAACGGCGTGTATCAACTTTTCATTCAAAACGAAGAAGGTGTGATTATCAAAAAAACCAAAGTAATCGTGCTGAACTGAAAAAAATTGGCCTTACCTTTGAGGCAATGAGTAAATAAAAGCCTGAGCGTTCTGTCGCGCTGATTGTTTCACAGCAATCGGTGAGGAAAGTCCGGACTACACAGGGCAGCATACCTGCCGAAAGGCAGGGCAACAGTCATAAAGGGCTGTTGACAGACAGTGCCACAGAAAACAAACCGCCTCTCTTACCGAGAGGTAAGGGTGAAAAGGTGGGGTAAGAGCCCACCGCTCCTTCCGGTAACGGAGGAGGCTCGGCAAACCTTGTGCGTAGCAAGGCCAAATAAGCTGCCAACGACATACGTGCTATGTCTGCGCACTGGCCCGGTACGCTAGGAGCAGCGGGTAGGCCGCATCAGATAAATGACAGAAAATCCACTCCGGTGGATTACAGAATCCGGCTTACAGCTCAGGCTTTTATTTTTTAGTAAAACGAATGATTAAGAAATATCAACTCATTTTACGTGAAAAAGGCTGGAAAGGCTTAATAGCTGAGGCCGGTTGGAAGGTGGCCATACTGCTGTTTATGTTCTTTCTGATCAAAGGGCTTGCATGGCTAGCTGTAATCTATGGAGGCGTAAAATGGTTTTCGTCGTAAACATTCTACCAACTATACGGTGTTTCTTTTGCATAAAATTCGAAATGTCATGACACATCTCAAAGAAGGAGACAAAGCCCCAGCATTTGAAGGAAAAGACCAAAATGGCAACACAGTAAAACTATCAGACTTCGCCGGCAAAAAGCTGATTGTGTATTTTTATCCGAAAGACGACACTCCCGGCTGTACTGCAGAAGCTTGTAGCCTGCGCGATAGCTACGAATCGCTCACTGCTAAGGGATTTGCAGTGGTAGGGGTGAGTACCGACAGCGAAAAGTCACATCAAAAGTTTATTGAAAAGTACAATTTGCCTTTTACCCTAATTTCAGATCCCGAGCGCAAGGTGATCGAAGCTTTTGGAGTGTGGGGTAAGAAAAAATTTATGGGCAAAGAATACGAAGGTATTCACCGCGAAACCTTTGTGATCGACGAACATGGAACTATTATAAAAGTGATTACAAAAGTCGATACAAAAAATCACGCAACGCAGATTTTAAAAGAACTAAGTATGGCATAAAAAGAAGCTGTCCTAAAAGAGGGCAGCTTTTTTTTATCAGTTTTTAAATGGTATTTAATGTTACAAAAAATGAATTAGACTTAAAGCAGGTTTTTGGTAGTGATATTTCAAAAAATTGATTTTTG